>NZ_JBICYQ010000016.1:0-273447 GCF_043201055.1 Streptomyces sp. NPDC048338
TTTTGGCACGCTGTTGAGTTCTCAAGGAACGGACGCTTCCTTCGTACTCACCCTCTCGGGCTTTCCTCCGGGCTTTTCCCTTCGGTCTTGCGTTTTCGAGTCTATCAGACTTTCCGATCCGATTTTCCCGGTGCTTCCGTGCCTGGCGCTTTCGCTCCGGGCCCTTCCGGCGGTTCCGACTCTATCAGACTGTTTCCGGCCTGATTCCCAGTCAGCGGGTTTTGTCATTGCGGCTGTTGGGCCGTTCCGACGTCCCGAACTCTAGCGGATCATTTCGGCGCTTCCCGCATCGGGCCGCCGAATCCCAAAACCGGAAATGAATTCGGGCAGGCCGAAATACATCCCGGAGGGAGATCGTGCTGGTGTTGGGGTTGCCGCGTGAGCGGCGGGAGTTGCGGCCGTGGAGCCGTACGGTTCCGTGGCAACTCGGAGGACCTTACGGACTCGGGCGGCGCGGGTCAAGTCGCGGAGCCGGTGGCTCCGCGACTCGTCCGGTCAGTCGCCGAAGTAGTGGGCGACTTCGGCTTCCGTCACCGCCGCGAGCGTGGGCGGGCTCCACCGGGGGTTGCGGTCCTTGTCGACGACCTGGGCCCGGATGCCCTCGAGCAGGTCGTGGGAACGGAGCGCCGTGCAGGAGAGACGGAACTCCATGTCGAGGACGTCTTCCAGCGAGTCCAGGGACCGGGCACGGCGCAGGGCGGCCAGGGTGGCCTTGAGGGCGACGGGCGACCTGGCGAGCAGCGTGGTCGCTGCTTCCTTCGCCTCGGTCACGCCGCAGTCCGTCAGGCGGTCGACAACCGATTCCACCGTGTCCGCGGAGTAGCAGGCGTCGATCCAGTCGCGCTGGGCGGCCAGCTCTCCGGCCGGCGCGGGCTGGGCGAACCGGGGCAGTGCCTCGTGCGCGGGAGACCGGGTCAGTTCGTCCGCCAGGCCGGGCAGGTGCTCCGAGGGGACGTAGTGGTCCGCGAGGCCGGTGAGCAGCGCGTCGGCCGCGCCGACGGGTGCGCCGGTGAGGGCGAGGTGGGTGCCGAGCTCCCCCGGGGTGCGGCTCAGCAGGTACGTACCGCCGACGTCGGGGACGAAGCCGATGCCCGTCTCCGGCATGGCGACGCGGGAGCGTTCGGTGACGACGCGGACGGAGCCGTGGGCCGAGACCCCGACGCCGCCGCCCATCACGATGCCGTCCATGAACGCCACGTACGGCTTGGCGAAGCGGGCGATGCGGGCGTTGAGGCGGTATTCGTCGCGCCAGAAGTCGACGGAGGCGGAGCCGCCGGCGCGGGCGTCGTCGTGGATGGCGCGGATGTCGCCGCCGGCGCACAGTCCTCTTTCCCCTGCGCCCTCGATGACGATCGTCTCGACGGCCGGGTCGTGCTCCCAGGCGGTGAGCGCCTCGTCGATCCGGAGCACCATGGCGTGGGTGAGGGCGTTGATGGCTCTCGGCCGGTTCAGGGTGATGAATCCGGCCCGGCCCTTGGTGCGCAGGAGGACGTGCGACTCCTCGGCGGTGGTCATCGTACGGACTCCGTCCGGTCGAGGTCCTCGAACAGTCGCATGGTCACGCCACTCCCCCTTCGGAAAGGATCTTCCGACCACCGTACCGCCGTCGCGTGGACGGTCCGGGTGGCCCTCCGGACGATGGGTGGGGTGCGGGAGAACGCTGCTTCGGGGGGTCAGCCGCGTCGGCGGGGCTTGCCGCGCTTGGCTCCGCCCGAACTGCCGGAGCCGCCGCGCGAGGCGCGGCCGGGAGTCGGCTTCCCGCCGCCGGGCCGTCCGCCCGTCTTGCCGGTGGTCTTCCCGCCGGTCTTGCCGGACCCTGGCTTGCGGGCGGCGCCGCCCGCCTCGGAGCCCTTGCGCGCGGGCTCCGCCGGGTTCTGCCGGCGGCCTCGGGTGCTGTTGACCGTGCGGCCGCGGACGATCCCGATGAACTCCTCCACCAGGTCCGTGGTCTCCTCCTCCGGCCACGACAGGGCGACGCGTGACTCGGGGGCGTCCAGGACCGGCCGGTAGGTCAGGTCCTTGCGGTGGTGGAGGCGGGCCAGCGACTGGGGGACGACGAGGACGCCGATGCCGGCGGCCACGAGCTCGATCGCGTCGGCCGTCGTGGCGGGGCGCTCGAGGGCCGGCCGTCCCGGCAGCCGTTCCCAGTCGAGGGTGTCGTCGAGGGGGTGCAGCACGATCTCCTCGGCGAGGTCCGCGGCGGAGATCTCCTCGACCGCGGCCACGGCGTGGTCCTTGGGGATCACGACGACGGTGGTCTCGGTGTAGAGCGGGATGGCGCTGAGGTCGGTCCGGTCGATCGGCAGCCGCACGAATCCGGCGTCCGCGTCGCGGGCGCGGAGCATGTCGGGCGCTTCGGCGGCGGGGACGCCGACGAGGGTCAGAGGGACCTCGGGCAGTCGCTCGTTCCAGATCCGCACCCATTTCGTGGGCGTCACTCCGGGGACGTAGGCGAGCCGGAACGACGGGGTTTCTACGGAGCTGGTCACTCGGCCAGCTTACTGGCCGTGGTCAGAGGTAGCGCACATGCTCGATACCCTTGACGGCATGACGTCGCACCAGACCGCCCAGACGATGAAGCCCGCGACCGCGGCGAAGAAGCTGGGTGTGTACCTCGAAGCCACCCCCGCCGCATTCCAGGAGGGTGTCGTTTCGCGCACCGAGTTGAACGAGCTCCAGGCGAACCCGCCCGAGTGGCTGGTGGAACTGCGACGCACCGGCCCGCACCCCCGCCCGGTGGTGGCGGCGAAGCTCGGCATCTCGATCGCCGGCCTCGCGCGGGGCGGGGTCACGGACCCCCTCACCACCGAGCAGATCGACGCGCTCAAGACCGAGAACCCGGAGTGGCTCCAGAAGGAGCGTGCCACCCAGGCCGAGGTCCGCAAGGAGACCGTGCGGATCAAGGAGAAGAACGCCGAGAAGCAGGCGAAGCGGGACGCCCGCTGACACGGGAGTCACCCCCGTCCGCGGTCTTCGGGTCGCGCGCGGCACGCAGTACCGGGATCACCCGGCGTCCTCGGGGCGCCGGGTGCTTGTTCTCCGGGGGTGCCAGGCGGCGTGCGGGGCCCGCTGTGGCCGGCCGTCGGCGCTTGGCTCCTGGGATCCCCTGCTCGGGTGCGCCGGTCCTCGGGCTCGGCCCGCGGCGCCATCCGTCCATCGGTATAAAGGGTGTATGGGACGTATCGAACGCTACGAGCTGACCTTCCCGGTCTCGGGCGACTCCATCGTGGTCTCCCGCACCGACCGCAAGGGAGCCGGCGGACACCCGGTCTACGCCGACGAGACCGGCATCATCCAGGCCGAGATCGACGAGGCCGGCAACGTGCGCATGGTGGCCAGCGGCGGACAGCAGCGGCACGACGTGCCGTCGCGGGCGGTCCCGCTCGCCTGAGAGCTGTGCCATCGAGTCCGTCCACGGCAGTGGACGGATCTTGTGCGTCTCTCGGGAACCTCGCGGGCGGCCGGGAGGTTCAGCAGGCATGGCCGTCATTCACCACACCACCATGAGTCCCGGCAAGCTGGAGCTCCTCGCCTCCTGGCTGCCCTCCCAGCCCTGGTACGCCGGCAACGGGAAGCCGCCGGAGCCGGTCAAGGCCGGCGGGTTCCGGCTCGACGACCCGGACGGCGAGGTGGGGATCGAGTTCATGGTCGTCGGGGACCTCTCCGCCGATCGGCCCGTCGCGTACCTCGTGCCCCTCGGCTACCGCGGAACGCCGCTCGACGGGGCGGACCACGCCCTGGTGGGTACGTCCGAGCACGGGGTGCTGGGCACCCGCTGGATCTACGACGGCACCCACGACCCGGTGGTCGTCGCGCAGTTGCTCGCCCTGCTCCAGGGCCGCGCCGAGCCTCAGGCACAGAACGACACCGGAGTGCACGACCGCTCGGTGGTACCCGCTCTCACTCCGGCCGGGTCCGGCGTCCTGTTCGGCCCCAGGGGGGACGCGGGGGGCGTGGCGTGCTCGGTCACCCAGGGCGGGGACGCGACCTTCCTGCACGTGGCGGGCACACCCGACGTCACGGTCGAGGTGCGTCGGGTGCTCCGGCCCGGCGGCGAGCCGGGCGGCGAGGTCCTCGGCCATGTCACGGCCGGGTGGCGGTCCCCCGACGGCGACGAGCCGCGCGGGCCGTTCCTCGTGCTGCGGCCCGCGCAGGGCTGAGACCGTCGTGCGGACGGCGCCCCCGCGGGTCCTGGGCCGCGCGCCGTCCGCCGCCGGCCGGATCCGGTCCGTGGATCAGAAGACGGACAGGCCCGTGATCGTGGTGAAGCGGTCGAGGGCCGCGACGCCCGCCACCGAGTTGCCCCGTTCGTCGAGTCCCGGGCTCCAGACGCACACGGTGCAGCGCCCGGGGACGACGGCGATGATGCCGCCGCCGACCCCGCTCTTGCCGGGCAGGCCCACCCGGTAGGCGAAGTCCCCCGCCGCGTCGTACGTGCCGCAGGTGAGCATCACGGCGTTGACCTGCTTGGCCTGACTGCGGGTCAGCAGGCGTGAGCCGTCGGCCCGGATGCCGTGGCGGGCGAGGAAGCCGGTGGCGAGGGCGAGGTCCGCGCACGAGGCCGCGATCGAGCACTGGCGGAAGTACTGCCGCAGCAGCGTCGGCACGGGGTTCGCGATGTTGCCGTAGGAGGCCATGAAGTGGGCGAGCGCGGCGTTGCGGTCACCCCGGTCGGTCTCGGAGGCGGCGACGTCGCGGTCGAAGTCGAGGTCCGGGTTGCCGCTCTCCTCCCGGAGGAAGTCGAGCAGCGTGCCCGAGGCGTCCCCGGTGAGCTGGTGGAGCTGGTCGGTGACGGCCAGGGCGCCCGCGTTGATGAACGGGTTGCGGGGGATGCCGTTCTCGTACTCCAGCTGGACCAGCGAGTTGAAGGGGTTGCCCGACGGCTCGCGGCCGACGTGCTCCCAGAGGATGTCGCCCTCGCGGGCGAGGGCGAGGGCGAGCGTGTAGACCTTCGTGACGGACTGGGTGGAGAACGGCTCCTGCCAGTCCCCCACCCCGTACACGGTCCCGTCGAGTTCGGCGACGGCCATCCCGAAGCGGCGGGTGTCGGCGGCGGCGAGCGCCGGGATGTAGTCGGCGGGGCGGCCGCGCCCGGCGAGATCCTCGATCTCCTCGGCGATGCGCTCGAGGACGGGCAGGAAGGACAGGAGCATGATCGCCATTCTGCCGCGAGGGGGGCCGGGACGGCGGGTCGGGGCAGGCGCGGCGCGGGCGGCGTCGAGGACCCCGCCGGGTGAGGCCGGGACGGCACCCGCCCCGCCGGCGGCCCGGGTCTGCCGGCCGAGGCGGGGCGAGGGCGGCGGGACTCAGACGGTGGCGGGGGCCTCGGGAGCCGGGGAGTCCGCGGGCGCCTCGAGTTCCCAGGCGTGCCGCTTGAAGTCCCTGACGAAGTCCGGGTGGTCCTCCCAGTTGCGCGCGACGCCGCGCAGGACGTCCCAGTTGTGCTCCAGGGCCTGGTCGATGATGTGACGCAGGGTGGGTTCGGCTGTCCCCCGCTGCTCGGCGAGGCCCTTGACCGCCGCCGCGGCCTTGACGGTGCCGAGGAGCGCGCGCAGCGCGCGGGAGGTGTCGTCCATGCCGAAGCCGTGCTCGCTGCCCGTCTCGGCGTCGAAGAGCGGGCGGAGGCGTGCCTCGATGAACGCGTGGATGCGCTCGAAGTGCCGGACGTCCATCAGGGTCTCTCCCTCTCCTGCCGCGCGCCGGGGCGGCGCGTCGGCGTACCGCGTGGTGACTCGTGCCGGGGCGACGGGACGGCGGTTCGACACCGCACGTCGGGTGTGCCCGTCCCCCATCATCGCGTGACCGGGTGGCGGGGCGGCCGACGGGGTCGCGGCGGCGCGTCGCCCCGGGTGCCGGTCCCCCCGGCCGCCGTCACGACAGGTGCATGGCGTCGGCCCGGAGGTTCCGCCACCGGGCGTGGGCCGGGAGTTCGCCCTCGGCGCGGTCGTGCGGAACGCTCCAGACGTGGACGTCCGCCGGGGTGCGGTTCGCGCCGAGCGGGGCCCAGCCCGGGTCGCCGCGCGTCGCGAAGTCGGCCCAGGCGCGGACCATGCGCCGCGAGAGAGCGCGGTCGTCCGCGTCGGCGGGACCGCCGGTGAGGAAGTCGATGCCCTCGGCGTCGAGGGTGCCGAAGGCGAAGGGCACGTCCGCAGCGTGCCAGGCGCGTACGGCGCTGCCGTCGGGACGGGTGCGGCGGCGGTCGAAGCGGGCGAGCCGGGCGCGTCCGCCGGCGCGGGCGTGGGCCTCCGCGAGGGAGACGCTGTGGGTGGCGAAGACGGCGTCGCCGGCGATCGCGAGGAAGACGTCCCGCACGGAGGCGTGGGGCATGAGCGAGCGGTAGTCGGCGGCGAGCCGAGGGGGCAGCCGCTGGTCCGCGAGGTAGCGGACGAGACCGTCCTCGGTGGTGACCGGCGGCATGCTGCCGACCTCGTGCATCAGCCAGTACTCCTCGGTGGTGTGGCACACCAGGAGGTCCACCGCCGTGGCGGCGCCGGCGGCGAGGGCTTCCACGGGTTCGGTGGTCAGCAGGTCGCCGTCGAGGACGGGGCCGTAGAGGACGGTGTCGTAGTGCAGGGGGCCGGCGAGGGGGTCGTCGGCGTACCGCCGCGCCACCTGGTCGGACGCCTCGACGAGGCGCTGCGGGTCGGCGGCGCTCAGGGCGTCCGCCGTCGCCGGGAGTCCGGCGGCCTCTGCGACCTCGCGGGAGAGGGCGGCGGCGAACTCCCGGGGGAAGTAGGCGTCGGGAACGCTGTGCACGAGGGCGCGGCGGAAGAGTCCGCCGGCGCGGGGGCCGGCCATCAGGCAGGCGATGGAGCCGCCGCCGGCGGACTGCCCCGCCACCGTCACGTTGCCGGGGTCGCCGCCGAAGGCACGGATGTTCTCCCGCACCCAGCGCAGGGCGGCGATCTGGTCAAGCAGACCGCGGTTGTCGGGGAGGCCGGGCACATGGCCGAACCCCTCGAACCCCACACGGTAGTTGCAGGTCACGACCACCAGGCCGGTCCGGGCCAGTGCCGTGCCGTCGTAGTCGGGCTGGGCGGAGGAGCCGAAGGTGTAGGCACCGCCGTGGATCCAGAAGAGCACCGGCAGTCCGCGTCCCGGCTCGCCCACGGGGGACCAGACGTTGAGGCTGAGGACGTCCTCCCGTCGTGGGTCCCAGGCCGGAGCGCCGGGAAGTTCGGCCGACTGCGGAACGACGGGCCCGAACCGGGTGCAGTCGCGCACCCCGCTCCAGGGCGGTACGGGCGCGGGCTCGCGCAGGCGCCGGGATCCGAAGGGCGGTCGGGCGTAGGGGATGCCGAGGGCGACGTGGATCCCGTCGACGACCGTCCCACGGATCCCGCCCCGGTGCGTGGTCACGATCTCCTCGGCGAACCGCCCGGTCACGGCAGACCTCCCTCGTCGTGCCGGCGGCGTGTCCGCGGCGTGACAGGCTCCCACGGGGCTGTGGGCGCGGCAAACGATTTGATCTTCGTCGCGCCTGGTCGGGACGACCGCGCCCAGGGGTCGCCGGCGGTGGGCCCGTTCAGGCTCCACGGATCCTTGTCGGGCGACCTGCGGGTGCGGTACAAACGCGCGACACACCGGGGGCGAGAACCGGCCATCAACGGCCTGCCGCAGCCCGGATATTGACGTGCACACAACTAAGTGGGGGCTTTCATGCAAGGACGTGGGGAGAAGCTCAAGCAGCGTGCGAGCGCGTGTCTGGTGCTGGGAGCCATAGCCGTCGGGCTGTTCTGCTTCGTCGGGAGCGCCTCGCAGAAACCGGTCGGCTGGGGCGCCGCCTACGCGCTCGGCACCGCCGTCACCGTGGACCTGCCCGGCTCCTGCCGCATCGAGACCATCGGCGACGACGGCAGCGCCAAGTGCGAGGGCACCCGCTGGACCGCCGACGGACAGGCGCACACCGGAACGCTGTTCGCCTCCTCCGAGGACGTCCGGCGCGGGACCGACGGCTCCCTCTCGTTCACGGGTGAGGCGAAGGCTCTCGGCGAGCGTGCCTACGGCAAGCCCGCGACCTGGCTGACCGTCTTCCACCTGGCCGCCCTGGGAGTCGCCGCGCTCTGCGTGGCCGCCCTCCTCGTCTCGCTGGTCGCGGCGGCCCTTCCCGCGCGGCGCCGCGCCTGACGCCCGGCCGGGCGGCTCCGCAGGACGACCGGGTCGGGCCGGGCGGACCGCTGTCGCCCGCGCACAGGCGTGCACCTCCGCGCGGGCGGAGGCGCACGCCTGATCCACGAGAACCGGCCGTCCGGTCGCCCGGCCCGGGCGACCGGCGCGCCGTCACCGGGCGAGCTCGTCCCGGGGGCCCATGACGATGACGGGTTCCCTGGCCGGGTCCAGGGCGCGGAGCAACGAGGGCATCACCTCGCGGGCGAGCGAGATACAGGCCTGGGTGGGGCCGCCGTGGTCGACGTGGATCCAGACGCCGCCGCCCTTCTCCGCGCCGAGGGGGCGTTCCTTGTTCAACGGGGTCGTGCCGGGGACCCGGTTGTAGTCGATGGCGACGACGTAGTCGAAGGAGCCCTCCAGCGGTTCGCCGGCGAAGCCGGTGCCCTGCACGCTGAACGCCTCGTCGTGGTCGTAGGGCAACCGTGCGCCGGGGTCGGGCAGCCGACCACCGGCGTCGCCGATCCGGAACACCCCGATCGGGGAACGCAGATCGCCCGCGGAATGGTCGTTCGTCCAGCCCCTGAGCGCGTTGTGCGCGGGCCACGGCCCGGCCTTCGGGCGCCAGCGGTTCGTCGCGTCGCGTTCGTACAGCACCGCCGTGGACGTGTTCGTGTCGAGCGTGCGGCCCGTCACCACCAGCGCCTGGCCGGTGCCGTCCGGGATGGCCTCCTTGGTCCGCGGGCCCACCCCGGGGATGCGGTCGACGGGGGTGGGGTCGGCCGGCGGTCCGGGCGCGGGGGCCGCCGGGTTCGCGGCGTCGGAGCGGCCGGCGGGTGCGGGGGGCTCCCGCGTGCAGCCGGGAAGCAGCGCGAGCACACACACGCTGCTGGCGAGCGCGTAGGCCGCGGCTTTGCGGACGGGCATGGGGCAGCATCCTCCGACACGAGAGCACGAGAGAGGCGGGCAACGCAGGGATCCGTACCCGATCCGCGCCTTCCCCCGCTTCCGGAGCGGCACACTCACCCGTCCAGGGCAGCGGCCGGCGGTGGTTCGGGTCCTCGCGGCGCCCGGCGCCCGGCTCCCGGGCGGACGGAGGCGGGCGGACCGTGGCGGGCGTCCGTACGCAGTGGCGTGATCCGTTCGCGGCGTCCCCGAACCTACGGAGGGTCAGGAGCCGTCGGCGGGCGCTCCGAAGTGGTCGCGGAACCAGTCCGCCGCGAGGGTGCCGACCTGTTCCAGCGTGCCGGGTTCCTCGAAGAGATGGCCGGCGCCGGGGACGACGACGAGGCGGTTCTTGCAGCGCAGCCGCCGCAGGGCCGCTTCGTTCAGCTCGACCACGGTCGTGTCGTGGCCGCCCACGATGAGGAGGGTCGGAGCCCGTACGCGATCCAGCCGGGGGCCCGCCAGGTCCGGCCGGCCGCCGCGTGAGACGACGGCGGCGATGTCGGGGGAGGGCTCCGCCGCGGCCCACAGCGCGGCGGCCGCGCCGGTGCTGGCGCCGAAGTAACCGACCGTGAGGCGCTCGCCGCCCGGGCGGGCGAGAAGCCATCGGGTGGCCGCGGTCAGGCGGCCGGCGAGGAGCGGGGTGTCGAAGACGTTGGCGCGGTCCGCCGCCTCGTCGTCGGTGAGCAGGTCGAAGAGCAGCGTGCCCAGACCGGCGCGATGCAGGGCCTCGGCCACGGAACGGTTGCGCGGGCTGTGCCGGCTGCTGCCGCTGCCGTGCGCGAAGAGGACGATCCCGATGGCGCCCTGCGGCACGGACAGCCGGCCGTCGAGTCGCACGTCGCCGGCCGTGACGAGCACGTCGTACGCACCGGGCTCCAGCCCCGGGCCGTCCGACGGGGCCGGGCCGTCCGACGGGGCCGGGCCGTCCGAGGTGGCCGGTGCGTCCGACGAGGCCCGGACGTCCGCCGCCGGTGCGGGGGCGGCGCGGTGGCGCTCCAGCGCGTCGAGGACCTCCTCGTCGGACGTCTGGGAGAAGTCCGTGTAGAACTGGCCGATCGCGTAGAAGAAGTCCGGCTCGTGCACGCACACCGTCTCGTCCGCCGCGTCGCCGACCCGCTCCGGCCATCCGTGAGGCGCGACGGGCACCGCGAGGACGACGTGTGCGGCGCCACGTGCGCGGACGACGAGGCAGGCGGCCAGCGCGGTGGCACCGGTCGCCAGGCCGTCGTCCACCACGAGCACCGTCCGGCCGCGCAGCGAGGTGGGTTCGCGCTGCCCGCGGTAGCGCCGGGCACGTTCTTCGAGCACGACGCGCTCGCGCTCCTCGACGGCTGCCAGGTCACGGCCGGAGACGCCGGTCTCGCTCACGACACCGTCGTTCAGGACGCGTACCCCGCCCTCGCCGATCGCGCCCATGGCGAGTTCCGGCTGGTAGGGGACGCCCAGTTTGCGGACGAGGCAGATGTCGAGGGGCGCGGCGAGGGCGTCGGCGACCTGCGCGGCCACCGGCACGCCGCCCCGCGGAAGCCCGAGGACCACGACGTCGCGGCCCTTGAGATGGTCCAGGCGGGCCGCCAGTTGCCCGCCGGCGTCGATGCGATCGGTGAAGTACATGATCTGCTCGTCTCCCTGCACCGCTCGGGGCGTGGACGCCTCTAGGGGGCGCCCTGGGCGGGGCGGGCGGTCAGTGTTCCGTCCCGGGTCAGGGTGATCCGGGTGCCGTGGGGCCGGCTGATCCGGGCCAGTACGTCGTGGAGCAGGCGCGCGTCCGGGCCGGAGGCGTGTTCCAGCCGCAGGCGCCGGGCCCGCATGGGGATGAGGCGCACCTCCCGGAGCCGGCCGTCGTCGCGGGTCACCGAGGCGACGGGGAGCAGCCGCAGGTCGTCGCGGTACTCCTCGTAGCCGGAGATGCCCTCGTAGTCGTTGATGAGGTCGCCGCAGCCGTGCAGGACGAGTTTGCCGCGGTAGACCTCCAGGGGGCGGGGGTGGTGGGAGGAGTGTCCGTGCACGATGTCGGCGCCCCCGTCGATCAGGGCGTGGGCGAAGGCGATGTGGGTGGCGGGGAGGGCGTAGCCCCAGTTCGAGCCCCAGTGGAGGGAGACCACGGCGATGTCGCCGGGCCCTTTCTCGCCTCGTACCCGGGCCGCGAGCCGGGCGGCGGTGCGGTCGTCCGCCCGGGCGGCGAAGTCGACCCCGCCGCGGCGCGCGGTGGCCGCCCAGTCGCGCGGCACGCCGCTGGAGGACAGGCCGAGGGCGAGGACGAGCACCCGGCCGCCCGCGGGCAGGGGGACGACGGCGGGGCGGCGTGCCTCGTCGGCGTCGCGGCCCGCCCCGGCGGTGCGCAGGCCCAGGGCGCTCAGCGAGTCCAGGGTGTCGTGGAGACCGCCGTGCCCGTAGTCCAGGACGTGGTTGTTCGCCAGTACGCAGACGTCGGGCCGGACGGCGGCGAGGGCGGGCAGGTTCGCGGGGTGCATCCGGTAGTGGACGGCTTTGCCGGGAACGGGGGCCCCGTCGCCGGTCACGGCGGTCTCCAGATTGACGATCCGGGCGTCGGGCGCCGCGTGGTCCAGGGCGTCCAGTGCCTCGCCCCAGGGATACCCGGGACCGACGGGTCGCGGGACCGGGCCGTTGACGGTCTCCGCCAGGGACACGTAGGTCCGCGCGTCGCTCACATACCCTTCGGCGAGGGCGGGATCGCCGGGATGGGGGAGGATCTGGTCGATTCCCCGGCCGAGCATGACGTCTCCGCTGAGGAACAGTCTGACCAGGTCAGTGCCCATACACCCAGGGTAGACGGCGCCGCCGGGCGGTGCGCAGGGCGGAGGCTTCGGGCTCGCGCGACGAGGCCGTGCGGGACCTCGGAAGGGGGCCCCGCCCGGAAGCGACCTGACGGGTGACATCCCGCGCGGCTCGGCACGGGCTGCCCCGTTCACGGGCCCTGACCTGCCGATACTGCGGGCATGGGACGTTCACGCATCGCGGCGCTGTTGTGCACCGGCGCCCTTCTCGCCACCGGTCTCGCAGCGGGCGCCGCCCCCGGTGTCCGGGCCGCGGCCCCGGCCACGGCGGCGGTGCGCCCGGGCGTGCACGAGGCGGGCGCGGCGGCTGCCGCGACTCGGGCGGGCGCGGCGGCCCCCGCCGTACCGGCTCCGTGCGTCAACTCCCCTCTCCCCTACGGCGGGCAGGCCGCGGACGTGGTCCGGATCGCCGAGCAGGCCAGGAAGCAGCTGGACCTGGCGGCCGTGCTCCTGCGCGTGACCGTGGACGGCAAGGAGCTCGTGACCGCCGGGCTGGGTGAGTCGATGGCCGGAGTACCGGCCGTGCCCGCCCAGCACTTCCGGGCCGGTTCGGTCGCCGACGCCGTCATGGGAACGGCCCTCCTCCGGCTGGTCGACGAGGGCCGCGTACACCTCGACGACCCCGTCTCGCGATGGCTCCCCGACCTTCCGTACGCGCACCGGATCACGCTGCGCATGCTGGCCGCGTCGACGTCCGGGCTCGTCGACTACTCCACCGACCCGGCGTTCCTCACGGCACAGGAGGACAACCCCTTCCGGCAGTGGACGTCCGAGGAGCTCGTGGCACGCGCGACGGGCAAGCCGCTGCTGTACGCGCCGGGCGCCAACTGGAGCCGGTCACGCGCCAACTCCGTCATCCTCGGCTCCGCACTGGAGAGGATCACGGGGACGCGACTGGACGTCCTGCTGCGGCAGCGCGTCCTGGACCCGCTCGGCATGCACGAGACCCGCGCCGCGGCGACGCCCGAGATCCCCTCGCCCGTCCTGCACGCCTTCACCACGCAGGACGATTCGTACGAGGACTCCACGTACTGGAACCCCTCGTGGACGACCGCTCCGGGCGCGGTCCTGACCACCGACATCTGCGACCTGGCCCGGTCCGCCGCGGGCGTCGGCTCCGGCGCGCTCCTCTCTGCCCGGAGCCGCGCCGCACTGCTCGATCCCGGCACGGTGGGCCTCGGCGGCCCCACCTCGACGTGTCCTGCCTCGGTCTGCCTGAAGAACACCGAGGCCACGCACTACGGCACGGGGGTGCTCGTCGTCGACGGCTGGGTGGTGCAGAACCCCTCGTTCTCGGGCTACAGCGCCGTCCAGGCGTATCTGCCCACCGACCGTCTGGCGATCGCGGTGGCGACGACGGGGGGCCGGCGGACGCCCGGCGGCAACACCGCCGAGCTCGTCATGGGCCGGCTCGCCGAAGTCCTCGCGCCGGGTCGCGCTCCCCACCTGGGATGAGCGGTGTCCCGGCGGCGGGGCCGGGTCCGCCGGGCGTCCTGCGACCTGTGTCGCCACCGCGCCGACCGTGCCCGCGGTGCCGGGCGTAGGGTCGTCCCCATGCGTGACCTCGTGCCGCTCCTCGTCGTCGCCGTGTGCGTGGCCCTGGTCATGGGCTGCTTCGGCCTGCTGGCCCGCCATGTCAGACGTCGTGGGACGGCGGGGGCCGCCCTGACCGCGGCCATGGCCGCGTACGACGAGGCGTTCCGGGTGACGGCCCACGAGTCGCACCACGAGATCCAGGCGCAGGCACGGCGCAGGGCGCCCCTCCTGTCCCCCGGCCTCCCGGGGCACGACGGCGCCCCGGGGCCACGGCGGGGCACCGGCCCGGGCCTCGGCCGCCGTGCGCGCCGGCCGAGGTGGCCCTTCGCCGCCCGGTTCACGAGGGCCCGGGCGGGGCGGTCCGGTCAGAAGTTGCCGTAGTTGACCTGCCAGGTCGGCAGGCCCATGCGCCGCCAGATCGCCACCACACGGTCGCGGTCGTCGAGGGAGACGCGGACGGAGTACCGGTCGCGCACATGGGCGTCGAAGAGTTCCGCCTTCACGATGTCGTCGCTGCGGCCGTCGTCCGACGCCCGCATCCACAGCTCGTCGTACGGGACCTGATGGTGCGCCAGCCACGCCTCGGTGAGTGTGCGGTGGTCCTCGCTGCGGCCGGACAGCAGCACGATCGTGTCGTTCTCGGCGTGGCGGAAGGCCCGCAGGGCGTCGCGGACCGAGCCGTTGAGCAGGTCGAGGTCGCAGCGCGTGAAGTCGTACGGGCCCCGGTCGCCGCGCAGGGCGAGCGTGCCGTCGATGTCGCACATGACGGCGGACGGCAGCGCCGGGTCGGGGGCGTACGGGCGGACGCCCGGGCGGGCGCCGAGCCATTCGGCGGTCAGCCGCCAGCCGCCGCGGGTGGCCTTGGCGTGTTTGTCGGCGAGCAGGCGGATGATCTCCTCGCCGACAGGGCGCTCGCGGGCCGCGTCGCGGCGTACGCACTCGTCCACCGGGACGTCGGTGAAGTCGTGCACGACGAAGCCGGTCTCGAGGCCGGTGACCGCGGCCTTGAGCCGCCGCGGGATGTGCGGCGTCAGGTGGGTGTTGTCGACGACGACGTCGAAGCCGCCTTCGACGGCCGACCGGACCGCCGCGTCCTGGATGTCGAGGACCGTCTGCTCGTGGGCGTGCGACCGGCCGCGTTCGGGGGCGGGGACGTCGAGCATCGTGCGCAGGTCGTCGAGGTTGACGCGGCGCATCCGGCCCTCGGACTCGGCCTGCAGTCGCCGGGCGGCGGTGGTCTTCCCCGAGGCGGGGAGCCCGGTCATGACGTGTACTAGGGGCACGGGGTCAGTTCTCCTGGTCTGTGGTGTAGGGGTCGGCCGTGCGCGGCCTGACG
Source organism: Streptomyces sp. NPDC048338 (assembly GCF_043201055.1). Classification (NCBI taxonomy): domain Bacteria; kingdom Bacillati; phylum Actinomycetota; class Actinomycetes; order Kitasatosporales; family Streptomycetaceae; genus Streptomyces; species Streptomyces sp. NPDC048338. Next base: position 14,725 of record NZ_JBICYQ010000016.1, read on the forward strand.
GCGCGCCAGACGAGCAGGTCGACCGGACGTCCGTCGAGTCGCTGGAACATGGCCGACCGGATGACGTCGGCGGCGGGCAGGGCCTTGACGGCCCTCGCGAACGCGCCGCGGTCGTCCGCGAGGTGGGCGAGGCTCGCGTACGCGTCCTCGATGGCGCGCTCGCGGGTCGCCGCCTCGTCCTCCAGGCGGGCGATCACCCCGCGCACCCAGGTGTCGAACTCGTCCGGCACCTGCTCCAGGAGGGCGTCCAGCGGCCGGCCGCCGCCGGCCCGGATCCCGCCGAGTTCGGCGAGGGAGCAGCCCAGTCCCTGGGCCAGCCGCTTCGCGGACATGCCGGCGAACCGCTGGATGCCGTGGCTGCGCCAGATGTCGCGTTCGGTGACTCCGGTCAGGACCTTGTGGAGCCTGACGTACTCGGACAGCTTGGCCTTGGCCCGTACGCCGGACGCGAAGCGCAGCACGAAGCCCTCGGCGTCGGTGCCGGTGGCCGTCGCGCCGCCGGGCAGCGTGTTCGACTCGGTCAGCCCGACCAGTTCGCCGATCGTCATGGCCGGCCAGACGGTGACGACCGAGCCGATGCCCTGCCAGTGGGACGCGGCCTCGGCGAGCGGGACCTCCGTGCCGTCCGCGCCGATCGCGGCGAGCAGCACCAGGTCCCGGCGGTCGCCGTAGTCCACGACGATACGATTCTGCGGGTAGATGATCTCGGCGAGGTAGGTCACCCCCGGGGTCAGCGCCCCGGTGTCGGCCCGGTCGAGGCGGCGCTGTGCCCAGGTCGCCTGGGCGCTGATGAAGGAACCCTTGGACGCCACTCGCCAGCGGCCCGCGTAGTGGAAGACCACCGCGAGACTGCCGTCCACCTTGTCGTAGATCTCGAACGGCTCGTCGGGCAGCGCGGGCGCGTACGGCCGGCCGGTCTCGTGCTCGCCGAGGTTGAAGAACTTCGGCAGCGGCAGGGCGACGATCTCACCGGTGGCGTCGTCGGCGACGAGGCCGCGGCAGCGCGTGGTGACCTGGTTCCAGATCTGCTCGTACTGGCAGGCCCGTGTGTAGGTGTAGATCGACAGCGGCAGTTCGGGGTGCGACTTCCGCGTGACGTGCCCGGCGTCGAGCGCGGCCGCGAGATCCTGCGACGGCAGCAGCTCGTGGAGAGTCAGGGTGCCCTGGCTCATGGGTTCCTCCTGGTTCGTGGTGACTCATTGTCACCTGCGGCGGAGCCTTGCCGACAGTGGTTTTCCGGTGGCGCGCGGGCGGCTCGGCCGCACCGTGCGCCGCTTCCGGGCGGCCGGGCCACACCCGTGCGCGACTCTGCCGGCCGGCGCGGACCGCCCGGTGTCCGGACCCCTTCGGCGCGTCCGCTCCACCGCCGTGGCCGCGGGCGCCGCCGGGCGGGCCCGTACAGCGGGCCGGGCCGACGTGGGGTCGTCCGATCGGACGACCCGGGCGTCGGCCGGTCGGTGCTCCGTTCCCGGCCGCCGGGCCGACCGGGGCGGGTCCGCGGCGGGCCCAGGATGGAGTACGGCAGGCGGACCCGTCCCGCCTTCCGCGCAGTCCCCCTCGGCGGCCAGAAGGAGAACGTCCATGCACACGAACGACCGGCTTCTGCTGGCGGCGGCCCGACGCGGGGACGTCGCGGAGGCGCGCGCGGCCCTCGCCGCCGGCGCGGACGTCGAGTGCCGCGACGACGACCGCCGTACGCCCCTCCTGCTCGCGGCGCGCGCCGACCACGTGGCCGTGGCCGGGGTCCTGGTCTCCTCGGGCGCCGACGTGAACGCCCGGGACGACTGCCACGACTCGCCGTGGCTGGTCACCGGCGTCACCGGCAGCGTCGCGATGATGCGCACGCTGCTTCCGGCGGGCCCCGACCTCGCGCTCACCAACCGTTTCGGCGGCGTCTCGCTCATCCCCGCCGCCGAGCGCGGGCATGTCGCGTACGTACGGGCGGTGTTGCACGAGACCGACATCGACGTCGACCACGTCAACCGGCTGGGCTGGACGGCACTGCTGGAGGCCGTGATCCTCGGCGACGGCGGCCTCCCCCACCAGGAGATCGTGGAACTCCTGATCACGGCGGGGGCGAACCCCCTGCTCGCGGACCACGACGGCACGACGCCCGAGGCACACGCCCGGCGGCGCGGGTTCCGCACGATCGCCGGTCTCCTGGAGGCGGCGTCGGCGCGCGCCACCGCGCCCGGTCGCGGAGCCACTCGATGACCCCGGGCTCGTGCCCGTCCGCACGTCCCGGCCCCGTTCGGCGGCGGGCGCCGCTGCGGCTCCTCGTGCCCGCGGCGGCGGCCCTCGCCCTGGTCACCGGCTGCGCGCCCGGAGCCGGCGCCGGCGGCCCGGCCTCCCCGGCGGCCGTACCCGCGACGTCGGCCGAGGGCACGACGACGCCCCCTGCTCCGGCCGGCCGGCCCGTCACGACCCCCGCCGGGACGCTGCTCGTGGCCGACTTCGGCGCCGACACCGTCACCTACGTCGACCCGGCGAAGGGCGCGATCGCCTCCGTGCGGGTGGGAACGGCGCCCTACGGACTGGCGCTCGGCGCCGACGGACGCGCCTGGGTGGCCACGGCCGAGGGCGTGGCGGTGGTCGACACCCGGACGCGCGAGCGGATCGCGCTCGTCCCGTACACCACCGACACCGGTCCGGTCACGACCGGCGAGTACCGGGGCGGCGGCATGGGCATCGCCCTCTCCCCCGACGGCGCGCGGGCGTACGTCGGTGTCAACGTCCCAGGCGGCAACGGCACGCTGGAGATCGTCGACACCCGGGACCTCACGGTGACCGGCACCGTTCCCGTCGGCCGGCGCCCCTTCGACGTGGACGTCTCGCGCGACGGCCACGAGGTGTACGTGACGAACCACGACTCCTTCGACGTGACCGTCGTCCCGGCGGCGACGACGGGCGGCGCCGACGGCACACGGCGCATCGAGGTCGCGCCGTACGGCACCGAGGGCGGTCTCGGCTCCTGGCTGAAGCCGCACTACACCGTCGTCCGGCCCTCGGACGGCAGACTGCTGCTGCCGTTCGAGGGCGAACGGCTGGCCGAGGTCGACCCGCGGACCGGGCGGACGGAGATCCGTGCGATGACGGCCGACACCCACCAGCACGGGGCCACCGTCACGCCGGACGGCACGCTCCTCGTCGTGGGCACGGGCCCCATCGACCCGGCCTCCGACCAGGGCGCGTCGCTCACCGTGCGCCGCCCGGACGGCGCCGAGCGGATCATCCCGCTGGACGGACCCCACGAGGACGTCGCGGTGTCGAAGGACGGCCGGACGGCGTACGTCACCGGCGGCTTCACGCGCGACGGTTACTGGGACGGCCTGACGGTCGTCGACCTCACCTCGGGCGACACGCGGCGCGTCGCGGCGGGCGAGCGGCCCCTCGGAGTCGTGGTGCTGTAGGGGCGGGCGTCGCGCACCCGAGCCACGCCGGTACGGCCGCCCCGCGGCGTCCCGGTCGCGCGGGCACCGGCCCCCGGAACTGGGCCGCCGTGTCGGGCGTCCCTCCTGCCGAAGGCGGGGCGTACGGTGTCGCGGCCGGGCGCGAGGCGGGACGGAGGGGAGCGGCGTGGGCGGGCTCGAGGGCGGGGCACGGGGGCGGTGGCCGCGCGGGGCGGTGACGGCTGCGGTCGCGGTGGTGGCCGCGGGGCTGCTGCCGGGTCACGCCCGGCTGCCCCGGTTGCCGGGGAACGCGATGAGTCTGCTGGAGACGTTCCTGCCGTGGCTCGGGCTGGTGGCCCTGGCCGGGTTCGTCGTGGCCGCCGTACGCCGCTCGGTCGTCGCGGTGGTGGCGAGCGCGCTGCTTCTCGGGGTGTGGGCCTGGACGTTCCGGTCGGTGCTGCCGCCCTCGCCGGGCGGCGGCCCGCACGATCTGACGGTGGTGCAGCACAACGTGAGCGACGAGAACGCCGATCCGTCCCGTGCCGTGCGGATCCTGCTCGGCGCGTCCCCCGACCTCGTCGCGCTGGAGGAGCTGACGCCGGAGCGGCTGCCCGCCTACCGCGCGGCGCTCGCCCCCACCCATCCCCATCACGCGACGGTGGGCTCGGTGGGGCTGTGGTCGAGGTATCCGCTCCGGGACTCCGGGCGCGTGGACATCAAGCCGCGTGCGGTGGGGGACGGTTGGGAGCGCGGGCTGCGCGTCGTGGTGACCGGCCCGCGGGGCGACCTCACGGCGTACGTGGTCCATCTGCCGTCGGTCCGGGTCCGCGCGACGCAGGGGTACGCCACGGGATGGCGCGACGAGAGCGCGCGGCGGCTCGGGGACGCGATCGCCGCGGAGCCCGCGAACGGCAGGATCCTCGTCGTCGGCGATCTCAACGGCACGATCGACGACCGGGGCCTGCGGCCCGTCACGTCGGTGGTGGGGGCCGGCCGGGACTCGTTCGCCTTCAGCTGGCCGGCCCGTCTGCCCCTGGCGCGCATCGACCACGTCCTGACGCGCGGCGCGGTGGTCACGAGGACCTGGACCCTGCCCGGCACCGGCAGCGACCATCTGCCGATCGCGGCGCACGTACGGTTCTGAAGGTCCGTACCTCTGCGGTGTGGTCGGTGGTCCGTCGCCGGGCGAGCAACGCGGGGACCGCGCGCGGACGTCTTCCGGCCCCGTGTCTTCGATTCGTCTGCGGAGCAGGGCATTCCATGGACACCAAGTGGTCATGTACCGTTCAAGCGCGCGGCGCTCGGACGTCCGTGCGACGACGTTCTACGCGCGCAGAGTGGGTTCCCGCACGCCCCCTCAGACGTACAGCCCACCCCTCACCCCCCCATGGAGGAACGACGGATGCCCCGACTCCGCAGATCCCCTCGCGCCCTCGCCGTCCTCGCCGCGTTCGGTGCGCTCCTCGGCACCGGCTTCGCCCCCGCGACGGCCACCGCCACCACCGCGCCGGCAGCCGGCCCGGTCCAGGTCGCCGCCGCGACGACCGCCTACGACGCCACGTACTACGAGGACGCGATAGGCAAGACCGGCACGAGCCTCAAGTCCTCGCTGCACACGATCATCAAGACCCAGACGAAGATCTCGTACGACGCCGTCTGGAACGCCCTGAAGGTCACCGACCAGGACCCCGTCAACAGCAACAACGTGATCCTGCTGTACAGCGGCACCTCGCGGAGCAAGTCCCTGAACGGGGGCGACGTGGGCGACTGGAACCGTGAGCACGTCTGGGCCCAGTCCCACGGGAACTTCGGCACCTCCGCCGGCCCCGGCACCGACCTCCACCACCTGCGCCCGGCGGACGTCCAGGTCAACAGCACGCGCGGGAACAAGGACTTCGACAACGGCGGCAGCCCCGTCAGCGGCGCGACGGGCAGCTACACGGACAGCAACTCCTTCGAGCCGCGCAACGCCGACAAGGGCGACGTGGCCCGCATGATCCTGTACATGGCCGTCCGCTACGAGGGCGACGACGCGTGGGCGAACCTGGAGCCCAACGACTCGACCACCAACGGCAGCGTCCCCTACCACGGTCGCCTCTCGGTCCTGAAGCAGTGGAACGAGCAGGACCCGCCGAGCGCCTTCGAGCAGCGGCGCAACGACATCATCTTCGGCACCTACCAGGGCAACCGGAACCCCTTCATCGACCACCCGGAGTGGGTCGAGGCGATCTGGTAGCGAGACCGCGCGCCGGACCACCCGGTAAATCCGGAGGTCCGGCGCCGGGTCCCGGCGCACGGTGGCATGTCATCGGTGCGGGGCCATGCGGGTGATCGGGTGGCCGGCTCCGTGACCGTTGGCGCGGCGTTCGGTCATTCCGCCCAGCGAGGCGAGACAGTGGACGGGATTCTCGGCCGGACCGACCCGGGGCCCGTCGACGCCGGCAGCCGGGTGTTGCGCCGCCCGACCACCCACTCGTCCGCAAGGGGACGCATCGATGACCGACACCGGCACGTCCTACCGTGATCTCCGCGCCCTGGTGATCAACTGCACGCTCAAGCGTTCTCCGGAGCGCAGCCACACGCAGGGGCTGATCGACATCAGCACCGGGATCATGGAGCGCCAGGGCGTGCAGGTCGAGGTGCTCAGGGCGGTGGACATCGACATCGCGACCGGTGTCTGGCCGGACATGACGGAGCACGGGTGGGAGACGGACGAGTGGCCGGTGGTCTACTCGCAGGTGATGGCCGCCGACATCCTGACCCTGGCGGGGCCCGTGTGGCTGGGAGACAACTCCTCGGTCATGAAGAAGGTGATCGAGCGCCTGTACGCCTGCTCGTCGATCCTCAACGAGCAGGGCCAGTACGCCTACTACGGTCGGGTGGGCGGCTGCCTGATCACCGGCAACGAGGACGGCGCCAAGCACTGCGCGATGAACGTCCTCTACAGCCTTCAGCACCTCGGGTACGTCATTCCGCCGCAGGCCGACGCGGGCTGGGTCGGCCCAGCCGGCCCCGGACCGTCCTACCTCGACCCCGGCTCCGGCGGGCCGGACAACGACTTCACCAACCGCAACACCACCTTCATGACCTGGAACCAGCTCCACCTGGCCCGCATGCTCAAGGACGCCGGTGGCATCCCCGTCCACGGCAACCAGCGCTCCGAATGGGACGCCGGCTGCCGGTTCGACTTCGAGAACCCCGAGCACCGTTGAGTGCGGGCCGGAACGGTCGGAGGTCCGGTGGAAGTCAGTGCCGGATCATCGCGCCTGGCGTGGCGCCACGGCGTCAGATGAGGTCGCGGTGGCGGCCCACCTTGGTGGAGAAGAGGTAGAGCGGGGGCAGGAGGGCGGCGGCGCAGACGGTCCAGAGCGCGGTACGGGCGCCGAGGTGGGTGGCGAGGAGGCCGGCGGTGACCGCGCCGAGCGGCAGCGCGCCCCAGGAGACGAAGCGGACCGTGGCCATCACGCGGGACAGCAGCTCCGGGGGCGACTGCGTCTGCCGGTAGGTGCGAGTGGTGATCGAGCCGATGACGGTGCCGAAGGCGAAGCCGGCGTTGCCCAGGGCGAACCAGTACGCGTCCCCCGCCGACGTGGTCAGCGGGGCGAGCAGGAGCAGCGCGCCGCCGGCCAGGTCGGCCGCGATGACGCCCCACGCGGTGCCGAGGCGGGTGGTCACGCGGACCGCGACGGCGGCGCCGGCGAGCGCGCCGACCCCGTCCATGGCGAGGACGAGACCGAGCTGTACGGAGTCGAGGCCGGCTCCGCGGACCAGGTAGAGGGGGGTGAGGGCGACGAGGGCCGCGTTGAGGAAGTTGGCGGCGGTCGCCCAGATCATGCAGGGGCGCATGACCGGGTGCTTGGTGACGTACCGCCATCCCGCGCGCATCAGTCGCAGCGCGCTCTCGCCGGTGCGGGGCGCGGGGCGGCTCTCGGGGAGGGTGCGCAGGAGCACGGCGGAGGCCAGGTAGCTGGCGGCGTCCACGACGAGCGCGCCGACCGGGCCCGTCGCGGCGATCAGGACGCCGCCGAGGGAGGGGCCGCCGGTGTCGGTGACGGCGTGTGTGCCCGACATGACGCTGTTGCGGGCGGCCAGCTGCCGGGCCGGGACGACGGCGGGCAGGAAGGTCGAGTTGCCGATGTCGAACAGCACGGTCGCCGAGCCGGTGACGAGCGCCGCGAACAGCAGGTGCGGATACGTGAGCGTGCCGATCCACCAGGCGAGCGGCAGCGATCCGAGCGCCGCGAACCGTACGAGGTCGAGTGCGACCTGGAGTCGGCGCAGCGGCACGCGCTGTGCGAGGACGCCCGCCGGGAGGCTGAGCAGCAGCCAGGAGACCTGACCGGCGGCGGCGAGCAGGGCGACCTGGAGGGCGGTGGCGTCCAGAACGGTGAGGGCGACGAGCGGCAGGGCGAGGGCGGTGACGGCGGTGCCAGCGCCGCTGACCGTGGCGGCGGCCCAGAAGCGCCAGAAGACGCCCGGCGATGAGGTCTCTCGCTCGTCGTCGCGTCGGTCGTGCTCCTGGATCGCTTGTGTTCCGCTCATACAGCGCCCACCCCCGGATGTTGTTAGTCTCTTTTGGGAACTCACTCGTTCCAGGTGAGTTTCTATCCGGAACCGACCTCATGGCGCAAGATGGTCCCGACGAGCGGCCGCCGTGCGGGCAGAAGGGGAGACGCAGTGATGAGGTCGGTTCCCGAGCGGGACGCCGCCTGCGCGATCGCGCAGGCCGCTGCGGTGGTCGGCGACTGGTGGAGCCTGCTCCTGATCCGGGAGACCGCCCGAGGGCACCACCGGTTCGACGCGCTCCAGGAGGAGCTGGGCATCTCCCGGAAGGTGCTCACCGAGCGCCTGGCGCACCTGGTGGAGACGGGGGTGCTGGAGAAGGTCCCGTACCAGGAGCGGCCGACGCGGCACGAGTACCGGCTGACCGAGAGCGGCCGGGGGCTGCTGCCGGTCCTGCTGTCGATGCAGGACTGGGCCGACCGCTGGCTCCTCGGCGACGGCTCTCTCAGCGGTACCGCCGACGAGACGAGCGCGGAGGCGCGGCGCGTCGCGGACCTGACGGGCCTGCGACTGCCGCGCCTGCGGCTGCCCGGTCACCGGGACGGCGCGCCGGTCGACCCGGTGGCCGACGGCGTGGCCACCGTCCTGTTCTGCTATCCGGCGACCGGAAGCCCCAGCCCCCTGCCGGAGGGCTGGTCACACATCCCCGGCACCGTCGGCTGCACGCTGGAGAACCGGCTCTTCCGGGACGCCTACGAGGACTTCCGCGCCGCGGGCGCGGAGGTGCACGGCGTCAGCACCCAACGCCCCGACGAACAGCGCGTGTTCGCGAGCCAGGAGGACATCCCCTTCACCCTCCTCTCCGACGTCGACCTCCGCCTCGCCGCCGCCCTGCGCCTGCCCACCTTCCGCGCCGGACAACTGCTGCGACTGAAACGGACCGTGCTGGTCGTCGATCGTGACGGCACGGTGCGGCACGCGCGCTTCCCGGTGACGGACATCCCGGCTGCGGTGAGCGAGGCGCTGGCCGAGGTACGGCGCCTGGCCGCGGAGGACTGACACGTACGGAACAAGCGCAGGAAGGATCCGGCGGAGGAGCCGATCGACGGTGACCGGCCTCCCCGGGAGGACGCGAGACGATCGACACGTCGAACGGCCGGACGGCCGACGCCGGCACGAAGGTCGATGCAAGGCCGGCTTCCCCGACCCCGAACACCGCTGACCCCGGCCGGACCGCACGGCGATCGCGCCCGCCGCACGGCGCGCGGAAGCCGCCACCGGCCGGACGAAACCGGCAGGACACCCCGTAGCACCCGTGGGTCGGCGAGGCCGCGACCGCATTCTGACGGCCCCGCAGAAGGGTCCGCACGAGGCCGTTTTGGATTGTCGGAAGATCCTCCATACGATCCGCCAATGATCACGAGAAAACGGCTGGCGACCGGGGCCTGCGCGCTGCTCGCCGCACTGGCCGTCGGGCTCGTCCCGACCGGCGCCGCCGCCGACGAACCGGCGGCCAAGGAATCCCCCAAGGTAGAGCTGGTGCTCGACGTCAGCGGCTCGATGCGGGCCCGCGACATCGACGGCCAGTCCCGTATGGCCGCCGCCAAGCAGGCGTTCAACGAGGTGCTCGACGCGGTCCCCGAGGAGGTGCAGCTCGGCATACGGACCCTCGGGGCCGACTACCCCGGACAGGACCGCCAGAAGGGCTGCAAGGACACCCGTCAGCTCTACCCCGTCGGCCCGCTCGACCGGACCGAGGCGAAGACGGCCGTCGCCACCCTGGCGCCCACCGGCTGGACCCCGATCGGCCCGGCCCTCCTCGGCGCCGCCGAGGACCTCAAGGGCGGTGACGCCACCCGCCGGATCGTGCTCATCACCGACGGCGAGGACACCTGCGCCCCGCTCGACCCGTGCGAGGTGGCGCGGGAGATCGCGGCCAAGGGCATCCATCTGACGATCGACACCCTGGGCCTGGTGCCGGACGCCAAGACCCGTCAGCAGCTGACCTGCATCGCGGAGGCGACCGGCGGCACGTACACCTCGGTCAAGCACACCGAGGAGCTCTCGGGCCGCGTCCGCGAACTGGTGGACCGCGCGGCCGACCCGGTCGTCACGCCGATCGCCGCCGCGGGCGCCGGGCGGTGCGCCGACGCGCCCGTGCTGAAGCCGGGCCTGTACACCGACCGCGAGACCTTCGGCCAGCACCGCTGGTACCGGGTGGACGTCCTGCCCGGTCAGGAGCTGCGCGCCTCCGTGAGCGTGTCCGCCGACCGCGCCGTGAACGACGACTACGGCGTGCTGCTGCGCGCGGTGACCGTGCACGGCCGTGAGATCGTCCGCGGCTCCGAGGCCGGCGACGGACGGACGGACCTGATCTCGACCGGCCTGCGCTACCCCAAGGCTCCCCGGGACGACGTCGACGGGGAGAAGCCCGCGGCCGAGACCGTGTGCCTCCAGGTCAGCAACTCCTTCTCGGCTCCGCCGTCGGTCAAGACGACGCCGGGCATGCCGATCGAGCTCGCCGTCGACCTGGTCGACGCGCCCGACGAGGCCTCCGACGTCGCCGCCTTCGGGCTCGGCCGCGGCTGGTGGCTGCTCGGTGTGCTGGTACTGGCCGGTTTCGTGGGCGGTCTGCTGTGGGGCTGGCTGTCCCGCTGGCGCGTCGCCGTCTGGAGGACCAACTGATGCGTACCGTACGCACACTCACCACCGCCCTGCTGACGGGCGCCGCGCTCCTGGGCCTCGGGGCCCCCGCGCTGGCCGACTCCCCGACGCCGAGCGGCAGCGCGAGCGCCGAGGCCGGCGCAGGGCCGACGCGCGCCGGCACCGGCTTCCGTGACGCCGCCTTCTTCCGGCAGGGCCAGGAGGCCACCGCGAGCGCCTCGACCGGCGCCTACCTCTACTGGGTGTTCCCCGCCGACACCGGACAGCGTCCGACGGTACGGGCCACCGTGACCCTTCCGGACGCGGCCCTGCGGCACGGCGCCTCGACCTGGCGCGTCGACGTCTACGACGGACTGCGGCGCCGTCAGCCGTGCATGTACGGGATGCAGTCGCGCACCGCGGCGAAGGACGCCGCGTCCGTCGAGCTGACCTGCACCCTGCGGACGGTCCGGTCCTGGGCGGAGACGTGGGACGAGGACCCGCTGCCGGGCAGCTACTTCGTGCGGCTGACGGCCACCGGTCTCCCTGACGAGGACCTCGGCCAGTCGTTCACCGCGCGGATCGGGGCGGTCTCCGCCGAGAAGGGGGGCGCGTACGCCGCCGACGGTGCGCTCGCGGCGCCGCTGGTGCCGGGTGCCACCACCGGGGACGAGTCCGAGGCGGACACCGCGAAGCCGTCGGCGGTGGAGGCACGTTCGCCCGAGGACGGCTGGTCCTCCGGCTGGTGGTCCGACCGATGGATCTGGACCGCGGTGGGCGGTGTGCTCGGCGCGCTCGCCGGTATCGGCGGCTACACCCTGACGCGCGGCTCGGGTCGCCCGTCCCGGGTTCCGCCGGCGGTCTGAGGGTCCGCGGACCCGGGGTGCGCGGCCGCCGCGCACCCCGGGTCCGGCCCGGAAGGCGGTGCCCCCAGGAGGCGCGGGTCGCAGCGCGACGGCGGTGTTCAGTGGCCGGCCGGGCGGACCAGGCCGGTGTCGAAGGCGAAGACGGCCGCCTGGGTGCGGTCGCGCAGTCCCAGCTTGACCAGGATGCGGCTCACGTGGGTCTTGACGGTCTGTTCGGCCACGACGAGACACGTCGCTATCTCCGCGTTCGACAGGCCCTGGGCGACCAGGGTCAGGACCTCGGTCTCCCGCTCCGTCAGCACCCCGACGCGGTCCTTGAGGGGGCTGCGCGGGGTGGCGCTGAGCCGGGAGAACTCCATGATCAGACGTTTGGTGAGGTCCGGGGCGAGGAGGGCGTCGCCTCGGGCCACCACCCGTACCGCCTCGGCGAGTTCGTCGGCGGAGGCGTCCTTGAGCAGGAATCCGGAGGCACCGGCGCGCAGGGCCTCGTAGACGTACTCGTCGAGGTCGAAGGTGGTCAGGACGAGCACCTTCACGGTGGAGCCGGCGGCCGTGGTGAGGATGCGGGTGGCCTCGATGCCGCCGGTGCCGGGCATGCGGATGTCCATCAGGACGACGTCGGGCGCGAGTTCCGCGACCTTGGTCACCGCGTCGGCGCCGTCCACGGCCTGGCCGACGACCTCGATGCCGGGCTCGGCGTTGAGCAGCACCGTGAACCCCTGTCTGACCATCATCTGGTCGTCCGCGATGAGGACACGGATGGTGCCGCCGGTCATGAGCCGTCCTTGGGGGTGTCGAGGGGCAGGGTGGCGGTCACCTCGTAGCCGCCGTCCGGGGTGGGCCCGGCGACCAGCTCGCCGCCCAGCATGGCGGTGCGTTCCCGCATGCCGAGCAGGCCGTGGCCGAGTCCCGGGGAGAGCGGGGCGGACGCCGGGTCGACGGGGCGCGTGGCCGGGGTGTTGGCGATCCGGAGGGTGAGCCCGGTGGGCAGGTACCCGGTCTCCACCCGCACCGGGGCACCCGGCGCATGCCGCATCGCGTTGCTCAGCGCCTCCTGGACGATGCGGTACGCGGACAGCTCGACGCCCGGCGCGAGCCGGCGGCGTTCGCCGCTGGTGGCGGTGTCGACGGACAGGCCGGCGGCGCGGACGTTGTCGAGGAGCTCGTCGAGCCGGTCGAGGGTGGGCTGCGGGGTGTGCCGTACGGAGTCGGCCGACGGGTCCTCCGCGCGCAGGACGCCGAGGACGCGGCGCAGTTCGGTCAGCGCCTCGACGGCGTTCTGGCGGATGCCCGCCAGGTTCTCCCGCAGTTCGTCGGAGGGGTTCTCGACGAGGTGGGGGGCCACCTGTGCCTGGATGGAGATCACGGACATGTGGTGGGCGACGACGTCGTGGAGCTCCCGGGCGATCCGTCCGCGCTCCTCCAGGACGGTGCGCAGGGCCCGCTCCTCGGCGGTGAGGACCTCTTGTTCGAGCAGTTTGTTCCGGGCGACCCGGCTCAGGCGCAGGGACGCGCCGACGACCGCCGCGATCGCGAAGGCGAGGGTGCCACCGACCACGTCCTCGTTGTGCACGATGCCCGAGGGCACGGCCGCGCTGCCCGTCCCGGAGAGCACGGTGAGGAGGAGTGTGACGGCCGTGACGTGCGGGGGGACCCGCAGCGCGAGGAGCAGCACCACGAAGGTGTGCACGACGATGCCCCAGACGCTCCAGGGCCAGAGCATGTCGACGCCGACGGTCGCGTCGGTGATCTCGGCGGTCAGGAACAGGCTGAGCGTGGACAGCCACCAGGCCGGCACCGGGCGGCTCAGGGCGAGGACGAGGGACGCGGCCTGGAGGACGACGAGCAGTTCGACGGGGGCGCTGAGGACGTTCATCGCCTCGCCGTACTCGGCCATCTTGGCGATGCCCGCGACGGCGGCGAGCAGCACGAGGTGTCCGTGCGGCAGCCAGCCGAACCAGGTCTGGCGGGGCAGCGGGTCGCGGGCCATCGTCCACAGGTCGCGGCGCAGCCTGATCGCCGCCCTGCGCAGGGCGGCGCCCAGCGCCTGCCCGTAACCGTCCCCCACCCGTTCCCCCTTGTCGGTCACTGCCACCCTATGCACGTCGCACCTGCCTTCTCGCAGCGGGTCGCCGCACTCGGGAGGGGCGGCGGCCGCCCGTTTCGTACGTACGGAAGACGGCGACGCAGGCGAGCAGGGCGAGCGCGAACACCGGGAGCCAGGCGAGCCGGGCGAGGATCCAGGGGTGTCCGTCGGGGACGGTGTGCAGGCCGGTCAGGGGGCCGTGGCCGGTCGGTCCGGCGACGAGCAGGCCCAGCATCGTGACGGCCATCATCGCGGTCTGGTGCCACAGGAACACCGTCATGGCGCTGAGGTTGAGGAGGGCCACGGCCGCCCAGGCGGCGGGCCGCCGCAGGGTCCGGCGCAGCGGGCCGACGAGCAGGAAGGCGGCGCCGCACTGGGCGAGGCCGAAGGTGACGGCGGCGAGCGTGGGCGGGTTGAGGTTGGAGACGGGCGCGCCGGGCACGCCGACCATGGACGCCGGGTAGCCGGCGAAGAGGACGAGCAGGACGGTGGCCACGGTGCCCGAGACCAGCAAGGCCCATCCGACGGCCCGTTTCCTGATGCCGTGCCGCGCCCACAGGGCTCCGAGGCAGTACGGGACGAGCCAGCCGGCCGCCACGTTCGTCCAGGCGAGCCCTTCGGGGCCGTCGAAGCCGAAGCGGATCACGTCGACGTGCAGCACGACGGCCAGCGGCCACAGGGGGTGCACCCTGGCGACCAGGGGGGTCGCCGCCGTGAGGGCGGCGAGGACCAGCAGGAACCAGAGCGGGGAGAGGACGAGCTTGCCCAGCGTGTGCACGGTCTGCCCGGGCACCCCGCTCAGGGTCATCGCGAGCGCCGCCGCGGCCCACACGACGAGGAGGACGGCCACGGGCCGGAACAGCCGGCCGAGGCGCGCGGTCAGCCAGTCGCGATAGGAGGTGCCCCGGGCGAGGGCGCTGGTGTGGCTCGCGGCGGCGACCCGTCCGCCGACCAGGAAGAAGACGGCCAGGGTCTGGAACACCCAGGAGACCGGCGTGAATTCGGGCAGGCGGCCGAGGGGGCTGACGGCGCGTAGGGTGCCGCTGTCGTTGGTCAGGGCCGTGACGAGCCAGTGTCCGAGGACCACGCCGAGGATGGCGAGGGCGCGCAGGGCGTCCAGGGCCCGGTCGCGGCCGGGTGGGGTGGCGGCGTCGATCCGGCGGGCGAGGTCACGCATCGGCCGGCTCCGCTCCCGCGACGATCCGGGCCATGTTCCGCAGGGGCACGGAGCCGGGGCGGAGGTAGTCGCTGTGGCCGCCGGGGCCGGCGTCGAAGACCCGGGCGCCGAACCGCGGGGCGACGGGGTCGGTGCCGAAGCCGATCTCCCCGAGGCCCAGGGAGACGCGGGCGTGGGGAACGTGGGCGATCCAGTCGTCCGTGCCGCGGCCGGCCCAGACGGTGGCCCGGGTACCGAGGTCGGCGGCGTGGTCGGCGCCGGTGCCGGGGCTGCCGTAGAGCACGAGGCCGGCGACCGGGAGGCCGTCCGCGGCCTTGGCGCAGACGACGGAACCGTAGGAGTGGCAGAGCAGCGTGAGGCGGGCACGCGGTGCGGCGGCGGCCAGTTCGCGGACGAAGGCAGCGAGGAGCGGGGCGGCTTCCTCGGCGCGCCGGGGGGTGGCCGCGGCGGCGCTGAGGGTGGCGGGGGTCCGGTAGCCGAGCCAGGCCAGGACGGCGGTCCCGCGGCCCTGTTCGCGTTGCAGCGCGGCGGCGCCGGACCGGAAGCGGTGGCTGTCGAGCCGGGTGTCGGAGCCGGGCACGAGGACCGCTATGCGGGTGGCGCCGGCGAGGTCGCCGAACACCTCGACGCTGCGGCCGCCGTCCCGGCCGTCGAAGGAGAGGAGCCGGTGGTCCTCCCCGGCCATGACCCGCAGGGTGGCGGCGCGTCCGTGGTCGCCGTGCGCCTCGGCCATGACCTCGGCGGCCCGGACGGCGGCGCGGTTGGCGTCGTACCGCGCGGCGAGTGCGCCGGGGTCGGCGAACGAGAGGGGGCCGAGCGGGGCGGGCGCGGGTGCGGGGACGGCGGACGGGCCGGCGGCGCCGACGGTGGGCACCGCCACCGAGGCGGCGACGAGGGCGGCGAGCAGGGTGCGGCGCAGTCGACGGCTGCGCGGGCGGGACGCCATGGCGTGGTCCTTCCGTACCGGGGCGGTTCTCGATTCCGGTGCCGAAGTTATGGATCACGCCGGGTAATTGACGTCCTACCAGGGGGGACACTTGCCGCGTAGCTCTGGAGTACTACGGGTAGGGGGCGCCGCGGGGGGCCTCATCCGGGGTGGGGCCGGGGGGACGCCCCGGCATCAAGGCGGCGAGGAGCGGGCGGCCCGGGGCCAGCCGTAGCCCTCGATGAACTGGTCGAGGACGGGGGACGCTCCCGTGGCGAGCAGGACGCAGGCGCCGATGCCGTCGGCGAAGGTCGCCTCGGGGCCGGCGACCGCCCGTTCCATCCGCCGGGTGGAGCTGATGCCGATCAGGCCGCCGTCGACGACGTGCTGCCAGAGGGAGGCGTGGCGCCGCCCGGGGACGACCAGTTGGCCGGTGCCGGGAGAGGGCTGGGGACCCAGGAAGCGCAACTGGAGCTTGACCAGGGGGTCGTGGCCGCCCATGCCGGACCAGCCGGTGGCGATCTCGGTGCGGTGGTGCAGGTCCACGGCGCCGTACGTGTCGAGGAGGGCGAAGGCCTCGCGCAGTTGGGGGACGACCGCGAAGGTGCGCTCGTCCTCGTGCACCTCGAGGACGAGGACGGGGTCCGGTGATCCGGGTCCGGGCCCGTCGTCGGGGGCCATGATCCCGGCGGCGGCCACGAACACCGTGCCCGCCAGGAAGTCCTGGCGGTGTCTGGCCTCGTCCTCGGGGGCGAACGGCGTCCAGCGGAGCTGCGGCTCGTGGGCCGGTTCGTCGGCCCGCTCGTCCGCCGGGTGGGGGTTCGGCTCGTCGTGGTCCACGGCAGGGAGGCTGCCCGCGGCGGCGCCCGGTACACGTCGGGTGCCCGTCGGGCGGCGCCCGCTAGTGGATTTCAGCCCTGGGCGGGACCGGTCCAGTCGGCGGGGACATGGGCGAGGCGGACGCGCTGCGGGTGGTCGCCCACGGCGACGGAGGCGACGGCCCGGCCGGTGGCGAAGTCGATCGCGGTCACCCGGTCGGCGCCGCTCTCGGAGATCACGCAGGCGCGGCCGTCGCCGCTGACCGTGGCCCAGTACGGCTTGTCGGCCGTCACGAGCGGCCCCTCGGCGAGGGTGGCCCGGTCGACGACGGTGGCGTAGTCGTCCATGGTGGCGGCGACGCAGAGCCGCTTGCCGTCCGGGCTCATCGACAGCCCGTGGTGACGCGAGTCGTTGACCCACTTGGTGCGGTCCGGATCGGTCGCGGGGTTCTTCGGGAGGGTCTTGAGGCGGGTGACGCGGTCGGTGGCGACGTCGTACTCGAGGAAGCCGTTGAAGAAGGAGACCTGGAAGTACAGCGTGGACTCGTCGGGGGTGAAGGCGACCGGCCGCACGGCGTCCGAGAGGTCCTTGCGGCCGAAGGCGTCGAGCCGGTCGCGCATGTCGATGACCCGGACCTGCTGGAAGGTGCGGGCGTCGACGACGGTGATGCGCCGGTCGCCCTTCGTCCAGTCGAAGATCGGATCGTCGAGGGCGGTGGTGACCTCACCGATCGACATGTTCCACAGGTGGCGCCCGTCGGCGCTGAAGACGTTCTCGTGCGGCTTGCCGCCGGTGGTGAAGGAACCGACCTCCCGTCCGTCGGTGATGTCGAGGACGTGCACCTTGTCGGCGGTGGAGGCGGAGACGGCGACGCGGGTCCCGTCGGGCGAGACCGCCATGTGGTCGGAGCGGAATCCGGCCACGGGGAAGCGCCAGTTGAGTGCTCCGGTGCGCAGGTCGATCGAGACGACGTCGGCGAAGCTCGGGCGGGAGACGACCATGGCCGTGCCGTCCGGGGTGGCGTACATGTCGTCGACGAACTGGTCGTGGCCCTCGCCGGGCCCCTGCCGGATCCCGAGGAAGTAGGCGAGCTTGACCGGGTTGAGGGAGATCTCCCACATCCGGCGGCTGCGGTCGGGCACCACGTCGACCCGTCCGATCCTCCGGAACGACCCGGTCGACTCGATGACGTCGGCGGTGCCGTCCCAGTTGTTCCCGACGAACATCACCTGCCGCAGGCCGGCGGAGTCCGTCGCCGCGGCGGTGCCCGGTCCCCCGGCCGGTCCGGACGGCGCGGCGGCCACGGTCGCTCCCCCGCCGCCCGCGCCGAGTGCGAGGGCCGTGAGGGTGGCCAGCGAACCGAGCAGGAGGCGGCGTGCACCACGATTCCGGGCAGCGGACATCCGAGTTCCTTCCGGGGCGGTCGGCGCCGACACCCTTGCGGGGAAGGCGAGTTACTCGAAAGTAAGCAGTCGCCCCGCACACCACAAGAGTCGGTACGGAAGTAGTCGCGGGCGCCCCGCAGGCCCCAGGCGACCTTGCCGACGACCGGTGGCGCAAACGAAGCGGCCCCGCGACGGCCCTCCGCCTCGCGATGCACGGCATCCGGCGCCGCGCGCCGACCCACCGCGGAAGACGGGACAGCCCTCAGTCCCGGTCGCGTTCGTAGTGCAGGAGGACCACGCCGTTGCCGAACGTCCGGCTCTCGGCCAGCCGCAGCCCGGTGACGACGTCCGTCGTCGGGAAGAGGGGCTTGCCCCGGCCGATGAGCACCGGGTGGACGTAGATCCGGTACGCGTCGACCAGGTCCTGCTCCATGAACGCGGCGGCGAGGTCCGCGCCGGAGAGCGCCAGGTCGCCGCCCGGCTGCTCCTTGAGCGCCCGCACCTCGTCGGCGTCGACCTGCCGGACGATGGTCGTGTTCCAGTCGGCCTGCTGCAGGGTCCGGGAGTAGACCGTCTTGGGCATGTCTCGCCAGATGGCGGCGAACTCCACCTCGATCGGCGAGCTCGCCGGATCCGCCCCCGCCGTCGGCCAGTAGTCCGCCATCAGCTCGTGCGTGACGCGGCCGCCGAGGAACCCGCCCATGACGCGCAGCTCGTCGTTCATGTGCCGGTGGAGTTCCTCGTCCACCCGGTGCCAGCTGATGTCGCGGTCCGGTCCCTCGATGTAGCCGTCGAGGGAGATGCCCATCCACAAGATGATCTTCCGCGCCATGAATCGGTCTCCTTCTCTCCGCGCCCCACCGGGCGGTGGACCCGTCGCGCCTACGGTTATAGGCCCCTCGCCGGGGGATGTCGGGGATCTCACCGCGGTCGGCCTCGTCGCGTCCCGCGGGCGACTCGCCTGGCGCGAAAGCGACGCCTCGGCGAGGCGGCCGGAATAGCTGCGCCGAGTCGGCAGTTCCGGCTTGGCGTGGCACGCGGCCGCACCCGCTCGAAAGGACGGCTCCATGAAGATCGGCATCATCGGCGCAGGCAACATCGGCGGCAACCTCACCCGCCGGCTCACCGCCCTCGGGCACGACGTGTCCGTGGCCAACTCCCGCGGACCCGAGACCCTCGCCGCGCTCGCGGCGGAGACCGGGGCCACGCCCGTGCCCGTCGGTGAGGCCGCGCGCGGGGCCGAGGTCGTCGTCGTCACCGTCCCCCTGCGGGCGGTCCCGGACCTCCCCGCGGATCTCTTCGCGGGCGCGGCGGACGGCTTCGCCGTGATCGACACCGGCAACTACTACCCCCGGGAGCGGGACGGCAGGATCGCCGCGATCGAGGACGACGGGCTCACGGAGAGCCGCTGGACCGAACAGCACGTCGGCCACGCGGTGATCAAGGCGTTCAACGGCACCTACGCGTCGGACATCCTCGACCGGCCGCGCCCGGCCGGCGACCCCGAGCGGATCGCTCTCCCCGTGGCGGGCGACGACGAGACGGCGAAGCGGACCGTACGAGGCCTCGTACACGAACTCGGCTTCGACACGGTCGACGCGGGCGGCATCGACGAGTCCTGGCGCCAGCAGCCGGACACCCCGGTCTACGGTCTGCGCGGCGACGTCGAGGCCGTGGCGAAGGCCCTGGCCGAGGCGTCCCCCGAGCGCCCGGCCGGCTTCCGCGGCTGACTCCGCCGCACGGCGGCGTGGCGCGATCGCCGCAGGACGCGGACGGCACTCTCCACTGTGCTGCCGGCATGGCGGGACAGCCCCCAGGGGGTGTCTTGTCGATCAGGCCGGATCAGTGAGCGGTGTGCTGGGGCTTCGGATCCAAGGCGGAGGAAGAAGTCATGGCGGAGCCATGCCGACTGACGACAACGCGGGAGACGAAGTCTCAGCACACCGGGAGCCCGGCAAGATCGGCAAGACACCCCCTAGAGTGGTCGGCCATGAGCGAATCCCTGCCGACGACCGCGTCCCTGCCCCCGTCCGTGTTCGAGGCGGCGAAGGACCCTCTCCCGCCGCACAGCACCCGTGACTCGTACGACACCGTCGCCGTCGCCTACCAGCGCCTTCTCGGCGATCGGATCGTGTCGACACGCGTCGACGCGGCGATGCTGCGGTCCTTCGCCGAGGGTGTGCGGGACGACGGCCTGGGGCCGCTGGGCGACCTGGGCTGCGGGACCGGCCGGATGGCCGCGCACCTGCGGGGGCTCGGCGCGGACGTCTTCGGGGTGGACCTCTCCCCGGGGATGATCGCGGTGGCGCGCGAGACCTACCCCGGGATCCGTTTCGAGACGGGCACGATGACGGCCCTGGACCTCGCGGACGGCGCCCTCGGCGGCGTGCTGTCGTGGTACTCGACCGTGCACATGCCGAAGGACGAACTGGTCGCCTCCTTCGCGGAGTTCCACCGGGTACTGGCTCCCGGCGGCCGGCTCCTGATCGGGTTCAAGGTCGGAGACGAGTGCGTACGCCTGCGGCAGGCGTACGGCCACGAGGTCGCCCTCGACGTCCACCGGTGGCCGGCCGACCGCATCGCGGAGCTCCTGGAGGCGGCCGGCCTCGTCGTGACGGCGCGCCTGGTGCGTGAGCCGGCGGACGCCACGGAGAACACCCCGCAGGCGATCCTGACGGCCCGGAAGCCGGGGACCGGAGCGCCGTCCGAGGAGTAGCGGGCGGCACGTGGAGGTCCGGCCATGCCCCCGGACCGGACCGCGCACGCGACGTCAGGCGCCCCGGGCCCGGGGCCGAAGCCCCGCGATCGGCCCTCCGGGGCTCCGGTCGCGGGCTCAGTCGGCGTACGCCGCCGGTGGCGGGCCGGAGGGCGCGGCGCCCAGGGTCGGGGCGAGCCATTTGTCGTACGAGGTCCGCCAGGGGCTGCGGGCACCGCCCTTGCGGTAGTCCTCCAGGATCGCGTTGACCCGGCGGACCAGATCCGTGTCGCCCTTGTTGAGTGCGACTCCGTACAGGGCGGTGTCCAGACGGGGGCCGACCAGGCGCAGCGTGGGGTCCTGCGCGGCGAGTCCGGCGGCGAGGGTGGCGTGGGTGAGGATGGCGTCGACCTTGCTCTGCTGGAGTTCGACGAGGCAGTCCAGGTGGCTCGCGGTCTCCACGGCCGCGGCGCCGGTGCCGGCCCTCCGCAGCAGGTCGGCGGCCGAACTGCCCTTGCTCAGGCAGACCTTCCTGCCGCGCAGGCCCGAGTCGAGACCCTTGACGGGGGAGCCGGCGGGAACCAGCAACTGGTGCCCGGTCTCGAAGTAGACGCTGGAGAAGGCCACTTCGGTCAACCGCTCGCAGGTGATGCTCATCGTGCGCACGATGACGTCGACCTGGCGCGACTGGAGCCGCGCGATCCGCTGGCTGGGCGGCATGCTGACGAAGCGGACGGTGGCCTTGGGCCCGAGGATGTCCCGGGCGATCGCCCGGACCAGGTCGATGTCGAAGCCCGACGGCTCCCGGGTCTGCGGGTCCCGCGAGCCCCACAGATAGCTGTTCAGGTCAACGCCCGCAACGAGATGACCTCGCCGCCGGATCCGCTCGACGGCCGGTCCGTCGATCCGCGAGGGGCGCGGTCCGGCCTTCCGGGGATCGCAGGAGGGCGCCCGGGCCGGCACGGCGGCCGCCGTCCGGGAGGGCCGGGCGGACTCGTGCCGGGCGGCCCGGTCCGTGACGGCGGCGGCCGGTGCCGCCACCACGAGCAGGGCCATGAGCACGGGCCACACGGCGGCCCGCCCGACCGAGGGCCTTCGGGGGTGCGCGAGGCGCCGCTCCCTCAGCCGTCGTCGCATCCCGCTTCCAGCGGCCACCCGCTCCACCCCCGCA
The DNA here is from genome assembly GCF_043201055.1 of Streptomyces sp. NPDC048338. Classification (NCBI taxonomy): domain Bacteria; kingdom Bacillati; phylum Actinomycetota; class Actinomycetes; order Kitasatosporales; family Streptomycetaceae; genus Streptomyces; species Streptomyces sp. NPDC048338. Next base: position 36,384 of record NZ_JBICYQ010000016.1, read on the forward strand.
CAGTCGGCTCCCCGTGCCCCAGGCTACGCACCGGAGCACCAACACGTCTGGGCATCAGGTGAGTTGGAGGGAAGTGTGGGGATCTCAGGGCGCCGGGACCGCAACGGGGACGGGAGGTGCGGGCACCAGGTCCGCCCGCGGGCCCCGGGCGGGGCGTACCGGCATCAGGGTCCGCCCCGACGGCAGGAGCTGCAGGCGGGGCATCGGCCGCGCGGACCGCAGCGACCGCACCCCGGCCTCCGCCGTACGCAGGACGCGACCTCCGCAGCCGCGGATCTGGTCGCGCGAGAGCCGGGCGCGCTGACCGCCCCCGGCGATCAGCGCGTTGACCGAGGTCATCGGGTCGGCGCCCACCGACCTGGCCAGCAGCGCGCCGACGACCAGCGGGCCGAGCGCCACGGCGAGCGCCGATCCGGTGACGGTGACGTGCTGCATGCGGCGGAGCCGCCGGTCTTCCGAGGTCATGCCCCCATTCGACCAGCCGGGTCCGGCGCCGGGCATCGGTCGGCGTACTCATCGGCGTACTCAACCGACCGGTACTCAGGTACTCAGTGCCGAACCGGCCGGCCGCGCCCCGGAGGGGCCGCGTCCTCCGCGGACCGGTGTCCTCCTCGCACGCCGGTCCGCGGGAACGGACGAGCCCGGCACGGCCGGGGCTCCCGGGAAGCGGCGCGTACGCTGGGCGGCCGAGGGACCGACCGGGCCGCGCGCGGGCGGTCGACGCCGCCCTCCCCGTACCTGAAGGAGCACCGCCGCCATGGCCGAGTACCGCATCGAGACCGTCCGCGACGGCTACCGGAACTGGACCGCCCGTAACGACCGGGGCGCGGAGGTGCGCATCGGCGCCGCCGACGATCCGGACGTGCAGCCGTCGTTCACCCCGGTGGAGCTGCTGCTCGCGGCCATGGGCGGTTGCGGCGGCATGGTCGTGGACCGCACGGCACGCGCGGTCGACCACGACGATCTGCGGATCGTGGTGGAGTCGGTGACGGAGCCGGAGGACGACGGGCGGCTGGGCCGGATCCGGGTCAGCTACGAGTTCGAGCTGCCGGAGAGCAACCCGCGGGCGGCGGAGGTCTTCGCACGGGCTGTCCGCCTCACCCACGAGAAGTTCTGCACCGTCAGCCGGACCGTCGAGCACGGGGCCGCGGTGGAAGCGGTGCTCCCGGACGGCACGATCGGCTTCCGCGCGGGCTGACCACCGCCACCGGTTCGGGTGACGTGCCCCGCGCGCGACGCCGTCCGGCCGGACCCGCGCGCGCTTGCGCGCCGGGTCGGGCGGGGGCCCGCTACTCCTCGATCGCACCACCGATCCGGCGCAGATGCTGCCGGAAGGTGTACGAGGGTTCAGCGTCCCGGCGGGCGAGGTAGTCGCCGAAGCCCGTCTGCGCCCGCAGCGTCTCACCGGACCTGATCCGGCGCGCCTGTTCGCGCTCGGTGCGGAAGAGGACGCGAGCCGTCTCCAGGACGGACTCGACCCGGGCCTCGGCGACGAAGACCACACCGTCCTCGTCCCCGAAGACGATGTCGTCGGCGGTCACGAGGTGGTCGCCGCAGCGGGCGCTGCGCAGTGCCTCGGGCTCACGCGCGTCCACCCGTACCGGGCCCGGCGAGTGGCGTCCGTAGGAGAAGACGGGCACGCCGATCTCGATGAGGTCGGCGGTGTCGCGGTGCAGGCCCCAGACCACCAGACCGGCCACCCCGGCCGCCTCGGCCTCCAGGACGGCGAGGTCGCCGACGCACGCCTCGTCACGGCGGCCCGCGTTGTCGACCACGAGGACGTCGCCGGGCTCGGCCCGGGTGAACGCCTCCAGGAACACGTCGACGCTGCCGTAGTGGCGTGCGGGCAGCACCCGTCCCGCCACCCGTTGTCCCGGCACCAGCGAGGCGATGCCGGCCGGGGCGACGCGCAGCTCCTCGCCGAGCCGGACGCAGGCGTCGGCGATCAACGGGGTGGAGAGCTCGGCGAATTCCTTCAGCATCGGGATTCCGTTCGTTGGGGGTGGTGCCCGGTTCCGGGCGCCCTGCTCCGCGGGGGCGATGCTATCGCCGGGCAGGCCACCGATCCGGTGGTGGACCGGGCGCCTGCCCGGCGCGCGCAGTACGTTCACGCCGGACGCGGAGGCCGTCCGTGCCCGCCTTCCGAGGAGAGGTCCACCACCGTGACAGTGATCGCGCACCTCAGTGACATCCACATCGACGGCTCGCCCCGCAGCGTGGCGCGGACCAGAGCCGTCATGGCGTACCTGGAGACCCTGGACTTCGACTTCGGCGCCGTGGTGGTCACCGGCGACATCGCCGATCACGCCCTCGCGTCGGAGTACCTCCTGGTCCGCGAACTGCTCGACACCCGGCACCCGTTGCTCGTCTGCCCGGGCAACCACGACCGGCGCGACGTGTTCCGGGAGGTGCTCCTCGGGATGCCTCCCGTCGCCGGGCGCCCCGACGCCCCGGTCAACCAGGTGCTGCGGGGCGACGGCTTCGTCCTCGCGCTCGGCGACTCCTCCGTGCCGGGGAAGGACGAGGGCTACCTCGAGGAGGAGACGCTGGACTGGTTGGAAGGGGTGCTGGACGAGACGCCCGACGGCGTGCCGGTGCTGGTCGGCTTCCACCATCCGCCGACCGCCCTGGGCATGCCGTTCGTGGACGGCATCCGCCAGTTCGGGGAGCGGCGCCTCGCCGCGCTGGCCGAGCGCCGGCCGGGTGTCGCCGCCTTCCTCTGCGGGCACGCCCACACGGCGGCCACCACCGTGTTCGCGGGGCGGCCGCTGATCGTGGCCCCGGGTGTGATCTCGACCGGGAAGCTGCCCTGGGAGCCGTACGCCCACCCGGCCGACCACGTGTACCGGGACGAGATGGCGCCCTCGCTCGCCTTCCACGTCCTCGACGACGAAGGCCGGATCACCACGCATTTCCGGAGCGTTCCCGTTTGGGAGCGCGCCACGGGGTGACTCGCCGGGTGACGGCAGTGCGGAACGAGAGGAGACGAACGTGTCTCTCGACGGCACGCAGGTCCTGGTCATCACGACGAACTACGGCACCGAACAGGACGAACTGATGCAGCCCGTCGCCGCGCTCCACGCGGCGGGCGCCCGGGTCACGGTGGCCGCCCGGGCCGACGAGCCGGTCCTGACGCTGATGTCGGACCGGCGGCGGGGCGACGTGGTGATCCCGGACGGCACGTACGCGGGGATGTCGGCGGACCCGTTCGACGCGGTCGTCGTGCCGGGCGGCACCGTCAACGCGGACCGTCTGCGGATCGACCCGGAGGCGCGGCGGCTGCTCGCGGAGTTCGCCGCGTCCGGCAGGACGGTGGCGGCGATCTGTCACGGACCGTGGCTGCTCGTCGACAGCGGGCTGGCGCGCGGCCGGGAACTGACCTCGTACCCGTCCCTCCGCGCGGACCTGACGAACGCGGGCGCCACCTGGCGGGACCGGAGCGTCGTCATCGACGACTCGGGCGGCTACCGGCTGATCACCTCACGCAGGCCTGCGGACCTGAGGCCGTTCACCGCGGCGATCGCCGAGGCGCTCGCCGCCACGTCCGCGCATCGGCAGGAGCGGCGGGCGGGGTGACGGCGGACGCGGGCCCGACGAGGGTCCGCGGGGCGCCCGGCGTCACCCGCCCCCGCGGCCTCCTCCCCGCCGCCGCGCCCGTGGCGCCGGCGGGTCGTCACTCGTTCCAGAGCGCGCGGACCCGGTGCAGGGGGTCGTGGGCCACGCGCGGCTCGGCGTCCCAGACCATCGTGGCGCGGTCGGCGGCCGTGTAGCGCGGCCAGTCGGTGCCGGGATCGAGGTCCCGCACGAACGAGACCCACGCCCCGTGCACGGCGTCGGCGAGTGCCTGCGGCGGATGGTCACCGGCGGCCGCCGTCACGCCCTCGGCGCCGAGCAGATCGAAGGCGAACGGCACGTCCAGACAGTGGAAGGCGGTGCCGTCGACCGGCGACTCCCAGGTGAACTCGTAGAGCCAGGTGGGCCGTTCCCGTGCGGCTCGGGCGTCCGCCACGGCGAGGGACGGGGCGCGGAAGGTGGCGTCGGTCAGGGCCTGCCCGAACAGACGGTCCGGGTCGACGTCGGCGTAGGAGTGCGCGAAGGCCGCCGCCCGGTCCGGGGCCAGGCCGAGGCCGCCGAGCAGCACCGGCAGCGGCGGGCCGTCCGGGCCCGGGCCGGGCACGGCGTTGAACTCGTGCGCGGTGAAGCCGAGCATGAGCGGGACGTCCGCGCCCGCCTCGCCGGCCGTCAGTGCGTCGAGGACGGCCTCCGGGATCAGCTCGCCGTCGGCGAAGGGCGCCAGCGACAGCATCGGCGGGAGCCCCTCGCGGTCGGGTCCCGGTGCGCCCAGCCGGTCCTGGAGGTCGAGCAGCTCCTCGTCGCCGAGCTCCCGCAGCGCCTCGGCCGTGGCGGGCACGCCGGTGCGCGCGGTGAACAGACGGGCGGCCGCGCGGGCCACCTCGGGCCCGTCCGGCCGCATCACCGCGCCGGAGACGGAGAGCGCGGCACGGAACAGCCCCTGGGCCGCGGGCACCGCCAGCAGGGTCTGGACGGCCCCGCCACCGGCCGACTGCCCGGCGACGGTCACCCGGGCCGGGTCCCCGCCGAAGCGGGCGATGTTGTCGCGGACCCATTCCAGGGCGGCGATCCAGTCACGGACGCCGCGGTTGTCGGGAGCGTCGTCGAGGTGCAGGAAGCCCTCGACGCCGAGCCGGTAGCCGAGGGAGACCAGGACGACGCCGTCCCGGTTGAAGGCGGAGCCGTCGTACCAGGGGCTGGCCGCCGATCCGGCGACGTAGCCGCCGCCGTGGATCCACACGAGCACCGGCAGGGGCGCCCCGGGAGCGGTGTCGGGCGTGAAGACGTTCAGATTCAGCACCCCGTCCCCCGGAACGGAGGGTTCGGGGATCGTGGTGACGTCGGCGAAGGGGCGGCGCTGGGCGGTCGGTCCGTACGCGGTGGCGTCCAGCGGCTCGGTCCACGGCTCCGGCGGTACGGGCGCCGCGAACCTGAGCGCGCCGACGGGCGGCTGCGCGTAGGGGATGCCGAGGAAGCGCAGGCTGCCGTCGGCGCGGCGCTCGCCGCGGACGGGGCCGCCGGCGGTGTCGACCAGTGCGGTGTTCATGGGGCGGTGCCGGCTCCTGACGCGTCGCGAGACGCTCTCGATCGGTTCGACGACTCGGCGGCGACCTGTCGGCGGAGGGCGCCGGGGTGCTCGACGCCCTGGGTGGGCGAGGCGTGCCGGCGGGGCCGCCGGAGTCGTCGAGGACGCGCCCAGCGTCCGGCCGGTGAACGGGCGGAGTCAACCGTCCGGAGAAGGGAAGTGACACGTGTCACTTACACGTGTCATCCCAGGGCCGGAACCAGACATGACGGCGAATCCGAAGCCGAAGCCGAAGAGGAACGGGTCGGAGGGCCCCGACCGGCGGGCCAGGGCCCGCCTACGCCCCGTCGCCGGACGGCGCCGGGGCCGGTGTGGCCTGGTGGTGGTACATCCGCCAGGAGGCGTCGGCGGCGCGGCGCCAGAGCGAGCTCCTGCGCGCCCGCGCGCCCTCGATGACCGTCTCGTAGGTCAGCAGGACGATTCCGGGTGCCAGGAGGGTCCCGGTCATGCCGGACGGCCGGTAGCGCGGGCCGGCCGGCGCGCTGCCGGACAGTTCGGGCAGGGCGTCGAGCATCTCCTCGTACGTCCAGCGGCGGCCTGACGCACCGATCTCCACGAACTCGGGGTCCAGGAGCTCGCGCGCGAGCGCGCGGGAGGTGCGGATCTCCGGGTCCATCAGCCGCAGCTCCCCCGCGACGGCTGCGGCGATCGCCTCCCGCGCCTCCTCGCCGGGGGCTTCGGACGGATGCCCGGCCGGCGACGCGCCCGTGTCCCGGTCCGGGCCCGTGTCCCCGGCCACCGGCTCGCTCACAGGGCGATCCAGTAGCGCCGCTTGAGCCCGATCTCCGTCTGGCGCGTGTCCTCCAGGACGCCGCCGTTGCGCTCGATCGTCCGGGCGGAGGCGATGTTGTCGTCGTCGCAGGTGACCAGCACGCGATCGATCCCCAGGGCGCGGGCCTCGGGCAGGACCGCGCCCAGCGCCCAGGTCGCGAGCCCGCGACGGCGGGCGGAGGGCCGGATGCTGTAGCCGACGTGCCCGCCGGCCCGCAGCAGGAAGTCGTTCAGCCGATGACGCAGGTCGATGGCGCCCATGTACGCGCCGTCCTCGACGATCCACCAGTGCGTGGCGTGCACCCAGCCCTCCGCGAGCGGCCGGGACGGATCTGACTGCTCCCGCAACCGTCCGACCCAGGCGGCGAAGACCTCGGGGCTGGCGAACGCGTCCTCCCCCGCCAGCCGCATGCCGGCGCCGCCCTGGTGGGCGCCGGGGTTCCACTCGGCGTGCGCCTCGAGCCACGAGGTGTGGAGACCTGCCGTGGGGGCGATCAGTTCGGGCATGCGGGCGACGATAACAGGCCAACGGCCCTGATGATCAGGGCCTTTTCCGGCCGGATGGTACGTGTGGCCGGGGCGTCGACACGGCCGGGCAGCGAGGGCGGTCCCTCTGCGCGGCCGTCCTCTGCGCGCAGCCGGGCTGACCGCACGCGGGGGCGGGCCGACCGCACGCGGGGGCGGGCCGACCGCACGCGGGGGCGGGCCGGGTGGCGCGACCGCCTCGCCCGGCGGTCCGTGTCGCGCTCGGACGCACGCCGCACCCCCGGTCCCCCGCTACTCGCCGGTCTCTCCGTCGATGCGTTCCCGCAGCAGGTCCGCGTGGCCGTTGTGCCGGGCGTACTCCTCGATCATGTGGGCGAGCACGTAACGCAGCGAATACGTCTCGCCGTCGTGGCCGCCGAGGACGTCGAGGGACTCGGCCGCGTCCACGACGGCCCTGGCGCGGGCGCACTCGTCCCGCCAGACGGCGAACGCCTCCTCGACGTCGGCGTCGTCGACGTCGAAGTCCGCCCAGTCGGTGGACCCGACCGGCGTCCACAGGCTGCGACTGGACTCCCCGCCGAGGACGTCGCGGAACCAGCCCCGCTCGATCTCGGCCGCGTGCCGCACCAGTCCGAGCAGGGAGAGCCCGGAGGGGGCTATGGCCCGGTCCTTGAGCTGCTCGGGAGTGAGTCCGGCGCACTTCATCGCCAGCGTGTCGCGCTGGAACTGGAGCATGGCGGTGAGGGTGGAACGCTCGTCGGCATGGGTGGGCGGTGCGACGCGCTGATGATCGTTCATCACGCCATCGTGGCAGGGGTCCCGGAAGCGGTCATCCGGTTTCCCGCCGCGGCGGGACCCCTCCCGGGGGTCCGGGCGACGTGTCGTACGGCGCGGCCGGTGGTCAGCCGCCGGCGCGTACCGCGTAGTCGCCGAAGCCGACCCAGTCGAGGGCCACGCACGGTTCGTCGCCGAGCACCCAGGCGTCGTGCCCCGGTGCCACGGCCATGAAGTCGCCGGGGCTCAGCTCGGCGGTCTCGCCGTCGTCCATGACGACCTTCATCCGGCCGCTGACGACGTACCCGACGTGGGCCGCCTGGCAACTGTCGGTGCCGGCGATGGGCTTGACGTGCTTGGACCACTGCCACCCCGGCTCGAACACCGCGCGGCCCACCGCGCCGCGCTCGGTGGTCACGAGGTCCAGCCGCCCCTTGCCGTCCTCGAAGGGACGGGTCTCGTCCGCGGAGTCGAAGCTCCTGGACACGATTCCGGTCATGTTCGTCCGCCTCCCGGCGGTGCAACGAGCGCGCCCCGAGTCCACCTTCCAGGCTACGCCGGGGGGCCGGGCCCGGCTCCCCGGCCGAAGGCCACCCCGGGCATCCGGCCCGGCGCGGGCGCCCTGGCCGGGATACGACGTTGCCCGTCGGGGCGAGCGCCCGATAGCGTGTTCGGTATGACTGCCGGGTCGGCCATGGGCCGTGATCGAGTAAGGCACCCGGCCTTGGTGTGACCGCCGCCGGGCGGGCCCGAGGCCCTCCTTCGGTCGTCTTCCTCGCGTCGCCGCCGCCCACGCGAGGCACGCGCAATCCGCCGCGTACGCGCCCATCGTGCGTGCGCGTACGCCGCCGACGGGTCGGTCCCGTCGGCGCACCGCTCCGGAAGACGCCCGCATGCCCCCGCACGTCCCGTGCGCCGAGCGGCATGCCCTTCGAAAGGACCCTTCGTGGCCATCGAGCTCAACCACACCGTCGTTCACTCGCGTGACAAGCAGGTCTCCGCCCGGTTCCTCGCCGGCATCCTCGGCGTGGAGGTCGGCGCGCCGTTCGGGCCTTTCGTGCCCGTGGATCTCGACAACCGGGTGACCCTCGACTTCTACGAGGACCCCGAGCTGACCCTCGTCCCGCAGCACTTCGCCTTCCTGGTGCCCGAGGAGGAGTTCGACACCATGATCGCCCGGCTGGAGGTCGCGGGGGTGACGTACTACGCGGATCCGCACCACTCCGACCCCGGCCGGGTGAACCGGCTCTTCGGCGGCCGGGGCGCCTACTTCGCCGACCCGGACGGCCACAACATGGAGATCCTCACGCGCCCCTACACGCGCACGGGTCCGGCCTGAGCGGAAGCGGAGGCCGGGACCGTCTCCGGGCACGCCGTACGCGCCGCGCCCGGAAGCCGTTCCGCCTTTCCGTCGGCTTCGGCCGGAGTTATGTGAAAGGTCACCCACTTTGGCGGTTCCCCGCATATCCGGGCTCCGTTTTCTGTACAGATCCCTTATCGGACAGATCTACACATAAAGGCCAGATAAGCGCACAATGAAACCGCGGCCCTGTTGCCGCAAACGCGGTCAGACATGCAAGACGCCAGAAGGAGGCGAGTCGTATGGCCGACGTCTCTCACCGTCCTGGTGATATCAGGGGACACCCCGACGCGCCGGAAATGCGCGAGCGTTACTCGCGCATGCTCCAGACGCGAGGCGTGACGGCGGTCGAGGAACTGGTGATCCTCGCCGGCATCTACGCCGCGGTCTCCGCGTGGACGGTTCACTTCGCAGCAGCCCAACCGGAACTCGCGATCAGCAACCTGATCGTGGGCATCGCCGTCGCGGGTCTGGGGCTGTGCATGTCGATGGCTCCCGACCGGTCCCAGGACCTGAACTTCGTCGTCCTGCTGCTCGGCGCGTGGCTGATCGTCTCGCCGTGGATCGTCGCCCAGGACGCCGGAACCGGCGCGATCCTGAGCAACGTCATCACCGGCGCCTGCGTCTGCCTCTTCGCCCTCACGGCGGGCGGCCTGCTCATGAGCAAGACGAGAAAGTCGGGCTGACGTACCGAAACCACCCCCGGCGGCGTCGCGTCCTCTCCATCAGGACGCGGCGCCGCTCTTCGTGTACCGCCACGCCGAGGGCAAATCCACCCACACCGCCCCTCAACGCCCTCCCGCAGATAACGAATTGACCCACGCAGTTTCGGCCACATAAGTTCTGCGTAAGCTTGCTCCACAGGGACAGGCTCCCGTATGCATCCCAGTCCTTGGGGGGACAAAGTGAACTGGTACCTCGACGTTCTCAAGAAGTACGCAGTGTTCAGCGGCCGCGCGCGCCGCAAGGAATTCTGGATGTTCTACCTGTTCAACATCATCGCGCTGATCGTGCTCTCGATCGTCGACGCCGCGATCGGCATCCAGCTGCTGAGCACCATCTACATCCTCGCGATCATCATTCCGTACCTGGCGGTCGCCATCCGTCGTCTGCACGACACGGGCCGCTCCGGCTGGTGGCTCCTCATCGGCCTGGTCCCGCTCGTCGGCTCCATCATCCTCATCGTGTTCTGGGCGTCCGACGGTGAGCAGCAGCAGAACGCCCACGGCCCGAACCCGAAGCTGGCCCCGGCGTACTAGACACACCTCGTACGCAGCCCCCGGAAGGATTCCTTCCGGGGGCTTTGTGCATCCCCGTTTCCGTCACGGCGCCGACGTGAGGCCGCCGCAGGGCCGACGCGGGGCCGCGGACCCGTCCCCCTCGCGCGCACGGGAGGCGATCGCGCGTCACCGGATCCGGCAAGTCGCGGTCGTTCCCCCCGTGTTGTCCATATCGTGGTGATCATCCGTTGCACGATGTACACGAACAGAGGGGGACTGGTCCCGTGGAGCAGTTCGAGGGGCTCGAGCTCATCACCGTCACGAAGACCGCGGAACTGGAGTCCTGGTTGGAGGCCCACCACGCCGACACTCCCGGCGTCTGGCTGAGGATCGCCAAGAAGGGCAAGGGCGGCGAGTCGCTGACGATCCCGGAGGTGCTGGACTGCATGCTCTGCTTCGGCTGGATCGACGCGACGCGCAAGGGCGGCGACGGGGTGTACTACCACCAGAAGTACACGCGTCGGCGGCCGCGGAGCCTGTGGTCGATGGTGAACGTCCGCAAGGTGGAGGCGCTGGAGGCGGCGGGCCGGATGCGCGAGCCCGGGCTCAAGGAGGTGCAGGCGGCGAAGGACGACGGCCGCTGGGCCTCCGCCTACCCTTCGCAGGCCGAGGCGACGGTCCCCGACGACCTGGCGGCGGCTCTGGCCGCCGACGACCGGGCGCGGACCTTCTACGAGCAACTGGGCAGGACGGACCAGTACATGGTGATCCTGCGGTTGTGGCAGGCGCGCACGCCGAAGGGCCGCGCGGACCGGCTGGCCCGGATGGTGGGGCTCCTGGCGACGGGCGAGAAGGTGCGCTGAGGCGGAAGGCGCGCCGGGCGGCGCGGCCCCGCCGGGCTCCGGGTCCGCCGGGAGTGCGGGGTCAGCGGCGCCTGCGGTAGAGCACCTGGTGCGCGTCGAACTCGACGAAGGACGCGGCATGGGTCATGCCGACGGCCTCCAGGAGCCGCCGCGAGCGCGCGTTCGCCTCCTGGGTCACGGCGACCACGCTCGGCGTGCTTCCCAGGGCCTGTTCGACGGCCGCGGCCACCGCCTCACGGGCGTAGCCCTGCCCCCAGTGCTCGGGCAGGAACTGGTAGGAGACCTCCGTCTCGCCGTCCCGCGCGTCCGGCTCGACCGTCACCAGTCCGAGCAGCACACGGTCGGCGGCCCGCACGACCGCGTGGACGCCCGGCGCGCCCACCACCCGCTGCTGCCGGATGCGCACGATCCGCTCGGCGACCGGGCCGCCCAGATGACGCCGCACCTCCGGGTCGGTCCACAGCCGGGTGACGGCCGGCACGTCACCGGTCCGGACGGGCCGCAGCAGCAGCCGCTCGGTGGTGACGGTCGCCGCCTCGGGGCGGCGGCCTGCGGCTGGTACGGAGGAGATACCCATGCCTCCGATCATGGCAGCCCCGCCCGGCCGACCGGGACCGCGGCCCCCTGCGGCTCGGCCCCCCGGGCGCAAGTGGGCGGCGACCCCGACGGGGCGGGCGGCGAGGTGGACACGGCGCGCCGCAGACCGGGAGCCCGGCAAGATCGGCAAGTCGCCCCCTTGGGTCAGAGCAGCCTGCGCCGGATCGCCTCCAGGGCTCCGGGCCGGCGGCCCGGGACGCGTTCGCGCAGCTCGACCAGCGCGGGCGCCAACTCCCGTGCGCGCGAGGTGTCCTGGATCTGCTCCCACTGGTGGTGCGCCCGGTCGACGGCACCCTCGACGTCGGGGTCTCCGGGTCCCTGGCTCAGCCCGAGTCTGGCCTGGGCCGCGGAGAGCCACAACTCGCTGCTGCGGGCGGGCTCCCCGGCCAGCCGCGCCAGGTCGGCGCGCACCTCCATCCAGTGCACCGCCTCCTGCGACCGTGCGCCGTGCCGTCGCAGCGCCTCCTGTTCCCAGGCCACCGCCAGCGCCACGGCCTCTCCGTGCCGGCCGGCCTGCGCGGCGGCGAGGATCGCGGGGTGAGGGTCGTAGGCGCCGGGCGCGGGCGCGACCGGCTGCGGCGACGGAGTCGGGGCGGCGGCCGGAGCGGGCATCGGGGCGGGCGGCGGTACCTGGGGCGGCGCCGGAGCCGGCACAGGTACCGGTGCGGAGCCGGGCGCCGAAGCCGGGCCGGGCGCGGACACCGGAGTCCGCGCCTGTCGAGGCGCGGAAGCGCGGGGCGGGGGTGCCGCCTGGGCCGTCGCGCGGGCGGGACCCGGCGTGTCGGGAGAGGCCACCGCGGCACGGGGAACGGTCCGCCGGATCCTGGTCGTCGCGGTCTCACCGAGAGCCCCGGGCCCCGCGGTCGGCACCGCTCCCTTCTCCGCGGCCCCGGGCAACGGCATCCCGGGCAACGGCATCCCGGCCACCGCCACCCCGGCGGTCGGCACACCGATCACGGCCGCTCCGGACACCGTCGCTCCGACCGCCGCCACGCCGGGCCTGCCGCGCTCCCCCGCCCCCCGCTCCCCCGGCCCGTACGCATGCGCACCGGCCGCCGGCCCCGTGCCCCACTCGGCGCCCGCCGCCCCGGGAGCCCCCGGTGCCGCCCTCCCCGGTGTCAGCAGCAGCGCGTCCGGATCGGCCGTGCCGGCCGCCGCCTCCTCGTGGAGGGCGGCGAACGGCGGGCGGGCGCCCGTGCGCCAGATCGTGGCGAAGGCGCGGAGGTACTCCGGGGTCGCGGGTGCGCCGCGGCGCGGGGCCGGCAGGACCCGGCCGTAGAGCAGCGGGCCGGGGCCCAGGGAGAGGAGACCGGGGGCGGCGGTCAGCCGCTGCCACAGTTCCGCGTCGGCGACGAGGTCGACCACGACGGTGGTCGTTCCGGGCGCCCGCAGGGCGAGTTCACCCGCCAGCCAGTGCCAGGGAAGCCCGGTGTAGCGGAGCGTCGCGGCCGTGGTGCGCGCCAGGGCCAGGTGCGGCAGCTGCTGGCGGCGGTCCAGGTGCAACTGGCCCGCCAGGTAGACCGCCAGAGGTCCCGGGGCCGCCGCCGCGGCGCGCAGCCGGGTCAGGACCGTCTGCGGGTCCAGGGGGTCGGCCAGTTCGACGACCGTCGCCGCCGGCGTGCCGGTCAGCGCGCTCGGCGGCACCGCCGCCAGCGCCGGCAGCACCGAGGCCGCGTCCATCGCTCGTCCGCGCCCCGCGGGCGCTGCCGCCAGCAGCAGCGCCGTCCCCACCGTGTCCACCTCGTTGCTCACCACAGCAGCACCGTAACCTTCTTACCGGCACTTACCGTTACCATCCTGAGGGCCGATACCCGGCGGGCCTGAGGCATATGCCGCAAGCACCACCGTATCGAGTGTTGCCAAATCCCTTACGGCCTGTCGTCGCCTGTGCAACAGTCGTAACCGGGCCTCGTTCCACTTCCGGCCGTGCCGCGCCTGTATCGGAGTACGACATGCCGTCCCCCCGCTTCGCGGACCGTTCCGCCCAGCCGTCAGAGCATGGCACGGTGGACGCGTTGATCTCACAGACACGGCGTCTGCGCGGAGATGTCGACGCCGTACGCAGGGACGCCGTTCTGGACGAGGACGACCCCCAGAACCGCTGGCAGCGCGCCCTCTGCGATCTGGCCGTGCATCAACTCGACGACCTCGGCGCCCATCTCGGGCAGCTGAAGGACGGCCTGCCCGACGACCTGCCGACCACTCCCGGTGCCGCGTACGGCGGTGCTCCGGCACCCGCGCGCGCGTCCGCCGGTTCCCTGCTGAGCCGCGTCGGGAGCGCCGAGTGGAACCTGCTGACCGACGAGGTCAGCTGGTCCGAGGAGTTGTACCGGATCTTCGGCCGCACCGAGGAGAGCGGCCCCATGTCGCTCGACGAACTGCCGTCGATGGTCTTCGCCGAGGACCAGTCGCTGCTCCAGGCGATGGTGACGGACTGTCTGATCGACGGGAAGCCGATCGACGGCGAGTTCCGCATCGTCCGCACCGACGGCCGGGTCCGGACCCTGCACATGATGGGCGAGCCCGTCCTCGACCAGGACGGCTGCACCGCCTCCATGTGGGCCGTCTTACGGGACGTCAGCGAACTGCGCCGCAGCGAGCGCGCGGTCCGCGAGTCACGCGACTCCCTCCAGCGCCGTCGTCACGTCGAGCGCACCGAGCGCCGAGTCGCCGTCGAACTCCAGGAGGCCGTCCTCCCTCCGTGGCGCGGTTCGCTGAGCTTCGCCCACGGCGGCCCGGGCGCCCCGCTCGACGTGGCGGCCCACTACCTGCCGGCCGCCAGCACCGGCCTCATCGGCGGCGACTGGTACGACGCGCTCGCGCTTCCGGACGGGGACGCGCTGTTGACGGTCGGTGACCTCACCGGGCACGGCGTGTCGGCCACCTCCTCCATGGCCATGCTGCTGGGCGCGCTGCGCGGGATGGCGGTGGCGGGAATCCGCCCCGCGGCCCTCATGACGCACCTCAACCAGCTGCTCGAGACCTCGGTCCAGCCGGCCCTGGGCAGCGCGATGTGCTGCCGCTACGACCCGGCGCGCCAGACACTCTCCTGGGCGCAGGCCGGACACCCCGCCCCGCTGCTCTTCCGCGACGGGACGGGGCGCGCCCTGGCCAGGCCGGACGGGGTGCTGCTGGGCGCGACGGCCGCGGCCTCGTACGAGGAGGCGGACATCCGGCTGCTTCCCGGCGATCTGCTGATCCTGCACACGGACGGGCTGACCCGCGGCTGTGACGGGGACGACTCCGGCACGCAACGGCTGCTGGAGCTCGCGCCACGGCTGGCGGCGGCGCGGGACGCGCAGGACTGCGTCCGGTCGGTGGTCGCGGAGTTCGGCGAGGCGCCGCGCGAGGACGACGCCTGCGTGATGGTGGTCAGGGTCGGTCGGTAGGGGACCGGGAGAGCCTCGGCGAAGACAGGCGGTCCGGCTCCCGAGCTCGGACCGCGTGAGGGCGTGTCACTCCCGGGCGGTGGCCGCACACCGGCGCGACGGGGCACCATGCGGTGCCTCGTTTGAGGGCATACCGGCGGAGCCGGTGTGCCCTTGTGTGTACGTGCGGGTGCCTGCCCGTCATGCCCGCCAGGGCCTGGGCGTATGCGCGGGAGTGTGCGGAGTGGGGCACGTGAGTCCGTGCCCGTGACGTCGTACTCGGCGACTCGCCGTCAGACCGCGCCGGTCCCCGGCGTGCCGGCCGACGGTGTCGGCAGGGCGAGCGCGATCTCCTCGCGCAGGTCCTCGATCTTCGAGTAGCCGGCGTACTGCCCGGTCAGCCGGTACATCTCGCGCAGCCGGTCCCAGGTGCGGTGCGAGGAGGTGTCCCCCATCGACACGAGGGCGAGCCGGGCATAGCGGTCTGCCTGCTCCGGGTCGTCGGCGATGAAGCAGGCCGAGGCCAGCGAGATGTAGTCGAAGAGCTTCGAGCGGTTGTGGCCGTTGCGCCGGAGTTCGAGCGCCAGTTTGGCGTGGCGCTGCGCCGGGACGGCGGCGGCCGGGTCGTGCTCCGCCAGGGTGCGGTAGGCGAGCGCCTGCATGCCGTGCATGTCGGCGTCGTCGAAGTTCTGCATCCAGCTCGGCGGCGGGACGTTCGCCCTGTCCGAGACGAAGAGGTCCTCGGCCTCGCCGAGCGTGCGCCGCATGGCCTGGCCCTTGCCCATGGACGCCTGGGCCCATGCCTCGATGGTGTGCAGCATCGCCTGCGTCCGGGGCAGTACCTCGTCGCCCGAGCCGGACTTGGCGAGCTTCATCAGGTCGAGCGCGTCGTCGGGCCGGCCGAGGTGCACCATCTGACGGGCGGCGCGGGACAGCGCCTCGCCGGCCCGCGGCCGGTCGCCGCCCTCGCGTGCCGCGTGGGCGGCGATCACGAAGTACTTCTGGGCGGTCGGTTCGAGGCCGACGTCGTGCGACATCCAGCCGGCCAGCACGGCCAGGTTGGCGGCGACGCCCCAGAGGCGGCGCTGGAGATGGTCGGGGTGGTGGTAGGCGAGCATGCCGCCCACCTCGTTGAGCTGCCCCACGACCGCCTTGCGCTGGAGTCCGCCTCCGCGCGCCGCGTCCCAGGCCCGGAACACCTCGACCGAGCGTTCCAGGGCCTCGATCTCCTGCGACCCGATGGGGGCGGCCTCGTAGCGGTCGAACCCGGCGGGGTCGGCGTGCAGGGGATCGGTCCGGCGGGGGGCGGCGGACGGACGGGTGGGTTCGGTGTGCAGCCAGTCGTGCATGGCACTGGTGAGTACGGAGCCGGCGGCGAGCGCGGCTCCCGCGCCCACCATGCCGCGTCGGTTGAGCATGAGGTCCATTCCCGTGAATTCGGTGAGGACCGCCGCCGTACGCTCGGGCGCCCAAGGCAGCCCGTCAGGGTTGTCGGTTTTCCTGACGTTCTGCCGTTTCCCGGCGCCACCGCGTCGTACGAACCCGAGGTCCTCGATGGTCACGACACGGCCGAGTCGCTCGGTGAACAGTGCTGCCAGCACCCGGGGGACGGGATCGCGAGGGGTCTCCCCCAGGTCGATCCACCGCCGCACCCGCGAGGTGTCGGTCGCCAGCTGCGGGTGGCCCATGGCCGCCGCCTGCCGGTTGACGAGTCTCGCGAGTTCGCCCTTGGACCAGCCGGCCAGGCCGAAGAGGTCTGCCAGGCGGGTGTTGGTTTGTCCGGTCACGTCTAAGCCCCCAGGTTCTCGGCTGAGTTGACAGTAACCCCCTGTCATAGGGCTGGCGACTATTCGCCAGGGTTCGCCAGGGTGCGCCCGATGTTCCGCCACCCGCGCCCGGGTGTCAGGTAGGAACGCGCCACCCCGCCCCGGTAACCGGCCCACATTCCCCAGGGTGCGGCCCGGAGGCCGGGCGGGGCGACGCACGCAACTCGTCGGCACACGAAGGGATCTGTTTCCTCCATGTACACAGCATCGTCCTCCGTGTCCGCCCCGCCCCGGCCCCAGCACCGCACCGTGCCGGTCGGCAGCGGACCGTACCTCGCCCCCGTGACGCAGCCGGGCCGGGCCAGGCGCTGGGTGGCGAACGCCGCCCAGCCGCTCAGCGGACGCATCGACCTCTCGGGTCCGCAGGGCGCGCAGTTGAGGATGGCCATCGCGTCCGTCCACCGGATCTGCCCGGAGTTCAACCCCGTCCAGGTGCTGCGCCGCAGCGGCCGCTCCGTCCTCATCGTGGGGGCGACGGGACGCACGACGGCGGTCGCGAAGTGCTTACTCGACCACTCCCCCGCGTGGGTCGAGCGGTTCCAGCACGAAATAGCCGCCTACCGCTCCTTCGTCCGGCACCGCCCGCCGGTACGGGCCCCCCGGCTCGTCGCCGCCGACCCGGACAACTGCACGCTGGTCATCGAGCGGATGCCCGGACGCGCGGCGGCGCTCACGCGCCACCCCGTGGAGGCGCCGCCCCGTGCGGACGTCCGGGCCGCGCTCGGCGCGGTCGCCCGGCTCAACGCCTGGCGCCCGCCGGCCGGCACCTTCGACGCCCCGCTCGACTACGCCTCGCGGATCTCGCGGTACCACGAGCTGGGCCTGTTCACCGACCGGGACCGCGACGACCTGCAGAAGCTGCTGCACGGCCTGGCGCACGCCGGTGGCCGTCAGGGCATGGGGCAGTTCTGTCACGGCGACGCCCTGCTCTCCAACATCCTGCTCTCCCCCACCGGCCCCGTGCTCGTCGACTGGGAGCACGCCGGCTGGTACCTGCCCGGATACGACCTGGCGACCGTCTGGGCGGTGCTCGGTGACGCGCCGCTGGCCCGGCGCCAGATCAGCCAACTCGCGCAGCAGGCGGGACCGGCGTCCCGGGACGCCTTCCTGGTCAACCTGATGATCGTGCTGACGCGGGAGATCCGTACCTACGAGACCGCGGTGCAGCGGACCATGAGGGAGGCGCCGCCCGCCGGTTCGATCCCCGTCCCGTCGGGCACGGTCTCGCCCGGTGAGGAGCAGCGGCGGCTGCTGCGGCGCCTGCACGACGACTGCGCCATGGCGCGGCGGGCCGTGCGCGCCGCGGTCGGCACCCGCTGAGGCACGCCGGACCAGGAGACGGAAGCACGCCCCGCGTGCCCGGTGCCGAGAGCACCGGGCACGCGGGGCGTCGCCGTGTCCGGAGGAGACACCCCGCGGCCGTGCGCCTTCCCACCGTGCGCGCGCACGGCGCCTCCCCGGTCCGCGTCGAGGGCGGCACGGACCCCGCGCCGGGTCGCGACCGCCCCGCTCGGGACGGCGGCATTGGTCCACTCCACTGACGCGCCGCAGGCCCGCGCACTACCGTCGCGAAACTCCGGCACACCGCTTCTGACATGGGAAATCCCGTGTGGTGAGGGGTGATTGACGGATCGTCCGGGAGCCGATACCCCTGTACGGGTCCAGCCCCGCACGCCCCGTCGTCACCCCCCGCCTCCGGAGGCTGCCTTGCACCGATCCGCGTCCCCCAGACGTGTCACCCGAGCGGCGGGCGCCGTGGCGTCCGCCGCTCTGCTCTTCCCGCTGCTCGCCGCCACGCCGTCCGCCACGGCCCGGCCGGAGGATTCCGGCAGCCTGCAGCGGCAGTTCACCGCCGCCGCCGAGCGCCAGGGCGTGCCGCGGAGCGTCCTCCTCGCCGTGTCGTACCTCCAGTCGAGGTGGGACACGCACGGCGGGGCGCCGAGCGTGACCGGCGGCTACGGCCCGATGCACCTGACGGACGCCGTGACGGCCCTCGCCGAGGCACCGCACCACTCGCACGGCGAGGAGGACGCCCGCGGCGACGACGCGCGCGCCCCCCGGACCGCGGCCGGCGCCGCGACCGCCGTGGCGACGACCGCGCCACCGACGGCCGAGCAGCTTCCCGCGCGCCTCAGGACGCTGGAGCGAGCGGCCCGTGCGTCGGGGATCCCCGCGGAGGAGCTGCGGACGAGCACGGCGGCGAACATCGAGGGCGGGGCCGCCCTGCTGGCCGCCGCCCAACGGGAGTCGGGCCGGCCGCTGAGCGCCGACCCGGCCGACTGGTACGGCGCCGTGGCCCGCTACTCCGGTGCGGACGACACGGCGACGGCGTCGACGTACGCGAACGACGTGTACGAGGTGATCCGCTCCGGCGAGACCCGGACGACCGACAGCGGCCAGGTGGTCACGCTGGCGGCCGTCCCGGACGTGGCGCCCGCCACGGGGCAGCTCGCCGCGCTCGGGCTGCGGACCGCGGACGCCGGCCCGACCGAGTGCCCGCGGACGGTGGCCTGCGAGTGGATCCCGGCGCCGTACGAGGAGTTCGGCGACGGGGACTACGGCAACCACGACAAGGGGAACCGGCCGGTGTCGCAGTCGATCGACTACATCGTCGTGCACGACACCGAGGCGTCCTGGGACGTCACCCTCAAGCTCGTGCAGGACCCGACGTACGTGTCCTGGCAGTACTCGCTGCGTTCCTCGGACGGGCACATCGCCCAGCATCTGCCGCTCAAGGACGTCGGCTGGCACGCGGGCAACTGGTTCGTGAACGCCAAGTCGGTGGGCCTGGAGCACGAGGGCTTCCTGACCTCGCCGGACGCCTGGTACACGGAGGCGATGTACCGGACCTCGGCGCGGCTGGTGCGGTACCTCGCCCAGCGCTACGACATCCCGCTGGACCGTCAGCACATCCTGGGGCACGACACCGTGCCGGGGACGACCACGGCGACGATCCGCGGCATGCACACGGACCCGGGTCCGTACTGGGACTGGGCGCACTACTTCCGGCTGCTCGGCCGGCCCATCACTCCGAGCGCGGGTCCCCACGCGGGCGTGGTGACGATCCGTCCCGACTACAGCGCGAACCAGCCGGTCTACACGGGATGCGTGACGGCGGGCCAGGCGTGTGCCCCGCACGGCAGCAACGCCGTCCGGCTGCACACCGCGCCGAGCGCCGACGCCCCGCTGGTGAAGGACGTCGGCCTGTACCCGGGCGGCCAGGACTCCACGACCGGGGTCAACGACACCGGTGCGCGGGCGTCGACGGGCCAGCAGTTCGCGGTGGCGGAGCGGCGGGGGGACTGGACGGCGATCTGGTACCTCGGTCAGATCGCCTGGTTCCACAACCCGGCGGCGCGGCCGACGGCGGTGAACGCGCGCGCCCTGGTGCTGACGCCCAAGGAGGGGGCGGCGTCGGTCCCGGTGTACGGGCGCGCCTACCCGGAGGCGTCGGCGTACCCGGCGGGCGTCCCGGTCCAGGCGGTGTCGCCACTGCCGTACCGGCTGCTCGCCGGCCAGCGGTACGTGGTGGGCGACCGGACCCCGGGCGAGTACTACTTCGCGCCGGTGTTCGACACCACGGGCCACACGGTGGTGCGGGGGCAGGAGGAGTACTACGAGATCCAGTTCGGCCACCGGGTGGCCTTTGTGAAGGCCGCTGACGTGCGGGTTTCTCGCGGCTGAGGTCGACCGGCGCGGAGCGGCGGAGGGTGTCGGCGGACCGTGGGTTCACCGGCACCCTCAGCCGTTCATATGACTACCCTCGGGACGGCGTGCGCCGTACGGGCGACGGGTAATGCTGGGCGGGCATCCGCCCCGCTCGACCGCGCTCACCGGAAAGGCCCCGCACGCATGGCTCAGCCCTTCGTTCTGCCGGATTTCTACGTCCCGTATCCGGCGCGGCTCAACCCCCATGTGGAGGAAGCCCGTTCGCACACCCGGGAGTGGGCGCGGACGATGGGGATGCTGGAGGGCTCCGGCGTCTGGGAGGAGCACGACCTCGAGTCGCACGACTACGCCCTGCTGTGTTCCTACACCCACCCGGACTGCGACGCCGAGGCGTTGTCGCTGGTGACCGACTGGTACACCTGGGTGTTCTTCTTCGACGACCACTTCCTGGAGGTCTTCAAGCGCACCCAGGACCGCTCCGGTGGCAAGGCGTACCTGGACCGGCTGCCGCTGTTCATGCCGAGCGACCCGGCGACGGCCGTGCCCGAGCCGACGAACCCCGTCGAGGCCGGACTCACGGACCTCTGGCGGCGCACGGTGCCGGCCATGTCGCCATCCTGGCGGGAACGGTTCGCCGAGGCCACCGAGGCGCTGCTGTACGAGTCCCTCTGGGAGCTCGACAACATCAACGCGGGACGCGTCGCCAACCCCGTCGAGTACATCGAGATGCGGCGCAAGGTGGGCGGTGCCCCCTGGTCCGCCGGGCTCGTCGAGTACGCGGCCGGCGCCGAGGTCCCCGAGCGGGTGGCCGGCAGCCGGCCCCTGCTCGTCCTGCGGGACGCCTTCTCGGACGCCGTCCACCTCCGCAACGACCTCTTCTCGTACCAGCGGGAGGTGGAGGACGAAGGGGAGAACAGCAACGGCGTCCTCGTCCTGGAGCGGTTCCTCGGCTGCACCACGCAGGAGGCGGCCGAGGCGGTCAACGACCTGCTGACGTCACGGTTGCAGCAGTTCGAGAACACGGCGCTCACCGAGGTGCCCGGGCTCTGTCTGGAGAAGGGGCTGAACCCGGCGGAGTGCGCGGCCGTGGCGGCGTACACCAAGGGGCTCCAGGACTGGCAGTCCGGCGGCCACGAGTGGCACCTGCGGTCCAGCCGGTACATGAACGAGGGCGTGGAGAGCGGCCCTTCACGGCTCGACGGGGTGCTCGGCACCTCGGCGCTCGACGTCCGGACGCTGTTCGGCCGGCCGGCCGCCGCCCGGCTGCGCGCCCACACCCATGTGCCGCACCAGCAGGTCGGCGCCTCCCTGCTGCCCGAATTCGACCTGCCCTACCCCCTGTCGCTCAACCCGCACCACCGGGAGGCGCTGCGGCGCTCGGTGGACTGGGCCGAGGGCATGGGGCTGTTGGAGGACGTCTGGGACCGGCCGATGCTGGAGGGCTTCGACTTCGCGCTCTGCTCGGCGGGCCTGGATCCGGACGGCACCCTGGAGGAGCTGGAGCTCAGTGCGGAGTGGCTGACCTGGGGCACCTACGGGGACGACTACTACCCGCTCGTCTTCGGGCGGCCTCGTGACCTGGCCGGTGCCAGGCAGTGCACCGAGCGGCTCAAGACCTGCATGCCGGTGCAGGAGCCGGCGACCGGACCGGGTCTCGCCGTGAGCCCGATGGAGCGGGCGCTCGCCGATCTGTGGGCCCGCACGGCCGGCCCCCTGCGCCACGAGGCCCGCCGCACGCTGCGCGAGGCGATCGACCTCATGCTCGACAGCTGGCTGTGGGAGCTGCACAACCAGGCGCAGCACCGGGTCCCCGATCCGGTGGACTACATCGAGATGCGCCGCCGGACCTTCGGCTCCGACCTGACGATGCTGCTCTGCCGGCTGCGGCGGGCCGACGCGCTGCCTCCGGCGGTCCACCGGACCCGGACCGTCACCCGGCTGGAGAACTCCGCCGCGGACTACGCCGCCCTCCTCAACGACCTGTTCTCCTATCAGAAGGAGATCGAGGTGGAGGGCGAGGTGCACAACGGTGTGCTGGTGCTCCAGAAGTTCTTCGACTGCGACTACCCGACGGCCGTGGCGATGGTCGACGACCTGATGCGCGGGCGGCTGCGGCAGTTCGAGCATGTGAAGAGGCACGAAGTCCCTTTGTTGTACGAGGACTTCGACCTGGACGCGAAGGGCCGGGCGGCGTTCGAGGCGTATCTGCGCGAGCTGGAGGACTGGCTGGCCGGAGTCCTCAACTGGCACCGGAGCGTACGCCGTTACGCGGAGGGCGACGTCCACGCGGGCAGCGGTACGGCGCTGCTGCGCCGGGGGCCCACCGGGATGGGCACCTCGGCGGCCCGGCTGGCGGCCCTGCTGGGCTCCGCCGGGCGGTGACCGCGGCGGCCGCCCCCGCGGTGACCGGGGACGTCAGGGGCGGTGGCCGCGGAGCTGGTCGAGTTCGCGGCGGTCGCGCTTGGTCGGGCGGCCGGTGCCCCGGTCGCGGACCGCGGCGACGGCCACGTGCTCGCGCGGCGGCGGGGGCGGGCTGTTGTCGACGTACGCCTCGACGGCCACGGGAGGTCCGACCCGCTTGGTGTGCAGTTCCTTGACCTCGACGATCCGCTCGCGGCCGCCGTGGAAGAGCCTGACCTCGTCGCCCGGTTTCACGGGCTGGGCGGGCTTGGCACGGTCGCCGTTCACCTTGACGTGGCCCGCCCGGCAGGCCGCGGCGGCCTGGGAGCGGGTCTTGGTGAGGCGTACGGCCCAGATCCAGCTGTCGACGCGCGCGCTCATCGGCCCCGCTCCCGTCAGCCCTGCTGGAACAGCTCGGCGGGCAGGGGCTTGAGCAGCGCGTACAGGTCGTCCGTGATCGGGCGGTCCCAACTGGCGATCGTGACGAGGACGTTGTCGCTGCGGTCGAACTGCACGCAGGAGATCCGGCTCTCGGAGAGCTTGAGGCGGCGCACGATCAGCAGGTTGTCCCCCTGCATGACCGGCATGTCCTCGGTGTCGACGACCTCGACCGGCTCGTCGTTCTCCAGGGCGGCGAGGAGCTGGGCGACCTCGAACGGGATCTGGCCGTCGGCGAGCTCGCGCGCCGGGGAGCCCTCCGGGAGGTTGCCGATGATCATCGCGGGGCCCCGGCCGCCGAACAGGTCGTAGCGCAGGAACACGCCCTGGCAGGTCCCGTCGGGGGCGGGCAGCAGACCTGCGCCGAGGTTCCCGGGCCAGTCGCCCGGGTCCATGGCCAGGACGTCGAAGTCCGGGCCCGCGGGAGTGGCGGGGCTGCGGCGGCGGAGGAAGGACATACGGCCATGGTACGTGCCCCGACGCCGTGTGCAGCGCGCCGGGGCGGGTCCGGTGGCGGCTCGTCGGTCAGGCGTGCGGGGCACTCTCGCGGGACTCCCGGCCGGTGTGCCGCAGGGCCTCCGTGAGGCCCGCCCGATCGGTGCCGAGCTTGCGGTAGACGGCGGACAGCAGCAGCGTGACGGTGGCCTGGTCGGTGCCGAGGGCGACCGCCGCGTCCTCGCCACGGACGGTGAGGTCGGCGGCGGCGCGCTCACGCGCGGTGAGGGCGTCGGTGCCCGCCGGGCGGAGGGTGCGCGGCCGGAGTCCGGCGGCGGCCAGCTCGGCCCTCGCCTCCTCGCCGAGGCCGTCGGCGCCGCAGGTCTGGGCCGCCTCAAGACCGCGGTAGAGGTACTCGGCGGCCTCCCTCGTCCGGCCGCCCCGGCGCAGGGCCGCACCCAGCGCGACCAGGGAGCGGGCCAGCTCGTACGCGGCGGGTGAGCGCTCCAGCCAGTCGACGGACTCCTCCAGCAGCTTGACCCGCTCGCTGCCGCCCATCACCTCGGCGGTGACGCGGAGCGCCTGGCCGATCGCGGAGGGCGCACCGTACTGGCGGGCCCGGTCGACGGCGTCCAGGGCGGTGTCGCGGGCCCGGTCGGGGGTGTCCCGGACCTCGGCGAGGGCGAGGTGGAGCTGCCAGGGGCACCATGCCGGGTTGCGCATCCCGCGCGGGTCGAGGCGGCGTCCGACCGACGCCAGCTCGGCGGCGGCCTCGTCGGTGCGGCCCAGGGCGAGGAGGAGTTCGGCGTGGACGGTCTGGGAGTCGGGGAAGGTGACGGCGGCGGGGAAGGGCTCGCCGAAGTCGTGCGTACG
Organism: Streptomyces sp. NPDC048338; assembly: GCF_043201055.1. Classification (NCBI taxonomy): domain Bacteria; kingdom Bacillati; phylum Actinomycetota; class Actinomycetes; order Kitasatosporales; family Streptomycetaceae; genus Streptomyces; species Streptomyces sp. NPDC048338. Next base: position 60,622 of record NZ_JBICYQ010000016.1, read on the forward strand.
CGAGACCTGCTCGGCCTCCCGGACCCGGCCGCGGGCCAGCAGCACCTCGATCATGACCCCGACGGCGTACCAGTGGGCGGGGGTGCGCGGTCCGACGCGTTCGGCCAGGCGCAGTCCCGCCCGGACGAAGTCCTCGGCCTCGACGAGCCGGCCGCGTCGGTAGCGGATGTACCCGAGCAGGGTGTAGGCGAACGCGAGGTGCGCGCCGCGCCAGCCCTGGCGCTCGAACTCGGCGGTGCCCGCCGCGAAGAGCTCCTCGGCCCGGCCGGGGCGGTCGGCGTAGAGGTACGTCAGCGCGACCAGGACCGGGACCTCGAAGCCGCGGCTCTCGTCGGCCCAGCTCAGACCGCCTTCCAGGGCCCGTTCGGCGTGGCCGACGGCGACGGCCGAGGGCTCGGCGCGCAGGGTGGCGTCCCAGGCGCGCAGGCCGATGACGTACCGCTCGGTGAGGTCGCGGCCGGTGAGCCGGTCGGCGAGCCGGGCCAGCCGGCGGGAGCGGGCCGGGGAGTCGGGTTCGTCGGCGCGGAAGGCGTCCCACATGAACTTCTCGGACTGCATGCGCAGCCGGCTGCGGGCGTCGGTGGTGAGCCGGGACTCCCGGGCGAGGAGCTCGGAGGCCTCGACGAGGCGGTCGCTGTGGGCGAGGACCTGGGAGAGGCGGTAGACGATGCCGTGGCGCAGCGCCGGGTCGGAGACGGGCTCCTCCAGGGCGGCGCGCAGGTGGTTGACGGTGGTGGCGGGCTCGGTGAGCAGTGAGGCGCTGCCGAGCTCGAAGAGGACCGCGGCCCGGTCGTCGTGGGAGGGGGGTTCGCGCAGCGCGCGGGCGAGGTACCGGCGGGCCGCGTCGGGAGCTCCGGCGCGGAGGGTCTCGCGGGCGGCGGCGCGCAGCTCCTTGACCACCCAGGGGTCGCCCTCGGGGTGGGTCTCCAGGAGGTGTCGGGCGGCGGCGGTGGGCCCGAGGCCGGCGTCGACCACGCACCAGGCGGCCTGCCCGTGCAGGGCGACACGGGTGGCGGCGGGGATCGCCTTGTACACGGAGGTGGCGATCAGCGGGTGGACGAACTCGAGGGTCTCGGTGCCGGCGAGGATACGGGCCTCGCGGAGGTGTTCCGCGCAGTCGGCGACGGCTTCGTCGCCGAGGCCGGCGACGGCGCCCGCGAGCTGCGGGGAGATCTCGGTGCCGAGGACGGCGCAGGCCCAGGCGAGCCGGACGGTGGAGGTGCCGAGGCGTTCGAGCCGGGCGATGAGACCGCTGCCCTTGACCGCGGCGGCGAGGTCGCGCAGCTCGTGGGCGCCGTCGGCGGTGGGGGCGAGTCCCAGACCGCGGATCTTGGCGGCGAGCTCGACGGCCTCGAAGGGGTTGCCGGAAGTGACGGTCCAGTACTCGCGGCAGAAGGCGTCGTCGGCGTGGTCGCCGACGAGGTCGCGGACCAGGTCGGCGATGGCGCCGGAGGTCAGGGGTTCGAGTCCGAGGGGCCGTTGTCCGGAGCGCCTGCCGGTGAACTCCTCTCCGGTGTCCGGGAGTTCGTCGGGCCGGTAGGCGACGACGAGGAGCATGGGGAGCTCCTCGGAGCGCGGTGCGAAGGCGGAGAGCCAGCCGAGGGACTCCGGGTCGGCCCAGTGGGCGTCGTCGACGACCACGACGAGCGGGGCGCGCCGGACGGCGAGGTGGGTGAGGACCCAGTCCAGGCCGTCGCGCAGGCCCTGCGGGTCGGGCGGGGCGCCGGCGACCGCGGTGCACAGGCCGAGGGCGGGTCCCACGATGTCGTACCAACTGCCCAGCTGGCGACGGAGTTCGGTGTCGGAGGCGACGGCGAGCTGGGGCTGCAGGAGCTGGCGGGCGACATGGAAGGCGACCTGCTGCTCCTGGTCCCCGCCGCGCGCGGACAGCACGGTGCAGCCTTTGGCGGCGGCGCGCCGGCGGATCTCGGCGAGCAGGGTCGTCTTGCCGAGCCCGGCGGGGGCCGCGTAGGCGAGTACGCCGCCGCGCGGGGTACGGGGCGCCGGGGCGGTCTCGCCCCGTACCTGCGGACGGTCTTCCGGCGGGAGGCTGCGCCCGGGCGGGGCGGGGAGGACCGGCTCGGCCTCGGCGCGGTCCGGCTCCGGCCCGCCGACGACGTGCAGGGCCGGGCCGCTCGGCCGGCGGCCGGCCGGATGGCCCGGGGACTGCCTGCGGACCGCCGCCTCGCGGGACGGCGGGGTCCGTTCATCGGGCGTCCGTTCATCGGGGACCCGCTCGGGTCCGCGCGGCCAGGGCACCTCGGCCGCACCCAGACCGGTGAGTTGGTTCAACGCCTCCTCGGCCGCGGCGAGTTCCGCCTCGCGCTCGAAGAGACCGATTCTGCCGCGGCCGGTCCTGCCGCTGTGTCGCTCCACGTTCCACCCCCACACCGGGGGCACGCGCCCGGCGCGCGGACGAGTGCGGCCGGGCCGACAGGCCCCGCGAAAAGCCCAGCGTACGCCCGGAGGCACTCCTTGTGACCGTCAATCGGCAGACCCGGCGGAACGTGTCGACAGAGCCCGCAGCACGGCCAACGCCCCTTCCGCGCGCTCGTGTTCGACGAAGAGGCGATCGTGGTGGTATCCGGCCACGACGTTGCAGCTCAGACCGGCTTCGGCGAGTGCGCGGGAGACGGCGGCGGTCAGTCCGACGGCGTCGAGGGCGGAGTGGACCCGCAGGGTGATCCAGCCGGCCACGTAGTCGTAGGCGAGGGCGGCCCGGTCGGCGTCCTCCTGGCGCAGGACCAGAGTGAGCCCCTCGGGCTCGGTGACGGTGACGAGCGGGGTGATCCCCGGCGGGACGGGTCCGGGGACGGTGGTGAAGACGTAGCGTCCCGGATCGAGTTCCGGGCTCATCCCGGCCAGCAGCCGGCTCAGGTCACGTTCTGCGCTCATGATCGTCAGCCTAGGGACGGCCGCGTCGTCCGCGGTGGTCGGCCCGCCGACGCGTACGGGGGAAGGGGTCGGACGCCCCTTCCCCCGTACGCCCACCGCGCCGTCCGCCTGCCCGGGGCAGGCCGGCCGGGTCAGGTCAGGTCGAACTCGCCCTCGCGGGCGTTGACGACGAACGCCCGCCACTCGGCCGGAGTGAAGATCAGCGACGGGGCTTCGGGCCGCCCGCCGTTGCGCATCGCGATGAAGCCCTCGACGAAGGCGATCTGGACGTCTCCCGCGCCCCGGCTGCCCGACTGCCAGTCGGCCCGGCTGAGGTCGAGATCCGGCTTGTCCCAGCTCGCGAAGGCCTGCTGGGTGGTGGTGCTCTCCGACACGTCCGTGCTCCTCCCGCATCACGCCTGGTCGTCGTCCGGGGCCCAGCCTAGCGAGGGGCACGGGGTGCCGACAGACCTCATGCGGTGGGCGGCCGGTCGCCGACCAGCCACATCGAGAAGAACTGCGCGCCCCCTCCGTACGCGTGCCCGAGCGCCCTGCGCGCGCCGTCCACCTGGTGCTCGCCCGCCCGCCCCCGCACCTGGAGCGCGGCCTCGGCGAACCGGATCATCCCGGACGCACCGATCGGGTTGGTGGAGAGCACCCCGCCCGAGGGGTTCACCGGCAGGTCCCCGTCGAGTTCGGTCACGCCGGCCTCGGTCAGCTTCCAGCCCTCGCCCTCGTCCGCGAAGCCGAGGTTCTCCAGCCACATCGGTTCGTACCAGGAGAAGGGCACGTACATCTCGACGGCGTCGATCTGGCGCCTCGGGTCGGTGACGCCGGCCTGGCGGTAGACGTCCGCGGCGCAGTCCTTGCCGGCCTGCGGCGAGACGAAGTCCTTGCCGGCGAAGAGGGTGGGCTCGCTGCGCATCGCGCCGCCGTGCACCCAGGCCGCCGGCGCCGGCGCGCGCTCCGCACCCGCCCGGTCGGTGAGGACCATGGCGCAGGCGCCGTCGGACGACGGGCAGGTCTCGGAGTAGCGGATCGGGTCCCAGAGCATCGGCGAGGCCTGGACCTTCTCCAGGGTGAGGTCGTGCTCGTGGAGGTGCGCGTACGGGTTCTTCAGGGCGTTGCGGCGGTCCTTGTACGCGACGAGGGAGCCGACCGAGTCGGGCGCGCCGGTGCGCCGCATGTAGGCCCGCACGTGCGGGGCGAAGAAGCCGCCCGCGCCGGCGAGCAGCGGCTGCTGGAACGGGACCGGCAGGGACAGCCCCCACATGGCGTTGGATTCGGACTGTTTCTCGAAGGCGAGGGTGAGGACGGTGCGGTGGACGCGCGCGGCGACCAGGTTGGCGGCGACCAGCGCCGTCGACCCGCCGACCGAGCCCGCCGTGTGGACGCGGAGCATCGGCTTGCCGACGGCGCCGAGGGCGTCGGCGAGGTAGAGCTCCGGCATCATCACGCCCTCGAAGAAGTCGGGGGCCTTGCCGATGACGACGGCGTCGATGTCCGCCCAGGTCAGCTCGGCGTCGGCGAGGGCGCGCAGGGCGGCCTCGCGGACGAGGCCGGCGATCGAGACGTCCTGGCGGGCGGCGACGTGCTTGGTCTGGCCGATCCCGACGACGGCCACGGGTTCCTTAGACACCTTGCCTCCTTGTTGTTGCCCGGATCGGGCGCCGGGGCGCTTCCCCCGCCTCCGGCCGGACGGCGGGCAGGCCGCCCGTCCGGGGCCGTACGGCGCGGAGGTGCCGGATCGGTGTGCGGCCGCGGCCCGCGGCCGGGCGTGCGTGGCTCACGAGGCGGGGTCCCCTTCCAGGACGGCGACCAGGTTCTGCTGCAGGCAGGGTCCGGAGGTGGCGTGGGCCAGCGCGCGGTCGGAGGCCCCGCGGTGGATGCGGGCGGCGGCCTCGCCGATCCGGATGAGCCCGGCGGCCATGATCGGGTTGGCGGCGAGCGCTCCGCCGGACGGGTTGACCCTCACCGTCTCGTCGAGCTCGAGGACCTTGCGCAGCACGACCTCCTGGGAGGTGTACGGAGCGTGCAGTTCGGCGGTGTCCACGGGCCGTTCGAAGACGCCGGCGCGCTCGGCGGCGAGTCGGGTGGAGGGCGAGTCGGTGAGGTCGCGCACGCCGAGGGAGTGGGCTTCGATGCGGTGGTCCATGCCCCGGATCCAGGCGGGTCGGGCGCACAGTTCGCGGGCGCGGTCCCCGGCGGCCAGCACGACGGCGGCGGCGCCGTCCCCGATGGGCGGGCAGTCGCCGGTGCGGAGCGGGCGGACGAGGTAGTCGCCCTGCGGCCGCGCGCCGGGCACCTGGGCGTGCGGGTTCGCGGCGGCGTCCCGGCGGCTGCGGGCGGCGATGCCCGCGAGGGCGGGCTCGTCGGTGTCGCCCGCGTCGATGAGCGCCTGCGCCTGGAGCGCGGCGAGGGCGACGGCGTCGGGCCAGAGCGGGGCCAGGTAGTACGGGTCGAGCTGCCGGGTGAGGACGTCGCGTACGGAGCCGGGCGAGGACTTGCCGTAGGAGTAGACGAGGGCGGTGTCGGCCTCGCCGGTCAGCAGCTTCACCCAGGCCTCGTACAGCGCCCAGGCGCCGTCGGTCTCGACGTGGGACTCGGAGATGGGCGGCCAGGCGCCGACGCCGTCGAGGGCCATGGTGAAGGAGAAGGCACGGCCGGCGAGGTAGTCGGAGGAGCCGGAGCAGGTGAAGCCGATGTCGGAGGTCTTCAGGCCGGTGCGGCGCAGCACGTCGTGCAGCACGGGCATGACCATCTCGACCTCGGAGAGCTCGTCCGTGCGGCGGAGGTGGTCGGTCTGGGCGAAGGCGACGATCGCCACCTCTCGGTCCGGCGTCACAGCAGCTCCTTGTACGTGTCGTAGTCGGCGTCGGGCTCGCCGCAGGGGCGGTAGTGGTCCGGGTAACGCCCTCCCTCGCTCCACACGGGTTCGACGCGCAGGCCCATCCGGACCTGGTCGTAGGGGATGCCGCCGATCCGGCCGTGGAGGGCGAGGCCGGCGCCGTCGAGGGCGATGTGGGCGTAGACGTAGGGGACCTCGATGTCGAGGTTCTTCGCCTTGATGTTGACGATGCAGTAGGTGGTGACGGTGCCGCGGGGGCCGACCTCGACGCGGTCGGTGGTGGCGACGCCGCAGGTGGGGCAGGCGCCGCGGGGCGGGACGTACACCTTGGCGCAGGAGGGGCAGCGCTCGCCGACGGTCCGCTGTCCGGCGAGGGCGTGGAGGTAGGCGGTCTGGGCCCGGCCGGGGCTGTAGGTGTAGTCGAGTCGGGCGGGCGCGACGATGCCGGTGACGGGGTCGGCGAAGTCACCGTCGTGTGCGCGGGGCGGCCGGTCCGCGGGCGCGCCTTCGTGCGGTTCGAAGCAGGCGATGTCGGTGATGGCGCCGGTCCGTTCGGCGGCCCAGCGGATCCGGACGCGCATGCCGGTGCGGACCTCTTCGGGTCCGGGGGCGTCGAGGGCGTGCAGCAGGGCGGTGTCGGCGCCGTCGAGCCGGACGAGGACCCAGGCGAAGGGGGTCGACAGGGGCTGGCCGGTGCGGGGTTCGGGGTTCCAGGCCCACGTGGTGACGGTTCCGGTGGCGTCGACCTCGACGAGGTCGTGCAGTTCGTCGGCCGTCTCGGGGTCGTACTCGACGGGCGGCACGAGCACGCGCCCGTTCCCGGTCCGCACCCCGAGGACGGTCCGCTCGCGCAGTCCGGTCAGGAAGGCGGACTGGACGGGCCCGAGGGACCGGGTGAACGGGAACTCGACGACGAGCGGGGCGCGCAGTGTCTCGGGGGCGGCTGTCATGGGGCGGGCTCCTTCTTCGGGTGTCGGCGTGCGGTCGGGGCGGCGCCTGCGGCCGGCCCGTCACTCGCGGCGGTAGACCGGCGGGCGCTTCTCCGCGAAGGCGCGGGCGCCCTCCTTGGCGTCGGCCGTGTCGAAGACGGGCCAGCCGCGCTTCAGTTCGGCCGCGAGACCGTCGGTCTCGGTCATCTCGGCGGTCTCGTACACGGACGCCTTGACGGCCTCGACGGCGAGCGGTCCGCACGCGTTGATCTGCTCGGCGATCGCGAGGGCCGCGTCCAGGGTGGTGCCGTCGGGCACGACCCGCCCGACGAGGCCGATCGCGGCGGCCTCCGCGGCGCTGTAGGGGCGGCCGGTGAGCAGCATCTCGAGGGCGTGGGTGCGGGCGATCTGGCGGGGCAGCCGGACCGTGGAGCCGCCGATCGGGAACAGCCCCCGCTTGACCTCGAAGAGCCCGAACGTGGCGGAGGTGCCGGCGACACGGATGTCGGTGCCCTGGAGGATCTCGGTGCCGCCGGCGACGCAGTAGCCCTCGACGGCCGCGATGACCGGCTTGCGGGGGCGGTGATGGCGCAGCATCGCCTTCCAGTGCAGGTCGGGATCGGCCTTCATCCGGTCCCGGTACTGCTCGCCCTCCATTCCCTTGCCCGCCAGCGCCTTGAGGTCCATTCCGGCGCAGAAGGAGCCTCCCGCGCCGGTCAGGACGACGGAGCGGATCGTGTCGTCGGCATCGGCCTCCAGCCAGCCGTCGTACAGCCCCACCAGCATGGGAAGTGAGAGCGCGTTCTTGGCCTCCGGCCGGTCGAGTGTGAGCACGAGCGTGGCGCCTTCGCGCCGCACGGTCAGGTGTTCGGTGCCACCCATGGACGTCCTCCCGTCTCCAGACTGGAACAGGTTGCAGGAGGCGCGGTCGCAGTTCAATAGTTTTCTGACACCCAGTCAGATTCTTCTGCGCGAACCCTTCCCACCTCCGTCCCGCGGCGCTCTAATGACCGCCTGGCCCGTACGGGGCCCGGGCGATCACGAGGTCAGGAGGAACGGTGGAGTACAACCTTGCCGACCTGTTCGAGTCGGTCGTCGACGTGGTCCCCGACCGCGAGGCGCTCGTGTACGTCGACCACCCCGGAACGGGAGCGGAACGCCGGCTCAGCTACGCGGAGCTGGACGCCGCCGCCAACCGCGTGGCCCACCACCTCCTCGACTCCGGGATCCGGCCCGGCGAGCACCTGGGGCTGCACCTCTACAACGGGATCGAGTACCTGCAGACCGTCCTGGCCTGTCTCAAGGCCCGGATCGTGCCGGTCAACGTGAACTACCGCTACGTGGAGGAGGAGCTCGTCTACCTCTACCGGGACGCCGACCTCGCGGCACTCGTCTTCGACGCCGAGTTCACCGAGCGGGTCGCGGCCGCGCTGCCGCAGACGGAGAAGCTGCGGCACCTCGTGCGGGTGGGGACCCCGCCCGAGGGAGCGCCGGCCCTCGACTGCACGGCCTTCCCGGACGCCGAGGCGGCGGGCTCGGCGGAACGGGGCTTCGCCGAGCGCAGCGCGGACGACCTCTTCATCATCTACACCGGCGGCACGACGGGGATGCCCAAGGGTGTGATGTGGCGTCAGGAGGACCTGTTCTTCGCGGGGCTGTTCGGCGGCGACCCTGCGGGCGAGCCGGTCAAACGGCCCGAGGAGCTGTCCGAGCGGGTCGCGGCGGGCGGCTCGGGCATCACCTTCTTCCCGACTCCCCCGCTGATGCACGGCACGTCCACGCTGACCTCGTTCATCGCCTTCAACTACGGGCAGCGGGTGGTCGTCCACCGCAAGTACGTGCCCGAGGAGGTGCTGCGCACCATCGAGAAGGAGAAGGTGTCCAGCGTGTCCCTGGTGGGCGACGCGATGCTGCGGCCCCTGGTGGACGCGCTCCACGGCCCGCTGCGGGGAACGGACCTCTCGTCGCTGTTCAGCGTCTCCTCCTCCGGCGCGATCATGTCGGAGACGGTCCGCGCCCAGTTCCAGGCACTTGTCCCGAACGTGCTCCTGCTGAACAACTTCGGCTCCTCGGAGTCCGGTTCCAACGGCAAGGCGACGGACGACTCCGGGCCCGAGAAGGGCTTCCGGCTGGAGGTGAACGAGCGGACGCGGGTGGTCGACCCGGTCACGTACGAGCCGGTACGGGTGGGCGAGCCGGGGCGGCTGGCGCAGCGCGGCCACGTCCCGCTCGGCTACTACAACGACTCCGCGAAGACCGCCGAGACCTTCTTCCGGAAGGACGGCGAACGCTGGGTGCTGCTCGGCGACATGGCGACGGTCGACGAGCAGGGCATCGTCACCGTGCTCGGCCGCGGCTCGCAGTGCATCAACACCGGGGGCGAGAAGGTCTATCCGGAGGAGGTCGAGCAGGCGCTCAAGTCCCATCCGGACGTGTACGACGCGCTGGTCGCCGGGGTCCCGGACACGAAGTGGGGCAACCACGTCGCCGCCGTGGTCCAACTGCGGGCGGGCGCGGCGGCCTTGGATCTGGCGTCGGTGCAGGACCACTGCCGTACCCGGCTCGCCGGGTACAAGGTGCCGCGCCAGCTGGTGCTCACCGACCGCATCCAGCGCTCGCCCAGCGGCAAGGCGGACTACCGCTGGGCACGGTCGGTGGCGGCGGAGGACGCCGGCGCGTAGGACCTGATCCGGACGTCGGCGCGCGGGAGCGGATCCCGCACGCCGGGTCCACCCGCTCAGGCGCTCGGCACCGCCGCGGCCGGGCGGTCCGGGGAGGCGGCGGAGCCGATCCCGAAGTCGCGCAGGGCCGCGAGGAAGGTCTCCGGACGCGACGCGTGGATCAGGTGGCCGGTCTCGACGGTGACGAGGCGGCAGTCGGGAATCAGGTCCGCCAGCGACGACAGCTGCTCCTGCGGGAGATGGCTGTCCGGGCCCCCGCCGATCAGCAGCGTGGGCGCGGCGATCGCCGCACAGCCCGCACGCCAGGCGGGGTCCGGTGCGTCGAGCTGGGCGTCGGTCGCGTGCACCACACCCCAGTCGAGTCCGAGCGGACCCTCGGGGCGGGGCACCCGGCCGCGCGGCGGGTCGAGCGGGACGAAGGCCGGGGCCTCCTCCAGGACGAGCCGGCCGACCAGTCCGGGCTCGGCGGCGGCCATGAGGAGGGCCGCGGCTCCGCCCATCGAGTGGCCGACGACGTCCGCGCCGGTCAGGCCCAGGACCGTCAGGAAACCGCGCAGCTCGTCGCGGAACACGTCGAAGCCGTACCGGCCGGGCCAGTCGCTGAGCCCGTGTCCGCGAAGGTCGACGGCGTACACGCGGCGGTCCTCGGACAGCGCCTCGGCGATCTCGGACCAGTCGGCGCCGGATGCGCCGCGGCCGTGGACCAGGACGACCGGAGGCGCGTCCTCCGGACCCCGCACCCGGTACGCGAGACGGACCCCGTCGACGGTGACGGTCCGCACGTCGGGGTCGAGGAAGGCGGCGATCGGACGGGCGAAGGCGCCGGCGTCGTCCACCCACGGGAAGTGCCCGGCGCCGGGCTGCACCACGAGCTCGGCGTGCGGGAAGAGGGCCGCAAGTTCGGCCGCGCGCGCCGGCGTCGGGCCGCCGTCCCACTCCCCCGCCAGGATCAGGACGGGCGCCGTCACGGCGGCCAGGGCCGCCCGGGTCGCCGCGGGGTCGAAGGCGCCGGGGGCGAAGTAGACCTCCGCGGCCGCCCAGTGCGCCTCCCGTCCGGCCGCGTGCGCCCGCGCGGCCTCGTCCCACCGTCCGTAGGAGAACGGCGAGACGATCTCCATCACCTCGGGCAGCGGGGTGTCGGGGCCGAGCGCGTCCAAGGCCGCGCGCGCCGACGCGTACCAGGGCTGGTCGGCGTGCACCTCCACGGCCTCGTCCCACTCGTCGTCGCCGATCTCGATGCCCACGGCGCGCACGCCGGGAGTGACCAGCACGAGCGCGCTCACCCGCTCGGGGTGCGCGGCCGCGTACAGGGTGGCGAGGTTGCCGGAGGCGGAGTGGCCGAGGAGGTCCATGCGCTCCAGCCCGAGGTGGGCGCGCAGGGCCTCGACGTCGGCCACCTGGCGGTCGCAGCGGTAGGTGGCGGGGTCGGCCGGCTCGGCACTGTGGCCGGTGCCGCGGAGGTCGAGCACGATCAGCCGGCGGTACGCGCCCAACCCGCCGAGGTCGCCGAGGTAGTCGGCGTCGCGCATGGGGCCGCCGGGGAGGACGACGAGCGGTTCCCCCTCTCCCTTCTCGCGGTAGGAGAGTCGGGTTCCGTCGTACGTGGTGAACTGCGGCATGGGCCCGATCCTCGGCGCCGCTCGCTGATCTTCGCAAGCGAAATTCGCCGCCGGCGTACGCGTGCCCCGGGATACGGTGGGGAGTCCTCCCCCGACACCCGCGAAGGAACGCACCACCATGTCCGACACCCTCCGGGGCGACTGCGCGAACTGCTTCGGGCTGTGCTGCGTCGCACCCCCCTTCGCGAAGTCCGCCGACTTCGCGGTGAACAAGGCCCCCGGGGAGCCGTGCCGCAACCTCCGGGACGACTTCCGCTGCGGCATCCACACGAAGCTGCGGTCGAGCGGGTTCCCGGGCTGCACGGTGTTCGACTGCTTCGGGGCGGGTCAGAAGGTCTCTCAGGTGACCTTCGGCGGTGTCTCGTGGCGTGCGGCGCCCGAGAGCGCGGGGCTGATGTTCGACGTGTTCCTCGTGATGCGCGGGCTCCACGAGATGCTCCATCAACTCGGCCAGGCACTGGCGCTGCCGGCCGCCCGCCCGCTCCACGACGAGCTGCGGCGGGCCGCGGCCCGGGTCGAGGCACTGACCGAGGGCTCGGCGGAAGCACTGGGGAAGACGGGAATGGCGGCGGTGCGGGCCGAGGTGCATCCGCTGCTGGCACGGGCGAGCACCCTGGCGCGGGCGGCGGTGGGCGGCAGGACCAGGAGCCACCGGAACGCCGACCTGATCGGTGCGCGGCTGCGCGGGGCGAAGCTGCGCGGCGCCGAGCTGCGCGGGGCGCTGCTGATCGCGGCGGACCTCTCCGGCGCCGACCTGACCCTGGCCGATCTCATCGGCGCGGACCTCCGGGACGCCGATCTCTCGGGCGCGGACCTGACCGACGCGCTCTTCGTCACCCAGCCGCAGCTGAACGCGGCGCGCGGCGACGGATCCACGCGCCTGCCCGCGGGCGTCGAACGGCCCGCGCACTGGACCCGGTAGGACCCGTCCGGCGACCGGCGTCGTCCGCCCGGAGGGTCGTCCGCCCGGAGACGCCGGGCTCCCGGCGTACGCCGGCTACCGGACGGTCGGCGGCGTGTGGACGTAGGGCGTCGTGGTCGTCAGGGGTGTGAAGCCCAGGCGCAGGAGGATGGGGCGGCTGGTGTCGGCGGCGTCGACCTGGACATGGCGGTGTCCGCGCGACGCGGCGATGCCCGCCCGGTAGGCGACCAGCGCCCGGTAGAGGCCGCGGCCCCGCCAGGACGCGACCGTGCCTCCGCCCCACAGGCCGGCGAAGTCCGTGCCCGGGTACAGCTCCAGCCGGGCCGCGCTGACCGGCTCGTCGCCGGCCATGGCGAGGACGGCGGCCACCTCGTCGGGCGCGCCGGCGAGCCGGTCGAGGAGCTGGCGTCCGATGTGCGCGCTGTCCGTGCCGAAGGCCCGTTCGTGGACCTCGGTCACCAGCCGGACCCCGGCCGCGTCGGTGACCGGGACGAGCTCCACACCCGCGGGCAGTTCGATCCCCCGGGGCAGCGTGGCCGCCTCCGCGACCATGAGGGTCTCCTCGTCCTCCGCGGTGAACCCGGCCGCGAGGAGTCGCGCGGGCAGGTCGGCGGGGCCGTCGTGCCCGTACGCCTTCCACTCGAAGTCCAGGCCGAGCGCGTCGTAGTGGCGGATCTGTTCGGCGATGGCCGCGTCGGCGTTCGTCGCGTCGAGGCCGGACCAGAGGATGCCGTTCCAGGCGTGCCGGGGGCCGGTCTGGCGGACCACCCGGCCGGTGCGCTCGACGCGGCAGCCGGGGCCCTCGGGCCGTGCCTCCCGGCGAAGGCCGCGGTCGAACGAGGCGAGCGTCGCCGCGTGGCCGGTGCCCTCCGGGTGTTCCGGCGGGTCGTGGCGGGCGGCGGATCCGGGCAGGTGGGGGTGGTCCATGCGGGCACTCCACCACCACCCGCCGGGCGCCGCAATCGGATTACCTGCGGGCGGTCGGGGTCTCCGGCCCCGGTTCCCAGAACTGGGCCAGGGCGCCCTCCTTGTACGGCGCCGGGCTCACGCTGAGCTCACCGGCGAACGGCCGGTCGAGCACGACGACCAGGAGGAGGCTGAAGCCGATCAGGGCGGCCACGGCACCGACGAAGAGCAGCTGCATGCGGCGGCTGCGCATCCCATAGAGGAAGGTCAACGGGATGATGACCAGTGCACCGCCGACGGCGAGGACCTGCAGGAGCGGGGGGAGCTGCTGGCCGGCCATGGTGAGCCGGGCCCGGCGTTCGCCGGCCACGTCGTCGAGGCGGGCGGCGGCCTCCGCGTAGAAGGTCTTCTCGGACTCGGTCCTCGGCTCGAAGGACTGGAGCGCCGCGTAGAGATCGTCGAGCTTGCCGCCCGTGACGCGGTAGTCCGCCACGCCGTCGCGCATGAGCGGCCACTGCACCTCGACCACGGTGTGGACGTAGCCGCCGGCCGCGGCGTGCACGCGGTCCCGGTCCTCGGTGGGAAAGGCCCGGGCGTCGCGGACGATCAGGGCGAGGTCGGTGGCCTCGGCGGCGACCACGTTCTGGGTGCTTTCCATCTGGGTCCACAGCGTGACGATCACGAAGGCGAGGATGATGCCGTAGATCGCGCCGAACATCCCGAGGACCACGCCCACCATGTCGTTGTGCTCGCCGTCGGCGATCTTCGGATGCCGGCGGCGCACCAGGACGCTGCCGAGGAGGGAGAGGCCGACGGTGCCGCCGACGATCAGGACGGCGAGGGCGAAGGTGCCGAGGTGGTTGAGCAGCCAGAGGATCACGCTCACCGAGGGTAGGGTCCCGTGGCCGGCGCGACGGCCGTCACCAGGGCTTTCCGGTCAGGAACACCCCGAAGGAGCGACCTCTGTACGAGTGGCGGCAGAAAATCCGCCCCGACCTCTTGCCAGGGGCGGGGTGCGGATGGATTTACTGGCCCGGACACATCTACCGAATGATCGGTCGCCCGTTTTGGGTACCGGGGCGGGAGTGGACGGCACATGACGGACCTGCTGGACAGTGGCGAGCGGCTCGGGCGCGCGGAGCTGGAGGCCCTCCAGCTGGAGCGGCTGCGGGCGACGCTGCACCACGCGTACGAGAACGTGGACTTCTACCGGCGGTCCTTCGACAAGGCGGGCGTCCACCCCGACGACTGCCGCTCGCTGACCGACCTCGCCCGCTTCCCCTTCACCGTGAAGGCGGATCTGCGCGACCAGTACCCCTTCGGCATGTTCGCCGTCGACGAGTCCAGGATCCGCCGCATCCACGCCTCCAGCGGCACCACCGGGCGCCCGACCGTCGTCGGCTACACCGAACGTGACCTGGACACCTGGGCCGACGTGGTCGCCCGCTCGATCAGGGCGGCCGGCGGGCGCCCCGGCCACAAGGTCCATGTGGCCTACGGATACGGCCTGTTCACGGGCGGGCTCGGCGCGCACTACGGCGCGGAGCGGCTCGGCTGCACGGTGATCCCCGCGTCCGGCGGCATGACCTCCCGTCAGGTCCAGCTCATCCAGGACTTCCGGCCCGAGATCATCATGGTCACGCCGTCGTACATGCTCACCCTGCTCGACGAGTTCGAGCGCCAGGGCGTCGATCCGCGGTCCACCTCCCTCAAGGTGGGCATCTTCGGCGCCGAGCCGTGGACGGAGGAGATGCGGCGCGAGATCGAGGAGCGCTTCGCCATCGACGCGGTCGACATATACGGGCTGTCCGAGGTGATGGGCCCGGGCGTCGCCCAGGAGTGCGTGGAGACGAAGGACGGACTGCACGTCTGGGAGGACCACTTCCTGCCCGAGGTGGTGGATCCGTTCACCGGTGAGGTCCTGCCCGACGGCGAGGAGGGCGAGCTGGTCTTCACCTCGCTCACCAAGGAGGCCATGCCGGTGATCCGCTACCGCACGCGGGACCTGACCCGCCTGCTGCCGGGTACGGCCCGGGTGTTCCGGCGGATGGAGAAGGTGACCGGCCGCAGCGACGACATGATCATCCTGCGCGGGGTGAACCTCTTCCCCACCCAGATCGAGGAGATCGTGCTGCGTACGGCGGGCGTGGCCCCGCACTTCCAGCTCCGGCTGACCCGGGAGGGCAGGCTCGACGCCCTCACGGTACGGGCCGAGGCCCGCCCCGAGGCGACGCCCGACCAGCGCGAGGAGGCGGCCCGGGCGATCGCGGCTGCGTGCAAGGACGGGATCGGGGTGTCGGTCACCGTCGAGGTGGTCGATCCGGAGACGCTGGAACGCTCGGTGGGCAAGATCAGGCGGCTGGTGGACCTGCGCGACACGGTCTGACGGTCACGCCGGGACCGGCCCGGGTCCGGGGCGGTCCCGGGCGCCGGTCGTCACGCACCCGTGCCGAAGCGGTCCCGCAGCTCGCGCTTGAGGATCTTGCCGCTCGCGTTGCGGGGCAGTCCGTCCACGAACACGATCCGCTTCGGGGCCTTGAAGTGGGCGAGCTTCTCCCGTGCGTGGGCGAGCAGTTCGTCCTCCGTGACCCCGTCGCGCGGGACGACGACCGCCGTCACCGCCTCGATCCAGCGCTCGTCCGGCAGGCCCACGACCGCCACCTCCGCGACGCCCGGATGGGTGTAGAGCGCGTCCTCGACCTGCCGCGAGGCGACCAGCACGCCACCCGAGTTGATGACGTCCTTCACCCGGTCGACGACCGTGAAGTACCCGTCGGCGTCGCGCACCGCCAGGTCGCCGGAGCGGAACCATCCGTCACGGAAGGCCTCCCTCGTCTCCTCGGGCTTGTCCCAGTAGCCCTCGCACAACTGCGGTGAGCGGTAGACGACTTCGCCCGGAGTCCCGTCCGGCACGTCCTTGCCGTCCTCGTCGACGACCTTCGCCTCGACGAAGCGCACGGGGCGGCCGCAGGAGTCCATCCGGCCCTCGTGCTCGTCGGGGCCGAGCACGGTGGCGAGCGGGCCGATCTCGCTCTGTCCGAAGCAGTTGTAGAAGCGCAGTCCGGGCAGGCGCCCGCGCAGCCGCTCCAGGACCGGCACCGGCATGATCGACGCGCCGTAGTACGCCTTGCGCAGCCCGGACAGGTCACGGCTCGCGAAGTCGGGATGGTGGGACAGGCCGATCCAGACCGTCGGCGGCGCGAAGACGCTGTCCGCCCGGCCCGCCTCGACGAGGTCGAAGAGGACGGCGGGATCGGGGCCGTCGACGAGGATGTTCTCGGCGCCGACCGCGAGGTACGGCAGCAGGAACACGTGCATCTGCGCCGAGTGGTAGAGCGGCAGCGCGTGCACCGGCCGGTCGTCCTCGTGCAGGTCGAGGGCGTCGATGGCGCTCGCGTACTCGTGGACCAGCGCCCGGTGGGTCATCGTCGCGCCCTTGGGCAGCGCCGTCGTGCCCGAGGTGTAGAGCAGCTGGACGCAGTCCCGGGCGTCGCGTTCGGCGTCGTACGGCCGGGGCTCGGCGAGTGCCGTGAGGAAGGAGTCCCCGGTGTCGCGCAGTTCCCGGACGGCCGGTCCGGCCGGCACGCGGTCCGCGATCCCCGGGTCGGCGAGGACCAGCGCGCTGCCCGACTGGCGCACGATGTAGGCGAGGTCCTCGCCCGTGAGGTTGTGGTTCACCGGCACGTGGACCAGGCCCGCGCGGGAGCAGGCGAGGAACGCGAGGAGGTACGCGTCGGAGTTGTGTCCGTAGGTGGCGACACGGTCCCCCTCCGCGAGCCCGTACCGCTCGCGCAGCACGGCGGCGCCGGTGCTGACCGCGGCGTCCAGTTCCGCGTAGGTCCAGGTCCGTTCGGCGTACCGCAGGGCGATCCGCTCGGGGGTGCGCTGGGCGCTCGCGCGCAGGACGCCGTCGACGGTGCGGGTGAGGAGTCGATCCATGGCGTGATCCTGGGCGGGTGCCGCGGGGCGGGTCAAGTACCCGGAGGGCATCGCGTGGCGCCGGACCTCGGATACCGAACGGGATGTTGACAAGGCGGCCGCGGACTGCGTGCATGGTCCAACCCGCTTTCCCCGCACGATCGTTGGGAGGAACCTTGCACGTCCGTACCCGCCTGCGACACCTCGTGCTCGCCGCCGCGGCCTTCGCCGTCGTGACCGCGTCGCTGCCGGCCTCCGCCGTCGCCGGCTCCGCCGACCGGCACGCACACCCGTCGGACCGGAGTCTCTCGGCCGTCATCCGGTACACCGAGTACGGCATTCCGCACATCGTCGCCAAGGACTACGCCGATCTCGGCTTCGGTACCGGCTGGGCGCAGGCCGCCGACCAGGTGTGCACGCTCGCGGACGGGTTCCTGACCGTGAACGGCGAGCGGTCCCGCTGGTTCGGCGCGGGCGGGGCCCCGGACGGTTCGCTCTCCTCCGCGACCGGGAACCTCTCCAGCGATCTGTACTTCCGCGGGGTGCGGGACGCCGGGACCGTCGAGGCCCTGCTCGACACGCCGGCCCCGGCCGGACCGAGCCGGCAGCTCAAGGAGCTCATGCGAGGCTGGGCGGCCGGCTACAACGCCTGGCTGAAGCAGAACAGGATCACCGACCCCGCCTGCAAGGACGCCGCCTGGGTCCGACCCGTCACCCAACTGGACGTCGCCCGGCGCGGCTTCGCCGTCTCCGTCCTCGGCGGCCAGGGGCGCGGCGTCGACGGCATCACCGCCGCGCAGCCGCCGGCCACCGCGCCGGCCGGTCCCACGGGTGCGGGCGCTGCGGCCTCGGCCGGTGCCCCCGACCCCGCGCGCACCGCCGCCGCGGCCCGGGACCTGTTCGCGGCCGAGAACGCCACCATGGGCTCCAACGCGGTCGCCTTCCAGGGCGGGACGACGGCGAACGGGCGCGGGCTGCTGCTGGGCAACCCGCACTATCCCTGGCAGGGCGGGCGCCGGTTCTGGCAGTCGCAGCAGACGATCCCCGGCGAGCTCAACGTCTCCGGCGCCTCGCTGCTGGGGACCACCGTGGTCAACATCGGCTTCAACGACAAGGTGGCCTGGAGCCACACCGTCGCGACCGGGGTCACGCTCAACCTGCACCAGCTGACCCTCGACCCGTCCGACCCCACCGCCTACCTGGTCGACGGCCGGACCGAGAAGATGACCAGACGGACCGTGAGCGTGGCCGTGAAGGACGGACCGCCCGTCACCCGGACCCAGTACTGGACCCGGTACGGACCCGTGGTCAGCGGCCTCGGGGCCCAGTTGCCCCTGCCCTGGACGGCCACGACCGCCTTCGCGCTCAACGACCCCAACGCGGCCAACCTGCGCGGCTCGGACACGGCGCTCGGCTTCGGCAAGGCCCGCTCGACGCAGGACCTCGTCGACACGCTGCGCCGCACACAGGGGCTGCCCTGGGTGAACACGATCGCCGCGGACTCCGCCGGGAACACGCTCTTCACCCAGTCGCAGGTGCTGCCCCGCGTCACCGACGAGCTGGCCCAGCGCTGCTCCACCCCTCTGGGCCGGGCGACCTACCCCGCGTCCGGGGTGGCGGTCCTCGACGGTTCCCGGACGGACTGCGCCCTCGGTTCGGACCCGGACGCGGTGCAGCCCGGGGTCTTCGGCCCGTCGAGGATGCCGGTCCTGCGCAACGCACCGTACGTGGAGAACTCCAACGACAGTGCGTGGCTGACCAACGCGGACCGGCCGCTGACCGGCTACGAGCGGATCTTCGGCACCGTCGGCACCCCGCGGTCGCTGCGCACCCGCGGCGGGATCGAGGACGTGGCGGCGATGGCGGCCCGGGGCCGGTTGACGGTGGCGGACCTCCAGGCCCAGCAGTTCGCCAACCGGGCGCCGGCGGGTGACCTGGCCGCCGCCGACGCGGCGCGGGCCTGCGCCACGGTGCTGCCCGGCGACCAGGAGGCCTGCCGGGTCATCGGCGCCTGGGACCGGACGGTGAACACCGACAGCGAGGGGGCGCTGCTCTTCGACCGGTTCTGGCGGAAGTTCACGGGCACGGTGACGCCGGCCGAGCAGTGGAAGGTGCCGTTCTCGGCGGCCGACCCGGTCCGTACGCCGAACACGCTGAACACGTCGGCGCCGGGCTTCGGCAAGGCGCTCGCCGACGCGGTCGCGGAGCTGCGGGCGGCCGGGATCCCGTTGGACGCGCCGCTCGGCGCCCACCAGTTCGTGGTGCGGAACGGGAAGCGGATCCCGGTGAGCGGCGGGACCGAGTCGCTGGGCATCTGGAACAAGACCGAGCCCGTGTGGAACGCGGCGGGCGGCGGCTACGTGGAGGTCGCGCACGGCACGAGCCACGTCCAGGCGGTCGGCTGGAACGGCGGCCGCTGCCCGGTGGCCCGCACCCTGCTGACGTACTCCCAGTCGTCCGACGCGCTCTCCCGGCACTTCAGCGACCAGACGGAGCTGTACGCGGGCGAGCGCTGGGTGACGTCGCGGTTCTGCGAGAAGGACATCCTGCGCTCGCCGCAGCTGAGGGTGGTGTTCGTCAGGGGCTGAACGACAGGAAGACGAAGGCGGCGAAGATCGCGAGATGGACGCCGCCCTGGAGGAGTGTGGCTCGTCCGGGCACCACGGTCAGGGCGCTCACCACCGCGGTGAGCACGAGCAGGACCATGTGCACGGCCCCCAGGCCCAGGATCAGGGGCCCGGACAGCCAGATCGAGGCGAGGGCGATCGCCGGGATCGTCAGGCCGATGCTGGCGATCGCGGAGCCGTAGGCGAGGTTCAGGCTGGTCTGCATGCGGTCGCGGCGGGCGGCGCGGACCGCGGCGAGCGTCTCCGGCAGCAGGACCATCAGGGCGATGACGACGCCGACGACCGCGTTGGGGAGCCCGGCCGACTCGACGCCGTCCTCGATGGTCGGCGAGATGAGCTTGGCGTTGCCGACGACGGCGACCAGGGCGAGCAGGAGCAGGCCGAGGCTGGTCCAGGTCCGGCGGTCCGTCGGCGGGTCGGCGTGGTCGTCCTCGGAGTCGCGGGCGGGGGTTCCTTCCTGCGGCACGGGCAGGAAGTAGTCGCGGTGCCGCACGGTCTGGACGGCGACGAAGAGTCCGTACAGGCAGAGGGAGGCGACGGCGGCGAAGGCCAGCTGGGCGCTGGAGAACTCCGGGCCGGGGTGGCTCGTCGTGAAGCTGGGCAGCACCAGCGTCATCGTGGCGAGGGTGCAGACGGTGGCGAGCGCGCCGCCGGATCCCTCGGCGTTGAAGACCGCGACACGGGTGCGCAGGGCCCCGACGAGAAGGGAGAGGCCGACGATGCCGTTGCAGGTGATCATGACCGCGGCGAACACGGTGTCGCGGGCGTAGGTGGCGGTCTTCTCCCCGCCGCCCGCCATCAGGGTGACGATGAGTCCGACCTCGATGATCGTGACCGCGACGGCGAGGACCAGCGAGCCGAACGGTTCGCCGACCCGGTGGGCGATGACCTCGGCGTGATGGACGGCGGCGAGGACCGCGACCATCAGGCAGAGCGCGATGAGGCCGACGGCGAAACCCGGTAGTCCGCGTCCCCAGGCGAGCGCGAGGGCCACCCCCGCCACCACCGGTCCCCAGGTCGCCCACTCCCGTGTCAGCCCCACCGCTTTCGAACTCATGATCACTATCCTGCCATAAACGGACGAACGGACTCCGGAGCGTGGGGACGCGACGCGGTCCCGCCGCGCGTACCCTCGGGTCCTCGTCGCCGGCCGGGCCGGCCGCGCCGGGCGGGGTCCGGCCGCCGCGCCCGACGCGCGGCAGGACACCCCCTACAGCGGACGCTCGTGGCCCTCCCAGTACGGCGCGCGCAGGCGGCGCTTGTAGAGCTTGCCGTTCGGGTCGCGGGGCATCACGGGGATGAAGTCGACCGACCTGGGGCACTTGTAGCCGGCCAGGCGTTCGCCGCAGTGGGCGAGGACGGCGGCGGCCAGGGACTCGTCCGGCTCGTGGCCCTCGGCCGGTTCGACCACGGCCTTGACCTCCTCGCCCCAGTCGCCGTGCGGGATGCCGAACGCGGCGGCGTCGGCGACCGCCGGATGGGTGAGGAGTGCCGCCTCGATCTCGGCGGGGTAGATGTTGACCCCGCCCGAGATGATCATGTCGATCTTGCGGTCGCGGAGGAAGAGGTAGCCCTCCTCGTCCAGCACCCCGAGGTCGCCGACGGTGAAGAAGTCGCCGATGCGGTTCTTCGCGGTCTTCGCCTCGTCCTTGTGGTACGCGAATCCGCCGGTGCTCATCTTCATGTACACCGTGCCGAGTTCACCGGGCGGGAGGCGGTTGCCGTCGTCGTCGAAGACGGCCAGTTCGCTGATGGGCCAGGCCCTGCCGACGGTGCCCGGCTTCTTGAGCCAGTCCTCGGCCGTGGCGAAGGCGCCACCGCCCTCGCTCGCCGCGTAGTACTCCTCCACGCAGCTCCCCCACCAGTCGATCATCGCCCGCTTCACGTGGTCCGGGCAGGGTGCGGCGCCGTGGATGGCGTGGCGCATCGAGGAGACGTCGTACCGTCCGCGGACCTCCGCGGGGAGGGCGAGCAGCCGGTGGAACTGGGTCGGGACCATGTGGGTGTGGGTGCAGGCATGGGCGTCGATGAGCCGCAGCATCTCCTCGGGGGTCCACTTGTCCATGAGGACGAGGGGGTGCCCGATGTGCAGGGCGGCGCTCGCGAACTGGAGCACGGCGGTGTGGTACAGCGGCGAGCAGACCAGATGGACGTTGCCGTCGAAGGGCCGGATGCCGAAGATGCCGAGGAACCCGCCGAGGTAGGTCTCCTCCGGGAGCTTGCCGGGCAGCGGGCGGCGGATGCCGCGGGGGCGGCCGGTGGTGCCGGAGGTGTAGTTCATCACCCAGCCCAGGGTGCGGTCGTCGGGCGCCGTGGCCGGCCGGCCGTCGAGCAGCTCGGCGAACGGCCGGAATCCCCCGGCCGTCGCGTCGCCGACCAGGTACCGGTGGGTGGCGGGCAGCCGCGCCTCGTCGGCCGCCGCCGTCGCCGCGTCCGCGAACCGCTCGTGGGCGACGAGGACCTTGGCACCCGAGTCGGCCACGATCCAGGCGATCTCGGGCCCGACCAGGTGGTGGTTGACGGGGACGAGGTAGAACCCGGCCTGGGAGGCGGCGAGGTGGGCGACGAGGAACTCGACGCCGTTGGGCAGGACGACGGCGAAGGCGTCGCCGCGGGCCAGCCCCGCCGCGCGCAGTCCGTGGACCAGCCGGTTGACGTCGGCGTGCAGGCGGCCGGCGGACCACGTCTCCCCGTCGGGGGCCACGAGGACCGTCCGGTCCGGGTCCGCGGCGGCCTGGGACCAGAATCCGTTGGGCTGTTCGCTCACGAGGTGCTCCGTCCGGCGATGCGGTTGATGCGGTCGACGGCCTGCTCGAAGCCGCGGGTGAGGTCGTCGAAGACCTGCCGGACGGAGCGTTCGGAGTTCATCCGGCCGACGATCTGCCCGACGGGCGTGCCGAGCAGCGGCTCGACCTCGTACTTCTGGATACGGGAGACCGCTTCGGCGACGAGCAGGCCCTGGAGGGGCATGGGGAGGGTGCCGGGCCCGGCCGGATCGTCCCAGGCGTCGGTCCACTCGGTGCGGAGCTGGCGCGCGGGCTTGCCGGTGAGGGCGCGGGAGCGGACGGTGTCGCCGGACCCGGCGGCGAGGAGTCGGGCGGTGAGCGCGCGCGAGTGGAGGTCCGCCTCGGTGGTGGTGAGCCAGAGCGAGCCGAGCCAGACGCCCTGGGCGCCGAGTGCGAGTCCGGCGGCGATCTGTTCGCCGCTGCCGATGCCGCCGGCGGCGAGGACGGGGAGCGGCGAGACGGCCTCCACCACCTCGGGGGTGAGGACCATGGAGGCGATCTCGCCGGTGTGGCCGCCGGCCTCGTACCCCTGGGCGACGACGACGTCGATCCCGGCCTCGGCGTGGTGGCGGGCGTGCCGTGCGCTGCCGGCGAGGGCGGCGACCAGGACGTCGTGGTCGTGCGCGCGGGCGACGACGTCGGCGGGCGGGGAGCCCAGCGCGTTGGCGAGGAGTCTGATGGGGTAGTCGAAGGCGACGTCGAGCTGGCTGCGGGCGACCTCCTCCATCCAGCCGGTGATGCGCCAGCCGGAGGGCTCGCCCTCGGCGAGTTCGGGGACGCCGTGCTTGGCCAGGGTCTCCCGGACGAACGCGCGATGCCCCTCCGGGATCATCGCCTCCACGTCCGCCTCGCTCACCCCCTCCACCTTCTTGGCGGGCATGACGACGTCGAGGCCGTACGGCAGGCCGTCGGTGTGGTCCTGCATCCAGTCCAGGTCGCGGGCGAGGTCGTCGGGCGCCGTGTACCGGACCGCGCCGAGCACACCGAACCCGCCGGCCCGGGTGATCGCGGCGGCCACCGCGGGGAAGGGCGTGAAGCCGAAGATGGCGTGCTCGATCCCCAGTTTTTGGCTCAGCTCCGTCTTCATGGGCGGCAGGATGCCGCAGCCCGCCGGCCGAGGGAAGAGATTTTCTGATGCAGTGTCAGATTCTTTGTGGCGCCGCCCGCTTCCTTGACGCCCTCCCTCCCGGTAAGAAAGTTTCACGTGTTACGGGTGTGGCCGAAGGATTCTTTCAGGGACGTGGGAGAGGCTGGTCATGACGGAGGAATCGGTGGACCGGGGAATCGGCCGTCGCGCGCTCGGCGCCCGGCTCCTCGCCCTGGGAGGTGCGCTGATGGTCGGCTCGATTCCGGGGGTCGCCGCCGCCTCCGGACCGCCCCGGGGCGGGCGTACGACCCTGCGCCGCGGGACGCCCGAGCGGGCCGGACTGCTCGCCGCCCCGCTGGAGCGGCTGGTCACCGACGCGGAGGCGTTCCTCGGCCCCTCCCCCACCCACCCCTGGTACGCGGGTGCCGTGCTGCTCGCCGGGCGGGGCGGGACGGTCGCGCTGCACCGGCCGATCGGCGCGGCGGTGCGGTACGCGGCGTACGACGAGAAGACGGACAGCGGCGTCGAGCTGCCGGCCGACCGGCAGATCGCGATGACCGAGGACACCGTCTTCGACCTGGCGTCCGTCTCCAAACTGTTCACCTCGATCCTGGCGGTCCAGCAGATCGAGCACGGTGCGCTGGCGCTGGAGGAGAAGGTCACGGCGTACCTCCCCGACTTCGGCGGCGGCGGGAAGCAGGACGTCACGGTCCGTCAGCTGCTCACTCACACCTCGGGGTTCCGCTCCTGGATCCCCCTCTACAAGGAGCCCACGCGGGAGGGGAAGCTGCGGCTGCTGTGGAACGAGACCCTCGCCAGTCCGGCCGGTACCGCCTACCTCTACTCCGATCTGAACCTGATCTCGCTCCAGCTGGTCCTGGAGGCGGTCACCGGCCGCCCGCTGGACACCCTGCTCCGCGAGGAGATCACCTCTCCCCTCGGCATGGACCGCACCCGCTACAACCCGCCGGCCTCCTGGAAGCCCCGGATCGCGGCGACCGAGGACTCCCGGCGCCCCTGGTCCGGTCTCGACCGCGGCATGGTGTGGGGCGAGGTCCACGACGAGAACGCGTACAGCCTCGGCGGCGTCGCCGGCCACGCGGGGGTCTTCTCCTGCGCCTGGGACCTCGCGGTCCTCGCCCGCACGCTCCTCAACGGCGGGGCGTACGGCCGGGCGCGCATCCTGTCCACCGCCTCCGTCGAGCTGATGTTCACCGACTTCAACACGGCGTTCCCCGGCGACGAACACGGCCTCGGCTTCGAGCTCTACCAGCACTGGTACATGGGGGCGATGGCCACTCCGCGCACCGCGGGACACACCGGCTTCACCGGCACCTGCCTGGTCCTGGACCCGAGCACCGACTCCTTCCTCGTCCTGCTCGGCAACTCCGTCCACCCGGTCCGTACGTGGCGGTCCGGCTCGGCTCCGCGGGTCGCGGCCGCCGACAACCTGGCGCGCGCCGTCCCGGTGCGCCCGGCTCGGGGCGGCACCGCGTGGTTCTCCGGAGGTGCGAGCGCCACCACCGCCACGCTGTCCCTGCCGCCGCTGACCGCGCCCGCCGGCTTCGGCCGGCTGGACTGCGCCCTGTGGTGGGACACCGAGCCGACCGCGGACGCCGCCCACCTGGAGGCGTCGGCGGACGGCGGGGCCACCTGGGGGCCCGTGCCGTTCATCACCGTCCGGCCGGGCCAGGAGCCGCAGGCGCGTCCGAAGGGCTCGGTGAGCGGCTGGTCGGGGCGGGTCTGGCACCGGGCGGCGGCGGACCTGTCGGCCTGGGGCCCGCGGCCACTGCTGCTGCGCTGGCGCTACACGACCGACCAGCGCTACGTCGGACGAGGGGTGTACGTGGACGGCCTGCGGGTCCTCGACCCCGCGGGCCGGCCGCTCTTCGACGCCGCCCGGCCGGCCGAAGCGTCCCGGATCGAGGCGGTGGGCTGGATCCGGTCGGCGGACTGACGCGACCGCGGGGGAACCGGCCGGCCGCTCCCCCCGCGGAGAGGTGCCCCGCCGGGGGCCTCAGTCCGTCGGTTCCGCCGCCTCCCGCAGGGCGGCCAGGACCGGGCTGATCAGAGGGTGGTCCTCGGCCCCGCGGCGCACCGCGGCGAAGACCCGCCGGGTCGGGGCGACGCCGTCGACCGGCCGGATCGCGACGTCGGTCAGGTCCATGCCGCGCAGCGCCGAGCGCGGGACGAGCGCGACCCCCGCACCGGCCGAGGCGAGCGCCACGACGGCACGGAAGTCGTCCGAGGAGTGTTCCATCTGCGGGGCGAACCCCGCGTACTCGCAGGCCAGGACGGTCACGTCCTGGCAGGGGTTGCCGGCGGACTGGCCGATCCAGGCGTCCTTGGCGAGGTCGGCGAGCGCGACGCACTCGCGGTCCGCGAGCCGGTGGCCGGACGGCAGGACGGCGTCGAACGGCTCCGCGTACAGCGGTACGCGGGTGAGCCGGGCGTCGTCCTCGCCGGGCGCCCCCCGGTACTCGACCGCGACGGCCATGTCGACCTGACGGTCCAGGACCATCAGCAGGGACTCGTCGCCCTCGGCGTCCCGCACCCGTACCCGGATGCCGGGGGCGGTGCGGGCGAGCCCGGCGATGGCCGGGGCGACGGCCAGGCCGATGCCGGTGGCGAAGGCGGCCACCGTGACCGTGCCCGCCTCGCCGGAGCCGTAGGCGGCGAGTTCGGACTCGGCGCGCTCCAGCTGCTCCAGCACGGCGTTCGCGTGGCCGAGCAGGATCTCGCCGGCCGGCGTGAGCCGCGCCCCGCGGGCGCTGCGTTCGACCAGCCGGTGGCCGGTCTCCTGTTCCAGCGCCGCCAGCTGCTGGGAGACCGCGGAAGGAGTGAGATAGAGCGCGGCGGCAGCCGCCGTGACCGTACGGTGGTCGGCCACCGCCCGGAGAATGTGCAGCCGCCGCGCTTCGATCATGCCCCTAGTCTCGCAGGGCGGCGCGGGCGTCGACGAACGCGTCGACCGCGCGGTTCACGTCCTCGGTGGAGTGGGCGGCGGAGAGCTGGACGCGGATGCGGGCCTGGCCCTGCGGCACGACCGGGTACGAGAAGCCGATCACGTACACGCCGCGCTCCAGGAGCAGCTCCGCCATCCGTCCGGCCACCGACGCGTCGCCGATCATGACGGGCGCGATGGCGTGGTCGCCGGGGAGGATGTCGAAGCCCTCCGCGGTCATGCGGGAGCGGAAGAGCGCCGTGTTGGCGTTGAGCCGCTCGCGCAGGTCGCCCGCCGACTCCAGCAGGTCGAGGACCTTGAGGGAGGCAGCCGCGATGACCGGCGCCAGGGTGTTGGAGAAGAGGTACGGGCGGGAGCGCTGACGCAGCAGGGCGACGATCTCCGCGCGGGCGGCGACGTAGCCGCCGGACGCTCCGCCGAGGGCCTTGCCGAGGGTGCCGGTGATGATGTCGACGCGGTCCATCACGCCGTGCAGTTCGGGGGTGCCGCGTCCGCCGGGGCCGACGAAGCCGACGGCGTGCGAGTCGTCGACCATGACCATGGCGTCGTAGCGCTCGGCCAGGTCACAGATCTCGCCGAGCGGCGCGACGTAGCCGTCCATCGAGAAGACGCCGTCGGTGACGATCAGCTTGCGCCGGGCACCGCCCTCGTTCGCCTCCTTGAGCTGCTGCTCCAGGTCGGCCATGTCGCGGTTCGCGTAGCGGAAGCGGCGGGCCTTGGAGAGGCGGATGCCGTCGATGATGCTCGCGTGGTTGAGGGCGTCGGAGATGACGGCGTCCTCGGGACCGAGGAGCGTCTCGAACACGCCGCCGTTGGCGTCGAAGCAGGAGGAGTAGAGGATCGTGTCCTCCTGGCCGAGGAAGGAGGACAGGCGCGCCTCCAGCTCCTTGTGCACCTCCTGGGTGCCGCAGATGAAGCGGACGGACGCCATGCCGTAGCCCCAGCGGTCCAGCGCCTCGTGGGCCGCGGCGACGACCTCGGGGTGGTCGGCGAGGCCGAGGTAGTTGTTCGCGCAGAAGTTGAGCACCTCGCCGGGGCGGCCGCCGGCGGTGACGGCGACGGTGGCGGACTGCGGGGTGCCGATCACGCGCTCGGGCTTGTGCAGTCCGGCGGCGCGGATCTCGTCGAGGGTGGCGCGGAGGTCGTCACGGACGGAGGAGAACATGGGCTTCCTTCACGGGTCGGGCGGCCCGGCCGGCGAGGGGACCGGGCCCTGGGAAGAGGCGGGTGGACCGAGGGCGTCGCGGGCGTCGGAGCGGCGGCGGGCCCTGGGGCGGCCGTCGGCACGCGGCGGGCGCTCCGGGGAGCGGGCCCCGGAGCCGCCCGGCCGTGCGGCGGCCGGACGGCCCCGGTCTCAGACGGTCCAGTCGAGGATGACCTTGCCGCCGCGGCCGGAGGCGGCGTCGTCGAACGCGGCCTCGAAGTCGGTGTAGGCGTAGCGGCCGGTGATCACGGGGGCGAGGTCCAGGCCGCCCTCCAGCAGGACCGACATCGCGTACCAGGTCTCGTACATCTCCCGGCCGTAGATCCCCTTGATGGTGATCATGGAGGTGACGATCTTCGCCCAGTCGACGGCGAAGTCCTCGGCGGGCAGGCCGAGCATCGCGATCTTGCCGCCGTTGGTCATGTTGGCGACCATGTCGCGCATCGCGCGGGGGTTGCCCGACATCTCCAGGCCGACGTCGAAGCCCTCCTTGAGGCCGAGCGTGCGCTGGCCGTCGGCGATCGTCTGCTCGGCGACGTTCAACGCCAGCGAGACGCCCGCCTTGCGGGCGAGGGCCAGCCGCTCCTCGCTCACGTCGGTGATCATGACGTTGCGGGCACCGGCGTGCTTGGCGACGGCCGCGGCCATGATGCCGATCGGGCCGGCGCCGGTGACCAGGACGTCCTCACCGACGAGCGGGAAGGACAGCGCGGTGTGCACGGCGTTGCCGAAGGGGTCGAAGATCGCGGCGACGTCGAGTTCGACGGGGACCCGGTGCACCCAGACGTTGGACGCGGGCAGGGCCACGTACTCGGCGAACGCGCCGTCCCGGCCGACGCCGAGGCCGACCGTGGCGCGGCACAGGTGACGGCGGCCGGCCAGACAGTTGCGGCACTTGCCGCAGACCAGGTGGCCCTCGCCGCTGACCAGGTCGCCGACCTCGATGTCCACGACGTCACGGCCGATCTCCGCGACCTCGCCGACGAACTCGTGGCCCAGGGTCAGCGGCGTGGCGATGGTCTTCTGCGCCCAGCCGTCCCAGGAGCGGATGTGCAGGTCGGTGCCGCAGATTCCGGTCCGCTTCACCTTGATCAGTACGTCTCCGGCGCCGATCTCCGGCTCCGGCACGTCCGTGAGCCAGAGTCCCGGCTCCGCCTTCTGCTTGACCAGCGCCTTCAATGCCATGGCTCCCGACGTGCGTGTCCTGTGACTGAGGGGGTCCGGGCACGGCCGCACCCAAGATCCCTGAAAGAAATCTTCCTTATGCCGGGCCCGCGGTCCATCGAGGTTTTCTTAAGCGCGCTCACAGGTCAGCTTCACACCCCTGGTGGGGGTGGCGCATGTCGTCAACGGCCGAGTGCCGCCATCGCGGCGTTGTGGCCGGGGATCCCGCTGACCCCACCGCCCCGGACGGCGCCCGCGCCGCACAGCAGCACGTTGGCGTGCTCGGTCTCCACGCCCCACCGGCCGGCACCCTCCTCCGCGTACGGGAAGGACAGGTCGCGGTGGAAGATGTGGCCGCCGGGCAGCCGCAGGTCCCATTCGAGGTCGAGCGGGGTCTTCGCCTCGATGCAGGGCCGGCCGTCCGCGTCGAGCGCGAGGCAGTCGGCCAGCGGCTCGTCGAGATGGGCGTCGAGCTCGGCGAGGGTGGCCTTGAGCAGCGCGGCACGGGCGGCGTCGTTGTCGGCGGCGAACAGGCGGGCGGGGGTGTGCAGCCCGAAGAGGGTCAGGGTCTGGTAGCCGCGCCCGGCGAGCTCCGGGCCGAGGATGCTCGGGTCGGTCAGGGAGTGGCAGTAGATCTCCGAGGGCGGGGCGCTCGGCAGGCGGCCGGCGGCGGCTTCGGCGTAGGCGGTGGCCAGCTGTCCGTAGCCCTCGGCGATGTGGAACGTTCCGGCGAAGGCCTCGCGCGGGTCGACCCCTCGGTCGCGCAGCCGCGGCAGCCGGGTCAGCAGCATGTTGACCTTGAGCTGGGCGCCCTCGGCCGGCGCCGGGGGCGCCGCGCCGAGCAGTGCGGCGAGGGCCTGCGGCGAGGCGTTCACCAGGGCGTGCCGCGCCTCGACGACGCCCTCGGTGTCGGCCGTGCGGTAGGTGATCTCGGCGCGGGTGCCGTCCGTCTCGATCCGGGTGGCCTCGTGCCCGGTGCGGATCTCCGCGCCGGCCGCGCGGGCGGCGCCGGCGAGGGCGTCGGTGAGGGCGCCCATGCCGCCGACGGGGACGTCCCAGTCGCCGGTGCCGCCGCCGATGACGTGGTACAGGAAGCAGCGGTTCTGGAGCAGCGAGGGGTCGTGGGCGTCGGCGAAGGTGCCGATCAGGGCGTCGGTGAGCACGACACCGCGGACGAGGTCGTCGGCGAAGGTGCGCTCGACGGCCTCGCCGATGGGCTGCTCGAAGAGCATCCGCCAGGCGTCCTCGTCCCCGACCCGGTCGCGCAGCGCGGCCCGGGTCGGCAGCGGCTCGGTGAGCGTGGGGAAGACCCGCCGGGCGACCTCCGCCGTACGGCCGTAGAAGGCCTCCCACGCCTCGTACTCGCGGTCGGAGCCGGTCAGTGCGGCGAAGGAGGCGCGGGTACGGGCGGGTCCGCCGCCGACGAGGAGTCCGCCGTCGCCCTTCGGCGTGTACGAGGAGACGGATCGTTTCCGCACGGCGAAGCGGAGACCCAGTTCGCGCACGATCTTCTCCGGCAGGAGGGAGACCAGGTACGAGTACCGGGAGAGCCGGGCGTCGACACCGGCGAAGGGCCGGGTGGAGACGGCGGCCCCGCCGGTGGTGTCGAGACGTTCCAGGACGAGGACGGATCGTCCGGCGCGGGCCAGGTAGGCGGCGGCGACGAGTCCGTTGTGTCCGCCGCCGATGATGACGACGTCGTACGAGCGCTGTGCGGTCATGTCTCTTGCTAACACGGGAAGATCGCTCACGGAACCCCGCCTTCCGGAGATCGTCCCGTGGGGGAGGTGGGTGACCGGAGGATCGGGCGCGCTTCCGCCGCCTTCGGACCTCGTCCGTCCGAGCGCCCGGAGCGAAGGGCCCCGGAGCGAAATGCGGATGATCGGAGAGTCGTGCACCCCCTAGCCTCGCCGCCATGACGCCACCCACGCCCGCGTATCCCCCCAAGCCCGTGCCCGGTGACCGCATCGCGGTCGTCTCGCCCTCCGCCGGCCTCCCCGGGCTCTTCCCGTTGCCGTACGAACTGGGACTCGGGCGCCTGCGCGAGGTGTTCGGACTCGAACCGGTGGAGTACCCGGCCACCCGCAGGATGGGTGCCACGCCGCAGGAGCGCGCCGACGACCTCCATGCCGCCTTCACCGACCCGACGGTGAAGGCGGTGATGGCCACCATCGGGGGCGACGACCAGATCACGGTGCTGCCGCTGCTGGACCGCGACGTGATCCGCGCCAACCCCAAGCCGTTCTTCGGCTCCAGCGACAACACCAACCTGCTGCTCCTCCTGCGCAACCTGGGCATCGTCGGCTACCACGGCGCTTCGGTGATGACCGAGCTCGGCCGCCCGCGCAGCCTCCACCCCCTGACGGCGGACTCGGTACGCGCGGCGCTGTTCACCTCGGGTCCGTACGAACTCCGCCCCGCCCCGCGGTACCGCGACATCGACCGCGACTGGGCGGACCCGGCCACCTTCGCGACGGAACCGGATTCCCAGCCCTCGGACGGCTGGATCTGGCACCGGCCCGACCGGGTCGTCGAGGGCCGCGCCTGGGGCGGCAACCTGGAGATCCTCTCGTGGCTGCTGATGGCCGACCGGGAGATCGAACCCGATCCCGCCGCCTACGAGGGCGGTGTCCTGTTCCTGGAGACCTCGGAGGAGCTGCCGAGCGGGGAGGAGGTCTTCCGGATCCTGCGCGCCATGGGCGAGCGGGGCCTGCTGGGGCGCTTCCCCGCCCTCCTCATGGGCCGCGCCAAGGCATGGTCCTTCACGCAGCCGCACGACGCGGACGCCAAGCGGCGCCATGCCGACGAACAGCGCGCGGCCGTGCTGCGCGCGCTGGCCTCGTACGCTCCGCACACCATGGCCGTGTTCGACGTCGATCTCGGGCACACCGACCCGCAGTTGGTGATCCCCTACGGAGGCTCCGTCGTCGTGGACGGCCCGGCGCGGCGGATCACCGTGACCTACTGACGCCGGCGTCGGGAGCCCGGCAACACCCCCTAGGTCCCGTCCGGGCGATCTTCTCGGGCCCGCGACGACGGCTGCGGCGTCTCGCGGCGTTGTCGGAGTCGCCCGAGTACGCCCGGTACGAGGGCGATCCTCCGCCTTGCGATACACCACATCCGACGCCGCGGGCCGGTCCTCGAAGATCGCCCGGACAGGACCTAGTGCCGTGTGCTGCGGTCGCCGTGGCCGCGGCGGAGGGAGGCCACCCGGCGGTGGAGGGCCAGGGCCTCCTGGTCGCGGCCGAGTCGTTCCAGGCAGTGGGCCTCGTCGTCGCGGCCGGCCAGGGTGTCCGGATGCTCGGGGCCCAGGACGCGCTCGCGGGTCTCGGCGACCTGCCGGTAGACGGTGAGGGCCTCTTCCCAACGCTCCAGCCAGCCCAGACCGACGGCGATCTCGCGGCGGCTCACCAGGGTGTCGGGATGGTCCGCGCCGAGCACGCGCTCGCGTACGGCGCACACGTCACGGGATTCGGTGAGGGCCTCCTCCCAGCGTGCCAGCCGGCCCAGGTTGACGCCCACGCCGTGGCGGGCGCGCAGCGTCTCGGGGTGCTCCGGGCCGTGCACCCGGGTGCGGGCCTCGACCAGCTCGCGGTAGACCTCCAGCGCCTCGGCGCCCTGGCCGAGGCGCCCCAGACAGATCCCGGACTCGTAGCGCGCCGCGAGGGTGTCGGGGTGGTCGGCGCCCAGGACGGCGGCCCGCGCCGAGGCGACCTCGCGGTACACGGGGAGCGCGTCCGCCCAACGTCCCAGCCGGCCCAGGGCGTACGCGACCTCGTAGCGGGTCACCAGCGTGTCGGGGTGGTCGGCGCCGAGCAGCCGGGTGCGTGCCTCGGCCACCTCGCGCGTCGCGCGGTACGACTCGTCCAGGCGCCCCAGCCGGCCCAGGTTGAACGCCAGGTTGTGCCGGCAGCGCAGGGTGTCGGGGTGGTCGGCGCCGAGGGTGCGCTGCCGTGCGGCGAGGACCGCCTCGTACACCTGGTGGGCCTCGATGTGCCGCCCCAGGCGCCCCAGCGCGTACGCCGTCTCCTGGCGGGCCGCCAGGGAGTCCGGGTGGTCGGCGCCGAGCGTGCGCTCCCGTCCCTCGGCGACGCGGCCGAACTCCCGCAGGGAATCGTGTCGCCGGCCGAGCCGGCCGAGGGTGAAGGCGAGCTCGTGGCGGCTGGCGAGGGTGTCGGGGTGGTCGGGCCCGAGGAGCCGCTCGCGGTCGGCGGCCACGCCACGGTGCAGGCCCTCCGCCTCCTCCCAGCGGCCGTTCCGGCCCAGTCGTACCCCTTCCTGGTGCCGTTCCGCGAGGGCGGGGGCCGGCTCGACCGAGGGCGGCGTGGTCCGGGCGGCGAGCATCGCGGGCAGGACGCCCGTCCCGGTCGTCCACCGGCCGGTGAGCCCGGCGGACGGATCGTGCGGGACGTCCCCCTGCGCGGGGGAACCGGCGCCGGCCCGGTGGCCGACGGTCATCCCCCTGGTCCAGGACGGCAACCGGGTCGACGGCGGCCGCTCGGGGACGAACGGAACGGCTGCCGTCTCCGGTACGGGCAGCCCGGCAGTGGCGAAGCCGGCGGGCGGGGTCGCGCCGGTGCGGGCGGACAGGATCCGGCGGCGCAGGTCGTTCGCGTCGGTGGGGCGCGCCTCCGGCTCCTTGGCCAGCAGGTCGAGGACGATCCGGTCCAGGTAGTCCGGGACGTCGGCGCGGTGGCTGCGCAGCGGCTCGGGCACGGTGTCGCGATGGCCGATGAGGATGGCCCACGGGTCGTCGAGGTCGAACGGCGGCGCGCCGGTGGCGATCTCGTACAGCACGCACCCCAGCGAGTAGAGGTCGCTGCGGTGGTCGACCTCGCCGCCGCTGATCTGCTCGGGCGACATGTAGTGCGGGGTGCCCATGGCGATGCCCGTGCCGGTCAGGCGCGAGGTGAAGCCGATGTCCGCGCCGAGGCGCGCTATCCCGAAGTCGCAGATCTTCACCCCGCCGTCGCCGAGCCGCATGATGTTGGCGGGCTTGAGGTCGCGGTGCACGATCCCCTGCCGATGCGTGTAGGCGAGGGCGTCGGCGACCTGCTCCGCGATGTCGACGACGTCCTCGACCGGCAGGGGGCCCTGCTTGTTCTCCTCCAGGAGCTGGCTGAGGTTGTGGCCCTCCAGGAGTTCCATGACGAGGAACAGGACCCCGTCGGACTCGCCGAAGTCGTGGACGACGGTGACCCCGCGGTGCTGGAGCGAGGCGGCGACGCGCGCCTCGCGCCGGAACCGTTCGCGCAGGACGGTCACGAACGGGGCGTCCTGCTGCGGTCCCAGCGGTTTCAGGCACTTGACGGCGACCCGGCGGCCGAGCGACTCGTCGGTCGCGCGCCACACCTCGCCCATCCCGCCCCGCCCGATCACGTCGTGCAGTCGGTACCGGCCCTGGATCAGCCTGGTTTCCGCCATCGCGTGCTGTCGCCCCCGTCGGTTCTCTGCGCCCTCCCCGGCCCGTCCAGTATGGCCGCCTGTCTGCGGAGTTTGTACGGGGCGGGTCGTGCCTCGGGGCCGAGACGGTCCATCGCTTTCAGGATGTGCCGCGGCGGAAGCCGCCAGCGCAACCGAGCGGGCACGGAGCGCAGCAGATTGGCCGTGGCGACGAGCCGGTGGGTGACCGTCTCGGGGGGCGACGCGGGACGGCCGTACAGCACGTGGGCGTAGTCGGGCAGGGTGTCGTACGCGAGCGCCGCCACGCGCCCCCACAGCAGGGCACGCGCCGGGACGAGCGCGGGCGGGACGGGCGGGCGGCGCAGGAAGGCGTCGACGGTCCTGGCGTCCTCACCGGCGGCAAGCTGCGGCCGTACGGCGTCGAAGTAGGCGGCGAGTGCGTCCCTGCTCGCGGGGACCCGCTCCGGGTCGAGGCCCACGAGGCGGGCGGACTCGCGGTGTTCGTCGACGTACCGGTCCGCCTGGGCGTCGCTGACCACGATGCCGGAGCGGCGCGTCACGGTCAGGTACGAGTCGATCTCGGCGCAGTGCACCCAGAGCAGCAGGTCGGGGTCGTCGACGCCGAGCAGCCGGTGGATCCTGCGGACCCGCGCGCCGGCCGCCTCGGCGGCCTGGGTGGTGCCGTAACTGAGGGTGCCGACGAAGTCGGCGGTCCGCAGGAGCCGCCCCCAGGCGTCCTTCTCGAAGTCGCTGTTGGCCATCACACCGCGGACGGCGACGGGGTGCAGCGCCTGGAGGTACAGGGCACGGACGCCGGCGATCCACATCACCGGGTCGCCGTGCAGCTGCCAGGTGACGGAGTCGGGTCCGAAGAGCCCGGGGTCGGCGTCCTGCGTCATGCCCTCAGGCTACGCCGGACCGCACCCCGGGAGCCGGGGAACGGGCCGGGGTGCGGGGGAACGGCGGTGCCGGCGGCGGGAGTCGGAGGGGTGACGGAGGGGAGGCCGCGGAGAGGGGCCCGGGAACGGCCCGGGGCACGGGGAGCGTGCTTCCCTCCGGACCCAGGCGCCCCGGGGCAGCGGCTAGGTCCTGTCCGGGCGATCTTCTCGGGCCCGCGACGACGGCTGCGGCGTCTCGCGGCGTTGTCGGAGTCGCCCGAGTACGCCCAGTACGAGGGCGATCCTCCGCCTTGCGATACACCACATCCGACGCCGCGGGCCGGTCCTCGAAGATCGCCCGGACAGGACCTAACGCCAGACCGTCTGGACCGCGTCGAACTGGACCCAGGTGATCGGGTTGCCGCTGTTGCCGCCGTAGACCGTGACGGCTCCGGCGGTGTTGGCCTCGAAGCGGCAGGCGTTGATGCCCTGGCTGTTGTTCCGCGGCGCGACCGCCCTCGTGTACCAGGTGGGGCGGAGCCCGGCCGGAAGCGTGGCGATCCTGGTGTCGGCGGTGAGGTTGCAGGTCACGGCGCCCCGCGCCTGGAGGAACGTCGTACCGGCGATGGTGACGAGGCGGACCTGCGGGGTGGCGCCGGCCTGGGCGGTGACGCCGGGCTCCAGGAGGAGGTCGGCCCATTCGCCGGCTTCGACGCCACCGGGCGCGGCGGCGGCCGGGGTCGCGGTCGTCAGGCTGCCGGCGGTGAGGACGGCGGGCAGGGCGAGGGCGGCGCCGAGGATGCTGCGGCGGTCGTAGGACATGCGAGGTCGTCTCCTTGACGAGGGGAAGGGGTGGCGGCAGCGGGCCCGGTCAGCGCCAGACGGCGCTGAAGCTGTCCAGTTGGGCCCAGGTGACGGCGTTGGTGGCGCGGCCGCCGTAGAGCCGCAGTCCGCGGTCGGAGTCGGCCTCGACGCGGGCGACGCAGACGCCGGCGTTGTTGTTCCGGGCGACGTTGGCGCGCGCGACCATGGTCGGGGTCAGCGCGTCGGGCAGGGTGCCGATGACGGCGTCCGCGTCGAAGCTGCCCTTGACGCCACCGCTGAGCTGCAGCGTCGTCGTGCCGGCCAGGCTGATCAGCCGGCCCTTGGGGGCGTTCTGGTCCGCGGTGACACCGGCGGCGAGCGGGATCGGCGTCCAGTCCGTCAGGACCTTCACGCCGTCCGTCTCGGGCGCCTGGGAGAGCGACATGATGGTGCAGGTGCGCGGGCCCGGGTCCTCGCCGGCGAAGCCGAAGTGCAGGTGCGGCACGCCGTCGCGCACCGAGACGGCCATCCCCTCCGGCTCGCGGTACTCCAGACCGGGGGCGGCCAGGACACGCTGCTGGTCCAGGAGCGCACCGGTGGCCCAGTCGACCGCGGTCAGGTACGTGTTGCCCGGCGGCGGGTTGTCGGGGTTGTCGTCGGCGATGGCTTCACCGGCGAGCATGTAGAGGACGCCGCCGAGCGAGGCGTAGCCCTGGAAGACGCCCTTCGGGTCGGGCTGGGCGATGCGGGTGATCGGCTCCCAGACGCCGGCCGCGGCCTTCGCCAGGTCGTAGGACTCGTACTTCATGCCGCCCGAGGAGAAGCGGACGACGAGCCGGTCCGTGGTGGGGTCGATGGTGCACGTGACGCCCGTGGCGCCGGCGGCGGGCGTGTACGGATCCGCGTGCAGCGGGGAGCCGTGGTCGAGGACCGTGCCGCTGCGGAACTCGAAGTGGGTGACGGCGGTGCCGTAGCCCTCGTCCTTGCTGTTCTTCCGGGAAGCGGTCTCCGTCCAGAGCCGGACGACGCCGGCCCGGTTCTCTACGGCCATGGAGACGCCGTGGCCGAAGCCCCGCAGGTACATGAATCCGGTGATCGCGCCGGCCTGGGTGAGCCGGGTGACGCACAGGTCGCCGTGCGCGATCCGGTCGGCGCCGCTGACCGGGCCCGACTCGCCGGTGAGGGTCAGG
Source organism: Streptomyces sp. NPDC048338 (assembly GCF_043201055.1). Classification (NCBI taxonomy): domain Bacteria; kingdom Bacillati; phylum Actinomycetota; class Actinomycetes; order Kitasatosporales; family Streptomycetaceae; genus Streptomyces; species Streptomyces sp. NPDC048338. The sequence continues at coordinate 97,427 of NZ_JBICYQ010000016.1, forward strand.
CCGCCCTGCACCACCTGCACGACGAACACGTCCCCGCCGACCGGGTCGATGCCGAACGACTGCATCACCGTGGAGTTCTTGAGCGGGCGCCGGTGGAGCAGCTTGCCCACCGGCCCCGCGATGTCTATCTGTCCTTCGACACTGACGCTCAACGGCGCGGCTCCCTCGTGTTCTCGCTTCTCGTGATCGGTCGGGCGGCCGACAGTCTGCCAAAGCCCCTCGGGCGTCGCCGTATCGCGGGTGGCCGGACGCCGTCGGCGGGACGGCCGCCCGTCGCGGGGGGCGGTGTTCGCGGTGGCACGGCCGTGCTCAGTCCGTGAGGCCGGTCGACTCCCGTTCGTCGGCCCAGGTGAAGGACTCGATGACCCAGGATCCGGCGGACGGCCGCAGTGTCAGCGTCTTGCGTCCCCAGGCGTTGAAGGCGACCCCGTCCCGGACACCCCACTTGTGGTACAGCGAGTGGCGGTGGGCACGACCGGCGGCGAACATGGTCGTCGAGGTCACCTCGATCTCGGTGAACTCCGTCAACGAGTCCCCGTTCAACAGGATCTGACGTGGCGCCAGAAACTCGTCCACGTCTGTCCGGTCGAGGCCGCCGCCCTCCGTGACCCGTTCGACGACCGCGTCGGGCGCGAGGGCCGCCCGGGCGGCGTCGAGGCGGACCGGCTCGCCGGCGCGACGGGTGAAGGCGGCGAAGAACGCCGAGACGACGGTGTCGACCGCCCGCTCGTCCGCCGAAGGCCGCAGGCCGCCGCGCCACTCGGCGCGGAGGACGGCGAAGGTGGAGAAGTTGCGCCAGGCGCCCTTCCGGAAGGCGCCGTCGCGGTGGACGGCCTCGTGGCGCATGCCGACGCGTCGCATGAGCGCGGCGGAGGCGACGTTCTCCACGGTGCAGACCCCGAGGACCCGGTGCCAGCCGAAGTCCTCGAAGGCGATGCCGAGCGCCGCAGCGACCGCCTCGGTGGCGATCCCGGTCCCGTGCACGTCGGGGTGGAAGGCGAAACCCACCTCCCCGGTCTCGGGTTCCCGCTCGTCCCGCTTGAGGAGCACCTCGCCGACGACCCGGCCCGACTCGTCCTCGACGGCGAGGTCGAGCCAGTCGCCGGGAACGGCGAGCGCCTGACCGCCGATCATGCGCTCCAGGGTCTGCTCCGTCATCTCCCTGGTGTGCGGCTCGTGCGGCAGGTGGCGCGCCACCTCGGGCAGCGAGCGGTGGGCGTGCACGGCGTCGAGGTCGTCGAATCGCACCGGGCGCAGCCGGAGCCGCTTCGTGCGGACCGGGTAGTCCGGGTGTACGGGCGCGGCGGTGGACGGAGTGAGCGGGTGGGGCATGGGGGCTCCTCTTCGAGCGGTGGTCCGGCACAGTCTGCAGCTTCGGGGCCGGGGCCCGCAGGAGGCCACCGGGCGCAGAGGCCCCCGGCCGGGCAGGCGGTCCGCAACCGGGCCGCCTGGGCGGGGCGTTATCCGTTTGCCGCGGGCCGACCGGGTCGGGTAGGAAGCTCGCATGCTGAGAGGCACCAAGGTCGGGCTCAGGGCCCGGCACGAAGACGACATCCCGGTCCTGCGGACCGAGCTCTACAACGACGTGGTCAACGCCGCGCGGGCCGAAGGGGGTCCGTGGCGGCCGATGTCGCCCGCCTCGAAGGATCCGCGGCTCGTGGTCGACGACACGGAGCACGGACACGTCCCGTTCTCCGTCGTGGAGCTGGAGGGCGGCACCCTCGTCGGCACCGCGACGCTCTGGGGCATCGACACCCACAACCGGTTCGCGCACGTCGGGCTCGGGCTGCTGCCGTCCGCCCGCGGCAAGGGCTACGGAACCGACGTGGTCGCCGCGCTGTGCCACTACGGCTTCGCCGTGCGCGGACTGCATCGGCTGCAGATCGAGACCCTGGCCGACAACCACGCGATGCTGCGCGCCGCCGAGCGCAACGGCTTCGTCCGCGAGGGCGTGCTGCGCTCCTCGGCCTGGGTACTGGGCGAGTTCCTGGACGAGGTGCTGCTCGGGCTCCTCGCCCAGGACTGGAAGCCGGACGCCACGGCACAGCGGCGGAGTTGAACGACGGCGGCCCCGCCTCCGTATCCCCTCCGCCGGAACGTGCGGGCGAGGGGGTCACGGCGTAGGGGGTGTGGTCGGCCGGTACCGCCGGGCGGGCAGCCCGCCTCTCCGCAGCCCCTCCCGGCCGGCCGGCCGGTCCTTCGTTCGGGCCGTGCACGAGATCCGTCGGCCGAACCGGAGACATGGCGTGGAACGAGGAACAAGGCTCGGCCGGTATCTGGCCTGCGTGCTGCTGGTGCCGGCCGTGCTCGCGGCCGCCCTGCTCGCCGGCGCGACGCCGGCCGCGGCGCATGCCGTGGTCACCGCCAGCGACCCCCGCAGGGACTCGGTACTGACCAGGCCGCCGGACCACGTGACGGTCACCTTCAGCGAGGCCGTCGGGCTGACCGCCAACGCGCTCCGGGTCCTCGACCCCGAGGGCCGGCCGGTGCACACCGGCACTCCCGGCCACGCGGACGGCAAGGCGGAGACCGTACGGGTGGAGCTCGCCGACGGCCTCGCGCAGGGCACGTACACGGTCTCCTGGCGAGCGGCCTCGGCCGACAGCCATGCCATCTCCGGCGCCTTCGTGTTCTCCGTCGGCGCGCCCTCGCGGGACGGCACCGCGTCGGCCACCGAGCCGAACGTGAGCGGCGCCGTCGACCTGCTCCAGGACATCGGGCGCTATGGCGCCTACGCCGGCCTGTCCCTGCTCCTCGGGGTCGCGGTCTTCGGCCTGGTCTGCTGGCCGGGCGCCCTGGCGGTACGAGCGGTGCGCCGCCTCCTGTCGGCCGGCTGGTGGGCGCTCGCGGGTTCGACGCTCGTGCTGCTGGTGGCGCGGGCGGCGTGGGAGAGCGGGGGCGGCTCGTCCGGACCCTTCTTCGACCCGCGGCTGCTGTGGGACACGGCGAGCAGTCGGCAGGGGCTCGCACTCACGGTCCGCCTGGCCCTGCTGCCCGTGGCGGCCGTGGCCCTCAAGCGCTGGGTGCGCGCCGGGCGGGCAGGGCGGGCCGAGTGGGTCGGCGGGGCGGTACTGGCGGCGGCGCTCGCGGGGACGTGGGCGGTCTCCGACCACGCCTCAGCCGGTGTCCAGGTGCCGGTGGCGATGGTGTCGTCCGTGGTGCACCTGCTCGCGATGTCGGTGTGGCTGGGCGGGCTGGCCGCGCTGTTCGTGGCGCTGGCGCGCGCACCGATCGACACCCCGGTCCCCGGCGCGGCCGTGGCCCGCTTCTCCCGGCTGGCGCTGGGGTCCGTCGCCGCGCTGGCGGTCAGCGGCGTCTACCAGTCCTGGCGCGGGCTGGGCTCCTGGGAGGCGCTGGCCACTCCGTACGGCCGGATCCTCCTCGTGAAGGCCGGGGTGGTGGCGGCGATGCTGGCGGTGGCGGCGTACTCCCGGCACCTGACCCGTCGATCGGTGCCCGTGCCGGTCGGGGAACCGGTGCCGGTCGGGGAACCGGTGCCGGTCCCCGCGGGCGACGGCCCGGTTCCGCTGCCCGAGGGCGCGGCGGGCTCCGTCGAGCCGGGCTCCGTCGAGACCGGTCCGGGTCCTGCGGCGTGGCGGCGCGGCCTGCGCGGGTCCGCGGCGGCGGAGGCGCTGATCGGGGCGGTGGTCCTCGTCGTCACGACCGTGCTGACGGGTACGCAGCCGGGCAGGGCGGACGCCGAGACGGTGACGGCTTCCCGGGTGACCGGATGGCCGGACGTGAACCTGGTCGCGATGCCCTTCGACACGGGCGGCGCCGGCATCACGGGAAGCGGAAAGATCCAGATCACGCTGGAGCCGAGCCGGGTGGGCCGGAACGCGGTGGAGGCCGTCGTCTTCGGTGCCGACGGCGGGTTCGTCTCCGCGCCCGAGCTCCGTCTGACCTTCACCCATGCCGAGGAGGGTATCGGCCCGCTGGACGCCGAACTCGTGGACCGGGGCAGTCACTGGAGCAGCGACACCCTGACCCTTCCGGTCGCCGGAACGTGGACGATGCGGGCCACCGTCCGCACCTCCGACCTCGATCAGGTCACGGTGGAGAAGACGGTCGAGGTCGTGCGCTGAGCCCCGGCCGGAACGGTCTCCGGCCGGGGCGCGTCTTCGCGACCGGCGTGCCGAGCGTTCCGGTCACGGCATCCCGGGCACGGCGTCACCGGGACGCCGAGGGGGTGCCGCGCGCGGCGCGCCGGCATCACCGACGCGCCCTCAGGCGCCGGTGGCCAGTACGGAGTCCAGCTTTCCCGCCCGTGCCTGTGCGACCAGATCCGCGAACTGGTCCGCGCTCATCTGGACGTGCTGGCCGAAGTCGTCGGTGATCCGGATGCGCCTGTCGTCGGACGCGTCCGCGTCGACGAACAGCTGCGGGCATCCGCAGTCGCACTTGCCGCAGAACGTCGCGACCGGTGCGAGCCGGGGGTTCTGGCTCATGTCACTTCCCTTCCTGGAACGCCGGGCCGCCGGTCCGGCGTGGGCCGACGTCCGGAACATGCCCGAACCGCCGGGGCGCACGCCTGATCCGGGTCGTCGACGGGAGCACGGTGCCCGTCTGAGTGCATCGGCTGCTTCCGTTGCCCGCGCTCGGCGGGAACTCGGCATGTGCCCGGGGGGTGTGTCCCGCGGAGCCGAGGTCGTCGGCGCGGCGGACGGGTCGGTCACGGACCTCTCGCGGACGGCTCCGTCACAACCCCTCAGCGGCGGACCCGGGGCATGCCGAGGCCGATCCAGGAGATGATCTCGCGCTGGATCTCGTTGTTCCCGCCGCCGAAGGTGAAGATGACGGCCGAACGGTAGCCGCGTTCCAGCTCGCCGTGGAGGACCGCCCCGGCCGAGCCCCCCTTCAGTGCGCCGGCCGAGCCGACGACCTCCATGAGCCAGGCGTAGGCGTCGCGGCGGGCCTCGGAGCCGTAGACCTTGACGGCGGAGGCGTCCTGCGGGGTGAGGGTGCCCTGCTGGACGGCGTTCACCATCTGCCAGTTGAGGAGTTTCATCGCGTCCAGGCGGGTGTGCGTCCGCGCCAGCAGGCGGCGGACCCAGGGGAGGTCGATCACCCGTCGGCCGTCGGCGAGCTCGGTGTCGGCGGCCCAGCGCTGGACGTCGTGGAGGGCACGGATCGCCATGGTGCCGTGGGCGGCGAGGGTGACCCGCTCGTGGTTGAGCTGGTTGGTGATCAGGCGCCAGCCCTTGTTCTCCTCCCCCACGCGGTACGAGACCGGGACGCGGACGTCGTCGTAGTAGCTGGCGGTGGTGTCGTGCGAGGCGAGGGTGTTGATCAGGGTGCAGGAATAGCCCGGGTCCGTCGTCGGGACGAGCAGCATGGTGATGCCCTTGTGCGGCGGTGCGTCCGGGTCGGTGCGGACGGCGAGCCAGACCCAGTCGGCCGTGTCGCCGTTGGTGGTCCAGATCTTCTGCCCGTTGACGACGTACGTGTCGCCGTCCCTGACCGCGCGGGTCTTCAGGGCGGCGAGGTCGGTGCCCGCGTCGGGTTCGCTGTAGCCGATGGCGAAGTCGATCTCGCCGGAGAGGATCTTCGGCAGGAAGCGGGCCTTCTGCTCGTCGGTGCCGAACTGCATGATCGTGGGGCCGACGGTGTTCAGCGCCATCAGCGGCAGGGGGACGCCGGCCTGGGCGGCCTCGTCGAAGAAGATGAACTGCTCCATGGGGCTCAGTCCGCGTCCGCCGTACTCGGTGGGCCAGCCGACGCCGAGCCAGCCGTCGGCTCCGAGCCTGCGGATGGTCTCGCGGTAGAAGCGCTTCTGTGCGGCCGGGTCGGCATAGCGGGCGTACACGTCGTCCGGGACCAGCTCGGTGAAGTACGCCCGCAGCTCGGCGCGCAGGCGGTGCTGGGCGTGCGTGTACTCGAGGTGCATGGGGGCCTCCCGTGGCAGCGTCCTTGGAGCGTGCGCGCGACGGCGGCCACGGTAGAACGTGTTTCACAAATGCGGAAGCCCCGTGCGCGCGGGCGGCGCGGGCGGGGCGGAAGCGGTCGCGGCCCGGGCGGTGGGGGCGCCGGGCCGGGTCGCGGCGGCGCGGCCCACCCCTTGGCCCGGTGAGGACCGGGCCAAGGGAGCGGGGGCCGCAGCCCGGCCGCGGAGCCGGGGCCGGGGCCTCAGGGCAGGAGTTCGTCGAGGGAGGCGCGGCCCTTCTCGGCCATCCGCCGCTCGGCCCACGCGAGGCTCTTCGGATTCACATCGCGTCCGGAGGCGAGGACCAGGTCCTCCGCCGTGTATTCGCCCTCCGACCCGGCATGCAAGAGGCGGTCGGGCGTCGGGCTCTCCCCCGGAGATGTCTTGTCGGACTCAGCGTTCATGCCGCCTCCTACTAGTTCTTCCGGCACTCCATTCTCAGGGGCGGCTCCCGCTCCCGCATCCGGGCCGGGACGCGGCGGCCGGATCACCGCCCGGTGCGGCCCAGGGGCCGTGTCGGTCCGGCGTCGGAGCCGCGTCGGCGGGGGCGGGGAGGCTGGCGGGCGAGCCACGACACACGGGAGTCCTCATGACGAATCCGCCGCCCCTGCCCCTCCGGCTGATCCGGGTGACCGAGGTCCGCCCGGTCACCCCGCGCATGGTCCGGGTCACCTTCGGCGGCCCTGACCTGGGCGGCCTCTCGCTCGCCGGGCCGGACCAGCAGGTGAAGCTGTTCTTCCCCCGGCGGCCCGGCACCGAACCGGTCCTGCCCACGCCCGGCCCGGACGGCGACGTGATGCGCTGGTACGCGTCCTGCGCCGGGCTGCCGGAGGCCGATCGTCCATGGATGCGGAGCTACACGATCCGGACGCACGACCCGTCGGCCGCGACCCTCGACGTCGACTTCCTGCTGCACGCCGGCGGCGAGGAGGACGGGCCGGCGACGCGCTGGGCGCGCCGGGCCCGGCCCGGGGACGCCCTGGGGATGTTCGGGCCCTCCCCGTACTTCGCCACACCGGTCGCCCCGGGAGCCGCAGACTGGACGCTGCTGGTCGCCGACGGCTGCTCGCTGCCGGCGCTCGGCACGGTGGTGGAGGCGCTGCCACCGGGGCACCGGACGGTCGCGTTCGTTCAGGTCGCAGACCCGGCCGAGGAGCAGAAATGGGTGACGGCCGGCGACCTGACCGTGCACTGGCTGTACGAGGACGGGGCCGGGGAGTCCGTGCCGGAGGCGGTGCGGGCGGCCGCGTTCCCGTCCGGGTCCCCGTACGTCTGGCTGGCCGGCGAGGCGGGTGCCGTCCGGGCGGTGCGCCGCCATCTCGTCGAGGAGCGCGGGTACGACCGGCGCTCGATCGACTTCGCCGGGTACTGGCGTCGGCGCCTCACGCAGGACGACGCGCCGACGCCGGAGGACCTGGCCGAGGCGAGGGAACGCCTGGAGGCGGCCGACGGGTCCTGACCCGATCGGCCGGCGGGCGCCGTCACGGGGGGCGTCGCGCTCCCGATGCGGGTCGGGGCGCCTCCGGGGGGCCATCCCGGCATCGGCGGGCACCCTCCCCGGGCTCGGACGGGACACTCCTCCGGCGCTCGACCCACCCTCTCCCCGGTGCTCGGCCCGCCCCGGGCTCAGACCAGGCCCGCGGCCTCCTTCACCTGGAGGGCGGCGCCCTCCGCGTGGCACCGCGCGTACGTCTCCGGGGTGAGCGCGGCGCGCAGGGCGCGCTCCGCGTGCGCCCGCACCGAGGCCTCGGTCTGCGTGGTGAAGGGCCGGAAGCCGACCCCGTCGGCCGTGCCGCTGTGGGCGTCGTACGCACCGAGCAGCCGGGCCCCGTCCTCGGCGAGGCCCGGCCGGCCCAGGCTCCCCTTGGCCCAGGCCGCCGTCGCGAACTGGCTGACCACGAGGTACGGCGAGACCAGGTAGGCGAGGGTCTCCAACTGGGCCACGGCGTGGGCGAGATGACCGAGCGCCTCATCGTACGCGCCGTCGAGGCAGGCGAGCCAGCCGCGCAGTCCACCGGCGACGCCGGCGAAGAGGTCGGGGGTTGATGCGCTGAACTCGGACTCCAGCAGATCCAGTTGATCGCGGGCGAGGGCCGTGTCCCCGTCGTGCCCGTGGTGCTGGACGAGGAGCAGCCGGGCCGTGCCGACAGCCTCGTTGCCCAACTCCCCGGCTTCCCGGGCCGCTTCGGCGAACAGCTCCCGCGCTCCGGCCCGCGCCTCGTCGTCGGCGGCGGTCCGGACGCGGACGGAGGCGAGGCGCGCCTTGAACACCGGGACCTGCGAGCGGGCGCCGAGGTTCGCCGCCGCGAGGGCGGCCCGTTCGAAGTCCGCCGCGGCCTCGTCGAGCCGGCCCGCCCGCTCGTACGACTCGCCGCGTGCGCAGAGCGCTTCGGCGATTCCCCAGGAGTCCTGGGCGGCCTCGAAGGCCGCGAGCGCCCGCTCGGCGTCCTCGGGACGCTCCCCGAGCAGCTTGGCCCGCATGAGGTGGGTGAAGCCGGCCTCCCAGTCGTCGCCGTGGGCGTGGCAGGCGTCGAGCGCGGCGTCCAGGGTCTCGCCGAGGGTGCGGAACTCGCCCGTCATCAGCCGGGCGAAGAACCACATCGACCCGGGCTGGCGGCAATTCTGGGGCAGGCCGGGCCGGTACGCGGCGACGACGGCGTCGAGCCGGGCCCGGGTGTCGGGCCGCTCCAGGGCGGTGGCCCCCTCGCCGCCCTCTCCCGCGAGGACGAGGAGCCGGCAGCCGCGCCGGGCCTCCCACAGCCGCTCGTCGTCCCAGGGCGGCGGTGTGTCGGTGCAGCGGCCTTCCAGGGGCGTGGCGCGGCGCACGGGCGGGGTGAAGGGGTCGGGGCCGAGGGCGGCGGCGGCCGCCGACCAGGTCCGGGCCTCGCCGTGATGCGCGCGGAGCTGCCAGAACCAGCTCATGGAAAGCACCAGGGAGAGCGCCTCCTGCTCCTCCTGGCGTTCGACGGCCGTCCGCAGCGCGGCCCTCACGTTGTCGTGCTCGGTCTCGAAGCGCCGGAGCCAGACCTCCTGCCCGGGCCCCCTCAGCCGGGCATCGCCGGTGCGGGCGAGTTCGCGGTAGTACGTCAGATGCCGCCGCTCGGCCACCGCACGATCACCCGCCTCGTCCAGCCGCTCTCCCGCGTACTCCCCCACCGTCTCCAGCAACCGGTAACGCATCACCCCCTCCTCCGAAGGAGCCGCCACCACCAACGACTTGTCCACCAACGCACCCAACACGTCCAACACCCCGGCCCCACCGGACCCCCCGCACACCGCCTCCGCCGCCTCCAGACCACACCCGCCCGAGAACACCGAAAGCCGCCGCAACACCCCCCGCTCACCCTCGTCCAACAGATCCCACGACCAGTCCACCACCGCACGCAACGTCTGCTGACGCGGCAACACCGTCCGCGCCCCCGACGTCAACAACGCGAAACGATCATCCAACCGATCCGCGATCTGCCGCGGACTCAACAACCGCAACCGCGCCGCCGCCAACTCGATCGCCAACGGCAACCCGTCCAACCGCCGACCGATCTCCGCACACGCCTCCGCATCCTCCGACACCACAAAACCCGCACGCGCCGCAGCACCCCGCTCCCCCAACAACCGCAACGCCTCACCCCGCGACAACGGCCCCACCGGACGCACGAACTCCCCCGGCACCCCCAACGGCTCCCGACTCGTCGCCAACACCGACACCCCAGGACACCGCGCCAACAACACCTCCACCAACCCCGCGACCACACCCACCACGTGCTCACAGTTGTCCAGCAGCAACAACAACCGCCGCGACCCGCAATGCTCCACCAGACGGTCCAGGGGATCGTGGCTCTGCCGGTCCACGGCGGCGGCGGCGCTCCAGAGCTGCGTCTCGCGGGCACCGAGGGCGGTGAGGACGGCCGCGGGGACGTCCGACTCCCGCCGTACGGAGGCGAGTTCGGCGAGGCGGACCGGTCCTTCGGCGCGTTCCGCGCCCTCCAGGGCGAGGCGGGTCTTGCCGACTCCGCCGGGTCCGGTCAGGGTGACGAGCCGCCCGGCCCGAAGCGCCGCCCCGAGCGCGTCCACCTCTGCCGCCCGGCCGACGAAGGAGGTCAGCCGCGCGGGAAGGACCGAGCGCTCCACCGCCTCCTCGCCGGCCAGCAACTCGGCGTGGAGGGCGCGCAGGTCCGGGCCGGGATCCGCGCCGAGGCGGTCGGCGAGGAGGCCGCGGACCTCCTCGTACGCCTGGAGCGCCTCCGCGCCGCGGCCCGCCGCCCGCAGCGCGCGGATCCGCAGGGTCTGCAGCGGCTCGTCCAGCGGGTGCTCGGCCGCGAGGGCCGTCAGGGGCGCGAGCGCGGTCCGGGCGCGGCCGAGGGCCACGTCCGCGGCGAGCCGGTCCCGGCGCGCCTGCGTGTGCCGCTGCTCCGCGCGGACGACCGCGGGGTCGCCGTCACGACCGGGGAGGTCGGCGAGCGCGGGCCCGTGCCACAGCCCGAGAGCCTCGTCCAGGATCCGGGCCGCCCGGCCGGCGTCCCCGTCGGCCAGGGCCCGGGACCCGTCCGCGGCCAGCCGCTCGAACACGTACAGGTCGATGTCCTGCGCGGTCGCGGCGAGGCGGTATCCGCCGGGGGTCGAGAGGACGGCGTCCCGGCCGAGGGCCCTGCGCAGCCGCCCGACCAGCGCCTGCAGCGCCGCGGTGCCCTCCGCGTCGCCCGGCGGCGCGCCCTCCCAGATGTGGGCGACGAGCACGGCGGTGCCGACGTCCCGCCCGCCGGCGGCGGCCAGTGCCGCCAGCAGGGCCCGGAGGCGAGCACCGCTGAGCACGGCCTCGCGGCCGTCGTCCCGGACCGCCCGGCCGGGACCGAGGACTCGGTAGCGCGGATTCACCGGCCCATTCTGCCCGGCCGGTGAAATCTCCGGCGCGCCGTGTCGCCGCCATGGCGTCGGAGGGGTACCGGTTCGACAATGGACGAGATGACCGATGACGACCGGCGCACGCACAGTGGCGAGATCGGACCCACCGAGCGGCTCGCCATGAATCGCACCGGCAGCTTCGACTGGGACCTCGACACGCGCACCATCGATGTCGACGAGGCGGGGCTGCTGGTGTTCGGGGTGGACCCCGACGGGTTCGACGGCCGGCCCGCCACGCTCGTCCGCGGGCTCGACGCGGAGGAGCGGACGCGGCTCGAGGCCGTGATCCGGCATGCCATCATCAGCGGTCAGACCTCGTACACGGCGCAGTTCCGCATCGAGCGGGACGACGGAACACCCCAGTGGACGCATGTGCAGGCACGAATTCTGCGGGCGCCGGACGGCATGGCCCAGCGGATCGTCGGGATCGTCCGGGACGCCTCCGCCGAGGTCGCCCACTCGGAGTTCGTGCTCGACCTGGAGAAGCGCCGCGAGGTGCAGACGAGCATCGTCGAACGGACCACGCACGCGCTGTCGCGTGCGGTGACCGTCGACGACGTGACGGCCGCCCTGACCGGTCCCGGCGGACTCGCCCGGCTGGGCGCGGACGGTCTCGCGCTCGGGCTGGTCGAGAACGGCTCGCTCAACGTCATCGCCCTCAGCGGCGAGTCGCTGGACGCCCTGAACGACTTCCGCACCCGGCGGCTCGACGGCGGCCTGCCGCTGGCCGAGGCCGTACTGAGCGGGCGGCCCCGCTTCGTCTCCTCGTTCCCCTCGCTGGGCCGGGACTTCCCCGAACTCGCCCCGTACCTCCCCCGGCTGAAGTTCAAGGCCGCCTGCTACCTGCCGCTGGTCGCCCAGGCCCGCTCGCTCGGCGGGATGGCGCTGTTCTACCGGGGCCGTACGGCCTTCAGCGCCGACGAGCGCAACCTCGCCCTGGGGCTGGCCGCGATCGTCGCCCAGTCGCTGCAGCGTGCCATCCTCTTCGACGAGGAGCGGGAGCTGGCCACCGGACTGCAGGAGACGATGCTGCCCCGCAGGATCCCGGAGATCACCGGGGGCGAGATCGCGGTGCGGTACCACGCGGCCTGGAGCGGACGTCAGGTCGGCGGCGACTGGTACGACGTGATCCCGCTGCCCCGCGGCCGCGTGGGGATCGTGGTGGGCGACGTCCAGGGCCACGACACCCATGCCGCGGCCATCATGGGGCAGCTGCGGATCGCGCTGCGGGCGTACGCGGGCGAGGGCCACGCCCCGTCCACGGTGCTCGCCCGGGCGTCCCGCTTCCTCGCCGAACTCGACACGAACCGCTTCGCCACCTGCACCTACGCCCAGGTCGACCTGGGCGGGGGCACGGTGCGCGCGGTGCGGGCCGGGCATCTGGGGCCGCTGATCCGGCACACGGACGGCCGCGTCGGGCGGCCCAAGCTGCGGGGCGGACTGCCGCTCGGCCTGGCGACGGTGTTCGGGGACGAGGAGTTCCCGGAGACCCGGCTCGACCTGGTGCCCGGCGAGACCCTGGTGCTCTACACGGACGGCCTGGTCGAGCAGCCCGGCACGGACATCGAATCGGGTCTGGCGGTGCTGGCCGGCGCGATGAGCAGCGGACCGCCGCAGGCCGAGGCGCTGGCCGACCACCTCTCCGAACAGCTCTGGGAACGCTGGGGGGCCGGAGACGACGTCGCCCTGCTCGTCCTGCGCCGCAGCCCGGACCCGGGCACTCCGCGGGCGCCTCGCATCCACCAGTACATCCACCAGGCCGATCCGCAGGGGCTCTCGGACGCGCGGGCGGCGGTGGGACAGGCGCTGCGCGACTGGAGCATGGACGAACTGGCGGACGACGCCGAGCTGTTGACGGGTGAGCTGCTGGTGAACGTGCTGCTGCACACGGAGGGCGGCGCGGTGCTGACCCTGGAGGTGCTGCCGGAGCCGGTGCGGCGGGTGCGGCTGTCCGTGCAGGACCGTTCCAGCGCGTGGCCCCGCAGGCGGACACCGGGCGAGGCGGCGACCTCGGGGCGTGGCCTGCTGCTGCTCGACGCGCTGGCCTCGCGATGGGGCGTGGAGCCCCGGGGCGAGGGCAAGGCGGTGTGGTGCGAGATCGGCCCGGTCCAGACTCCGGCGTCGGCGGTGTCGGGGAAGTCCGGGGGCTGATCACGGGCCGCCCCCGCCCCGGACGCGGGTCCGGCCGGGCGGGCCGGCGGCGGGAACGAGAGGTGTCGTGCGATGGATCCCGTGGCCGCTTTGGACCGGATCGCCTTCCTGCTGGAACGCTCCCAGGCCCCCACGTACCGGGTACGGGCCTTCCGTACGGCGTCCGCGGTCGTCGCGGCGATGGCGGACGGCGAGGCGGCCCGGCGCGCCGCCGCCGGGACGCTGGAGTCGGTCAAGGGCCTCGGACCGAAGACGGCGGCGGTGGTGCGGGAGGCCCTGGCCGGGGAGGTACCCGCCTATCTCGCGCGACTGGAGGAGGAGATCCCGGTCCCGGAGGCCGACGGCGGGGAGACGCTGCGGGCGCTGCTGCGCGGCGACTGCCATCTGCACTCCGACTGGTCGGACGGCGGCAGCACCATCGAGGACATGGGCCGCACCGCGGCCCGCATCGGGCACGAATGGGCCGTCCTCACCGATCACTCGCCGCGTCTGACGGTCGCCCGCGGGCTGTCCCCGGAGCGGCTGCGCGAGCAACTGGACGTGGTGGAGCGGCTGAACGAGGAGTGGGCGCCGTTCCGGCTGCTCACCGGCATCGAGTGCGACATCCTGGACGACGGGTCGCTGGACCAGGAGCCGGAGCTGCTGGAACGGCTGGACCTGGTCGTGGGTTCGGTCCACTCCAAGCTGCGGATGGACGCTCCCGCGATGACCCGGCGCATGGTGAAGGCCGTGCGCAATCCGCTGCTGGACGTCCTGGGGCACTGCACCGGGCGCCTGGTCGGCGGGGGCCGCCTGCGGCCCGAGTCGGAGTTCGACGCGGCGCGGGTCTTCGCCGCGTGCGCGGAGTCGGGGACGGCGGTCGAGATCAACAGCCGTCCTGAGCGGCTGGATCCGCCGCGGCGGCTGCTGCGCCAGGCGGTGGAGGCCGGCGTCTGGTTCGCCGTCGACACGGACGCGCACGCGCCGGGGCAGCTGGAGTGGCAGATCTTCGGCTGCGCGCGGGCGGAGGAGTGCGGGGTGCCGCCCGAACGGGTGATCAACACCTGGCCGGCGGAGCGACTGCTGGCCTGGACGCGGGGAGAGTGACCGGCGCGCGGACGCCCGGGGAGTCATCGAGGGCTTCCGGCCGGACACCCCCTGTCGTCGGGGACCTCCGGCCGGACGTCCCTCAGGCGCGCTGCCAGACGGTCGTCGCGTTGCAGAACTCGCGGATCCCGTGACCGGACAGCTCGCGGCCGTAGCCCGAGCGCTTCACTCCACCGAACGGGAGGGCGGGGTGCGAGGCGGTCATGCCGTTGACGAAGACCCCGCCGGCCTCCAGGTCGCGGACGAAGAAGGCGACGTCCTCGTCGTCCCGCGTCCAGACGTTCGAACTGAGGCCGAAGGGCGAGTCGTTGGCGACGGCGACGGCCTCCTCGATGTCGGTCACCGGGTAGAGCGTGGCGACCGGACCGAAGGTCTCCTCCTGGTGGATGCGCATCTCGGGCGTGATGCCGGTGAGCACCGTGGGCTCGTAGAACCAGCCGCGCTTGCGGTCCTCGGGGCGGGCCCCGCCGCACAGGACCGTGGCGCCCTTGGCCACGGCGTCGTCGACGAGTTCCTCCAGGTCGGCACGGCCCTGCTCGGTGGCGAGCGGGCCGACGTCGGTCGACTCCTCCAGCGGGTCGCCGACGGTGAGCGCGCTCATGGCGGCGGCGAACCGTTCGGCGAAGTGCTCGAACACGTCCCGGTGCACGATGAAGCGCTTCGCGGCGATGCAGGACTGGCCGTTGTTCTGCACGCGCGCGGTGACGGCGGTCTTGACGGCGCGCGTCAGGTCGGCGGACGGCATCACGATGTACGGGTCGCTGCCGCCGAGTTCCAGGACGGTCTTCTTGACCTCGTCGCCGGCGATGGCCGCGACCGAACGCCCCGCCGGTTCGCTGCCGGTCAGCGTCGCGGCGGCGATCCGCCGGTCGCGCAGCACGGCCTCGACGGCGCCCGAGCCGATCAGGAGGGTCTGGAAGCAGCCCTCGGGGAAGCCGGCGCGTCGGAAGAGGTCCCCGAGGTAGAGGGCGGTCCGGGGGACGTTGGAGGCGTGCTTGAGCAGCCCGGTGTTGCCCGCCATGAGCGCGGGCGCCGCGAAGCGGACGACCTGCCAGAGCGGGAAGTTCCAGGGCATGACGGCGAGGACGGTGCCGAGGGGCCGGTAGTGGACCCGGGCCGCGTCGGCCCCGGTGTCCCGTACGTCGGACTCCGCGGGGTGCTCGTCCGCCAGCAGCCACGCGGCGTTCTCCGCGTACCAGCGCATGGCCTTGGCGCACTTGGCGGCCTCGGCGCGGGCCGCGGTGATCGGCTTGCCCATCTCGATGGTCATCGTGCGGGCGATGTCGTCGGTGTCCTCGTCGAGGAGGTCGGCGGCACGGCGCATGAGACGGGCGCGTTCGGCGAAGGTCGTCGTGCGGTAGACCCGGAAGGTCTCGTGGGCGGCGGCGATGCGCCGCTCGACCTCCTCGGGCCCGTGAGCGTCGTAGGTGCGCAGTGTCTCGCCCGTCGCGGGATTCACGGTGGCGATGCCCATGTCTCGTCTCCTCCTGACGTCCACTCCAACGGAACCCTCCCGCGCCCCGGCCCCCGCCGCAATCGGAGGCGGTGCGCGGGGGTGACGCGGCCGCGGCCGGCCCGTGCGCCCCGGGGGTGCGTCTTCCGGAGGTCGCGGGGTCCGAAACGTGTCGCCGGCCCGGGCTTCTTCAGGGAGTTCCGGTCAGGACCGCCGCGCGGGCCCGCCGTCGGTGACCCAGAGCAGCGCGCCGGCGAGGTGCGCGCGGAAGGCGGGGTCCTCGTACGCCTCGGCGGCGTGCCCGAGCGCCGTGAACAGGACGCGGCCCCGTCCCTCCTCCCGGCACCAGACCAGGGGGTGGTCCGCTCCGAGCGTGCCGCCGCGGTAGCTCGACTCGTCGGCCGTCGCCAGCACCCGCACGCCGCTCCCCCGGGGGTTGGCGGTGAAGTTGTACCACTCGTCGGTCCACGCCCAGCGGTCCGGCAGGGCGGCCGTCGCCGGGTGGTCGCCGTCCGCCACGCACACCACGCCCGGCTGGATCTCCGGATGGCCGTCGAAGCGGGTGCCGAGGAGGCGGCCGTAGAAGGGCCAGTCCGGCTCCGCGTTGGCCGCCGCGTGGACCGCGAGGAATCCGCCGCCCCGTCGCACGTACGCCTCGAAGGCCGTACGGCCTTCGGGAGTCAGCACCGTGCCGGTGGTCGACAGGAAGACGACGGCCGCGCACCGGTCGAGCCGGTCGGGCGTGAAGTCCGCCGGGTCCTCGGTGACCTGGGCCGCGAATCCCGCGGATCTCGCCAACTCGGTGAGGGCGGTCGCGCCGGCCGGGATCGAGTCGTGGCGGTAGCCGGTGGTGCGGACGTAGACCAGGACGTCCGAGGCGGGTCCGGCAGGCACGGTGGGCACGGGTCGCACTCCAGTCAGTAAGCGCTTGCTCCGGGGACCGTAGTCGCCGGAATCCCCGAGCCGCAAGCGCCGCCCTCCCGGCGGCCCGCGCCCGCCGCGGCCGGGCGGCCCCGACCGCCTCCGCGCCCCGGTGCGGGAGGCTTCCCGGAATGCGCGCGGATCCATTGTCGTATCGGATACACATCTGTATCTTTTGGCGCCGCGACACTCCCGTGCCCTCACGCACGCATCCCACCCTCCGAGGAGCCCGCATGAGCACCCTGCCGCCCGCACTCGCCGCCGCCGTGGGCCCGATGCCCGAGGGGGTCACGCTGCCGCTGCCGCCGGTCTTCGACACCGTCGAGGAGGAGCGGCAGTACCGCAAGGAACAACTCGCCGCCGGCTTCCGGCTGTTCGGCCGCTTCGGGTTCTCGGAGGGAGTCGCCGGGCACATCACGGTCCGCGACCCGGAGAACCCGGACGCCTTCTGGGTCAACCCGTTCGGGATGAGCTTCGGTCAGATCAAGGCGTCCGACCTGATCCTGGTCGACCACGAGGGCACGCTGCTCTCCGGCAACCGCCCCGTGAACCGTGCCGCGTTCGTCATCCACTCCCAGGTCCACGCGGCCCGCCCCGACGCGGTCGCCGCCGCGCACTCCCACTCGCTGCACGGCAAGGCGTTCTCCAGCCTCGGCGTTCCGCTCGACCCGATCACCCAGGACGCCTGCGCGTTCTTCGAGGACCACGGGATCTACGACGACTACCGGGGCGTGGTCAACGAGCTGGAGGAGGGCGAGCGGGTGGCGAAGGCGCTCGGCGGCCACAAGGCGGTCATCCTGAAGAACCACGGGCTGCTCACCGTCGGGCACTCGGTCGCCGAGGCCGTGTGGTGGTTCATCACGATGGAACGGTCCTGCCAGGCCCAGCTCCTGGCGATGGCCGCCGGCACACCGCAGCTCATCGACCGCGAGACGGCGCTGATCACCCGCGGGCAGGTCGGCACCCACCTGGCCGGCTGGTTCCAGGCGCGGCCCCTGTGGGATCAGATCACCGCGTCGGACCCGGATCTGTTCGACTGATCCCGGGCTCGTCCGGCTGCTCCCGGCCCGGCTCGGCCGTTCACGGGCCGGGCGGGCCGGTACGGCCGGTCGCGGGCCGGTCCTCCTAGGTCCTGTCCGGGCGATCTTCGAGGACCGGCCCGCGGCGTCGGATGTGGTGTATCGCAAGGCGGAGGATCGCCCTCGTACCGGGCGTACTCGGGCGACTCCGACAACGCCGCGAGACGCCGCAGCCGTCGTCGCGGGCCCGAGAAGATCGCCCGGACAGGACCTAGGCGCCGCTCCCCGCGCCCCGCTCCGCGGCGACCGGCCGGGTCGACGCCTCCAGGAGTCCCGCGAGGAAGTCCCGTTCGAGCGCTCCCGGGGGCAGCTCCTCCGGTTCGACGTAGCTCTGGGCGAGGCCGCCCTCCCGCAGGGCGATCATCAGCCGGGCGAACCGGTCCGCGTCCACGGTCAGTTCGCGCCCCGCCCTGCGCAGCACGGTCGTCAGCCCGCGGGCGATCTCGGCTCGCAGCCGCGCGTCGTGGCGGGCCAGCACCCAGGCCGCCTGCGGGTCCCGGATCGCGTGCAGGGTGAACTCGGTGGTCACGAGGTACCAGTCCCGCTCGTCGGGCTCGACGCGCGAGGCCAGCTCCGCGAGCCGGTCCAGGGTGTACTCCTCGGCGGTCAGCGAGTCGACCGCCTCGGCGAGCCGGCGCACGGTCCGCTCGCTGTGCTCGTCGAAGAGGGCGAGGAAGAGTTCTTCCTTGCTGGCGAAGTTCGAGTAGTAGGCACCCCGGGTGTAGCCGGCCCGTTCGCAGATCTGCTCGATCGAGGACGCGTGGAAGCCGTGCTCGGCGAAGGTCTCCAGAGCGGCCTTGAGCAGGGCCGCGCGGGTGCGGGGCCGGCGCCTGGTGACACCTCTCGGCACGGGGTCTCTCTCCTTCGTCCGGGGTCGGGCGCCCCACGATACCGGCGGCTCTCGCAGGCACGGATCGGTGCCGGAAGATAAAATTCACGCATGGGAGAGCGGCCTTTCGCGCCTGCCGCGCCCGAATTGGTCCTCGAGATCGACGGGGACGCGACCCTCATGAGCCCGGGTCACGTCTATCGCATCGGGCGCGACCCCACCAGTGACATCGTGCTCGCCGACGCCCGGACGTCCTGGCACCACGCGGTGCTGCACGTCGAGGGCGACCATTGGGCGCTGGAGGACGAACACAGCACGAACGGCACGTACGCGGACAGCCAGCGGGTCCGGGAGGACTACGCGGTGGGTCCGGGTTCGATCATCCGGTTCGGGCACCCCTGGGACGGCCCGTGCGCCGTCCTCTCCCGTACGGCGCCGCCGCGGGAGCCCGATCCCCCCAGGCCCGCGCCCGCGCCCCCGCCGATGCCGGTCCCGGCGCCGCCGGCGCCCGCGCCGCCGCGTACACCGCCCCGGCCGTCGTCGGTGTCCCACCCGGGCGCCACGGGCACCTTCCGGCAGCCCACCTCCGTACGGCCGCTGCCCACCCGGACCGTGCGCATCGGGCGCGCGCCGGACAACGACCTGGTCGTGGACGACCTCGTGGTCTCGCGGCGGCACGCCGAGCTGCTGGCGCAGGCCGACGGGACGTACTGGATCCATGACCTCGGCAGCCACAACGGCACCTACCTCAACGGCCGGCGCGTCGAACGCTCCCGGGTGACCCCGGACGACATCGTCGGCATCGGGCACTCGGCGTTCTGCCTGCTCGGGGACAAGCTCGTCGAGTTCACCGACACCGGCGAGGTCTCCCTCGACGTGCAGGATCTCGCCGTCACCGTGGACCACGGGAAGAAGACGCTGATGGAGGACGTCTCCTTCCCGGTCGGGCAGAAGTGCCTGCTCGCCGTCGTCGGGCCCTCCGGCGCCGGCAAGTCCACCCTGCTCGGCGCCCTCACCGGGCAGCGGCCCGCCGACCGGGGCACGGTCCTGTACGACGGCCGTGACCTCTACCAGGACTACGCCGAACTGCGCCAGCGCATCGGGCTCGTACCGCAGGACGACATCCTGCACCTGCAGCTCACCGTACGGAGGGCGCTCGGGTACGCGGCCGAACTGCGCTTCCCGGAGGACACCGCGGCGTCCGAACGCCGGGCACGGGTCGACGAGGTGATCCGGGAGCTCGGCCTGGGCGAGCGGGTCGACCAGCCCATCCACAGCCTCTCGGGCGGGCAGCGCAAGCGGGTCAGCGTGGCGCTGGAGCTGCTCACCAAGCCCTCGCTCCTCTTCCTCGACGAGCCGACCTCCGGCCTCGACCCGGGCATGGACCGCTCCGTGATGCACATGCTCCGGGGGCTGGCCGACGACGGCCGTACCGTCATCGTCGTCACGCACAGCGTGCTGAGCCTGGACGTCTGCGACCGCCTGCTGGTGCTCGCGCCGGGTGGCCGGATCGCCTACTACGGACCGCCGGACGAGGCGCTGGAGTTCTTCGGCTTCGACGAGTGGCCGGAGGCCTTCGAGGCCTTCGAGAACGAGCGCGAGCGGGACTGGGCCGGACGGTACCGCGCCTCCCGCTTCCACCGGCAGTACGTCGCGGACGCCATGGACCGGACGGGCCTGCCCCCGTCGGTTCCGGCCGCGGTGCCGGAACCGGGACCGCCGCCGAAGGCGCAGAGCTGGGGTTCCCAGCTCCGTACGCTCGTCAGGCGGTACGCGGCCGCGCTGGCCGCCGACCGGACCTTCCTGATCATCATGGTCGCCCTGCCGTTCGTCATGGGTGCGATGGCCCGCGCGCTGTCGGAGGGGAGCCTCAATCCCGAGTCGACGCTGAACGTGCTGCTCATCCTGTGCGTCGGCGGTGTGCTGACGGGTGCGGCCAACGCGGTGCGCGAGCTGGTGAAGGAGCGCACGATCTACCGGCGCGAGAGAGCCGTCGGCCTGTCGCGCTCCGCGTATCTGATGTCCAAGATCGTCGTCCTGGGGACGATCACCGTCGTGCAGGCGGTGGTGCTGACCCTGGTCGCCCTGATCGGCGTGCCGCTGAACGTGCCGGACGGCAAGGGCGTGCTCTTCCCACCCCTGGTGGAGCTCACCCTCGCGGTCGCCCTGCTCGCCTTCACGGCGATGATGCTGGGGCTGTTCGTCTCGGCGCTGGTGCGCAAGGAGGAGGTGACCATGCCTCTGCTGGTCCTCCTCGCCATCGTGCAGGTGGTCTTCTGCGGCGCGCTGCTCACCGTGCGCGGGGCGCCCGTCCTGGAGCAGCTCGCCTGGCTGGTGCCGTCGCGATGGGCGTTCGCGGCGATGGGGGCGACCATCGACATCGGCGAGATCGCGCCGAGCGAGAAAACGACCGATCCGCTGATGCACCACACCCTGGAGGCCTGGTTGTTCGACATGGGGATGCTGGTGGTCCTCTGCCTGGTGCTCGGATTCGTGGTCGCGCGGCTGCTGCGCCGACACGAGCCGGTGATCATGCGGAAGTAGCCCGGATCCCGCGGCCCGTCCGAGGCCGTCGTACGTCCCGCACAGCGAAGGCAGGCGGTCCATGGCTTTCCCCGTCACACCCCCCGTCCCCGAGTTCGTCCCCGACTTCCGGCCGACGCACGTCGTGCCGCGCGACGGGCTGCCCGCGTGGGAGGCCCCGGATCCCGGTCTGCCCACCGAACCCCTCGACGCCTTCCTGCCGGTGCAGCTCATGGAACGGGTCGGCGACTGGGGCCGGATCCTGTGCTCCAACGGCTGGTCGGCGTGGGTCGACGCGCGGCTGCTGGTCGCGGTGCCCGTCGATCCGCCCGAGGCCCGCAAGCCGCTCGCACGGACCGCGGACCCCCGGCAGCTGATCGCCCGGGCCGAGGAGTCCCTGGGCCGCTACCGGCGCGCGGCGGAGGAGCTGGCGGCGGGGCGCACGGACGGCGACGCCTTCCGGCGGCGCACCCGCGGGCTGCGGATCGGGATGGTCGTGGACGGCGAGGCGGTGTGGCTGTACGACGCGGAGCACGAACGCTGGGTGTTCTGCGACGGGACGGGGCTGACCACGTACGCGGCGTCGGTCGCCCCGTCGGCGGCGGCCGCCGTACCGGCCGAGGCGGGTGCGGTCGCGGCAGGGCACGAGCCCACGCAGGTGGTGGAGCGGTTCGACGAGGAGGGCGACCGACCGCGGAGCGATCCGGCGGGCCCGCCGCCCACGCAGATCGTGGACCCCGGGAACCTGCCGGGTGAGCGCTGATGGCCGGGGCCACCCGGGGCGCGGATCTGCCGGCCGGCCGGGAGTCGGGGCTGGTGGGCAAGCAGATCGCGGGCTACCTCGTCCAGGGCGAGATCGGACGGGGCGGGATGGCGGTCGTGTACCGGGCGCGGGACCTGCGGCTGGACCGCACGGTGGCGCTGAAGCTGCTGGCGCCCGAACTCGCCCGCAACGACACCTTCCGCAAGCGTTTCGCGCACGAGTCGCGGGTGGCCGCGGCGATCGACCATCCGCACATCGTCCCCGTCTTCGAGGCCGGCGAGACGGAGGGCGTGCTGTACATCGCGATGCGGTACGTCGCCGGGCAGGACCTGCGGGCGCTGCTGGACCGCGAGGGCCCGCTGCCGCCGGCGACGGCGGGCCGGATCGCCGCCCAGGTGGCGTCCGCGCTGGACGCGGCGCACGCCCACGACCTGGTCCACCGGGACGTGAAGCCGGGCAACATCCTGGTCGCGGAGGGAACGGACCGGGATCATCCGGAACACGTGTACCTCACGGACTTCGGTCTGACGAAGAAGTCCCTGTCGCTGACCGGTCTGACGACGGTGGGCCAGTTCGTCGGCACGCTGGACTACGTGGCCCCGGAACAGATCTCCGGCAAGCCGGTGGACGGCCGGTGCGACGTGTACAGCCTGGGCTGCGTGGTCTTCGAGACGCTGACGGGGATGCCGCCGTTCCGCCGCGACGACGACATGGCGCTGCTCTGGGCCCACCAGTACGACCCGCCGCCACCGGTGTCGGCGGAGCGCCCGGGTCTGCCGGAGGCGGTCGACACGGTGCTGGGGAAGGCTCTGGCGAAGGTCCCGGAGGAGCGGTACGACACGTGCGTGGAGTTCGTCATCGAGCTGCGCGCGGCGCTGGAGCACGGCGCCCCCGGCCCGGCCCCCTCGGAAACCTCGGAGCCCCGCCCCCCGAGCCCCCCGCCCGCGCCGCCGAAGTGGGCGCTGCCGGTGTTCCGGGAGGAGCCGTAGAGGTGCCGTAGGGGGCGCAGCCGCCACCGGTGGCAGGTGCGCGGGCCGTCCCGGCGATCGGGCCGGACCCCCGCCACCCCCTGAGGGATGTCAGGACGTGCGGTCCGCGGGGCGGTCCGGATCGGCGTCCACCTCGCCGCGGTGGGCGCCGGTGGCGAGCAGGGCACCGAGGAAGCCGGCGACGGCACCCCACAGCAGGGCCAGACCGGCCGTTCTCCAGACGTGCGGGCGCAGGACGACCTCGCCGCCGAGGGAGTCGAGGTCGCCGATGCCGAGGATGGAGAGGCCGAAGCGTGCCTCGACGAGGGTGATCGGCATGACGACCAGCATGGTCAGGGCGAACGCGATCGCGAAGTGCACGGCGTGCTGCCAGAGCCGGAAGCGGGCCGGGGCGCGGACGGCGGCGACGAACGCCGCGACGAGCACCAGGACGGCGGCGACCGGGAGGAGCCACCAGGCCCGCGAGTCGTACGAGGCGAGCGAGGAGAGGTCCACCGTGGACAGCTGTGAGGTGTCCGGGCCGCGCAGCACCGCGTCGAGGATGGGTGGCATGGGGAGCCCGAACGGGCCGTCGACCCGGCCCTCCCAGGAGCCGCCGATGCCGACGCCGAGCGCGATCCAGCTGACGTTGGGCAGGCCGAGCAGCAGGACGGCGAGGGTCTCCGACGCGTGGCCCTGGGTGGCCGCGACGACGACGCCGATGCCGAGGCCGATGACCACGTACGTCAGGACGAGCAGCAGCATCGCGGAGGCCACGGGGCGGACCGGCTCCTGGTAGCGCAGGAGGCGCGGCGGGAGCGGGGTCCGGCGGGACACGAGCAGTGCGATGAGCAGGACGCCGAGGATCCACAGGAGGCCGAAGAGGAGGGTGGGGCCGAGGTCGGTGCGGAAGCCGACGGTCGGGTTCACCGCGTCGAGGAGTTCACCGAAGATGTCGGGCAGGTCCCCCGTCGTGTCGCCGCCGCCGAGGGTGAGGGGGAAGTCGTGGGCGGCCAGCGCCGACAGTGCGGCGAGCCCGGCCAGCCAGAGCACGACGACGGCGACGACCCGGCCGAGGAGTTCGCCGGTGTGGGCGACGGCGTGGTGGCGCAGGGGGCGCAGGAAGCAGAAACCGGCGACGAGTGCGCCCACCAGGGTGACGGTGAGCGGCATCGCGGTGATCTCGGCGTTCGTCCCGGCGAGCGCGCCCGCGTCTCCGGAGAGTTCCACGTGCCCGCCGGCGGCCATGACGACCACCGCGGCGACGACGTTGACGAAGCCGCTGGGGAGGTCGGCGGCGCCGGCGGCCCAGAGGCCGAGGGCCGCGACGACGGCCATGGCGGCGAAGCCGGCCAGTACGGCGGCCAGGGCTTCGCCCCATTGACGGGCGACATGCCCCGCGCTGGTCGGGGGGCGGGGCGTGGTGGGGACCTGACGGCTCACGCTGCCCACGCTAATGCCGGCGGGTGCGGTCCGCTTGCGGGCGGCACCCGTTCCGCGCACACAATGGGCACGGAACGGAAGAAAGGGAAAAACGTGACTTCCCACCCGCCGTCCGGCCGCCCGTCGGTACCCCCCTCAGGCCCGCCCTCCGGCCCCCTCTCGGGGCCGAGCACCACTCCGGGTTCGGCCGGACCGCCGCCCCCCTCCGGGCCGCCACGCGGCGGCTCGGGCGGAGGCCCGAGCGGAGGCGGATCCGGCGGAGGCGCGGGCGCGGGCGGATCCGGTGGAGGCCCGAGCGGCACCGGTGGCGGTCCGGCCGGCGGCGGCGCGGGCTCCGGCGGTGGCGGCCCCTGGTGGCGCTCCGTTCCCAAGATCGCCTCGATCACGGCCGTACTGGTCGCGGCGATCGCCCTGATCGTGGTGCTGACCCGGCCGGACGGCAACGGCGGCGGAAGCGCCTCCGGGGGCGGCGGTGAGGTGTTCCTGCAGAACGCCGCCGCCACCGGCCCCGATCCGTTCACCCCGTCGACCGCCCGCGCACCCGACGCCTCCCCGTCCGCCGTGCCGCTGCCCAGCCCCACCAAGTCGGCCGACGCCAACGCCACCCGCAGCGTCTCGGGCGCCGCGCCCGGCCTGTACGGCGGCACGCAGAACGTGGCGAGCTGCGACGTCGAACAACAGGTGCGCTTCCTGGCCGCCGAGCCCGCCAAGAACGCCGCCTTCGCGTCGGTCCTCGGCATCTCCGCCAACGAGGTTCCCGGCTATCTGCGGTCCCTGACGCCGCTTCAGCTCCGCGTCGACACCCGCGTGACCAACCACGGCTTCCGGGGCGGCGGGGCCACCACGTACCAGTCGGTGCTCCAGGCCGGCACGGCTGTCCTCGTCGACGACCGCGGCGTGCCCCGGGTGCGCTGTGCCTGCGGCAACCCGCTGACGCCGCCCGTCGCCCAGAAGTCGCCGAAGACCACCGGCGCCGCCTGGCCCGGTTACGAGGCCTCCCAGGTCGTCGTCGTGGCGCCGTCCGTCACGGTCGTGAACGTCTTCGTCGTCTACGACCCCTCCGGTGGCGACTGGTTCACCCGCAAGCCGGGCGACACGGGGAACAAGGACAAGCACACGACCGCGCCGACGGCACCCCCGTCGCCCTCGGTGTCGGATTCAGGCTCGACCTCCCCGGTGCCGTGCTTCACGGGCACGGAGACCCCGAAGCCCCAGGGCGGGATCACCCCGACCCCGTGCCCGTCGGACTCCGTCTCGACCCCGTCGACGCCGCTGTCCCCCGTTTCGCCCGAGTCCCCCGTCGCGCCCGTCTCGCCGGTGTCGCCCGACTCGCCGGACTCCCCGCCGCCCGACTCCGACTCCCCGCCCGCGCCGCAGTCACTGCCCCAGACGGAGGGCTCGACCACGGACGGCACGACGGCCGACCAGTCGGCCCCGGGCGGCAGCCCGTTGTCCGAGGACGCCCCCCCGCCGGGTTCCCCCGGGGCCCCGGACGCCGGAGTCCCGGACGCCGGAGCGGTCACGCCGGACCTTCAGCCGGTGCTCTGAGCCGGCTCGCGCCCACGCGGGACGACGGCGCCGCCCGACGGCCGGGCGGCGCCGTCGTCCCGGTGTCGGCGCGTGGCCGTGGCCAGCCGGCGGATCCAGGTCGCGAGCACCGGCGGCCGCGCCGCCCCGAGCTCGGCCCGCCGCTGCCACAGCCTCTCGTCCCGATCGGTGAAGTGTCCCGTCATCGCCTGTCCCCTTCCCGGCCCCGCGCCCCACGGCCACCAGGCCACTGGACAGCAGTCTGTAGCCTTATTGGCCTGAGGAGCAGGGCCAATAAGGAGTGATTGGCATGGCAGAGAGTGGAGTGGTCCGCACGGTGGTCTCCACCGCCGACCGGACGCTGACGGGCCGCCAGCTGGCCGCGCTGCTCACTCCCCCGCCCGACGGCCGGTTCGGCTACCGGGAGCTCGCCCGGGCGGTCCGCAGGGCACTGCTCGACGGCCGGGTCTCCCCGCGCATGCGACTGCCCGCCGAGCGGGAGCTGGCCGTGGCGCTCGCGGTGAGCCGCACGACCGTCACCGGGGCCTACGACCTGCTGCGGGAGAGCGGGTACGCGCACAGCCGCCGGGGTGCGGGCACCTGGACGGCGCTGCCGGACGGTCAGGCACCGCTCGGGCCGGCCGCGTTCGCCTCGGACGCCGAGTCCGTCGTGGACCTCGCCCTCGCCGCGCCCGAGGCTCCGGCCGACGAGCTGGCCGCGGCACTCGCAGCGGCCTCGGCCGAACTGCCGCGCCTCGCCCGCGCCCAGGGCTACCACCCGTACGGGCTGCCGCAGCTGCGGTCGGCGATCGCCGACCGCTACACACGCCGGGGTCTGCCGACCCGGCCGGAGCAGATCCTGGTGACGACCGGCGCCCAGCAGGGCGTCTCGCTGGCACTGGCCCTGCTCGGTGCGCCCGGCGACCGGGCCCTGGCCGAGAACCCCTCGTACCCCAACGCCCTGGACGCCATGCGCGGGCGGCGGCTGCGCCTCACCCCCGTCCCGGTCACCGAGGCGGGCTGGGACAGCGGGCTCCTCGACGCGGCGTTGCGGCAGACGGCGCCCCGGCTGGCCTACCTGATCCCGGACTTCCACAACCCGACCGGGCTGCTCATGCCCGACGAGCAGCGCCGGGAGGTGGCGCGCTCGGCGAAGGCGACCGGCACCTGGCTGGTGATCGACGAGACGCTGACCGACATCGCCCTGGACGTACCGGCACCGCGGCCGTTCGGCGCGGCGGTGGGGGCGGCGGGCGGCGAGCAGGTCATCGGGGTCGGCTCGTTGAGCAAGAGCTGCTGGGGCGGCCTGCGGGTCGGCTGGCTGCGCGCCGCCTCGCGGGTGATCACGGAGCTGGCCCGGATCCGGATCACGGCGGACCTGTCGGGTTCGGTCCTCGACCAGCTGGTCGCGGTCGCGCTCATGGACCGCCTGGACACCGTTCTGCCGCGGCGGGCGGCGCAGCTGCGGGAGCGGCGGGCAGCACTGGAAGCGGCGCTGGCCCGCCATCTGCCGGACTGGGGGTGGACGCGGCCCGCGGGCGGCCTGTGCCTCTGGGTCGACCTCGGCCGGCCGGTCGCCTCCGGCCTCGCGGAGCGCGCCCTGCGACACGGTGTACGGGTGGAGGGCGGAGCCCGGTTCGGCGTGGACCCGGGCACCCACGAGCACCGGCTGCGGCTTCCCTTCACCCTGCCGTCCGAGGTGTACGACACGGCGGCCGAGCGCCTGGCGGCGGCACTGGAGGGCGCTCCGGCCCGGATGCCGGACCCCGGCCTGCCCGACTGGGTGGCCTGAGCGGGGCCCGAGCTCACGGCACGGCCCTCGGCCGGGGTGGGGTCCGCGGCCGGGCGCGGCTCCGCCGCCGGGGCACGGTCCGCGGCCGGGCGCGGCCCGGCGTCGGTGAGGGCTGCCGTCGGTGAGGGTCGCCGGAAAACCGGGTGCCCCCGCCGGGCACCGTGTGTACGGTGCACCGAGTGGAACCTCTTACCGACCGCCAGATCCGCTCGTCGTTCGTCAACTGCACGAAGGGCGAGGCGAGCAGGCTCCGGCTTCCGCTCGACTTCGCCGCGCTCCCCTGGGAGGACCTGGACTTCCTCGGCTGGGTCGACCCCGGCGCGCCCCTGCGGGCCCATCTGGTGCTCCCGCGCGAGGACGGCCCTCTCGGGATCAGCCTGCGGGTACCGGCCACCGGGCGCACCAGCGCCGTGAAGTCCAGCCTCTGCCAGATCTGCCTGACCGGGCACGCCTCGTCCGGCGTGACGCTGCTCGCGGCGCCGCTGGCCGGCTCCCGGGGCCGCGAGGGGAACACGGTCGGCACGTACATCTGCGCCGACCTGGCCTGCTCCCTGTACATCCGCGGCAAGCGGCAGCCCAGGCTGCGCGCGGGGCGCCAGGAGGAGTCCCTCACCGTCGACGAGCGGATCGAGCGGACGATGGCCCACCTGAACGCCTTCGTCGACAAGGTGGCGGCGGGCTGAGTCCGCCCGAGGACCCGCCCGGACCTCGGCGGCCTCCCGGGATCCGGCGGGCCGAGCCCCGGTCCGGATCGCCGGTCGGCCCGGACCGGATCGCGGGTCAGCGGAAGGCCGACTCGCCCGTCAGGGCCTTGCCGACGACGAGGGAGTGCACCTCGCTCGTGCCCTCGTAGGTGAGGACCGACTCCAGGTTGTTGGCGTGCCGCATCACCGGGTACTCCAGCGTGATGCCGTTGGCGCCGAGGATCGTGCGGCACTCACGGGCGACGGCGATCGCCTCGCGGACGTTGTTGAGCTTGCCGACGCTGACCTGTTCGGGCGTGAGACGGCCCGCGTCCTTGAGCCGGCCCAGGTGGAGCGCGAGCAGCATGCCCTTGCCCAGCTCCAGCGACATGTCGGCGAGCTTCTGCTGCGTGAGCTGGTAGGAGGCGAGGGACCGCTCGAAGACGACGCGGTCGCCGGCGTAGGCGATGGCGGTCTCCAGACAGTCGCGCGCCGCACCGAGGGCGCCGAAGACGATGCCGAAGCGGGCCTCGTTGAGGCAGCCGAGCGGTCCGGACAGGCCACGCGCCTCGGGCAGCATCGCGTCGGCCGGGAGGCGCACGCCCTCCAGGACGAGTTCGCTGGTCACGCTCGCCCGCAGGGACAGCTTCCGCTTGATCTCGGGGGCGCTGAAGCCGGGAGTGCCGGCCGGGACGAGGAAGCCGCGGACGCCTTCGTCCGTACGGGCCCACACGACGGCGACGTCGGCGACCGAACCGTTGGTGATCCACATCTTCGTGCCGTCGAGAACCCAGTCGGCGCCGTCGCGCCGGGCGTGCGTGCGCATGGCGCCCGGGTCGGAACCGGCGTCCGGTTCGGTCAGCCCGAAGCAGCCGATGTACTCGCCCGCCGCCATGCCCGGCAGCCACTGCCGCTTCTGGTCCTCGGAGCCGTACTTCCAGATCGCGTACATGGCGAGCGATCCCTGGACCGAGACCAGACTGCGCAGTCCCGAGTCGACCGCTTCCAGTTCCAGGCAGGCCAGGCCGTACGCGACGGCGTTCGTGCCCGCGCAGCCGTACCCCTCCAGGTGCATGCCGAGCACGCCGACACCGCCGAGCTTCCGGGCCAGTTCCCGGGCCGGTACGGCGCCCTCCTCGAACCATCCGGCCACGTGCGGGCGCAGCTCGCGGTCCGCCATGGCCCGCACGGTGCGGCGGATCTCCCGCTCCTCGTCGGTCAGCAGCCCGTCGATGGCCAGCAGGTCGAAGGGATGGACGGGCGAGGACTTCGGCACGCTCGTGGACTTCATCGCGGGACTCCCGGCGGTTGCGGCTACTCGGCGGGCCGAGCCTAGCGGCAGATCGTATTTTGGATCCAGTATTGAATATCCGCTCACCGGTGCGTACGTTCGCCCCGGATCGGATCGCCGGCGGAGGAGAGCGGGATGCACGCAGACCAGCCGAGGACGCGGGAGACCTCCGGAGGTCCGGACACCGCGAGGCCGGGAGAGCGGGAGACGGACTGCGCTCCGGATCGGGCGGAGGCCCCCGACGCGCACGCAACGGCCGCCGGCTCCGGACCGGACCCGGATCCGGGGGTGACCGGCGCGGCCGGTGCGGCGCCGCGGCCCGGAGCCCTGGACGGGATCGTCGTCGCCGACTTCGGCCGGGTCCTCGCCGGGCCCTACATGACGATGCTCCTGGCCGACCTCGGCGCCGAGGTGATCAAGATCGAGCGGCCCGGCACCGGGGACGACACCCGCGCCTGGGGCCCGCCCTTCGCCGACGGCGAGGCCACGTACTTCCTCGGGGTGAACCGCAACAAGCGCTCTCTCGCCCTCGACCTCACCGACCCGGCCGGCCTGGAGGCGGCCCGGGCCGTCGTCGCCCGCGCCGACGTCCTGGTGGAGAACTTCCGCCCGGGCACCATGGAGAGGTTCGGGCTCGGCCACGAGGACCTGCGCGCCTCCCACCCCGGGCTGATCTACTGCTCGGTGACCGGCTTCGGCGCCGGCGAGGGGGCCCGGCTGCCCGGCTACGACCTCCTGGTCCAGGCGATGGGCGGCCTGATGAGCGTGACCGGCGAGCCGGGCGGTCCCGGCACCAAGACGGGCGTCGCGCTCGTCGACGTCATCACCGGGCTGCACGCCGGCCTCGGCATCCTGGCCGCGCTGCGCCACCGGGAACGCACCGGCGAGGGCCAGCGGGTGGAGGTCTCCCTGCTCACCTCGCTCCTGTCCGCCCTCAGCAACCAGTCCGCGGCCTATCTCGCCGCCGGCGTGGTCCCCCGCGCCCTGGGCAACCGGCATCCGAGCATCGCTCCCTACGAGGTGTTCGAGGCGGCGGACCGGCCGCTCGCGCTCGCCGTGGGCAATGACCGGCAGTTCCGGACGCTGTGCGCACACCTCGGGCTGGCCGGCCTCGCCGAGGACGCCCGCTTCGCCACCAACACGGCCCGGGTCGCCCACCGCGAGGAGCTCGTCGCGGCGCTGTCGGGCCCGCTCGCCGGGCGTACCGCCGACAGCTGGTTCGAGGAGCTGACGCCGGCGGGAGTGCCGTGCGGGCCGATCAACGACCTGGCCGCCGCCTTCGCGTTCGCCGAGCGGCTCGGACTGGAACCCGCGGTCCCGGCCGAGGCCGCGGGTCCCGGGCAGGTCGCCCATCCGATCGCGCTGAGCGCCACGCCCCCCGTCTACGCCGCCGCTCCCCCGCGCCTGGGCCAGCACACCGCGGCGCTGCTCGGGGAGCTGGGGCTGCCCGATCGGCTCCGTAGGGAGGCCCCGTAGGAAGATGGACGCGACCGGCGGCGCGGGCGCGCGGCGGGCGACCGAGCGAGAGGCCACAGGGGATGAACAGCGCGGCAGGGAAGCGGCGGCCACCCACCGCCCAGCAGTTCGTCCTGGAGGAGCTGCGGCGCGCCATCACCAGCGGGGAACTGCGTCCTGGCGACCAGATCCGCCAGGACGCGCTCGCGGCCCGGCTCGACGTCAGCAGGGTGCCGCTGCGTGAGGCCCTGAAGTCCCTGGAGGCCGAGGGCCTGGTGGTGCACCACGTCCACCGCGGCTATTTCGTGGCCGAGTTGTCGCTGGCCGACCTGGAGGAGATCTACCGCATCCGGGAGCTCCTGGAGGGCGAGGCCGTGCGGAGTGCCGTGGCCCGTGCGGACGAGGGGCTGCTCGACGCCGTGGAGGAGATCCAGCGCGCGGTGGAGGAGGCCGCGGAGTCCGGTGACGTCACGGAGATGGCGGCGGCCAACCGCCGGTTCCACTTCGCGCTGATCGAGGCGTCCGGCATGCCCCGGCTGATCCGGCTCGTGGCGACGCTCTGGGACTCGACCGACGCCTACCGGTCGCTGTACTACGCCGAGGCCGGGCACCGCGACCTGGCGGTCCGCGAACACCGGGCGGTCATCGCCGCCCTGCGGGACGGCGACGCGGACACCGCCGTCCGCCGGCTCGACGAGCACCGGACCCACGCGGTGGCGGCGCTGCGGGAGGTACTGGACCTGAGGTGAGCCCCCCGGCCGGCGGGCGACCGAGGCGCCGCCCCGCGCCGGCGAAAATCCGGATGCCGGGCAGGGCGCCTGCTGCATAGCCTCGGGTCCATGGATCACGAAAGACCGGCACTGGGGCTGTGGAACGTCGTCGACGTCGAGGCGACCTGCTGGGACGGCCGGCAACCGCCGGGCGCGGTGAACGAGATCATCGAGATCGGGCTCAGCGTCGTCGACCTCGACGCGGGCGTGCGGGTCGCGCGCCACCGCGTCCTGGTCAGGCCGGCCCGGTCGACGGTCAGTCCGTTCTGCACGGAACTGACCGGGCTCACTCAGGCCGAGGTGGACACCGGCCTGGACTTCGCGGCCGCCTGCCGGCTGCTGGCCGCCGAACACGCCACCGGGTCGCTCCCCTGGGCCAGTTGGGGCGACTACGACCGGAACCAGTTCACCCGCCAGTGCCGGGCGACCGGCACCGAGTACCCCTTCGGGCGTCATCACACCAACGCCAAGGCCGTGTTCACCGAGGCGTACGGGCTCGGCCGGCGCCCCGGGATGGCCCAGGCCCTGCGGATCGCCGGTCTGCCGCTGGAGGGCAGGCACCACAGCGGCGAGGACGACGCCTGGAACATCGCGGCCCTGGTCCTGCGGATGCACGAACGCGGCGCCTGGCCGGCGGTGACTCCCTAAGCGTCTTGTCGATCAGGCCGTATCGGTGAGCGGAGCGCTCGCCGGGTGCGCTCGGCGGCGGCCCCGCCGTCGGCCACGGAGCGGTCCCCGTCGAACCGGCTGATGTGCCGTCAGTAGCCGTGCGCACACCGTCGGTTGACGGTCCTCGGCAGCGACGCAAGGCCGGCGCTCCCCGCCCTCGACAGGCGCCGGCACCGGCGTATGCGGAGGAAACCGTCACAGCCATTGACAGGTTCATTGCCCCCTCCCCATTCTGAGAGCGCTCTCAGAGCGCTCCCGGGCGGGAGTGCTCCGGCGAGCCTCATTCATCCCCGCACGGATCCCCCACCCCTCGAGGAGCCCCCATGCCCTCCCCCCACCGGCGCAGGCTCAAGGTGTTCGTCCCGCTGTCGCTCGCCGCGGTCACCGGCATCACGCTCACCGTCGCCGGACCGTCCGCGGACGTCCAGGCCGGCACCGTCCGCGCCGACGCCGCGGCGGCCGCCGCCGTCCCCGCGACCATCCCGCTCACCTTCACCAACAACTCCGGGCGCACCGACCAGGTCTACGTCTACAACCTCGGCACCGAGCTCTCGACCGGCCGCCAGGGCTGGGCCGACGCGAACGGCACCTTCCACCCCTGGCCCGCCGGCGGCTCCGTCCCGTCCCCGGCGCCCGACGCCTCCATCGCCGGACCGGCCCGGGGCCAGGCGATGACGATCCGCCTGCCGAAGTTCTCCGGCCGGATCTACTTCAGCTACGGACAGAAGCTCGTCTTCAAGGTCGCGACCGGCGGTCTCGTGCAGCCCGCGGTCCAGAACCCGAGCGACCCCAACCGCAACATCCTCTTCAACTGGTCCGAGTACACGCTCAACGACGCCGGTCTGTGGCTCAACAGCACCCAGGTCGACATGTTCTCGGTGCCCTACGCCGTCGGCGTCAAGCGCCCCGACGGCAGCGTGGCCAGCACCGGACGGCTCAAGCCCGGCGGCTACCGGGGCTTCTTCGACGCGCTGCGCGGACAGCCCGGCGGCTGGGCCGGCCTCGTCCAGACCCGGTCCGACGGCACGGTGCTGCGTGCCCTCGCACCCGGCCACGGCATCGAGGCCGGAGCGCTGCCCTCGGGTGTGATGAACGACTACATCAACCGCGTGTGGAGCAAGTACGCCGGCTCGACGCTGACCGTGACCCCCTTCGCCAACCAGCCGGCGGTGAAGTACTACGGCCGGGTCTCGGGCAACGTCATGAACTTCACCAACAGCTCGGGCGCGGTCGTGACCTCCTTCCAGAAGCCCGACTCGGACAGCGTCTTCGGTTGTTACAAGCTGCTCGACGCGCCGAACGACCAGGTCCGCGGCCCCATCTCGCGCACGCTGTGCGCGGGCTTCAACCGCTCGACCCTGCTCACCAACCCCCAGCAGCCGGACACCTCGTCGGCCGGCTTCTACCAGGACGCCGTGACGAACCACTACTCCCGCAAGATCCATGCCCAGATGGCGGACGGCAAGGCGTACGGCTTCGCCTTCGACGACGTCGGCGCGCACGAGTCCCTGGTGCACGACGGCAGCCCCCAGCAGGCGTACGTCACGCTCGACCCGCTCGACTAGGTCCTGTCCGGGCGACACATCCCCCGGACCTCGTCACCCTGACCCGGCGTGGCGCCCGGACACCCCCCCTGGGGCGTGTCCGGGCTCCGCGTGGGGGATCATGGACAAAGGAGACGAGAAGGGACGTGACCGGGCATGAGGAACCGCAGTGTGGCCGATCTGATGACCCCCACCGCGGTGGCCGTGCAGCCGGGCACGTCGTTCAAGGAGATCGCGCGGTTGCTCGACGAGTACGGGATCACCGCCGTCCCGGTCGTCGACGAGGACGACCGGCCCGTGGGCGTGGTCTCGGAGGCGGACCTGCTGCGCCGGCACACGACCAAGGACGGTCCCAGCACGGCCGAGGCGATGATGACCAGTCCGGTGGTGGTGGCCCGGCCGTCGTGGACGGCGATCGAGGCGGCCCGGCTCATGGAGCGGCACCGGGTCAAGCGGCTGCCGGTGGTGGACGCCGGCGGCCGGCTCATCGGGGTGCTGAGCCGCAGTGACCTGCTTCAGCTGTTCCTGCGGCGTGACCGGGCGATCCAGGAGGAGATCCTGGAGGACGTGGTCACCCGCATCCTGGGCCTCTCGCCCGCGTCGATCCACATCGACGTCGACGAGGGCCGGGTCACGCTGAGCGGCACGCTGGAACGCCGGAGTGTGGCCCCGGTCTTCGTACGGCTCTGCGAGAGCGTCGACGGGGTCGTGGAGGTCGTGGACCGGCTGACCTACGAGGACCAGGACCGTGGTCCCGGAGACGACCAGGGCCTGGCCGGCGGCACCGACACGGCCGCGGTCCCGCCCGGACCCGCCCCCGAAGCAGCGGAGGGCGGCGCCGGGCACGAGCCGCTCGCGGGGTCCGGCCCGGCGCGCGCCTGACCGGAGCGGGCCCGGTGCCCGGCTCAGGACCCGCCCGTACGACCGCGGCCGGAGCGGCCGGCACGAGCCGCCCGGACGGCCTTCAGGAGACCGCCTCGGGCCAGCCGTATCCGGGCCCGGTGTGCTGGGGCACCGTTCCGGCGCCGACCGCCTCCATGTCGCGGTCGGCCTCCCGCATCAGCTTTCCGGCCAGATCCTTCATGGCCCGGCCGGCGGCGAGTTCGTCGCCGATCGCCGGTACGTCCACGTCCGAGGGGTTGCAGCGGGCGCTGCCGCGGCCGGTGAGGCGGGCCGTCCCGGTGTCCAGACGGGCCTCGGCCTTCGTCCTGCCGTCCTCCTCGGTCAGTTCCAGGCCGACCGTCCACTCGAGTTGCCGTGTCATGGTCTGCCTCCTCGCACTGGGGCCACGCGGAACCGCCACGCGGCCCTTCTCCTTCAAGAATCCCTCCATGCGGGCTCCGGCGCTCGGCGACGGCCGGTTCCGCTCCGACGACGCTCCGACGACGCCCCGACGACGTCTCCTAGGGCGCGGTGAAGAGGAGGGGGAAGCGCGGGCCGAGCCAGGGCCTGCGGCCCCAGCTGAGCGCCCTCCCGCCGGCGATGGCGCGCCAGGGGTCGCAACGGCCGAGGGCGAGCAGCAGGAAGACGACCGGCTCGGTGAGGACGGTGCAGTCCGGGCGTTCCGCGGGCCGGGCCGTGGTGTGTACGACGTCGTCGGCGACGGTGACACCGAAGCGGGCACCGCCCCACAGGCGGACGGTGAAGCGGGCGCTGAGTCCCTTGACGGCGGCGGGGTCGACGACCCGGGGCATGGCCGTGATCATGAACGGCAGCGTGAGTTCGACCCGGGCGCGGTCGATCATGTGCGGTCGGCGCAGTGCCTGGGCGAGGTCGTAGCCGTGGCCGAGCATGTGGGTGAGCAGGTACGAGCCGAAGACGGCCGGGTCCATCGGGCCGAGGGGCGTGTCCAGGACGTCGTCCGGCGCGCGCTCGTCGATCGCCCGGAGGAAGGCGGCCGCCTGGTCCGTGATCATCTCCGCGAGCGGGGCGGCACCCCGCTCGGGGAAGGCGTCGAGGGCCTGCGCGTTCGCCGCGGCCAGGCCCGGCGGGGTGCCGTCGCCATAGGGCCGGGGACGGCCCGCGGCGATGTCGGCCATCAGTTCGTTGGCCTGGGCGAGGTGTGCGGCGGCCTCGCCGACGGTCCACTCGGACCGCGGCACGGGCACCCCCGTGTCCACCGCGGTGCGCAGCACGGCGGCGATGTCCTCGGCGGTGGCGCGTATCGCCTCGCCCAGCCCCGCGGGCAGCACACCCCGCCCCTGCGCGGTCGGCTCCGTCTCCATGGCCTTCTCCCCTTCACCCGGTCACGTGCCCCGGCAGGAGCCCCGAACGGGGCTCCTGCGCTGACGGCGCCCTGATCCTAGGCAGACGGATGAACCTTGACGAGGGATCGTGCGTCTCAGAGATCGACGGGCTCACCGGGGACTCGCCCCGGAGGCTCGCCGACGGGCCTTCGGCCGGCGGCTGCCGGGCGTGGCGGGGGCCACGCCGGGAAGACGGCTCGTACACGCCCCGGGACACGGTCGTCACGGGGCTGCGGCGCACCGGGCGGTGCGCTCTCTCGGAAGGACAGGGGAAGCATGGCAGGACCCGATCCGATCTCGCGCCGGCTCAGGCGGCTCTTCGCCGTACTGGACGGCGACGGGGACGGCAGCGTCACATGGGCCGACCACCGCGGCATCGTGGACCGGTACGCGGCCGGGTACGGCCTGGCGTCGGACGACGCCCGGATCCAGGCACTGGAGCGGGCGTACTGGGAGCTGTGGCTCGGGCTGCTGGCCCGGGCGGAGCCCGGGCGCGACCGGCTGTCGGAGGAGGAGTTCGTCGCCGCGCACCGCTCGGCCGACTACGAGACGGACGGGCAGAACGTCCTGGAGCGGCTCGCCCGGGCGATCTTCCGCATCCTGGACACCGACGGCGACCAGCGGGTCGGCGCCGACGAGTTCGCGGCGTACCTCACCGTCTGGGGCGTCTCCGGCGACGCCGGTCCGGTCGCCTTCCGCCGACTGGACCTGGACCGCGACGCGTTCATCTCCCAGCGGGAGATCGCCCGCTCACTGCGCGCGTTCCACATCAACAACGACGACCTCGACACCCCGGGGGGCCTGTTCCTCGGCGTCCGCTGAGGTCGCGGCCCCTCCGCCGGCGGCCGTGCCCATGTCCCCGGTCCGCAGCACTCCGAATGGCGGGGCCGGGGCGGCGGGCTTTAGCTGGTTCCACTGCATCCGGGCACTCCCGGGACACGTTGGGACACGCGCATGAGCCAAGCCGACGGGACGGGGAACGGTCCGCTGCCTCCCTCCGAGCGCACGGAACTGACCGAGCTGCGCGAGCGTCTCGCGGCGCTGGAGCAGACGCGTGCGGCGCCCGCCCGCAAACACCACCTGCGCTCGGCCCTCTCGGCCGTCCTCATCGTGCTGGCGGTCATCCTGGCCCCGCTGAGCGTCGTCGCCGTGTGGACCAACGACATCGTGGGCGACACGGACCGCTACGTCGCCACGGTGGCGCCCCTCGCCTCGGACCCCGACGTGCAGGCGGGCATCACGAACCGTGTCACCAACGTGGTCATGGAGCACGTCGACGTCCCCCTCCTCCTCGACCAGGTGGCCCCGGAGGACCGGCCACGGCTCGAAGCGGCGCTGAAGAAGCTCGAAGGGCCGCTGACGGACGCGCTGCGCGGGCTGGTCGAGACCATCACGTCGAAGTTCGTGACGAGCGACGCCTTCGCCACGGTGTGGACCGACGTGAACCGGCGCGCCCACGCGGCGGTCGACAAGGCCCTGACCGGCAGCGGTGACGGCGCGGTGAAGCTGGAGGGGGACAAGGTCACCATCGACCTCGCCCCCGTCGTGGAGCAGGTCAAGCAGCGGCTCGTCGACAGCGGCCTGACGGTGGCTTCGAAGATCCCCGAGGTGCACACCGACTTCACGGTCATGACGTCCGATCAGGTCGGCAAGGTGAAGACCGGTGCCCGGCTGCTGGACGTCATGGGGGTCTGGCTGCCCGTCATCGCCGTCCTGCTCGCGGCCGGCGGCGTCTGGCTCGCCGTCCGGCGCAGGCGCGCGCTCGTCGTGACCGCGCTCGCCATGGCGGTGGCGGTCGGCATCCTCGGCATCGGGCTGACGGTGTTCCGCACGTTCTACCTGGACGCGCTGCCCGCGTCGGTCAACCCCGCGGCCGCGGGCTCCGTCTACGACGCGCTGATCCGCTTCCTCCGGGCCGGCGTCCGCACCGTCGTCACGCTGGGCGTGATCGTCGCCCTCGGTGCCTGGCTGAGCGGGCCGGGGCGGCGGGCCGTCCGGGCGCGGGAGATGTGGCGGTCGGGCATCGGGGCGGTACGCGGTGCGGCCGGCCTGTCGACCGGCCCCGTGGGCGGCTGGGTCCACCGCCACAAGAACTGGCTGAACTGGGGCGTCGTGGTGCTCGCCGCCGTCGTGTTCGTCCTCTGGGACCACCCGACGGGGATGGTCACCTTCTGGCTGGCCCTCGGCGCGCTCGGGCTCCTCGCGGTCGTCGAGTTCCTCGACGACGCGGACGAGGTCCGGCCCTCCGAGCGGGAGGCGGCGGCGCGTCCGACCGTCTGACGGCTTCCCCCGTCCGGCGGAACCTGTCGCGGACCCCGCCCGTACCGCTCAGGAGGGTCGACTCCGGGGTCCGGGCGTCCACAGCCGCGGATGGCGTTCCGCGCCCAGCTCCTCGACCCATGCCAGCCGGTCGGCGACCACGGGGCGGCGGGTGTCGGGGCACGCGTCGAGCAACCGGGTCAGCAGCCCGCGCATCCTCAGCAGGGTCATCGGGGCGCCCGTGGACGCCGCGACGATCACGTCGTCCACGGCGGTGCGCACGTAGCGCTCCCAGTCCGGGACGGGCACGATCAGGCGGACGCCGCCCTGCGGATCCGTGACGTGCCCGATCGCCAGGTCGCGGTCGGCGAGCCGGATCAGCAGCTCCTCCACGTGGTCGAGGGTCTGCACGGCCGTGGCGGGGTCGTTGACGGCCGCCGAGAGGGCCCGGAGCGCGATGTCGGCGAGCAGCCGGAACGGCAGCTCCGCGTCCTGGCCGAGGGTGCGCTCCACGCCGGTGAGCAGCCCGCGGCGCACCACCGCCTCGGGGAGGTCCCGGCCCCGGATCTCGCCCACGGGACGCCCGCGGCCCAGGGTGTCGCCGATCCCGGCGTACAGGACGACGACGGCGTCCGCCCGGCGCGCGGCCTCGACCAGCCGGGGCACGTCGATCTGCTGGAGCACCGCGCCCTGTCCGGTCCACCACAGCGTCACGGCCTCGCCCGGCCTCTCGCCGGTCTCCACGGCGGTTCCGGTCGCTTCGGCCCTTCCGGTCGCGTACGGCTTCGTGTACAGCACGTCCATCACGTGGTGGGCGTGCTCCGCGATCGCCGCGAGCGACGGCGCGAGCTGGATCGAGGTGAAGGCCCGCGCCTGGAGCGTGCGCATGAACCAGAGCGCCAGCAGGGAGAGGATCACCGCGGCGGCGGGGAGGACGACCGAGACGTCCTCCTGGCCGATCGCGGCGAGCCCCGTGGTCACGCAGAAGACGAAGACCCCGACCGCGAAGGCGAACGTCCGCCAGACGATCGGATCGTCCCGGAAGAGACCGAGGCGCGGGGTGAAGGTGCTGGCCGAGAACTGCACGACGAGGAAGAGCACCGAGTAGATGATGCTGACCAGACTGATGACGCCGAAGCCGAAGGTGAACAGCATGCCCCCCACGCCGGCCGCCGCCACCTGCGGCCCGGCCTCCACCTGGGCCACGAGGAGCCCCAGGCCGATGCCGGCCAAGCCGCACA
Organism: Streptomyces sp. NPDC048338; assembly: GCF_043201055.1. Lineage (NCBI taxonomy): Bacteria > Bacillati > Actinomycetota > Actinomycetes > Kitasatosporales > Streptomycetaceae > Streptomyces > Streptomyces sp. NPDC048338. Next base: position 136,942 of record NZ_JBICYQ010000016.1, read on the forward strand.
GCACCTGCGAGAGCTCTCTGCGCATCGCGCGGCGCGGCGGGTGGAACAGGCCGTGCGACCGCCGCGCACCGGGATAGTCGACCACCGCGGGCCCCTCTTCTCGCGCGCAGGACGGAGCCGCGAGCCCATCACACCGAGGGGACGGCGGGGCGCATTGGGCGTCCGAAACGGGCACGGATCAGCCGTTCGGAGTCCGTCCGGACCTCTGGTTCCGCCGCGGGGCCCGGCACGGGCACCGCGCCGCTCCCCGGACGCCGGAGCGGCGCGGTGCCTGTGGTGCCGCCGGGCCGGCGGCGGTTCAGGGGGTCACGGGACCCAGTGGTTGCCGGATGCCGTGATCATGACCTGGAGCTGGATGCTCGCCGAGAAGTAGCTGCTCGTGTCGATCGGGGTGCCCAGCATCTTGTTCCACAGGGCGTCCAGCCACGCCTGGCTTCCCGGGTCCGTCATCGCCGCCACGGCGAAGGGGGCGAAGTAGGCGGCCTCGCTGCCCGCCGAGATCTGCGTGCCGTTGAGCTTGTAGCCGATGGCGATCTTGTTCGGGTCACCGCCCGTCTTCGTCTTGATCCAGCTGTTGAGCTTGCGGGCCGCCGCGAGCGACTTGCCGTCCCCGCCGGTCACGGCGTCGTCGCCGATGCGCCAGGGGGTGCGGCAGGCGTTCCACCAGTAGGAGCCGTCGTTCGGGTCCTCCAGGACCTGCCCGGGCGCGGGCTTGGGCGTGGTGTTCGTGGTGACCACGAAGTCGGGCAGCAGTCCGGTGCTCGGCGCGTACGTGGACTGGAGGTTGGCGATCTGGGTCTGGTGGGCGGTGCGGATGCCGTCCCAGGCGCTGTCGCCCGTGGCCGAGCGGAAGGCGCGGAAGTGGTCCACCATCCAGTCGGAGGTCCGGGTGATGTAGTAGTACTGGTCGCCGGAGCTGCTCCAGTCTCCGAGCTTCAGCAACTGCGTCGTGGGGTTGACCTCGTCCTTCTTGATCGCGTTGATGTGCTTGATCGCGAGGTCCTTGTAGTTGTACGTGCCCGCGCTGCCCCACTGCTTGTCGGCGAGCAGCAGCCCGTACGCCACGTCCATGTCGCCGTCGGTGGCGCCGTCCCCGCCGTTGACGCTGCGGCAGTTGACGTCCTGTTCGGCCGCCAGCAGGTTCGGGTTGACCGAGGACGGGTGGTCGATCTTCCACTTGACCAGTCCGTCGAAGATCTTCTTGGCGTCCGGGTCGGCGCCTGCCATCGTCGCCGCGATGACCATGCCGTAGCCCTGCGCCTCGGCGACGTACGGGTGGTCGGCGTCGGGCGAGATGATCTGGTACCAGCCGTTGCCGCAGTTCTGCCGGACGAAGGCGGACTTCCAGTTGTTGTAGTAGGCGACGACCTTCTGGTCGAGGGCCGCCTGCGTGCCGGACGGCTTGAGCGTGCCGGCGGCGTAGGGCCTGAGGTGACTGCCGAAGGGCACCGCCGGTCCCGAACCGCCGCCGGGTGTGGTGACGTTGAGCGCGGCGCTCGCGGCCGAGGCGTTCCCGGCCGCGTCGCGCGCCTTGACGGTGTAGCTGTACGCGGTCGAGGCGGTGAGTCCGGTGTCGGTGTACGTCGTCCCGGTGGTGGAGCCGACGAGGGCGGCGCCGCGGTAGACGTCGTAACCGGTCACGCCCACGTTGTCGGTGGCGGCGTTCCAGGCCAGCGAGGCACTGGTCGACGTCGTCGCCGTGGTGCGCAGGTTCCCCGGCGCGCTCGGCGCGGCGGTGTCGCCGCCGCCCGAGGCGGGCGCGCCGTAGACCTCGAACTCCCAGAGGGAGTACCCGTACGGGGTGCCGCGGCCTGTCCCGTACATGCGGACGTAGCGCCCGGTGCCGGAGACGGCGAGGTCGTCGACCGCCCCGTCGCCCGAGCCGGTGGAGTAGAGGTCGGTCCAGGTGACGCCGTCCGACGAGGACTGGATGCGGTAAGCCTTGCCGTACGCGGCCTCCCAGTGGAGTTTCACGCGCGAGAGGGTGTGGGGGGATCCGAGGTCGATCCGCACCCACTGCGGGTCGGCCCCTTCGGCGCTGGCCCACCGGGTGGCGGTGTCGGCGTCGACCGCGAGACCCGCCGCGAAACCGCTTCCCTCGACGGACGACGCCGTCGCCGGCTTCCCGACGGAGACGAGGGAGTCGGCCGCGGCTGCCTGGGGCAGGCCGACGAGCGGCAGGGCCAGCAGTCCCGACAGCACGAGAAGAGTGGTGCCTCTTCGGCTCATGACAGTGGTGGTTCCTTTCGTGACGGACTTCCAGGGACCGGGCTCTGAGCCATGGCTAATGGTTAGGAAATATTCCTAACCATTGCGCCGGAGGTTAGAGAGCGGGCCGGGGTCCGCGCAAGACCCCCGCCACGAACGGATTTCTGACTTGTGTTCAACTACCTGTCCAGGGGCCGCCGTTCGACCGGTTCCCGACGACGTCCGAGGCTTCGACTCCGGAGTCGCCGAGCCGGTTCCTCCGCGCCGCCGGTTCCTCCGCGCCGGGCGGAGGCGGCGGCATGCGCGTCCGTCACCCGCCGCGTCCGGCCGGGGGCGGCAGCTGGACGGCGGCCTGCTCAGGTCCGCCGGCCGCCGGCCGCCCGTCGCGTCCCGGGTACGGGCGGGTCCTCCCCGGCGTCGTGCTCCGGCGGCTCGGGACCCGAGCGTCCCGCCCGCAGGCAGAGCGCGGCCAGACCGACCAGGAGGGAGGCGAGGCCGCCGGCCACGAAGCAGGCGCGGGCTCCCCACTCCGCGCCGATCCGCGCGACGAGCAGCGCGCCCAGCGGGGTGGAGCCCTGGAGGATGAGGGTGTAGAGGGCGAGGACGCGGCCGCGGAAGCGCGAGTCGCTGCCGAGTTGGACACGGTGGTTGGCGGCCTGGGCGAAGTAGATGGAGGCCCCGCCGGTGAGGAAGAGCAGGACGACGGCGGCGGCGTACCCGGGGGCCCACCCGGTCGCCGTCTCCAGGCAGGCGAAGACGAGGGCCGCGCCGGTGACCAGTCGTGCCGAGGGCCGCGTCCGGCGGGCGGTGGTGAGGAAGGCGGCGGCGAGCGACCCGGCGGCGAAGGCCGTGGTCAGCAGACCGAACGAGGCGGCGTCGGCGTGGAACACGGTCTTGGCCAGCAGCGGCAGGGTGAGCTGGAAGTTCAGCCCGAACAGGCCCACGCCGGCGACCAGGGCGAGCGGCACCACCAGGTCGGGGCGGCTCCGCACGTACCGCAGCCCGTCGGCGACCCGAGCCCGCCCGGCCGGCTCGGCGCCGCGGTGCAGTTCGTCCGGGCGCATGCGCCGCAGGGCGAGCACCGTCGCCGCGTAGCTGAGCCCGTTGAGCAGGAGGACCCAGCCCGTGCCGGCGACGGTGATGAGCAGGCCGGCGACGGCGGGGCCCGCCACGCGCGCGACACTGAAGTACGCGGCACTCAACGCCGAGGCGTTGGGCAGTAGTTCCGGTCCCACCAGCTCACTGACGAAGGCCATCCGGGTGGGCACCTCGACCGAGTTGACCAGCCCGAGGCCGAGCGCGAAGAGGTTGATGTGCGCCAGGCTGACGCCGCCGCTCAGGACGAGGACGGCGAGCAGCAGGGCGAGGAGGCCCGAGGCGAGGTTGGCCGCCGTCAGCAGCGTGCGCTTGTCGTGGCGGTCGGCCAGCTTTCCGCCGTACAGGGTGCACAGCAGCACCGGGGTGAACTGCAGGGCGGTGACGGTGCCGAGGGCGGTCGCGGAGTTCCCCGTCAGCTCCAGGACGAGCCAGTCCTGGGCCACGACCGACATCCAGGTGCCGGCCACGGAGACGACCTGCCCCAGGGCGAAGAGCCGGAAGTTGCGGACGCCCAGGGCACGGAACGGGTGGGCGGCTGCAGCCGGGATCACGGTGCGACGGCGGGAGGGCCGGCGTGGGGGCGAACGGCGACGGTGGCGTGGGGGGCGGTGTGCTCCGCCGGGGAGCGAGGGCCGGCCTCGGAAGCGGCGGCGTCGCGGTGGCCGGGTGCTCGCCCGCCCTGTGCACGGAGGCATTCGTCGAGGAACGCGAGCGCCCGCAGGTGGTAGGCGCGGGCGGCGGTCCCGAGGCTGATGTTGTGGCCGGCGCCGGGAAGCCGGTCGACGACGACACGGGGCGCGCCGGACAGCAGTCCGGTGAGGGCGCCGAGATCGGCGTCGGTGTGCCGCCACCAGGCCTCGTGCTCGGCGAAGGTGAGCCGTACGGGGACGCGCACGCGGGGCAGCAGTCGTGGCGCCAGGGCGCCCCAGGCGCCCACCGTGTCCCGCTCGCGCGGCGGCATCGGGGTCACGATCCGCTGTCCGACGTGGAAGGTGCCCGACGGGTACAGGTGCAGCGGACCCCAGTTCAGGCGGCGCAGGGCGGCGCCGTCCGCCCGGCGCAGGAGGCGGGCGGCGTCGACCGCCGGCCGGTGCCCGCACCCGGAGACGTCGACGCCCAGGAACAGCCCGGGCGGCGCGTCCGCCGCGAGCGCGAGGGCGAGCTTGCCGCCGAAGGAGTGAGCGAGCAGGAAGAGCGGGCCGGTGTCGTGACGGGCCGTGACCTCGGCGAGCGCGGCCCGGACGGCCGTCGCCTGTTCGGGCAGCGCCTGCCCCTCGGGCAGATACCGGGCGGAGGCGCCGTAGCCGGGCCGGTCGAGCGCGAGGACGGCGACACCCAGGCGGGCGCCGAGCGTCATGAGGGAGACGTCGGGGTGGGCCTGGCCGTCGAAGTACCCGGCGCTCATGCCTCCCCCGTGCAGGGCCACGACCGTCGCGCGGGGCGGGCGGCCGTCCGCGGGCTCGCTCAGGAGGGCGGAGAGGGGCAGCCCGGCGGCGTCGAGGGTGATCCGCCGCACGCCGGGGGAACGGGATCCGCCCGGGTGCGCGGACGCCGTGGGAGCCGTGTCCGGCTCGGGAGCCGCGGGAGCCTGTGCCGCCGTCTCTGCCATGTGACCGTCCTCGTTCGCGCGCCGAGGGGCGCCGGTTTCTCGGGACCGGGCGCGCGCCCGGGCGTTCACGGTGCCGTGATGCGTCGCTCCTCCGGGGCCGGTACTGGTCCCGGCGGCGGCCGGGAAACTGCGCGAGGGCGCCGGATCCGCCCGAGGGCACCCCGGCTCTCGACCACCCGTTCGACGGCGGGTGCCCGGGCCGAGCCCAGTATCGCCCGCCGCCATCCGGCTCGCGATCTCTGTGGGCGCCGGCCGGCGGGGACCGGGGGCGAGGGCGGCGTGGTCACCGGGTGTGGTCCCCGTGGTCGGTGCAGACCCACCCGGGGGCCCTCGGCCCGCACGGCCGATCGGCCGCACCGCCCCTTCGGCCGCTGCGCGACTTTTGCCGCCGGCGTGGGCGGGTACTGCGCGGGGATGAGCTACGTGCAGCACGGCAAGGAGTACGCGCGCGACAGCCGGTACCTCACCACCCGCGTCACCGCGGACGGCCGCGACGGTTTCCCCGTGGAACCCGGCCGCTACCGGCTCGTGGTCAGCCGGGCCTGCCCCTGGGCGAGCCGCGCGGTGATCGTGCGGCGGCTGCTCGGTCTTGAGGCGGCCCTGCCGATGGCGATCGCGGGCCCCGTCCACGACGAGCGGAGCTGGACGTTCGACCTCGACCCCGGTGGCCGTGACCCGGTCCTCGGTATCGAGCGGCTCCGGGAGGCGTACCTCGCCCGCGATCCGGAGTACGACCGGGGGATCACCGTGCCGGCGATCGTCGACGTGCCGACGGGCGAAGTGGTGACGAACGACTTCGCGCAGATCACGCTCGACCTGTCGCTGGAGTGGACGGCGCACCACCGCTCCGGGGCCCCGGAGCTCTACCCGCCCGCACTGCGCGAGGAGATCGACGCCGTGAACGGGCCGGTCTACGCGGACGTCAACAACGGTGTCTACCGGGCCGGGTTCGCCGGATCGCAACGGGCGTACGCGCAGGCGTACGAGCGCCTCTTCGACCGGCTCGACCGGCTCTCCGAACGTCTCCGGGGCAGCCGGTACCTGGTGGGCGACACGATCACCGAGGCGGACGTGCGCCTGTTCACGACGCTCGTCCGCTTCGACGCCGTCTACCACGGGCACTTCAAGTGCAACCGGCAGAAACTCAGCGAGATGCCGGTGCTCTGGGCGTACGCCCGGGACCTCTTCCAGACGCCGGGCTTCGGCGACACGACCGACTTCGCCCACATCAAGCGCCACTACTACACGGTGCACGACGACATCAACCCCACCGGGGTCGTCCCGGTCGGCCCCGACCTCTCCGGCTGGCTCTCCCCGCACGGGCGCCACGCGCTCGGTGGGCGCCCGTTCGGCGACGGCACACCGCCCGGTCCGGTCGCCACCGGGGAGCAGGTGCCGGCAGGTCACATGCCGTCACGCCACTGAACCCGGCGGGTCAGACGGGTCAGGCGGCGGCCTCCGGGGCGGAAGCCCGGGGCCGTCTCCGTGAGTTCGGGTCGGGACCGCCTCCGTGAGTCCGGCGGGTCAGTGGGTTCGCTGGGTTCAGTGGGCCGCCGCCCCGAACTCCGCGTGCTGCGTGCGCAACGAGTAGTCCGTCTCTCCCCCGGGCGGCGAGCCGAGCGACCGGCGTCGTGCTTCCGCTCTGGCCTCGCTCAGGAGTGCCCGGAACTCCTCGTCGGTGAGCCGGCCCGCCGCGCCCGCCGTCCGCGACACGGGCCTCCCGCCGTTGCGCCCACGCATGACCTGCCTCCTCCTGCGTCCTCCACACTCGCCCGCGCGAGTACCCGAAGAACGGCGCGGTATCCGCCCCGCCCCCGGCGGGCCACCGCCCGGCCGTGAGCACCGTCCGGTTCCCGGTGCGGAAGCGGGGCAGGCGAGACAGGTGACCGCAGACCGACACCCTTGCTGAGGAGATATGGACAGCGTTCTTCGTCTGACGATCGTCGTGGGCGGCTCCGTGCTGCTCACGGTCGCCAGCGGCCTGCTCGCCGACTTCCTGCTGCGCCGAGCGGACCTCCGCCATCCGGAGACCCCGTTGTGGGGGCTGCTCCGCCGCTGTCGTGCCGCGTTCCAGATCGTGTTGCTCGCGGGACTGCTCCGCGGCTCCCACCGGGCGATCGACTGGCCCCCGCTCCGTGAGCGTGAGGCACTGATCGGACACATGCTGCTGCTCGTGCTGATCGCCGCGGGCGCTTGGCTCTCGATCCGCATCGTGGCCGCCGTGGTCGAGTCCAGCTACGCGCGCTACGCGTCCGGCAGCCGCGAGGCGGCCAAGGTGCGCCGGGTCCGTACCCAGGTCACGTTGATCATGCGGGTCGTGACCGTCGCGGTGGGCATCCTGGCGGCCGCCGTGATGCTCGTGACCTTCCCGAGCTTCCGCACCCTGGGCACCTCGCTGCTGGCCTCGGCCGGCATCATCGGCGTCGTGGCGGGCGTGGCCGCCCAGTCGACGCTGGGCAACCTGTTCGCCGGCTTCCAGATCGCGTTCGGCGACATGGTCCGCATCGGGGACACCGTGGTGGTCGACGGCGAATGGGGAACCGTCGAGGAGATCACGCTGACCTTCCTCACGGTCCGCACCTGGGACGAGCGACGCGTCACCATGCCCGTGTCGTACTTCACGGCCCGTCCGTTCGAGAACTGGTCGCGCGGCGGGATCGAGATGACCGGCACCGTCATGGTGCACTGCGACCACGCCACGCCCGTGCAGCTGATGCGGGCGGAGCTGCGCGAGATACTCGACACCTGCCCGACCTGGGACGGGCGGGGCTGGGACCTGTCCGTCACCGACACCACGCCCACGGGCATCACGGTCCGCGCCATCGTCACGGCGAAGGACCCCGACGACCTGTGGACGACCCGGTGCACCGTGCGGGAGCAGCTGGTCGCCTGGCTGTCCCGCCGGCATCCGTACGCCCTGCCCCGCGTCGCCACCGCCCCGGCGGACCGGCCGGCCCGGTCCACCAGGTCGGCCGGCGGCGAGGTGCGCAGCCCGGCGCGCTGAGCCCGCGAAAGCCGGGCCCCGTCCCCCGCGCGGTGCGGAGACCGGCTGACGTCTCCCGCACGGCGCTGCGTACCGCACCCGCCCGCCGGTGGCGCTCGGCGGGCGGGTGCGGTACGCGCGGCCTCGGGGCGCGCGTACGGGCGTCTCAGGTGTGGACGCGGCCGTTGACTCCGTCGTGGGCGTCCGCCGCCTCGTCGTCGAACCAGTAGTCCCCGGCGGCGAGGTAGCGGAAGGCGTGGGCACTCTTCAGGGGCAGGCCCACGGTCACGGCGCGCCGGCCGTCCTTGCGCGGCTGGAGGGTGTGGACACCGGGCCGCCAGCCGTTGAAGTCGCCGACGACGCTGACCGGTCCGGGCGGGGTGTCGGCCGGCAGGACGAAGGTGACCTCGGCACGGTTCTTACGCGTCTTGCGTTCGAGCATCGGGGGCTCCCGGCTTGTGAGTGGGGTGATCGGGCCCATCCTCGGCCTTGGAGGCGACGGCGGGCGGCGCGGCACGTTCCAGCACGCCGGAGACCACCCGGCCGCCACACCGCCCCGCGTCCGACGGAGCTCCCCGCGGCGGAAAACCCGGATGCGGGTGCCGCACGGCAGGCCCTAGGCTGCGCCCGCGCACGGGACCAGGACGAGGGTCGGGCGAGGCGCCGTACCGGTGGTCGGCGGATCGGAGACGTACGGGTATGACCAGTCAGCTGTTCGCGATCTGCTTCCGCGCGGCCCGGCCCGCGGACCTGGGGCGGTTCTGGTCCGGGGTCCTCGGCCGGGAGGCGGCCGACGGTCCGGACGGCGACGTCGCGCTGCTGCCCCCTGACCCGGGCGCGTTCCGCATCCGCTTCCTGCCGGGCCTGGAGCCGAGGACCGGACGGAACCGCGGGCACTTCGACCTGACCAGTGCCTCGCCCGAGGAGCAGCGGCGGACGGTGGCGAGGGCGCTGGAACTCGGCGGGAAGCACCTCGACGTGGGTCAACTCCCCGAAGAAGGACATGTGGTGCTCGCCGATCCGGAGGGCAACGAGTTCTGCGTGATCGAGGCGGGCAACGCGTTCCTCGCCGACACCGGCCTCATCGGAGCGCTGGCCTGCGACGGTACGCGGGAGGTCGGCTGTTTCTGGAGCGGGGCGCTGCGGTGGCCGCTGGTCTGGGACCAGGACGAGGAGACCGCGATCCAGTCGCCGAAAGGCGGCACCAAGATCACGTGGGGTGGTCCTCCGGTGGCGCCGCACACAGGCACGAGCAGGCCGTTCTTCGAACTTGCGGTCCCCGCCGACGCCGACTGGCAGGCGGAGGTCGACCGCCTGGTCTCGCTCGGCGCGACGCGCACGGACGCCGGCGAGGGCCGGGGTGCGGGCTCCTCCGAGGGTGGCGGCGGGGCGTGGATGCGTGACCCCGACGGCAACGAGTTCTCCGTACGGAGGACCCGGTAGCGGCCACGATTCCGCTGCCCGGCAAGGGGCCGGCCCCGTCCGGAGGACTTTCGGGGATCGGCTCGCACGGCGCACGGCGGGTGCGGGTGCCGCTGTGTGCGCCGATCACTACGGGGTACGCGCTCGCCAGGCGGACGAGCGTCGTCACCGGCCACGCCGGCACGCTCACGCTCGTCGGCCACGGTCCCCTCGCGGGACCGCCGTATCCCCTCCCGGCCGCGGGCCGGGCCATCCGAAGGAGACGATCATGATCGCCGATCACCCTGCCGTCGGACTCGCTTCCGAGTCGGCGGCCGCCGGCTCCAACGCCCTCTTCCTCGCCGTCGCGATCGGAATCGTCGTGGTGGGCGTGCTCCTCGCGAGCTTCTGGTGGGGCAGCCGCCGGGTCGCACGCCGGCGGCGTCCGGTCGGTGACCCGACCCTGGCGAAGCCGCAGCCGGGCGGCGATTCGTGGACGACCCCGGACGACGACCCGAACCTGGGCGACTCCCGCCGCTGACCCCGCCTGCCCGGGCCGGTCGTCCGGGAAGCGCGGCTCGTCCGGGAAGCGCGGCCCGGAGCGTCGCAGAGCCCCGGCCCCGTGGCGGAAGCCGCCGGACCCGTCCGGGCCGCCGGACCCGTCAGGGCAGGAGCCGTCCCAGCGGTCCGAGGTCCAGGTTCAGGTCCTCCAGCTCGTAGCCGTGCTGCCGGCAGAGGTCCTCCAGCCGGTCGTGCAGGGCGAGGAGCGTGGCTCCGAGCTCTTCCTCCTGGTCATCGGTGAGGTCACCGGCGTCCACCCTGCGCAGGGCCTGGCGCTCGATGAGCTGCCGCAGGAGCTCGACGAGGGTGAGCACGAGCTTCAGGAGGTCCTCCTCCACCGTGTCCGAACCCGTGCGCACCCGGTGCGCCGGGTACCGGCCGTGGTCCTCGGGCGTGGGCGGTGACCGGAGGAGGCGGTACGCGCGCGACATCGACTCACCGAGGCCCGTGAGGTCGCCGGTGGGGCCGTCCGGGGGGCCGGCTCCGTCGCGCGCGTCGGCTCCGCCGAAGGCGCTCATGACGGCCGTCCGCCGTACAGCGGCATCGCCGGCGTGTCGGAGTCGACCGACACGATCAGGGCGCGCAGCGAGATGCGCACCAGGTCGATGTCGGCGATGGACAGGACGATGTCGCCCGCGATGACGACGCCGCCGGCCAGCAGCCGGTCCAGGAGATCGACGAGCGCGACCTGGCGTCCGGCCAGCGGCTCGCCGTGGAGCGGGACGGCCGGGGGCTCGCCGTGGAGCGGGACGGCCGGCGGTTCGTCACGGGGTGGGACGGTCATCTGTCTGCTCCCTGCCCTGCTCGGGTTCCGGAGGCATGGCGAACGAGTACGGCGCCCAGGGCCCCGTCAGCTCGATCCGGAGGGCGGTGTACGGCGCGGCGGCCTCCAGGACGGCGGCGCGGAACCGCTCGGTCTCCCGGTCCGGCACCAGGTAGGCGTTGTTGAGGATGTTCTCCAGCGGGCCGCTGAGCGCGCTGCGCTGGACCGGATGCCGGACCACGCCCGTGGCGTGGCGCGCGCCGGCGGCCTCGACGTGCGCGGCGGCCTCGCCCGCCTGGACGTCCCGTGCCTCCCGGGCGGCGTGCTGGGCACGGCGCTGCCGCAGGTAGGAGCGTCCGGGTGCGGCGGTGTCCGGCGGCGCACCGGGGCCCGATCCCCGCGGCCCGTCCTCCGGCTCCCCCTCGGGCGAGGAGGGCGACGGCGACAGATAGATCTTGACCCCGTACTCCGTGTGGCCCCGCAGCAGCGCCAGCCGCTCGGCGAAGTACTCCCTGCGCCGGGACAGCGCCTGCCGGGCGCGCTCGGCGTCCTGGTACACCGTGGCCATCCGGAGCGGCAGGACCGCCGTGCGGGCGGCGAGCGCCTCGACGACGCCGTGATGCGCGCGGGCGGTGTCCTCCAGCCATCCCACGTCCTCGAAATGCTGCTTGAGAGCGCTTTCCCCGAAGTCCTCGGCGGGCACCCGGCTGGCCGCGAACGCGAGCGCCGGCCCCGCCGCCGCGTCCTCCGTCACCAGCAGGACCGGGGCCTCGGCGACTCCTCGGAGCGGCTCGACCACCACGGCCGCCTCGTCGTCCGCGGGGACGACCGCGTACACGTACGTCAGCGTCGGCGCACCGGCTCGGTCGCCTGTCACGACGGCGGCCCTTCCTCGTCCTCCTCGGCGGTCTCCTCGTCCGGGAGGCGGCGGCGCCTGGTCGGCCGTGCCCCGCTCAGCCCGCGCACCTCGCGCCGCAGGGAGTCGAGCTCGGAGCGCAGGCGCCGGTTCTCCTCCACGAGACGGTCGCCGCTGTGGCGGGACGAGAGCGACGGGTCGTGCTCCCACCAGTCGATGCCCATCTCCTTGGCCTTGTCGACCGAGGCCACCAGCAGGCGGAGCTTGATCGTCAGCAGCTCGATGTCCAGCAGGTCGATCCGGATGTCGCCGGCGATGACGATGCCCTTGTCGAGGACCCGTTCCAGGATGTCGGCGAGGTTCGCCGACGAACCGTACTGGGGAGGTGGGGCCGCCCGTGAGGGATAGCCCTCGAATCGGTGGGCGAGCGGGTCAGTCACGGTGTTCGCCTCGCTTCTCGGTCAGGTGCCGCGGCGGAACGCCTCGATCTCCGCCAGGCGGTCCAGCAGCTCGTCCTCGCGGCGGTCGAAGCTCTCCTCGTCGATCTCGCCGCGGTCCCGCTCCTCGGCCAGCGCGGCGAGCTCCTGCCAGATCGGAGCCGGGTCGTAGTACTCGTCCTCGGCCTGCTCCGCCACCCGCTCGGCGGCCCAGGCGACCATGCGCACCGGGGCCAGCGGGAGCGTGGCCAGTGTGCTGAAGAGGCCCATGTCGGTTCGCCCTCCTTAACGGGCGGCCGCGCCGGAGACCGGCGTCTACCGGACGAAGCTGTAGGGAGGCAGGGGCCCGCTGACGCGGAACCTGACACCGCCGTCGAGGTGCTGCTGCGAGAGCGCGTCCTGCCGCTTGAGGAAATTCTCCTCCTCTTCCCGCGGGACGAGGAGCGAGAGGTTGAGGAAGTCCTCGCCCGCCGGTGGGTGGACGTTCTGCTCGCGGGCGAAGCCCGCCAGCTCCCGGACGACGGAGTCGGCCAGCGCTTCCTGTCGTGCGTCCACTTCCCGGGCCACCAGTTCCCCCAGCGCCAGGGGCAGACCCGGATCGGGCGATCCCGCCCGCATCCGCTGGTCGAGATCCCGTGCCTCGGGCACCTCCTGGAGGATCCGGCGCAGCAGCACGTCCTCCTCCTGCGACGCCTTCAGGTGGTATTCCGAGCAGCCGGCCAGCCGGTCGAGCGCCGCCAGGTAGAGGTCGGAGTTCTCCTCGAGCACCTGCCGGACGGCGGATTCGTCGGGTGCCACGTAGCCGAACTGGAGCGGCAGGACCGTCCCTTCGTCCATCAGGCGCTCCTGGACCTCGTGGTGACGGGCCAGGTCGCGCTGCTTGGGGCGGATCTCCTCCGAGATCTCGCTGACGATCGCGTGGAGTTCACCGGCGGCCACGCCGCGCAGGGACTCGGCGGAGGAACCGACCCCGGACAGCCCGTCGAGATCGCGGGGGTGGTCCGAGCCGACGATCGAGTACACGTACAGAGCCATGGCCTACTCCTCTCGGCGACGTGCCGTGCGCTTGGCCGGGCGCCGACGGCGCGGTGCGGGCTCTTCCTGCTCTTCCGGCTCCTCCTCGGAGTCGTCCTCGTCGCTCTGCTTCGACCCGCCGCCGAGGGACTCGGTGACGGCTTCGACGGCGCCGCTCAGCGCGCCCTTCGACTTGCCGTGCGCACCGCCCTCCGCCATCTTGCCCATGACCTCGGGCAACTGGGCGGGGGCCTTGCGGCCCGATTCCAGATCCAGCCGGTTGCACGCCTCGGCGAAGCGCAGATAGGTGTCCACACTCGCCACGACGATGCGTGCGTCGATCTTGATGATCTCGATGCCCACGAGCGACACCCGCACGAAGACGTCGATGACCAGACCTCGGTCGAGAATGAGTTCCAGAACGTCGTACAGGCTGCTCGAGGATCCTCCGCCTCTGCTGACACTGCCGCCGCTCTGCGGCACCACCGTCATGACGCCTCCTCCTTCCGGCAGGACCTTGTCAGGTCTGCCGATCGATCATTCCTCGCGTGTAGCGCCGCGTCCGCTCGTACGAGACGAGTTCGCCGTTCTCGTCCAGGCTCACCCGGTAACTCGCCAGCACGCTGGTGGTGTCCGGGATGCGCTCCAACTCGACGACCTCGACCTGCGCCTCCCATCCGTCGTCCGTCGGACGGAGCGAGGACACGCTCTCGGGCGGCCGCCCGAGCAGCTGCGAAAGCTGCTCGGAGGCCGATTTCATGGCCGAGGCCGCGTTCGGCACGCCCGTCCGCCGGCGCGGGGGACGGCGTCGCTCCTTCGGCTTCTCCTCGTCGGCGCCGCGCGACGTCGAGCGCCGGGCGCGAGCCGGTTCCGCTGCGGCCATAGCTCCCTCCAAAAGGCACATGGACCCCATCTCGGGAGATTTCGTGAGTATCCACGCATAACACCTGCCCAACTGAGCAGGTGGCATGTATATCCCGAGCAACGCTCCTGGAATGACGAGGCGACCGGGCACCGGACAGACAGCGCGGGCATCCGCACGCGCCCCCCTGGCCGCCGAGCGGGCGCAGCCCGGTGGAGGGACGGAGAAACTGATGCAGGACACCACGAAAATGGCGCTGGCAGCCGCGGTCGCCGGAGGTTACGTCCTCGGCCGGACCAAGAAGGCCCGCCTGGCGTTCACGCTCGCCACCTACATCGCGGGCCGGCGCTTCGGCCTGGATCCCGGGCAACTGCTCACACAGGGACTCGCCAAGGTGCGCGAGCTGCCCCAGGTGGCGGAGCTCGGTGAGCAGCTGCGCGGCGAAGCCCTCGATGCCGGACGCCAGGCGCTCGGCGCCGCCGCCAACCGCAAGCTCGAAGACCTCGCCGGATCTCTCCGTGATCGGACGCTCAGCCTCACCAGCGGCGACAGCGGCGCGGGCGAGGAGGACGAGGAGGAGGAAGGGTACGAGGACGAGTACGAGGAGGAGCCCTACGAGGACGAGGCCGAGGAGGAGGGCGAGGAACAGGACGAGGACGAGGAGTACGACGAGGGGCCCGAGGCCTCCGCCGAGGAGGAGGAGGAAGAAGAAGAGGGCGAGGAAGAGGAAGAGGGGGAGGAAGAGGGGGAGGAACCGGAAGCGGAAGCCGACGAGGAACCGGAGGCAGAGGCCGAGGAGGAGCCGGAGGCTGACGAGGAACCGGAGCCGGCGCGGAAGCCACGCCGGAAGCGGGCCGCCCCGTCCACGTCGCGCGCCGCGAGCAGCGGCACACGCAGCCGCTCGCGCTCCACCACGTCGTCGTCCCGCAGCGGCGGAACGGCCGACAAGGGCACGAGTCGGGCGAAGAAGGCACCGGCGAAGAAGACCGCCGCGAAGACTCCGGCGAAGAAGGCCACGTCCAGAAGTCCGGCGAAGAAGACCACGTCCGGGACGGCCAAGAAGACCGCGTCCGGTTCCGGGGCCAAGAAGACCGCGGCGAAGAAGACCACGTCCAGAAGTCCGGCGAAGAAGACCGCCGCCAAGAAGTCCGCCCCCAAGAAGACCGCCTCCAGAAGCCCTGCGAAGAAGACCGCACCCAAGAAGTCGACGGGCTCGACGCGCAAGACGGCGGCCAAGAAGACGTCTTCCCGGTCCTCGCGGAGTAGGTCATGACAACGACAGAGAACAACAAGACAGAGAACAACACGAAGGACAGATCCGGCTTCGACATGCTCAAGGACGAACTGGGCAAGTTCCTCACGGCCCAGGCCGAAGGGCTGGCCGACAAGGCCTCCGGCAAGATCGGCGATGTCACGGACAAACTGGGCGACGTCGCGGAGAACGGCGGGAGCCTGGCGGACATCGGCGGGCGCATGTTCCAGGGGGACTCCCCCCTCAAGGCCATCGCCGGCAGCAAGCTCTCGGGGCTGAAGGACAAGGTCACGGACGCGGCGTCCGGGCTGTTCGGCAAGGGCAAGGGCAAGGGCCGGAAGGGTAGCACCAAGGCGACCAACATCATCGAGTTCATCGACGTGGGCGTGCCCCTGCGGACCGCGTACGACCACTGGACGCAGCTCGAGGACTTCAGCGACTTCGCCAAGGGCGTCCGCAGCGTCTCCAAGGGCGACGACACCTCGAGCGACTGGAAGGTCAAGATCGCCTTCTCCACGCGCGGCTGGAAGGCCACGGTCCAGGAACAGGTGCCGGACGACCGGATCGTCTGGAGCTCGGACGGCGCCAAGGGAACCGTCCGCGGCTGCGTGAGCTTCCACGAACTCGGCCCGTCCCTCACGCGCATCCTGGTCGTCGTGGAGTACTACCCCTCCGGTTTCTTCGAGAAGACCGGAAACATATGGCGCGCCGGCGGCCGCCGTCTGCGTCTCGACCTGAAGCACTTCGACCGCCACGTGACCCTGGGCAACGAGGAACCCGAGGGCTGGCGGGGTGAGATACGCGACGGCGAGGTCGTCAAGACGCACGAGGAGGCGATGGAGGAGGAGGAAGCGGAGGAAGGCGAAGAGGGCGACGAGGACGAGGAAGGTCAGGAGGGCTACCGGGACGAGGACGAAGGCGAGGAAGGCGCGTACGACGAGGACGGCGAAGCGGACCAGGACGAGGAGGACGAGGAGGAGGACGGCGACGACGGGGCGTACGAGGACGAGTACGACGAGGACGAGCCGGAGGAGGAAGAGGAGGAAGACGAGTACGAGGACGAGTACGAGGACGCCGGCAGGAAGTGACGCGGACCGCGGCATGTGCCCGCCCCCGGTGGGTATCGCGGAACCGGCCGGAATCCGACCCGAGCAACCCGAGCAAGGAGACGCCATGCCTCGTGGTGCGAGCCCCGAACGCGAGCGGCAGTACGAGCACATCAAGGAGAGCGCCGAGGACCGCGGCGAGAGCACCGAGCGGGCCGAGGAGATCGCCGCGCGCACCGTGAACAAGGAACGCGCCCGGGCAGGCGAGTCGAAGACCGCCGGCCGGACCTCCCTCGAGGACATGTCGTCGTCACGTCGCGGCGGGCAGCGGTCCCACCGGGGCGCGCAGGGCCCGACGAAGGATCAGCTCTACAACGAGGCCCGGCAGCGCGGCATCGAGGGCCGCTCGAAGATGGACAAGGCGGAGCTCAAGCGGGCTCTGGGTCACTGACACGCTCGGGCTCCGGGTGGCTGACACGCTCTGCGCCACCGAACGCCACCGAACCCCCCGCACCCGCCGTCCGGGCGCCGCCGGTCGTACCACCCGCGACGGATCCTGGAGCCGTTCGTCGCGCGCCCCCGGTCGCCTGTCCGCACCCGAACCCGCGGTACCCGTGCGGACAGGCCCTGCGCCGTCGATAATCGGTGCGTGACGCGCACCCGCGAAGGACGGCCCGCCCCCTCCGCGCTGACTGCCGCTCAGGACGGTCGGCGCCCGCGCGCTGCCGTGCCGACGCCGTACGGCCGTCCCCCGGCCCGGCGACCGGTGCCCTCCCGCGCCGCGCCTCCCGTACCGCCCCCGCGTCACGCCCTGCCCTGACCCGCTGGACGACTCGCCCGCTCCACTCCCCCGGAGGTACTCGTGCGGATGTTGATCAACGTGCCGGAGAGCGTCGTCGCCGACGCGCTGCGCGGCATGGCCGCGGCCCACCCCGAACTGACCGTCGACGTCGAGAACCGCGTGGTCCTGCGGCGCGACGCCCCCATGGCGGGCAAGGTGGGGCTGGTCTCCGGCGGCGGATCCGGGCACGAGCCCCTCCACGCGGGGTTCGTCGGGCCGGGGATGCTGGCGGCCTCTTGCGCGGGCGAGGTCTTCACCTCCCCCGTGCCCGACCAGATGGTGCGGGCCGCCGCCGCGGTGGACAGCGGGGCGGGGGTGCTGTTCGTCGTCAAGAACTACACCGGCGACGTCCTCAACTTCGAGATGGCCGCCGAGCTCGCCGAGGACGAGGGCGTCCAGGTCGCCAAGGTCCTGGTCGACGACGACGTGGCCGTGACGGACAGCCTCTACACCGCCGGGCGGCGCGGCACGGGCGGGACCCTCTTCGTCGAGAAGATCGCCGGAGCGGCCGCCGAGGAGGGCGCGCCGCTGGAGCGGGTCGAGGCCGTCGCCCGCCGGGTCAACGAGCGGTCGCGGTCCTTCGGGGTGGCGCTGAGCGCCTGCAGTACCCCGGCGAAGGGCAGCCCCACTTTCGAACTCCCCGATGGCGAGCTGGAGTTGGGTATCGGGATCCACGGTGAGCCCGGCCGCGAGCGGCGCGCGATGATGACGTCGCGGGAGATCGCCGACTTCGCCGTGGACGCCGTCCTGGAGGACCTGCGACCGTCGGGTCCGGTCCTGGCCCTGGTCAACGGCATGGGTGCCACCCCCCTGCTCGAACTGTACGGATTCAACGCCGAGGTCCAGCGCGTGCTGGCCGAACGCCGCATCCCGGTCGCCCGCACGCTGGTGGGGAACTACGTGACCTCGCTCGACATGGCCGGCTGCTCGGTGACGCTCTGCGAGGTGGACGAGGAACTGCTGCGGCTGTGGGACGCGCCCGTGCAGACGGCGGCCCTTCGCTGGGGCCGGTGACGCCTCGGGCGGCACCCGGCGCGCCGAACTCCCGCGCTCCCGAACTCCCCCACCGCAGCCGACCCCAGTGAGGTGACCGCAGTGCCCGAGCCGACCGCCCCCGACACACCCGGCGCATCCTCCGACGCACCCGACTCCCCCGGAACACCGGGCGCACCAGGCGCATCCCCCGACGCCGCGTCCGGGACGTTCGGCGCCGCCTTCTTCATCCGGTGGCTGGCGCTCGCCGCGGCCGCCGTCGACCGGGAGGCGGACCGGCTGACCGAGCTGGACTCCGCCATCGGCGACGCCGACCACGGCGCCAACCTGAAGCGGGGCTTCGCCGCCGTCACGGCCGTACTGGAGAAGGAGCCGCCCCCGACGCCGGGGGCCGTCCTCCTGGCCGCGGGACGGCAGCTCATCTCCACGGTGGGGGGCGCGTCCGGGCCTCTGTACGGGACGCTGCTGCGCCGGACCGGCAAGGAACTGGGCGACGAACCGGCCGTGAGCCGGGCCCGGTTCGCCGAGGCGCTGGACGCCGGGGTCTCGGCCGTGGCGCGGCTCGGCGGGGCGCAGGCCGGCGACAAGACCATGCTCGACGCCCTCCTGCCGGCGGCCGAGGCACTGGGCGAGTCCTTCGGTGCCGCGCGGGAGGCGGCCGAGCGGGGCGCCCTCGCGACCGTGCCCCTCCGGGCCCGCAAGGGCAGGGCCAGCTATCTCGGCGAGCGTTCCGTCGGGCACCAGGACCCCGGAGCCACCTCGTCCGCACTGCTGATGGCCGCGCTCGACGAGGCGGCGGCATGACCGGGCAGGTCGGCATCGTCCTCGTCTCCCACAGCGGGCCGGTGGCGGCGGCCGTCGCCGCACTCGCCCAGGGTCTGGCCGGAGGCGGCCCGTCCGCGCCGATCCTGCCCGCGGGCGGCACTCCGGACGGCGGTCTCGGCACCAGCGCGGAGCTGATCGCCGCGGCGGCCGAGGCCGCGGACCGCGGCGCGGGTGTGGCCCTGCTCGTCGATCTGGGCAGCGCCGTCCTCACCGTCAAGGCCCTCCTCGCCGAGGGCGACGAACTGCCCGCGGGGGCCCGGCTGATCGACGCGCCGTTCGTCGAGGGAGCCGTCGCCGCCCTGGTGACGGCGAGCGCCGGCGGGGACCTGGACGCCGTGGAGGCGGCGGCCTCGGAGGCGTACACCTACCGGAAGGCATGAGGCCCGGCGGGCGGCCCGACCGCCCGTCACGGGCCGTGCCGGCACACCACCGTGTTGTGATGTACCTGGTCAACGCACTAATGTCGCAGGGCCTTGGTGTACGGGAAACCGGTGCAGTACCGGTGCGGCCCTCGCCACTGTGATCGGGAGGTCCGGCTCCACGCCCTGGGAGGTCCCCAGGGAAGCCACTGCACCACCGCGGGCTGCCGCGGGCGGTGTGGGAAGGCGGAGTCCGGGCGTCATGACCGTCAGCCAGGAGACCGGCCAAGGTGCGTTGTCCATCCACGAGGTGCTGGAGAGGGTCTCCCAACCATGCATATAGCCGAGGGGTACCTGCCCCCTGTGCACGCGGCCGCCTGGGGCGTCGCAGCCGCCCCCTTCGTCGTCCACGGTGTCCGTGCGCTGACCCGTGAGGTGAAGGCCAATCCCGAGTCGACGCTGCTGATCGGCGCCTCCGGCGCCTTCACGTTCGTCCTGTCCGCCCTCAAGATCCCCTCGGTGACGGGCAGTTGCTCGCACCCGACCGGTACGGGGCTGGGCGCCGTCCTCTTCCGGCCGCCCGTGATGGCGGTACTGGGCACCATCACCCTGCTGTTCCAGGCACTGCTCCTGGCGCACGGCGGGCTGACGACCCTGGGCGCCAACGCCTTCTCGATGGCGATCGTCGGCCCGTGGGCCGGGTACGGGACGTACCGCCTGCTGCGGCGGTTCGACGTCCCGCTGATGGTGAGCGTCTTCTTCGGCGCCTTCGTCGCCGACCTCTCCACCTACTGCGTCACCAGCGTGCAGCTGGCGCTGGCGTTCCCCGACCCGGGCAGCGGCTTCGCCGGGGCGCTGGCGAAGTTCGGCGGCATCTTCGCCGTCACGCAGATCCCGCTCGCGGTCAGCGAGGGCCTGCTGACGGTGCTCGTGATGCGTCTGCTCGCGCAGTCGAGCAAGGGGGAGCTGGCCCGGCTGGGCGTGCTCCTCCCCGCGGGCCGGAAGAGCGAGAGCACGGAGGCGGTCGGCCGATGAGCAGGAACGCGAAGATCAACACGCTGCTGCTGCTCGTGGTGGCCGCGCTGGCGGTACTGCCCCTGCTGCTGGGGCTGGGCGACCACAAGGAGGAGCCGTTCACCGGCGCCGACGCCGAGGCGGAGACCGCCATCACCGAGCTCCAGCCGGACTACGAGCCGTGGTTCAGCCCGCTCTACGAGCCGCCGTCCGGCGAGATCGAGTCGGCGCTGTTCGCGCTCCAGGCCGCGCTCGGCGCCGGTGTCCTCGCGTACTACTTCGGCCTGCGCAAGGGCCGCAGGCAGGGCGAGGCCCGCGCGGCGGCCCAGGCGACACCGGACGGCACGACGGCGCCCTCCGGCGCTCCGGCGGAATCCCCGGCGAAGTCGGCGACGGCGATGTCCGTGAAGCCCGCGGCGGCGCCGCCCGGCGACGAGTAGTCACGGATGCTGCCGATCGACGCGGCGGCGCACAGCAGTCGCTGGCGCCGCCGTCATCCTGCCGAGAAGGCCGTTCTCGGCTTCGGTCTCACCCTGTGCGCGGTGTGCCTGCCGCCGTGGCCCGGCGCCGTGCTGGTCGCCGCGGCC
The DNA here is from genome assembly GCF_043201055.1 of Streptomyces sp. NPDC048338. Lineage (NCBI taxonomy): Bacteria > Bacillati > Actinomycetota > Actinomycetes > Kitasatosporales > Streptomycetaceae > Streptomyces > Streptomyces sp. NPDC048338. The sequence continues at coordinate 157,651 of NZ_JBICYQ010000016.1, forward strand.
ACGCTGGCCGTGCTGCTCGGACCGGCCGGCGTGCCGCGACGTCAGCTGTGGCGGGCGTTCCGGATCCCCCTGGGCTTCTGCGTGACGGGCGCGGTCCCGCTGCTGTTCGAGGTCGGCGGGGCCCGCGGGCTCGTCGCCCTCGCTCCGGACGGACCCGTGCACGCGGGCGAGTTGCTGCTGCGGACGTCGGCCGCGTCGCTGGGGGTCCTGCTGTTCGCCTTCACCACGCCGGTCTCGGACGTACTGCCCCGGCTCGTCCGCGCGGGTGTGCCGGCCCCGGTCGTGGACGTCGCCCTCGTGATGTACCGGATCGGCTTCCTGCTCCTGGACGCCATGGCCAGGATCCGGCAGGCGCAGGCGGCCCGGCTCGGGCTCACCACCCGCGCGGCGACCTGGCGTTCGCTGGCCGGGCTCGGCGCGACCGCGTTCGTCCGCGCCTTCGACCGCGCCCAGCGGCTGCAGACCGGGCTCGCGGGGCGCGGGTACGACGGCACGCTGCGGGTCCTGGTGCCCGAGGCCGCGGTCTCGGGCCGGTTCCTCACCGCGTCGGCCGGCCTGCTCGCCGGGCTCGTCGCGCTCACTCTCGTACTCGAAAGGTCCCTGCGTTGAGTTCTCGGTCCGCGGTCGTGGAGCTGGTGAAGGCGGGATTCGCCTACGAGGACGGTCCCGCCGTCCTCGACGGGATCGACTTCGCCGTGCCCGAGGGGCGGGCGACGGCGCTGCTCGGCCGCAACGGCAGCGGCAAGACGACCCTGATGCGGCTGCTCAGCGGCGGGCTCCGGCTCGGCGGCGGCACGCTCCGGCTGGACGGCGAGAAGGTGTCGTACGACCGCAAGGGGCTGACCCGGCTGCGGACGACGGTGCAGCTCGTGGTGCAGGACCCGGACGACCAGCTCTTCGCGGCCTCGGTCGGCCAGGACGTGTCCTTCGGGCCGATGAACCTGGGCCTGCCGGAGGAGGAGGTACGACTGCGGGTCCGCGAGGCGCTGGAGGCGCTGGACATCGTGGCCCTGGAGGACCGGCCGACGCACCTCCTCTCGTACGGGCAGCGCAAGCGGGCGGCGATCGCGGGGGCGGTGGCGATGCGCCCGCGGGTCCTGGTCCTGGACGAGCCGACGGCCGGGCTCGATCCGCATGGGCAGGAGCGGCTGCTGGAGGTACTGGGCCGGCTGCGGGACACCGGTACGACCGTGGTGATGGCCACGCACGACGTGGATCTGGCACTGCGCTGGGCGGACGACGCCGCGGTGCTGTCGCCCGAGGGGCTGCGGACCGGGCCGATCGCCGAACTGCTCGGCGACGACGCGCTGCTCGCCGCGGCCCGGCTGCGCCGCCCCTGGGGCATGGCCGTGACCCGGGTACTGCGCGGCCACGGCCTGCTGGCACCGGACGCGCCGGGTCCGCGGACGGCGGAGGAGCTGGACGCGTGGGCGGAGGTACGGGGGCGGGCCTGAGGGCCGCAGGGCCCGTCCCGCCGGGCCCGCGGCGTCCCTGGGGGGCTGTCCCGTCACCCGCGGCGCGGAGGTGCGCCCACCCCGATCTCGGATCCGAAGCCCGGTCGGCGATTCCGCTCAGACGTCGTGTGCGCCGCCCTCGTCCCGCTCCGCCGCCTCGGCGACACGCTTGATGCGGGCCAGGCGCCGGTCCCAGTCGGCCGCGAGGGTCGCCATCCAGCGGGCCGTCGTGTCCAGGGCCGCGGGCCGGACCGCGTACCGCACCTCCCGTCCGACCCGGCCGCCGGACACCAGTCCGGCGGCGTCGAGCACGGCGAGGTGCTTGACGACGGCCTGCCGCGAGACGGGGAGCTCCGCGGCGAGCGTGGTCGCGGTCGCCTCCCCCCGCGCGGCCAGCAGGTCGAGCAGCCGCCGTCTCATCGGGTCGGCCAGCGCGCCGAGGACGACGTCGACGACCTCGGCGGCGCCGGGCACCTCCTCGGTCACGGGGAGGGCTCCTCCGCGCGCTCGCGGAGCGCGTCGAGCTCCAGCGGCCAGCCCTCGGTGTGGTCCTTGTGGTTCCGGCTGCGCAGGTCCTCCGACCCGGCCAGCGCGGCGAACCCGCTCTCGACGACACGCAGGCGGGTCTTGCCACCCTCCGCGGTCAGCGTGAACTCGACCAGGGTGCTGTTCTCCTCGCGCAGTTCCTCTCCGGGGAAGGCGCTGGTCCAGCGGTACGCCAGGTAGCTCGGGGGCCGCACCTTCTCGACGCGCACGGGGAAGTCGCCGTGCTCGGGGTTCCTCGCCACCATCGTCACGCCCTCCTCGGCCACCGTGCCGGGCAGGCTCGCCTTGTCGGCCACCCAGAAGCCGGGCTGCGCCACCAGGGTCCAGACGCGCTCCAGGGGCGCCTCGATCAGGGTCTCGCGTTCGATCCGGTCCTCGCTCATGACGGACTCCGTTCCTCGACACCATCAGATGCAACTCCAGGGTTGCACGTCGCGATCCGAGACGCAACCCAGAGGTTGCACGACGGCGCGCCGCGCGTTGCGCACATCACGCGACCCTCGTTATGCAACTAGTTGCACAAGCGCCCTCGGGTCGTCTACAACAGACGGTGACGACCCTGCGCGAGGAGGCGCCCGATGGCCCCGACCACCCCGTACCCGCACCTGTTGAGCCCGCTCGACCTCGGGTTCACCACCCTGCCCAACCGGGTGCTCATGGGCTCCATGCACGTCGGCCTCGAGGAGGCCGAGCACGGATTCGAGCGGATGGCCGCCTTCTACGCCGAGCGCGCCCGGGGCGGAGTCGGCCTCATCGTGACCGGCGGCATCGCGCCGAACGAGGCCGGCCGGCCCTGGGACGGCGGCGCCAAGCTCACCACCGACGAGGAGGTCGCCGAGCACCGGCTGATCACCGACGCCGTGCACGAGGCCGGCGGCCGGATCGCGATGCAGATCCTGCACTTCGGCCGGTACGCCTACCACCCCGGCCTCGTCGCGCCCAGCGCGATCCAGGCGCCGATCAGCCCCTTCGTCCCGAACGAGCTGACCGACGCCGAGGTCGAGCAGACCGTCGAGGACTACGTCCGCTGCGCCGAGCTGGCCAGGGCCGCGGGCTACGACGGCGTGGAGGTGATGGGCTCCGAGGGCTACCTGATCAACGAGTTCATCGCGGCCGCCACCAACCGGCGCACCGACCGCTGGGGCGGCAGCTACGAGAACCGGGTCCGCTTCCCGCTGGAGATCGTCCGCCGCATCCGCGAGCGGGTCGGCGAGGACTTCATCCTCGTCTACCGGCTCTCCATGCTGGACCTGGTCCCGGGCGGCTCCACGCTGGACGAGGTGGTCGCGCTCGCCAAGGAGATCGAGGCCGCCGGCGCCACCATCATCAACACCGGCATCGGCTGGCACGAGGCCCGCATCCCCACCATCGCCACCTCGGTCCCGCGCGGCGCCTACACCTGGGTGACGAAGCGGCTGATGGGCGCGGTCTCCGTCCCGCTGGTGACGAGCAACCGCATCAACACCCCCGAGGTCGCGGAGCAGATCCTCGCCGAGGGGCGCGCCGACATCGTCTCGATGGCCCGGCCCTTCCTCGCCGACCCGGACTTCGTCCGCAAGGCCGCCGCCGACCGCGCCGACACCATCAACACCTGCATCGGCTGCAACCAGGCGTGCCTGGACCACACCTTCAGCCTCAAGATCACCTCCTGCCTGGTCAACCCGCGCGCCTGCCACGAGACCGAGCTCGTCCTCTCCCCCACCCGCCTCGCGAAGCGGATCGCCGTGGTCGGCGCGGGCCCGGCCGGCCTCGCCTTCTCCGTGTCCGCCGCCGAACGCGGCCACCGGGTCACGCTGTTCGACGCCGCGGGCGAGATCGGCGGGCAGCTGAACGTCGCCAAGCGCGTGCCGGGCAAGGAGGAGTTCAACGAGACCCTGCGCTACTTCCGCACGCAGCTCGACGCCCTCGGCGTCGACGTCCGGCTGGACACCACCGTGGCGGCCGCCGATCTCGGCGACTTCGACGAGGTGGTCGTCGCCACCGGCGTCACCCCGCGCGTCCCCGAGATCGAAGGGATCGACCACCCCAGCGTCGTCAGCTACCTCGACGTGCTGCGCGACGGCGTCCCGGTCGGCGAGCGGGTGGCCGTCCTGGGCGCCGGCGGTATCGGCTTCGACGTCGCCGAGTTCCTCACGGACGGCGGCGAGGGGGCGAGCCAGGACCCGGAGACGTACTTCCGGCAGTGGGGCGTCGACACCTCGTACGAGACCCGCGGCGGTCTGCGGACCCCCGAGCGGCCCCGTCCCCCGCGCCAGGTCCACCTGCTCCAGCGCAAGACCTCCAAGGTCGGTGCCGGCCTCGGCAAGACCACCGGGTGGATCCACCGCGCCGAGATGAAGCACCGCGGCGTCGCCATGGTCGCGGGCGTGACGTACGAGCGGATCGACGACGAGGGCCTGCACATCACCCTGGACGGCGAGCCGCAGGTCGTCCCCGTCGACACCGTGGTCCTCTGCACCGGCCAGGAGCCGCGCCGCGGCCTGTACGAGGAGCTGGTCGCCGCGGGCCGCACCGCGCACCTGATCGGCGGCGCCGACGTCGCCGCGGAGCTCGACGCGAAGCGGGCCATCGACCAGGGCACCCGCCTGGCGGCGACCGTCTGACCGCGGGCGCGGGCCCGGCACGTCCACCCGGGCGGCCCGGCCCGCGCCCTCCCTCCGCCCCCGCCGGCCGGCCGGGCCGCACCACCCGGATGCGATACCGGGCATGCCGCGTCGATCGGGCCGGGTCCCGCCGGGAGCCCGGCAGGACCGGCGAGACACCCTCCTAGGATGCGTCCATGTCCCTCCCGCACGCGATCCTGACCGCGCTGCTCGAGAAGCCGTCCTCGGGTCTCGAACTGACGCGCCGCTTCGACCGGTCGATCGGCTACTTCTGGTCGGCCACGCACCAGCAGATCTACCGCGAACTGGGCAGGCTGGAGCAGGCGGGCCACATCCGCGCCCTGCCGGCCCCCGTGCCGGCGCGCGGGCAGAAGAAGGAGTACGAGGTCCTGCCGGCCGGCGTCGGGGAGCTGACGGCATGGGTGGCGCGCACGGAGGACCCGAAGCCGCTCCGGTCGGCGCTGCTGCTGCGGATGCGGGCGGCGGCCGTCGTCGGGGCGGCCGGCATGAGGGACGAGCTGGAGCGCCATCTCGACCTGCACCGTGCGCAGTTGGAGGAGTACCGGGCCATCGAGGAGCGGGACTTCCCGCCCGCCCGCCGGGAGAGCGGGCCGGACCGCCTCCGGCATCTCGTCCTGCGGGGCGGGATCGACCTGGAGCGCTTCTGGGTCGAGTGGCTGACGCACGCGCTGAGCGAGCTGCCGGAGGAGCCCGCGGAGCGGTGACGGCCGTGCCGGGATCCGTATCCACGGAGGGACGCGCCCGGCGCCGCGGGAGCGGGTGGCCGGCGGCCGGATCGGGCGGGTCCGCCCGGCCGGTTGTGGATACTGGGCGGTAGGAGATCCACGACCGGAAAGGGCGGGCATGGCCGACGACTTGGAGCACCGCGCGACACGTCACGCGGTGGTCATCGGGGGAAGTCTCGCGGGCCTGCTGGCCGCGCGGGTGCTGAGCGAGCACGCGGAGAAGGTCACGGTCGTCGAGCGCGACCGCTTCCCCGAGGGCCCGGACGCCCGGCCCGGCGTCCCGCAGAGCCGGCACATCCATGTGCTGGTGGAAGGCGGACAGCGGGCCCTGGACGAACTGCTTCCGGGATTCACGAAGGAGCTGGGCGAGCTCGGCAGCCCCGTGGTCGGGATGCCGGCGGACATGGTGCAGCTGCAGGACGGCCGGTGGTTCCGCCGCACGGCCGCCTCGACCTCGCTCTTCACGGGGCCCCGGGCCCAGCTCGAATGGCTGGTGCGGCGCCGGGTGCTGGCCGATCCCCGCATCGAGACCGTGCAGGGCACCGAGATCGTGGGGCTGGTCGGCGACTCCTCACGCGTGCGCGGGGTGCTGCTGCGCGAGCGGGGTGCGGGCGCGGACCGGGAGACGCGGTCGCTGGCGGCCGATCTGGTCGTGGACGCCTCGGGCCGGGGCTCCGACGCCGCCGACTGGCTCGCCGCGATCGGCGCCGAGCCGCCGCACGAGGAGACCATCGACACCGGTCTCGGCTACGCGACCCGGGTCTACCGGGGCGCGGAGGACGCGTCGTCGGACGCGCTCGGCGTCAACATCGTGCCCAACCCCCGTCAGACGTACGGGGCCGTGATCGTGCCGGTCGGCGAGGGCCGTCACCTGGTGACGTTCTCCGGGCTGCGCGACGACGTGCCGCCTTCGGACGAGGCGGGCTTCGAGGAGTTCGCGAAGCGGCTCCCGCATCCGCTGGTCGGCGAGTGGCTGGCGAAGGCCGAGCCGGAGTCCGCCGTCTTCGGTTTCCGCAGGACCGCCAACATCCGGCGCCGCTACGACCTGCCCGGTCGCCGGCCGGCCGGGTTCCTCGCGACCGGCGACGCGCTGTGCGCCTTCAACCCGATCTACGGGCAGGGCATGTCGGTGGCCGCGCTGGGCGCCGTGGCGCTGCGCCGCGCGCTGGGCGACACGCGCCGTACGCCGACCACTCGGGCGGTGCAGAAGGCCCTGCTGGACGCCTCGCGGCAGGCGTGGGACATCTCGGCGGGCGCCGACAAGAAGATGCCGGGGGCCACGGGCAACGCGACGGGCTCACGGGTGGTGGACCGGCCCGTCGGGTGGTACCTGCGGCGCCTCCAGGAGCGGTACGCCGGCGATCCGCTGGTCGGCGCCGCGTTCCGGTCGGTCCTCACCCTGACGGCGCCGATGTCGGCGTTGTTCGCCCCGGCGGTGGCACGGGCGGTGCTCTTCGGGCCGGTCCGGGAGACGCCCGCGGAGCCGCCGCTGCGGCGCGAGGCGGCCGCGGGGCGGTGAAGCCGGACGGGGGCCGTCGGAAGCGTGCTTCGGTGCGCCTCCGGAGGCCCTCCGGGCCCGGCGGGTCGGTCCCTCGTCCACCTTGCGGCGCGCGGTGGCGGTGCCCGGCCCGCGGGTCACACTCCCGGCGCGGCGGCGATCACCCCGGCCGCGATCGCGGCGCTCAACTGCGCGTAGTCGTCGGCGTTCTGGCCGGCGTAGCGGATCGCGAAGTCGGCGATCGCCCGGTCGAAGACGTCCGAGGAGCCGAGGTAGCCCGCGATGGCGATGCGGTCGCCCGAGCGGGCGTGGGCGCGGGCCAGTGCGACGCCGCAGAGGCGGGCGTAGGCGCGCAGCATGGACGGGGACATCGTCTCGACCTCGGCCGAGCCCTTCATGTCGCGCAACTGGCGCCAGTAGAAGTGGCGTTGTTCGGGTCCGGTCATCCAGCCCAGGAAGATGTCGCTGGCGGCCTGGGTGAGCCGCTGTCCCGCGACGACGCGATGGCCCTGGTGGGCGTGGACGCTCGGCGGCAGGTACGGCTCCAGGACCGAGCGGCCGGCCTCCTTGATCTGGAGCATCAGCGGGTCGCCGTCGTCCCGGCCCTGGAGGAGCAGGATGAAGCAGCGGGTGCCGACGCTGCCGACGCCGACGACCTTGCGGGCGGCGTCGACGAAGCGGAACCGGTCGAGCAGCAGACGGCGCTCCTCGGACAGCGAGCTGCGGTAGTCGCTGAAGATCTTGCCGAGGCCGACCCGGTCGAGGTCCCCGGCCCGTTCGAGGAGCGGCGGGTCGTCGACGATCCGGCGGGCGCCGGACTCGTCCGTCTCGGTGAGCTTGGCGAGGGCCTGGAGGCTCGTGCGGCGGCGGGCGCGGGCGAGGCGGCCCTCGACGCGGGCGCGCCCGCCCCGCACGAGGGGGGCCAGCTCGTCGGCGTCGATCCGCTCGTACCAGACGGCGAGCTCGCCCAGTCCGGCCAGCCGTCTCATGGCGGTGCGGTACGAGGTGGCGGCGGCCAGGGCGGCGAGGTGGGCCTTGGCCTTGGTGTTGCCGTTCTGGAGGGCGGCGGCGACGACGCTGGCGGCGAGCCGCTTCACGTCCCATTCGAAGGGTCCGGGCAGGGTTTCGTCGAAGTCGTTGACGTCGAAGAGGAGCGCCCGTTCGGGTGAGGCGTAGACGCCGAAGTTGAGCAGGTGGGCGTCTCCGCACAGCTGCACGGTGAGGCCGGTGTGGGGCTGGGCGGCGAGGTCCGCGGCCATCACGGCGGCGGCGCCGCGCAGGAACGCGAAGGGCGAGACGGCCATCCTGCCGTACCGGATCGGTACGAGCTCGGCCAGCCGGTCGACGGACTGCCGCTCCAGGACGGTCAGCGGGTCGGGCCGCTGCGAGGAGGGTATCCAGCGGCCGTGCGAGGAGCGCGGCACCCGCTTGCGGGCCGCCCGGCCGGTCTCGGCCCGCTCCGACGGTGTGGTCATCCGGCATCACCGCCTCGTTCGCCGCCATCACCAGTGGCTTCATTAGAAGCTCAGTCGCTCGTTTCGGCCACTCTCACCGGCCCCCCTTCCAAAGTGGTTTAGACCAATGATAGGAATTGATCACCGAAGCGGCCCATGCGGTCACGCTGAGCAAGTAGAGAGGGTCTGATCATGGCCGAGCCCGATCCCGAACAGATGGCGACGGTTCCGCTCTACCTCCGGGTCGCCGGCGCCCTGCGGGACGACCTCGCCGACCGGCACATCTCCCCCGGCAGCCGGCTGCCGTCCGAACGGTCCCTGGCCCACCGTTACCACGTGAACCGGCAGACGGTGCGCAGCGCGCTCCAGCTGCTGCGCGAGGAGGGCCTCGTGGTCACGGACCGGCGGGGCACCTTCGCGGCCGGTGCCGGACACGCGGCTCCCGCGCCCGCTCTGACGGTGCGTCGGCAGCACTTCCCCGGCGGCACGGAGGCGGCCGAGGCGCTGGTCCGCGCGGCGCTGGGGTGGGAGGTGCCGCCCACCGCGCTCGCGGGCCGGCTGACGCTGGTGCCGGGCGAACCCACCCTCGTCCACCGGCATGTGGTGCTCAGTCCGGGCGGAACGCCGTTGCAGCGCTCCGTCTCGTGGTTCTCCCGGCCGGCCCTCGCGGAGATCCCGCAGCTCGGCCGGTACCGGCGGGTCACCGGCTCCGCGCAGCAGCCCGACCTGAGGCTGCTCTACCACTGGATGCACCAGGCGGGACTGCGGCTGACCCGGCGCGAGTCGATCGCCGTGCCGCACGGGCCCGCCACCGGCGTCGGCGCGGACGACGCCCGGCTGGTCGTCCACCGGGTGGTGAGCGACCAGCACGGGCACGCGCTGGAGATCACGGACATCGACTTCGCGGCCCATGCCGCGCCCTGGACCTACGAGTTCTCGGCCTGAGCCGTGGACTCCGGTCCCGGACGGGGCCGTTCGCGGGGTGTCAGACGATCCCCTCGGCGATCTCGGCCTCCTCGCGCGCGCTGCCGTACGCCGACGGCGTGCCGTACGAGCGGCGGGCGACGTACCACCACAGGGTGGCGAGGACGAGCACCACGGCGAGCGCGATGGCCGCGTAGTTCATCGAGTCGATGGTCACCGGGGACTTCTGCGGCAGGCAGAAGAGGACGGTGACGAGAGCCACCCAGATCACGGCGGTCCAGCCGATCGGCCGGCTCCACCGGCCCAGGCTCCACGGGCCCGGAGTGAACCGCTTGCCCGCCCGCAGCCGCAGGTAGATCGGAATGGCGTAGGCGGGGGTGATGCCGATGACGTTGATGGCCGTCACGGCTCCGTAGGCGGTGGCGGAGTACAGCGAGGGCACCGCGAGCAGGGCGGCGACGGCGACCGAGAGCCACACGGCCGGCACCGGGGTCTGCGTGCGGCTGCTGACCTTGCGCCAGAGGGCCGACCCGGGAAGGGCGTTGTCGCGGCTGAAGGCGAACACCATCCGGCTGGCGGCGGCCACCTCGGCGTTGCCGCAGAACAGCTGGGCCACGATCACCACGAGCAGCAGGGCGGTGGCACCGCCGCTGCCGAGCGCGTCGAGCAGGATCTGTGCGGGCGGGACGCCGGTGGCGCTGTTCTGGGTGCCCACGTAGTCCTGGATCGCGAAGGTCAGCCCGGCGAGCAGCGCGAATCCGGCTATCCAGGAGACCCAGATGGCCCGGACGATGCCCTTGGCCGCGCTGACCGAGGCGTTGGAGGTCTCCTCGGACAGGTGGGCGGAGGCGTCGTAGCCGGAGAAGGTGTACTGCGCGAGCAGGAGCCCGATCGCGGCGACGTAGAGCGGGTTGGCCCAGCCCGTGTCGTTCACGAACTCGGTGAAGACGAACTCCGTCGACTGGTGGTGGTCCGGGACGATGGCGAGGGCGCCGACGATGAGCGCGACGCCGCCGAGGTGCCACCAGACGCTGACCGAGTTGAGGAGGCTCACCAGCCGGACGCCGAAGAGGTTGAGCACGGCGTGCAGCAGCAGGATCACGAGGAAGATCACGAAGGTGCCGCCGGGCGTGGGCACGATGCCCCACTGGAGGTTGAGGAAGGCTCCGGTGAAGAGCGCGGCGCCGTAGTCGATGCCCGCGATCGCGCCGAGCAGGCCGAGCAGGTTGAGCCAGCCGGTGTACCAGCCCCAGCGGCGACCGCCCAGCCGGTCGGCCATGTAGTAGAGCGCGCCGGAGGTGGGGTACGCGCTGGTGACCTCCGCCAGCGCCATGCCGACGCAGAGCACGAACAGGCCGACACCCGCCCAGCCCCACAACATGACGGCGGGGCCGCCGGTGCCCAGGCCGAAGCCGTAGAGCGTCATGCAGCCGGAGAGGATGGAGATGACGGAGAAGCTGATGGCGAAGTTGCCGAAGCCGCCCATGCGGCGGGCGAGGACGGGCTGGTAGCCGAGCTCCCTGAGTCTGGCCTCCTCGTCCTGGGCCGTGGGGGGCCCCGGTGCCGTGTCGACGGGGACTGTGCGGGACATGCCAATTACCTCCGGGGAAGGGGTCGGGCGGGGTGTTCGGAACCGGGGAGCGGCGCGACGAGGCCGGGTGTCAGCCGTCGAGGCAGCGGGCGCGGGCCCGCAGGAAGACCTCCTCGGCCAGCACCCGGTCGTCGGGGCGGGCCGTCCGGTAGGCCCACGGCAGCACCGTGTAGTACGGGCCGAGCGCCTCGAAGACGCGGGCCGCGTCGGCGAAGCGCAGGGCGCCGAAGAGGGCGTGGGCCAGGTGGTTGAGGTCGAGGAGCGAGGCCTCGTCGGTGGCGCAGAAGAGGAACCAGGTGTCGAGCGCGCGCTGCGCGTCGCGCACGGCGTCCTCGGCCACCCAGTGCAGGTCGAGGGCGCGCTCGTGACCGCGCTCGCGCCGGTAGCGCTCGACCCGGACATAGAGCGGGAGGGCGTGCAGGGCGGAGCCCGGCGGGGCCGAAGCGGCGGCCCACTGGACGTAGTTCACGGCCTCGGCGAGCGGTCCGGAGCGCCGGGCGTAGAGGAACTGGAGCATCCGGTGGTACGCCTCGCGGTTGTGCGGGTCGCGCTTCTCGGCCTCGGCGAGGAGTCCCCAGGGGCCTGGCGGGAGCATCGGCGCCGGGGGGCGCAGCCGGTGCTCCTCCATTCGCTGCCGGTCGTCGAGGGCCGCAAGGGCGAGCAGGCAGATCCAGGGCACCGGGTCGTCCGGGGCCGCCGACGTGGCGTGGCGACAGGCCGTCCACGCCTCCTGCCACAGCTCGCGGGTCCGGGCGTGACCGGCCCGGTGCGCGCGCACGGCCCGCTCCACCACGACCCGGGTGTGCATGACGGTGGCGGCCACGCTGTCCGGCTCCTCGGCGCGCCAGGCCTGGACGACGTCGGTGCCGGCGGCGACCGCGGCGAGCACCTGGGTGCGCTGGGTCCAGCCGGCCCAGCCGTCCGTCTCCTCGAGTAATCGGGCCATGGCCACCCAGCGGCCGGTCCGCAGGTCCTGGACGGCGTTGCGCAGGGCGTGGTCGTGGCCCGCCGGATGGTAGACCGGCCGGAAGCCGTGCCCGGCCATCAGGGCGCGGAGCGTGCGGTGGGCGACATGGGGTGTCCTCGGTGGGGTGGAGGGGGTGGTCAGTCCCCCCGGTGGGGCGTCCCGGCCGTTGATCGGCGATCACTATAGAGGGCTCTGGACGATCGAGGTCCAGTTTCATATCTGATCGTAACTATCCAGCCACGGACCGAATTTGACTTTCAGTCAGCTGCGCAACGCAGCTGACATGAACGCCGTCGGCGGCTTGACGGGTGGGGCCGGCTGCACCAGGATTTCCGCTTCGATGATCACGGCAGGCGGCGTCCCAGGATCACGGCGGCCCGCCTCCGAGGACGGGAGCACGAGGATGACGGGCCCGGTACTCGCCGTGGACCAGGGCACTTCGGGGACCAAGGCGCTCGTCGTCTGCCCCGAGCGGGGTGTCATCGGAAGCGGCTCGGCCCCGGTACGGCCCCGCTACCTGCCCGGCGGCCTCGTCGAGGTCGATCCGCGCGAACTGCTCGACTCCGTGATCGCCGCCGGTCGCGCCGCGCTCGCCGAGGCGGGCACCCCGGTCGTGGCCGTGGGCCTGGCGAACCAGGGTGAGACGGTGCTGGCCTGGGATCCGGCGACCGGCGAACCCCTCACCGACGCCCTCGTCTGGCAGGACCGCCGCGCCGCCGAGCTGTGCGCGGAACTGGCCGTGCACGGGGATTCGTTGCGGCAGTGGACCGGGCTGCCGCTGGATCCGTACTTCGCCGCCCCGAAGATGGCCTGGATCCGCCGCCACCGCACCGGCGCGGGCGTGGTCACCACCAGCGACGCCTGGCTCGTCCACCAGCTCACGGGGGGTTTCGTCACGGACGCCGCGACCGCGGGCCGTACCGGACTGCTCGACCTGGACACCGTGTCGTGGTCCGCCGACGCCCTCGACGTCTACGGTCTCGGCGGCGAACGGCTGCCCCGGGTCGTCGACGCGGACACCCGCGTGGGCACCACGACCGCGTTCGGCCCGCCCCTGCCCCTCACCGGGCTGCTGGTGGACCAGCAGGCCGCGCTGCTCGCGCAGAGCGTCACCGAACCGGGCGCCGCCAAGTGCACGTACGGCACCGGCGCGTTCCTGCTGGCCCAGACCGGCCAGCGCCCCCGCCGCGGGGACTCCGGCCTGGTCAGCTGCGTCGCCTGGCGGCTCGCGGGCCGGACCAGCTACTGCCTCGACGGCCAGGTGTACACCGCGGCCTCCGCCGTGCGCTGGCTCACCGACCTCGGGGTGATCTCCGGGGCCGAGGAGCTCGACGGCGTCGGCGGCTCGGTGCCGGACACGGGCGGCGTCACGTTCGTGCCGGCGCTGGCGGGGCTCGCCGCGCCGTGGTGGCGCGGCGACGTCCGCGGGTCGCTCACCGGACTCGGCCTGGACACGACCGGCGCCCATCTGGTCCGCGCCCTGTGCGAGGGCATCGCCGCCCAGGTGGCCGAACTGGCCGACGCGGCGGCGTCCGACCTCGGCGCGCCCCTCACCGCGCTACGGGTGGACGGCGGCCTGACCAGGTCCGCGCTGCTGATGCAGACACAGGCGGACCTCCTCCGGCTGCCCGTCGAGGTCTCGGCCCTGCCCGACGCGACGGCGCTGGGCGCCGCCGCGGTCGCCCGGCTCGGTCTCGATCCCGGCCTCGCGGTCCACGAGGCCGTACCGGACTGGAAGCCGTCGGCCGTCTACGAGCCGCGGATCACGGCGGCGGAGGCGGGCGAGCGCCGGGCGAGGTTCCGCGACTCCGTGGCGGCCCTCCTCGACGCGGGTCCGGCGGAGTGACGGCGGAGCGGTCCCGGGACACCGACCGCCGCCCGGACGGCGAACGGTGCGTGGGCGTGGACGGACACAGCGGCGCCGGGACACGGACGGAAGGGCGCGGGCCGGCGTCACAGGGCGCCCCGGGGGTGGGTGCGTGAGGCGCGCGGCAGCGGGGCGCGGGAGCACGGACCGGGCCACCGGGGAGGGGCTCGTCACCCGCGGGGGTGCGCTGCCCGACTCCGGCTCGCCCGGCGCGGAGTACGACGTCGTGGTCGTCGGCGCCGGCGTCGTCGGCTGCGCCGTGGCCCGGGAGCTCGCAGGTCACTCCCTGCGTGTCGCCCTCGTCGAGGCGTCCGGAGACGTCGGCGACGGCACGTCGAAGGCCAACACCGCGATCCTGCACACCGGTTTCGACGCCGTCCCCGGCTCACTGGAGTCCGGGCTCGTCCGCGAGGGGCGGCGCCGGCTCGCCGCGTACGCGGCGGAGACCGGCATCCCGGTCGAGCCGGTCGGCGCGCTCCTCGTCGCCTGGGACCAGGAGCAGCTGGCCGCGCTCCCGCGCCTCGCGGACAAGGCCGCGGCCAACGCGTACCGCGCCACCCGGCTGCTGGGACCCGACGAGCTGCGTGCACGGGAACCCCACCTGGGGCCCGGCGCTCTGGGCGCGCTGGAGGTCCCCGGCGAGTCGATCGTCTGCCCGTGGACCACGACGCTCGCGTACGCCACCCAGGCGGTCCGCTCCGGAGTCGACCTCCATCTGAACTGCCCCGTGCGGAACGCCGACCCGGGCCGCCCGCACCGGCTGCACACTCCTCGCGGCACGCTGGGCGCCCGGTTCGTGGTCAACGCCTGCGGGCTGCACGCCGACACGTTCGACGCACTGTTCGGCCGGCACGACTTCCGGGTGACGCCGCGCCGCGGACAGCTGATCGTCTTCGACAAGTTCGCGCGCGGGCTGGTCCGGCACATCCTGCTGCCCGTCCCCGGCGCGCTCGGCAAAGGGGTGCTGGTCGCCCCGACGGTGTACGGGAACGTCATGCTCGGTCCGACCGCGGAGGACCTGGACGACAGGACGGCCACCGGGTCGACCGCCGAAGGGCTGGCGGCGCTGCGCGCGCAGGGCCGCCGGATCCTGCCCGCGCTCCTGGACGAGGAGGTCACGGCCGTCTACGCCGGGCTGCGGGCCGCGACCGAAGTGGACGACTACCGGGTGTCGGCCCGCCCGGGCCTGCGCTACGTCACGGTGGGCGGCATCCGGTCCACGGGGCTCACGGCCTCGCTCGCGATCGCGGCGCACGTGGTGGGGCTGCTCCGCGACGCCGGACTGAGGACCGGCGAGCCGCGCCCGCGCACCCCGATCCGTATGCCGAACCTGGGCGAGGCGTTCCCCCGGCCGTACCGGGACGCCGAGCTGATCGCCGGGGACGGCGCGTACGGCAGCGTCGTGTGTCACTGCGAGCGGGTCACCCGCGGGGAGGTCCGGGACGCGTTCGCCTCGACGATCCCTCCCGCCTCCCTGGACGGCCTGCGCCGTCGCACCCGGGCGCGGGGCGGGCGGTGCCAGGGATTCCACTGCGGTGCGACGCTCCGCTCGATGCTGGAGGAGGCGGGGCGGCCGTGACCGGGGACCTGGAGCGCGGCGTGGACGTCCTCGTCGTGGGGGCCGGTCCCGCCGGGCTGGCCGCCGCCGCCCGGCTGGCCGCCGCGGGGGCAGGGCGGGTGGAGGTGCTGGAGCGGGAGCAGCGTGCCGGCGGCGCGCCGCGGCACTGCGCGCACGGCGGCTTCGGCCCGCTCGACGGGCCGGGCTACGCGCGGCGCGCGGTCCGTACGGCACTGCGGGCAGGCGCCACGATCCGTACCGGTGTCACGGCCACCGGCTGGTCCGGGCCGCTGACGCTGGACGTCACCGCTCCCACCGGCCTGGAGCGGGTCACGGCGCGGGCGGTGGTCCTGGCGACCGGCGCCCGGGAACGGCCGCGCAGCGCACGGCTGGTGCCGGGGTCGCGGCCGGCCGGTGTGCTGACGACCGGCGAACTCCAGCAGTCCGTCGCCCTGTTCGGGCTGCGCGGCGAACGGCTCGGCCGCCGTGCGGTCGTGGTCGGCGGGGAGCCGGTGGCCGCTCACGCGGTGGGGGCCCTGCGCCGGGCCGGGCTCGACGTGGTCGCGCTCGTGACCGAACTGCCCGGGGGACCGGGCCGGTTCGGCGCCGTCACGCCGCCGCCGCTGGTCGCCGGCGCGACCGTGACCGAACTGCTGGGCCGCGGGCGGCTCACGGGTGTGGGGGTGCTGCGCCGTGACGGGCTGCGGGGCGTGATCCGCTGCGACACCGTCGTCTTCACCGCCGACTGGATCCCGGAGCATGAACTGGCCCGCTCCGGTGGGGTGCCGCTGGACCCGGGGACCCGGGGGCCGGCCGTGGACGGCGCGTTCCGTACGGCGTCCGCGGGCGTCTTCGCCGTCGGCAACGTGCTGCGGGGCGTGGAACCCGCGGCCTGGGCCGCGGCCGAGGGGCGGGCCGCTGCCGACGCCGTGCTGGACCTGCTCGCCGGGCGGGCCGCCGAGGACCCGGGGGTGCCGGTGGTGGTCGAGGGGCCGCTGCGCTGGGCGTCGCCGAACCGGATCACGGGCGCGGGCCACGGCCGCCCGCTCTTCGTCCGGGCGGCGCGGCCGCTGCTCCGGCCGGTGGTGACGGTGACCCAGGACGGGCGCGTACTGGACCGCCGTCCCGTTCAGGGCACGGCCGGGCCGTCGCGGTCGGTGCGACTGGGGACCGCGTGGTCGCGTGCGGTCGATCCGGCGGGCGGGCCGCTGGTGATCCGGGCCGAGGACTGAGCCGCCCGGAGTCCCCGCCCCTGCCGGCTCGGGAACGGCGCGGGCCCGTCAGTGGCCTGGTCCTGTGGCATGTGTCCGGACCCGTTGACCACCCCTCGCTCCACGCCTCATGCTCATGACAGAAATCTCTCCCATCCCTTCTTCCCCACGGAGGTGTCATGGTCCGGCGCACGGTCAGATCCCTGCTCGGCCTGGTCCTGCTGGTGGTCACCGCCCTCGCGGGCACGGTCGCCACATCGGGTACCGCCCATGCCGACGAGTGCTACACCTGGGGCCGCACGCTCTCCTCCGGCATGTCCGGGGCGGACGTCACGCAGCTGCAGATCAGGGTGGCGGGCTACCCCGGCTACGGCGCCGTCCTGGGCGTCGACGGCGCCTACGGCCCGGCCACCAAGGCCGCGGTGACCCGCTTCCAGCAGGCGTACGGCCTCGCCGCCGACGGTGTCGCGGGACCCGCGACCTTCGCCAAGCTGTACGCGCTGCAGGACGCCGACTGCACACCCCTGCACTTCACCTACGCCGAGCTGAACAAGTGCAACGGCGACTTCTCGGGCGGCGCCGTCGGCGCGGCCACCGCGAAGTCCAACGCCCTGCGCGCGATGTGGAAGCTGGAGGCGCTGCGCCACGCGCTCGGGGACGTGCCGATCTCGGTGAGCAGCGGCTTCCGCTCGTACGCCTGCAACTCGGCGGTCGGCGGCGCCTCGGACAGCCGGCACCTGTACGGCGACGGCATCGACCTGACCGGCTCGCCCTCCCTGTGCACGCTGGCCAAGCAGGCCCGCAACCACGGCTTCAACGGGATCCTGGGCCCCGGCTACCCGGGCCACGGCGACCACGCCCACGTCGACACCCGGTCCTCCCGCTTCTGGTCGGCGAGCAGCTGCGGGATCTGAACCGGTCGGCCAGACTGACCGCATGCAGGACAAGCGCAGCGCCGGGCTCCTTCTCTTCCGCGAGGCGGCGGGCGGCGGCATCGAGGTGCTCATCGGCCACATGGGCGGACCGTTCTGGGCGTCGAGGGACACCGCCGCCTGGTCCGTCCCGAAGGGCGAGTACGGCCCCGAGGAGACCCCCGAGGCCGCCGCCCGCCGCGAGTTCGAGGAGGAGCTCGGACTGCCGGCGCCCGCGGGCGAGCGGATCGCGCTCGGCGAGACGCGGCAGGCGAACGGAAAGACCGTCACGGTCTGGGCCGTCGAGGCCGATCTCGACCCGGCCCGGATCGTGCCGGGGACCTTCACCATGGAGTGGCCGCGCGGCTCCGGCGTCCGCCGGGAGTTCCCCGAGATCGACCGCGTCGGCTGGTTCTCCCCGGAGCGGGCGGCTCCGCTCCTGGTGGCCGGTCAGCAGGTCTTCCTCGAACGCCTGGTCACGCACCTGACCGGGCGGGGCGAGCCTCCGTTGTCAGACCCGTAGGAGAGGGTGGAAGGCGCCAATCTGTCGAGAGGGAGCCCGACATGACCACGATCACCGCCCGTGAGCGCGCCGCTGCCCAGGCGTACCTTCGTCTGCTGGAGTCCACGCAGGCGGTCCTGACCGATCCGCGCCTCGCCCCGTACGCCGGGGCCATGCTGACGAACCCCATGGCCGAGGCGGACGCGGCCCTGCGCGCCGCCGGCCTCGACGGCAACGAGGCCCATCTCCTGCACCTCGTCTCGGCCCTGCGCGCGTCCCCCGCCGAGGAGCGCGGCAGGGCGGGGTGAGGGGCCGGCGCCGCGAGCCCTACCGGCGCTGCTTCGGAGACAGGTCCTGGCCCCAGGTGACCGGGAGCGCGCGGACGCTGTTGCCCACGAAGCTCGCGTGGCGGGTCAGCTCCTCCTCGGGGACGGCGAGGTCGAGGTCAGGGAAGCGGGTGAAGAGCGCCTCCAGGGCGATGGTGGCCTCCATGCGGGCGAGCGGCGCGCCCAGGCAGTAGTGCGGTCCGTGGCCGAGGGACAGGTGCTTGGCCGCGGGGACCCGCGTGATGTCGAAGCGGTCGGCGTCCGGGCCGTGCGCCTTCGCGTCCCGGCCCGCGGCCGAGTACCCGGCCAGGACCGGGGTGCCCCGGGGGATGAGGGTGCCGTCGACGGTGAGGTCGCGGGTGGGGTAGCGGAACGGGAAGTAGCTGACCGGGCTGTCCCAGCGCAGGGTCTCCTCCACCACCGCCGCCCAGTCGGCGCGCCCTTCCGCGAGATGGGCGAGCTGCTCGCGGTGGGCGCACAGGGCGCGTACGGCGTTCGTGATGAGGTTGAGCGTCGTCTCGTGCCCGGCGATGATCATCAGGACGAGCGTGCCGATCAGCTCGGCCTGGCTGAGCCGGTCGCCGCCGTCGTCCCGGGCGGCGATGAGCGCGCTGGTCAGGTCGTCGCCGGGGTTCCGGGCCCGGTCGGCGGCGATGGCGGCGAGGACCTCGGCCAGTTCGCGGTTGGCGGCCATGGCCTGCTCGGGTCCGATGTCGGTGGCGACGACCTGGCTGCTCAGGTGGTGCAGGCGGTCCTGGTGGGCGGCGTCGACGCCGAGGAGTTCACAGATGACGCCGAGCGGCAGCGGCAGGGCGTAGTGCCGGCGCAGGTCGGCGACGCCGCCTCCGTCCCGGGCCGCCTCGGCGAGGCCGTCGAGGAGGGAGGCGGTGACGGACTCGATGCGCGGACGGAGCTCCTCCACGCGCCGGGCCGTGAAGGCCCGGCTGACCAGGGAGCGCAGCCGGCGGTGGTCGGCGTCGTCGGCGGTGGTCATCCCCTGGACGGTGGCGAAGGTGCGCAGGGGCCAGCCGTCCGGGATGCGCCCCTCGGTGAGAGCGGTGAAGTGGTGCGCCCCCTTGGCGACTTCGGGATGGGAGAGGAAGTCCCGCAGCGCGTCGTGCCCGAGGACGGCCATGCCCTCGACCTCGCCGGGCAGCACCACCGGGGTCACCGCTCCCTGCGCGAGCAGCCGGGCGTTGGCCGCGTGCGGGCAGCCGCCGGCCGGGTCGAGGCGGTGGGGCGTGGCGTTCAACGGGCACTCCTGACTGCTGAAGCGGGCCGGACTGGGGGGCGTCTTGTCGATCAGGCCGGATCAGTGAGCGGCGTCCTGGGGCTTCGGATCCACGGCGGAGGAGAGAGGCATGGCGGAGCCATGCCGACCGACGACGACGCCGGAGACGGAGCCTCAGGACACGGCGAGCCCGGCAAGATCGACAAGACACCCCCCAGGCACGTGAGCGGTCAGATCCTACGGTCAACCGGCCGTCCGGCGAACCCGGTTGGGCACGTCGGTCCGCCGGGCGGCGGCCCCGGCAGGTCCCGGAGAGGCCCTGCCGGGCCCGTACCGCACCCGTGGGACCCGGCGGAACGCGCCGGGCCGGCCCCGTCGGCCGCCCGAGCCCGGCGGGAGGGCCTCAGACGTCGGCCAGCGCGGCGTTCGCCCGCTCCGTGACCAGCGTCAGCACGCGGCCCGCCACTTCCAGATCCTCGGCCGGAATGCCGGCGTACAACCGGGCGGAGATCTCGGCGCTCGCGGCGGCTGCGCTCTCGTACCGCTCCCGACCGGCGGCCGTGAGCCGCAGGCCGGACCCGTCCGCGGGGTCCGCTTCCAGGAGTTCCGCGGCGGTCAGCTCCTCGATCACACCGAGGACGACCGACTCGTCGATCTTCAGCGAGCCGGTGACCTCGCCGACGAGCTCGTCGCGGCCGACGGACTCGCCCGCGACCGCGACGGCGCGGAGTGTGACGTTCTGGTGGAAGGTGGCGCCGTGCCGTGCCAGCACGTCCTCCAGGAGGGCACGCGCGGCGTGGTGCGCCAGGGCGACGACGCGGGCGTCGACGGCGGGTGCGGTGGTGGTCATGGCTGCTCCTCTTCGTGTTCCGTGTACGGATCGAGTGGTGCGTCGAGCAGGGTCGCGATGTCACGGGTGAACTGCCGTGCGCGCGGGCCGTCCTGTCCCCCGAGCGGTTCCAGCAGCTGGTCCAGGAGACCCTGGACCACCGTGATCGCGCGGCCGGTGACCTCGCGTCCCTGCTCCGTGAGCGACAGCTGCATGGCGCGCGGGTCGTCCGGGTCCCGGGTACGGGCGACGAGGCCGGCGGTCTCCAGGGCGCGGGCGAGCTTGGAGACGTAGAGCGGTTCGAGCCCCGT
Organism: Streptomyces sp. NPDC048338; assembly: GCF_043201055.1. NCBI lineage: Bacteria > Bacillati > Actinomycetota > Actinomycetes > Kitasatosporales > Streptomycetaceae > Streptomyces > Streptomyces sp. NPDC048338. The sequence continues at coordinate 178,180 of NZ_JBICYQ010000016.1, forward strand.
GTGGTCGGCGAGCCGCCGCTGGCTCGGCCGCAGCCCGGAGCGAGCCATGCCGTACAGCGACGCCAACACCACGTACTGGGCGTGGGTCAGGCCCAACGGCCCGATCGCCCGGTCGACCGCCACACGCCACTTCATCGACAGCCGCCAGACGAGGAACCCCGCGGTGGCGCGCTCATTCACTGAACTCACGAGAGATACCGTACATGGCTACTATGTACATGGCTAGTATTTTGCAGGGAAGGCCGGGCCACCCCGGACGGGGCGCGCGGCGCCGAGGACGGGCTCCGCGTCCGAAGCCCCCGACGGCGCGACTCCTGGGCCGGCGCCCTAGGGCCGCGGGCGCCGGCCCAGGAGTTCGGCCAGGCCGCGGCGGGTGGCGGCGACCACGACGTGCTCCCCCGGGCGCAGCACCCGGTCCGGGTCCAGCTGCCAGACGAAGCCGGCGCGGGGGCGGTCCGGCGGGACGGAGCCCGCCGTGAGGGCGATGACCCGCCAGGATCCCGGGTGGAACGCCTCGGACACCTTGCGCTCGTCCAGGAGCGGATTGCCGGCCACCTCGACGGCCGCGAAGAGCAGCACCCGGCGCTCCACCGGGATGGCGCCCAGGATCCGGCGGCCCATCATGGCCCCGGCGAAGGCGGGCGCGGCCAGGTGCGAGACGCTGCGGCTGCGGGTCAGGGCGTCGGGGTGGGCCGTGCGGAGCGTGCGGTAGACGGCGGTGGCGAAGTCGTCGTCGTAGAGCCGCAGCGCGACCCTCAGGTCGGCCTTGAGGGACCGGGCGGACAGCGCCGCCTCCAGGTTGGTGATGTCGATGCTGGTCAGGGCGAGCAGGGCGTGGGCGCGGTGGATGCGGGCCGCTTCCAGGACGCCCTCCTCCGTGACGTCCCCGATGACCGTGGGCACCCGCAGCCGGCGGGCCAGCGCCACTCCGCGTGCTTCCGGGTCCGACTCCACGCAGACGACGGGGATGTTCAGCCGGCGCAGGCGCGCCAGGACGCGCGTGCCGACCTTGCCGAGCCCCAGCAGCACCACGTGTCCGGACAGGGTGCGCGGGGGCCGGCGCAACGAGGTCGCCGAGCGGAAGGTGCCGAGTCCTTCGAGCAGGGCCGCGATCAGGACGGGCAGCAGGAGCAGGCCGACGAATCCGGCCAGGATCTGCAGCACCTGCCGGCTCGTCGGCTCGCCGACGGCAGGATCACCGATGGCGAAGATGTCCAGGAGCGTCAGATAGGCGGCGTGCAGCGGATGGTCGCCGGTGGCGATCGAGGAGGCGAGGGCGATCGCGGCGACGGCGGCGGCCACGCCGGCGAGGGACCAGCGCAACCGGCGGGAGAAGAGGGAGGCGACGGGCAGCACCGAGGTGCCGAACCGCTTGGACCGCAACGTCGGCCCGGCGTAGCTGATCGCCTCCAGGGCGACGGTGCCCCGGCCGGGTGCCGCGGCCACGGCCCCTTCGTCGGGCAGCAGCTGCGGGCCCTGGTCGCCACTGTGCTCCGAGCCCTCGAGGCCGGCCGGATCGTTGGCGGTCGCCGAGAGCAGGGCGAGCGTGCACAGCCCGGGGTCGGCGCGCTCCCCGCCGGCGGCCGGGGTCCGCTCCACGGCGTGCAGGAGCAGGCCGCCCGCCTGGACGACCTTGCTGGTGCCGGCGATCGCGGTGGCCGCGAGGGCGGGGGCCGCGGTGTCGGCGTCGGACAGGACGGTGGTCGAGGCGTCGAGCAGCCCGGGGTCGAGGCCGGGCTCGGCGACGGCTGCGGCCTGGTCGAGCAGGGTCTCCAGATGCTGGCCGAGCCGGCGGTTGTAGAGCCGGATGACCAGCCGCAGGCGGGGGTTGAGCCGGCGTGCGGCGAGCGCGTCGCGGATGTTGGTCTCGTCGTCCTCGTGGACCAGGGCGAGTGCCGCCGCCCGTTCCACCCCCGCGTCCAGCAGTGCGGTGTCGTCCACCTCGGCCGTCTCGACCACCCGGAGGGCGCGGTCCGCGGTCGTGCCCCGCGGATCCGCGGCCGCGGTGCGGGCCACGGCGGCGGTGACCCGGCCGAACAGCGCCTGGGCGAGCCCCGCGCCCGGTCCGGGCCGGACGGACGGTCGCGGCGCGGGCTCCCGCGGCGCCGGTACGAGCAGGGTGACGCGCTCCCCGTACACATCCTGGAGCTCGCGGGCCAGCCGGTGCGCGAGGACGTCGTCGCCGCAGACGATCATGTGGCCTGCCGGGACGGCGTGGGACTGCCGGTCGGGACGGGCCACCGGCGCGCCGGACGGCGCGCCCTGCGGTGCCGCGACGGCCGGTCGCGCGTCGGGCTGGGGCTGAACGGGCCTGCTCTGGTGCGGGAGTGAGGACACGTCACCAGCATGCCTTGCCGTGCCGACAGTTCCGCCGCCCGGTCGGAACGGTCCGGGCACGGCTGTCCCGCCGCACCGCGTCGGCCGTCCGGAGGCACCGTCCCCCAAGTGGGCCGACGCCTGTACGCCGGTCGGCGCACTTCGATCTGCGGGCTGCCCGAGCGCTTCCTACGGTGGCTGAATGATCGTCAAGTCTGCTGTCCGTCACGCCGTCGTCGGCACCGTGGCGCTGCTGCTCGCGCTGCCCGTACCGGCGGCCTCGGCCTCGTCCGTCACCGAACCCGCGCCTCCCGCGGAACGCCAGGTCGATCCCGCCCGCCTCTACCGCTCCGGCACCCAGGCGCAACCGCTGGCCGGGGCACCCGACGTGCCGAGCCTCTCCGCCCTCTCCTGGGTGGTGGCCGACGCCGATTCGGGTGAGGTGCTGGCGGCGCGCAACGCGCATCGGCGGCTCCCGCCGGCGAGCACCCTGAAGACGCTCTTCGCCGTCACCGCGCTCCCTCACTTCGACCACGAGCAGCGGCACACCGTGGAGGACTGGGAGCTGGAGGGCATCGGCGCGGGCAGCAGCCTCGTCGGCGTCCAGTCCGGATACTCGTACAAGGTCTCCGACCTGTGGAACGGCGTGTTCCTCAGCTCGGGCAACGACGCCGTCCACGTGCTGGCCGCGATGAACGGCGGCTGGGAGTCCATGTCCCGTCAGATGCAGGAGAAGGCAAAAGCGCTGGGCGCGTACGACACCCGTGTGGTGTCCCCGGACGGGTACGACGCACCGGGTCAGGTCTCGTCGGCGTTCGACCTCGCGGTGTTCGGCCGGGCCGGGCTGCGGGACCCCGCGTTCGTCCGGTACTGCTCGACCCGGTACGCCGACTTCCCCTCCGGCTCGTGGTCCTACGGGATCCGCAACACGAACCGGCTGCTGACCGGCGAGGACGGCGTGGACCGGTACCCCGGCCTCATCGGGGTCAAGAACGGCTACACGAGCGGTGCCGGCAACACCTTGATCGCCGCCGCCCGCCGTGACGGGCGGACCCTGGTCGTCTCGGTCATGAATCCCCAGTGGGGCGGCGGTCGCGCCGTCTACGAGGAGGCGCGGACGCTGCTCGACTGGGGATTCGAGGCGGCGGGCCACGTACGGCCCGTGGGCTCGCTGCAGCCCCCGCAGGCACGGGCCGAGTCACCGGCGAAGGTGCAGGCCAAGGGGGCGCGGGAGGCGGTGAAGAGCAAGACACAGGGGAGCACCGCTCCGCAGGCCGGTCCGGAGCGCGGCGCGCGCAAGGCGACGCCCGCGGCGGCGGCCGGAGCGTCGCCGTCGCCGTCGGGGCAGGCGTCCGCACCTCCGGCCCGGGCGGCCGCCCTCTCCGGCCCGGGACAGGGCGCGGCGCACGAGGTCGCGCATTCCGGGACCGCTCCGGCGGGACTGTGGTCGGGGCTGCCGCTCGCCCTGGTGGGTTCGGCGCTCGGTGCGGCGCTGACGCTCTGGATCTGGCGCAGGCGGACGACCCGGCGTGAGGACGGCGGCGCCGAGGTGTGAACCGGGTGGACGCCGAAGGAAGAGCGGCGACGTCCCGGTGGTGCCGTCCCCGCGACAGGGGCACGGCACCACCGGGACGGCCGGTCGGGAGCAGCCGGTCGCCGCGCCTCCCGTCAGGCCGGCAGGAAGTCGCCGAGGAGCACGGCGAACTCCTCCGGATCCACCAGCCGTATGCCCAGCTCCTCGGCCTTGGTCCGCTTCGAGCCGGCCTTCTCGCCCGCGACGACCAGGCCGGTGCGCTTGGAGACGCTGGAGGAGGACTTGCCTCCGGCGCGTTCGATGAGCTCGTTCATCTGGTTGCGGCTCAGGGCTTCGAGGGGGCCGGTCATGGCGCCGGTGACGACGACCGAGAGGCCGGCCAGCGGGCCCGCCGCGGTGTCCTCGGCCGGGGTCTCGGCCTCGGTGCCGGGCGGGGGCGGCGGGGTCGCCCCCGGTTCGGTCATGTTCACCCCGGCGGCGACCAGCTTGTCCACGACCGGGGCCAGTTCGGCGAGCTCGGCCACGATGACCGGCGCCTTCTCCGCCCCGATCCCCTCGACCTGCTGCATCGCCGCCGCGTCGGCCGCCCGGATGTGGTCCATCGTGGCGAAGTGGCGGGCGATGCGGCGGGACATCGAGCGGCCGGTGCCACGGACGCCGAGCGCGCACAGGACCCGGCTGAGCGGCCGGCTCCGGGCGACGGTGAGCGCGGCCAGGAGGTTGTCGGTGCTCGTCTCGCCCATCCGGTCGAGGCCCAGCAGCTGCTCCCGCGTGAGCGTGAAGAGGTCGGCCACGTCGCCGACGAGGCCGGCGTCCACGAGCTGGACGATCCGGCTCGCACCGAGCCCCTCGATGTCGAGCTGGTCGCGCCCGACCGCGTACGAGAGGGAGGCGACGAGATGGCAGTCACGGCCACGCACGCACCGCCACCGCTGCTCGCTGCGGTCGATCTCGGAGCCGCACTGCGGGCACGCCTCGGGGAAGCCGATCGGCTTCTCCTCGCCCGTCCGCAGGTGGGCGACGGGCGCCTCGACGCGCGGGATGATGTCGCCGGCCTTGTAGACCATGACGTGGTCGCCCAGCCGCAGGTCGCGCCGGGTGATGTCCGACGGGTTGTGGAGCGTGGCGTAGGTGACGGTGCTGCCGTCGATCTCGACCGGTTCCAGGACCGCGCGGGGCGCGATGATGCCGGTGCGTCCGACGTTCCACTCGACGCCGAGCAGCCGGGTGACCTTCTCCACGGCGGGCAGCTTGTAGGCGATGGCCCAGCGCGGCGCGCGGGAGCCGGAGCCGGCCTCACGGCGGTCGGCGGCGAGGTCCGCCTTGATCACGATGCCGTCGATGCCGAAGGGGAGTTCCGCGCGGAGCGCGGCGATCTCCGCCACCCGGGCCAGCACGTCCTCGGCGCCGGTGACCACGCGGCCGGGGACGGCGGTGGCGGCGGACGTGTGGAGTCCGAGGACCGCCGCGTAGGCGAGGAGTTCGCTGTGCGCCCGGTCGTCGAGCACCGCCACCGGGTCGCCGCCCGCGTCCGGCGCGCCCGCCGCGTCCTCGGTACCCGGGCCGCCCGGGGTGCCGGTGCCCGTGGGCTCGCGCAGCGGCAGCATGTCGTAGGCGAAGAACGTCATCTCGACGCGGTACGCGCGGTCCTTGGCCCGCAGCGTGCCGGCCGCGGCGTTGCGCGGGTTGGCGAAGGGCTCGGCCCCGTGCGCGACCCTGACCGGGTTGGCCGCCTCGAACTGCTCGGTGGTCATGAGGACTTCGCCGCGGACCTCCAGCGTGACCTCCTCGGCGAGCCGCTCGGGCAGGCCGACGATGGTGCCGATGGCGTGCGACACGTCCTCGCCGGCGGTGCCGTCGCCCCGGGTGACGAGCCGGGCGAGCCGCCCGTGCTCGTAGCGGGCGGCGACGGCCAGTCCGTCGAGCTTCGGTTCCACGCTCCAGCGCTCGACGGCCCGGCCTATCCGTCGCTCCAGGGAGGCGGTCCAGCTCGTGAACTGCTCGGCGGAGAAGACGTTGTCCAGGGAGAGCATCGGCCGGGTGTGCGGCACGTCGCCGGTGGCGGCGCCGCCGGCGACCTTGCCGGTCGGGGAGTCGGCCCGCACCTGGTCGGGGTGGTCGGCCTCCCACGCCGCGATCGCCCGCCCGAGGCGGTCGTAGGCGTCGTCGTCGAGCGGGGACGTGCCGCCCGCGTAGTAGGCGGCGGCAGCCTGCTTGGCGTCCTCGACCGCCTGCGCGTACGCGGCGGCATCGGCAAGACCCGAAGTCGTTGTCATGGGTCCATCCTGCCGGTGACCACTGACAACGGGCTCCCGCCACCGCGGGCGGGCGCCTCCCGCCCCGCGGGACCGGCTCGCTCGCGGGTCAGGCGCCCGGCAGGCTCTCCAGCGCGGGCCGGGCCACGGGGCCGCCGCCCTGCCCGACGTAGCGCTCGGCCGCGTGGACCGCCTCCCGGGCGTCGCGCTCGCCCATGAGGACGCACAGCGTGTACGCGGTGTCCTCGAGGCGCCGTCGGATCGACAGGTCGCACGGCCGGGCCAGGACCACCCTCTCCTGGTTCCGGTAGTGCCGCAGCAGCCGGTCGATCGCGTTTCTGTCGGGCAGCAACATCATGTCCTCCTGGCACGCCCCCCTCCCCTCTCTCGCTACATGTTCGGGGCACTCGCGCACCTTCGCGAGTCGCACGGACACGTTCCGTGACGGGCCGGCGAGGCCGAGGTGCGCGCCCGTACCGGATGGCGGAAGGTCGAGACATGAACCCCAGCGAGCGACTGAGGGTGGTCGTCACCGGCGCGACGGGCAACCTCGGCACGAGCCTGGTCCGGGCACTGGAGCGGGAGCCGCGGATCGCCTCCGTGCTGGGTCTCGCCCGGCGCCGGCCGGGGCTCATCCTCTCGAAGACCGAGTGGGCTGAGGTGGACCTGTCGATGGAGCGCGACGGGCCCCGGCTCACGCAGTACGTCGAGGACGCCGACGCGGTCGTCCACCTGGCGTGGGCCTTCGGGCCCACCCACGACCCCGTGGCGACCTGGCGGACCAACGTGCTCGGATCACTGCGGCTGTTCGAATCGGTCGCGCACGCGCGGGTGCCGGTGCTCGTGCACGCCTCGTCCGTGGGGGCGTACTCCCCCGGCCCGAAGACCGGGGCGGGCGTGTCGGAGTCCTGGCCGACCCATGGCTGGCCGGGCGCCGCGTACACCCGCGAGAAGGCGTACCTGGAACGGGTCCTGGACACCTTCGAACGCGACCATCCGCAGATCCGGGTGGTGCGCATGCGACCCGGGTTCCTCTTCAAGGCGGAGTCGGCGAGCGAGCAGCGCCGGATCTTCGCGGGCCGGTTCTTCCCGGGCGCGCTGCTGCGACCGGAACTGCTGCCCCTGGTCCCGGAGTTCGCGGGTCTGCGCTTCCAGGTGCTGCACACCGACGACGCCGCCGACGCCTGTCTGCGGGCGCTGCTGCGCGATGTCCGTGGCCCCTTCAACCTGGCCGCCGATCCGGTGATCGACGGCCGGGCGCTGGCCGGGCTCTTCGACTCCCGGGCGGTGAAGGTCCCCGGCCGTGCCGTGCGCGGGGCGCTCGCCGCGGCCTGGCGCATGCGCATGGCCCCCGCCTCCCCCGGCCTCTTCGACGCGCTGCTCCACCTCCCCCTGCTGTCCACCGAGCGGGCACGCCGGGAACTCGAATGGGAGCCGTCCACCAGCTCGTTGGAGGCGCTCGACGCCTTCCTGCGGGGCGTCCGCGCGGGCGCCGGCGACGCCACCGCGCCGCTCGCGGGGCGCCGGATCGGCTAGGTCCCTGGTCCGGCCCGGCGGGACGGACCGGGACTGCCGGACGTGCCCGCGGGCCGCGGGTGTTCAGTCCAGGCGGTGGGAGGGCCAGTCGACGATGCGGATCGCGCCGCCCGCCGCCTCCCGGCCGCGGCAGTGGGCGCGGTGCCCGACGGCGAGTGCGTCGATGTCGAGGTGACGGCCGAACTCGTCATGTCCGGCGAGGCGTTGGGCATACGACCAGAGCGCCGGATGGTCCGCGACCCGGTCCATGGCGGCGGCGTCGAGGTGCCAGCGGTGGACCGTGTCGAGCTGGACGAGCGTCACCCACACCTGGACGTCGGCGGCGGTCGGCGCGGATCCGAGCACGTAGGGGTGGCGGGCGAGTCTGCGCTCCAGCGAGCCGAGCGCCGCGAAGAGCACGGTGAGCGGGTCGCGGTGGGCGGACTGCTCGTCGAGCCCCAGTTCGCCGGCGTGCTGGGCCGCCCGGTTGACGCGGCGGGCGCAGAGGTCGCCGATCGCCTCGATCTCGGCCTCGCGCCCCTCGGGCACCAGGTCGGGGCCGTCGCCGCGGAACCGCAGGGCGAGGTCGCGCAGGATGTCGGGCACGTGCGTGCTGACGATCCTGCCGGTCCAGTCGTCGCCCAGGACGGGGGCGGCGGCGGGTCCCGCGTACTGGTGCGCGCTGGCCTCGTAGAGCGGCCGCAGGGCGGTGTAGCCGCCGTCGGCGGTGTCGGGGGCGGCGGGCAGGAGGGTCAGGGGGACGGTCTCGTCGAGTCCGAGGAGGCTGTGGGTGACGGCGATGCCCAGACAGCCGGGCGAGGACGGCGTCAGATGGAGGCGATAGCGGTGCGGGACGGCGTAGTGGCCGCTGCGGACGTCGCAGCCGATCCGGCCCCGGAAGGGGGGCGCCACGATGGAAGGGGTGACGGACATGCTTCTCCCTGGAGGTGCTCGGTGCCGGGGCGCGACGGCGCGCGGCGGCTCGGCGCGCGCCCGGAGGCAGCGGAGTTGCGGGACGGAGGAGAGCGGGGGCCCGACGGAGCGGGGCGGTCAGGCGGGACGTCCGGGTCCCGGAGGGGACCTACCGGGCGGCGCCGGCGCGGTGCGCGCGACTCGCCGCGCTGCACACCCGCAGCAGATCGATGTGGCGGCGGGAGGTCAGGGGCAGCGAGCGCGGCAGCGGGACGGTACGCGACCTGTCCACCACTTCCGTGCGCACCATGGTTCCCATTCCCTACCTGTTCGCTCGGTTTCCCGTCCCGAGTGTGGGATCGCCCGCGTCCGGCGTCAAGAGGGCGGACGCACCGAGGGACGGCCTCGGCGGGGCTCGCGCGGCCCGGGCCGGTGGGCCTCGGTCGCCGCCGGCCCGCGTTTCGACCCGTGAGCGTACGAATCCGGTCACGACGGTGCGGAATAATGCAGGCATGCGCATCTCAGCCAGGGCCGACTACGCGGTGCGTGCCGCCCTTCAGCTCGCCGCCGCCCAGGACGCGGCGCCGTTGAAGGCCGAGGCGATCGCCGAGGGCCAGGGCATCTCGCACAAGTTCCTCGAAGGGATCCTCGGCGACATGCGCCGGGGCGGTCTGGTGCTGAGCCAGCGCGGGGGCAACGGCGGATACTGGCTCGCCAAACCGGCCGAGTCGATCTCCGTGGCGGACGTGATCCGCTGCGTGGACGGCCCGCTCGTGTCCGTGCGCGGAGTCCGCCCGCCGGAGCTTTCGTACACCGGGGCGGCCGAGTCGCTGCTGCCGCTGTGGATCGCCCTGCGCGCCGGCGTGCGCCAGGTGCTCGACGGCGTGTCCCTGGCGGACGTGGCCGCGGCGAAGCTGCCGCCGGAGATCTCCGCCCTGGCGGAGGACCCGGAGGCCTGGACCAATCCCTGACGCCGGTGACCCGGCGGCACTCCCCCATGAGGACATCTCGGCTGCCGAGACGTCACTGTCCATGATGTGAACGCCTCTTGGGCGCCCCGCCCTCCCTCTGCGACTATCCCTACTATTCCAGTGGGAATACTAGGGATCATGCGAGGTGACGTGAGAACGCCGAAGAAACCAGCGATGCGCCCCACCTCCGGACGGGCCGACCGGCCTGCGGACGACGAGATCTGGCGCCGCATCACCCGGGAACTCGCCGACGACCTCGCGGTGGACGCGCTGTCCAGAGACCGGGCCGGCAAAGCTCCGTTCGACGAGCTCGCCCGGCTGCAGGAGGCCGGGCTGCCCGCCCTGCTCACCCCGCCCGGCCCGGACGGGCGGGGGGCCGACTGGCGTGCCGCGTGCGCGGTGATCCGGGAGATCTCGGCCGCCGACAGCTCCGTCGGTGAGCTCCTCGCCCATCACTACGCCCTGTCCTGGAGCGCCCGCTTCTTCGGCGCCGCCGCCGGACCGCAGGCCGTGGAGGACCGCGCGGCCGGGGAACGGTGGCTGCTGGCCGGAGGCGTCGACCAGCCCGTCGGCGCCGGCGGGACCGGCCTCACCCTCACACCGGTCGACGGCGGCCATGTGCTCGACGGCCGGCGCGCCTTCGCCTCCGGGGTCGCCGTGGCGGACCGGCTGGTGGTCGGGGCGCGGTGCACCGAGACCGGTGACTTACTGGTCGCCCTCGTCGACCCGGCCCACCCCGCCGTCTTCACCGACGCGGGCACCGATCGCGTCGGGCAGCGTCTCGCGGGAGCCGGCACCGTCACGTTCGACCGCGTCCCGGTCGCGCCCCACGACCTCCTCGGCTCGCTCCCCCGCGACGAACACGCCGCCTCCCCCTTCGCCACCCTGGCCCCGCTCGCCCTGCGACTGGTCCTGGTCCACGTCGGGCTCGGCATCGCCGAGGGCGCGCTGGCCGAGGCCCGGGACGTCAGCCGGGCCGCGCAGGCCGCCGTGCCGCACGCCCACCCCGCCCCCGACGGAGTCGACTACCCGGTCACCGGCGGCGACGATCCCTACCTCCTGCTGGCCTACGGGGAGTTGGCCACGGAGGCCCACGCGGCCGCCGCGGTCGTCGAGCGGGCCACGGACGCGCTGGCGCGCGGGCTCCCCGCGGAGCACGCGCTCGGCGTGGACGAGCGCGCCGACATCGCCGTGCTGATCGCCGCGGCGGAGGCGGTGACCAGCAGGTCCGCCGTACGGATCACCACCCGGATCCTGGAACTGGTCGCCGGCACGGAGGCCGCCGACACGGCGCCGACGGGACCGGGCTTCGACCGCTTCTGGCGGAACGCGCGCGCCCTGACGGCCCCCACGTCCTCGGCAGGCCGGCTGCGGGCCATCGGCGACCACTACCTCAACGGAACCCACGCGCGGCTCACCCTGCTGGCCTGACCGACGGGACGCACCCTCGACGAGACGCCGCACGGCGGCCGTTCGGGACGGGCGGACCGGCATGTCAGGACGTCCGGCCCTCCCCTCGACCGGCCTTCGGGCCCAAACTGGAGGCAGCGGGCCGGGCCGGACGGCCGGGCCATCGACGTCACGGAGGCAACCTGATGAGTCGTGAGATCGTCGCGGGAGTGGACGGATCCCCGGAGAGCCTCGCCGCGGCGGACTGGGCCGCGCGCGAGGCGCACCACCGGGGCCTGCCCCTGCGGCTGGTGCACGCCTGGCGATGGGAGCCGCTGGACATCCCGCTCGAACAGGACCGGGGGTCCCAGGAACGGATCGCCGAGCAGGTGATCCGCGAGGCGGAGGCCAGGATCGCGGCGCGCCGCCCCGGCCTCGCGCTGACCGCGGAGGTCCTGCACGACACGCCGGTCGCCGCACTCCTCAGCACCGAGAAGGAGGCGGAGATGCTCGTCATCGGCTCGCGCGGGCACGGGGCCCTGGCGGGCTTCCTGCTCGGCTCGTACGGACAGCAGATCATCGCGGAGGCCACCCGTCCGGTCGTGGCGGTGCGCTCACGGGACGGCGACGGGGTCGAGGCCACCGACGGCGACAGCCACGTCGGCGGGGAGATCCTCGTCGGTCAGCAGGGCGGGCCGGAGGACAGCGCCCCCGCTCTCGGCTTCGCGTTCGAGACGGCCGCGGCGCGGGGCGTGCCGGTGCGGGCGGTACGGGCCTGGAGCCTGCCGGCCCTGTACGCCTACAGCCCGGCGTCGATGGCACTGGCGGACCAGGCGGGCGGGCTCGTCCCGTTCGAGGAGAAGGCCCTGCGCGAGGCCGTGGCGCCGTGGCGGGAGCGGTTCCCGGACGTGCCGGTGACCGAGCACGTGGAGGTCGGGAGCGCAGGGCAGGTGCTGCTGTCCTCGTCCGGAGCCGCCGGGCTCCTGGTCGTCGGGCGCCGGGCCCGGCGTGGGGCTCTCGGGTCGCGGATCGGGTCCGTGGCGCACGCCGCCCTGCACCTGGCGCCCTGCCCGGTGGCCGTCGTTCCCCACGTCTGACGCGCTCATTCTCGACCGGTCGGGGAGGGTGGTCAACGAGGGTTGACGCCACGGGTTGACGAGGTGTGTCGCGGTGGCGGAAGCCGGAAAGTGATACGCCCGTCGCCCCGGCAGCGCTCCCCCTGCCGAACCCCGGGCGGCCTCGGACAGAGAGCGGAGCCCCATGGACCACCACGACGCACGCAGCCCGCACGGCCCGAAGGCGAGCGGCGGCCGTCACCGCGGAGGAGGAAACCGGCGGCGGGTGCCGGGCGTGCCGTCCTTCCGGACGGCGGTCACCCTCACGGGGGTGGCGGCGGCCGTCCTGACCGCGGCCCTCGGCGCCTACGTGGCGGCGACGGAGCGCGCGGCAGGGACGGAGCCCCGGGCGCGGACGGCGGCCGGGTCCGTCCCGGCACCGCTCGCCGCGGGGGCCGCACCGCCGACGGCACCGCCGGCCGGGTACGGCGCCGCCCGCCCCGCGACCGCGCCGGCCCGGGTCTCCCCGGCGGGAACCGTCTCCGGGCCGGTCCGGGGACGCTCACCCTCGCCCGACGCGGGTTCCACCGCACCCCTTACGGGCACGCTCCCGCCCGCCCCGATCCACCGGGAGACCGGCCGGACGACCGGCGCTCCGGTCGGCAGGGGACCCGCCGACTACGTCGAACAGGTCATCGCCCTGGTCAACGAGGAGCGGGAGAAGGCGGGTTGCCGCCCGCTCCGGGCCGAGCAGCGGCTCCGGTCCTCGGCCCAGGCACACGCGGACGACATGGCCGCCCGCGACTACTACGAACACCAGTCCCCCGAGGGCCGGAACGCGGGCGACCGGATCAGCCGCACGGGCTATGCCTGGTCGGCCTGGGGCGAGAACATCCATCGCGGCCCGAAGTCCGCCGTCCGGGTGATGGAGGACTGGATGGACAGCGACACCCACCGGCACAACATCCTCAACTGCTCCTTCAGGGAGATCGGTGTCGGTGTGGCCCTCACCGCCAACGGCCCGTGGTGGGTGCAGAACTTCGGCGCCCGCCGCTGACGAGGCGCGCGCCGCCCGCCCGCCGGGCACCGGTACGGCGGCACGCGGGTCCGGCTCAGCCGGCGGGCCTGGCCAGCTTCTGCACCCAGACCGTGCCGTCCGGGCCGGGCACGGCGGCGACACCGGTGTCGCGGTAGCGGCAGTCCAGCATGTTCTCCTGGTGCATCCCGCCGTCCATCCAGCTGTCGAAGACCGTCGCCGGGTCGCGCATCCCGCGCGCGAGGTTCTCGGCCCAACGGCTCCACGCGTATCCGGTGTCCGAGATCCGGGTGTCGGCGAACTCGCCCTCGGGGCTGCTGTGCCCGTAGTAGTCGCGGCGCACCATGTCCCGGGCGTACGCGCGGGCCGCCTGCGTGAGCCGGTCATCGGTGCGCAGGGGAGCGCACCCCTCCTTCGCGCGGCGCTGGTTGACCAGCCGGGTCAGCCGTTCCGCCGCCGTGGGCGTCGGGGTCGGCGCGGGCGTGGCCGTGCGGCTCGGGCGGGGCGTGGTGGGCGGCGGTGGTGCGGGGGAAGCCGGGGCACTGGCCCGCACGGGGGGCGCCGCGGCGGGGGCGACCGGCGCGAACTCCCGCTCCTCGGGCGCCGAGGGGACGAGGAGGATGATGCCGCCGAGGACACCGAGCGCGGCGGCGCCGGCGATCCAGGCCCGGCCCAGGGTGCCGCCGCCCCCGCGCGGGCCCGGGACGGAACCGGGCGGGAGGCCCGCGCCGCCCGCCGCCGGATCCGCGGGAGCCGCCCCCGCCGGATCGGGGGCCGGAAGCCCGGTGGCGGAGGGCGCCGCCGGCTCCGGCCAGGCCGCGGTGGCCAGGTCGCCGGGGGCCACCGGTGCCGACCGCAGGCCGAGCAACGGCGCCACCAGGCCGAGGCCCACCAGCAGCCCCTCGGCGGGGGCGAGTCCGGCACGGGCGGGGGCGCACGTGGAGCAGGTCCGCAGGTGGCGGGCGATCCGCTTGCGCCACAGCGGGGAGGGGTGGCCGTCCCAGCCGTCCAGGATCCCGGCCAGTTCGGGGCAGGGCGGCGTCGCGGCCAGCGCCCGTACGACGGCCCGGCCCGTCTCCAGCTGCCCCTTCATCCGCTGGACGCGGACGGCGGCGTGCTGCGCGGTGAGGTCGAGCGCCTCGGCCAGTTCGGCGCGGCTCAGTTCGCCGGTGGCCTCCAGCCACCACAGGGAGAGCAGTTCACGGTCCGTCTCGTCGAGCCAGCGGGTCGCCTCGGCGACCTCGCGGCGCTGTCCGGACAGGCCGAGGCGCAGGATGGTCAGGTCGACGAAGTCGCCGCCCGGGTCGGCGAGCTCCGCGGCCCGGTCGAGGCCGGGGAGCGCACCGTGCTGCCGGTCGCGCCAGCGCCGGCGGATCTGGTTCATGGCTATCGCGACCAGCCAGGAGCGGAAACGCGCGGGGTCGCGCAGTCCGGGCAGGCCGTCGAGGGCACGGAACATCGTCTCCTGGACGACGTCGTCGACGTCGGCGTGACCGTCGAGCGCCCGGCCGACGATGTTGTAGACGAGGGGAAGACAGGCCCGCACCAGGCGTTCCCGGGCAGCGGGGTCTCCCGCCGCGGCCGCCTCCACCAGCTCGGCCGCGCCGTGCTCGTCGCTGTCCATGTCGTGCTCCCTCGTCCCTGGGCCTTCCCGTCCCCGTACTGAGGAGACCCGTGGGCGCGGGCGAAATAACAGTTATGCCGTTGGATGGTGCAGGCGCGGCACGACGGCCGCGTTCCCCGCCCGGACGGCCTCGATGACCGCCTCGTGGATGTCGCGGCTCTCCACCTCGGAAGCGCACGGCACCGGACTGCCCGACATGGTGAACCAGTCGGACGCGCCGCTGTACTGCACGGCCACACGTGCTTCGTCATCCGCCCAGGTCGTGTGTATGGTCACGTCGCCCGTGAGCACACCGACCTCGTCGGTGAGCACCCCACCACGCCCGGTATAGACCCCGGCGGTCGTCCATGATGCCCAGCTCATCCATCCAGGTTCACACCCGGACGGCACATCCGCCACCGACGGGACCGCCCCGGTCGGACAGGTGTCCGGCCGGGGCGGAAAGGCGGTCGCGCCGGATCAGGCGAGGGACGCGATGGCCTCGTTGAGCGTGGCGGACGGGCGCATCACGGCCGCGGCCTTGGCCGGGTCGGGCTGGTAGTAGCCGCCGATCTCGGCCGGGGAGCCCTGCACCGCGGCGAGCTCGGAGACGATGGTGTCCTCCTGCTCGGTGAGGGTCTTCGCCAGGCCGGCGAAGGCCGTCGCGAGCTGCGCGTCCTCGGTCTGGGCGGCCAGCTCCTGGGCCCAGTACATGGCCAGGTAGAAGTGGCTGCCGCGGTTGTCGATACCACCGAGGCGACGGGTCGGCGACTTGTCCTCGTTGAGGAAGGTGCCGGTGGCGCGGTCGAGGGTGTCGGCGAGGACCTGGGCGCGGGCGTTGCCGGTGGTGGTGGCCAGGTGCTCGAAGCTGGCGGCCAGGGCGAAGAACTCGCCCAGGCTGTCCCAGCGCAGGTAGTTCTCCTTGACGAGCTGCTGGACGTGCTTCGGCGCGGAGCCGCCGGCGCCCGTCTCGAAGAGGCCGCCGCCCGCCATCAGCGGGACGACCGAGAGCATCTTGGCGCTGGTGCCCAGCTCCAGGATCGGGAAGAGGTCGGTGAGGTAGTCGCGCAGCACGTTGCCGGTGACCGAGATGGTGTTCTCACCGCGACGGATGCGCTCCAGGGAGAACGTCGTGGCGTCGACGGGGGCGAGGATCTTGATCTCCAGGCCCTCGGTGTCGTGCTCCGGCAGGTACGCGTTGACCTTGGCGATCAGCTGCGCGTCGTGCGCACGGGTCTCGTCCAGCCAGAAGACGGCCGGGTCGCCGGTGGCGCGGGCGCGGGTGACGGCCAGCTTGACCCAGTCCTGGATCGGCAGGTCCTTGGTCTGGCAGGCGCGGAAGATGTCGCCCTCGGCGACCTCCTGCTCCAGCACGACGTCACCGGCGGCGTCGACGAGGCGGACCGTGCCGGCCGCGGCGATCTCGAAGGTCTTGTCGTGGGAGCCGTACTCCTCGGCCTTCTGCGCCATCAGGCCGACGTTCGGGACGGAGCCCATGGTCGACGGGTCGAAGGCGCCGTGCGCGCGGCAGTCGTCGAGGACGGCCTGGTAGACACCGGAGTAGCTGCTGTCCGGGAGGACGGCGAGGGTGTCGGCCTCCTGGCCGTCCGGGCCCCACATGTGGCCGGAGGTGCGGATCATGGCCGGCATCGAGGCGTCGACGATGACGTCGGACGGGACGTGCAGGTTCGTGATGCCCTTGTCGGAGTCGACCATCGCCAGGGCCGGGCCCTCGGCGAGCTCGGCCGTGAAGGAGGCCTTGATCTCCTCGCCGGCCGGAAGCGCGTCGAGGCCCTTGAGGACGGTGCCGAGACCGTCGTTGGGGGACAGACCGGCGGCGGCGAGGACCTCGCCGTACTTCGCGAAGGTCTGCGGGAAGAAGGCGCGCACGACGTGGCCGAAGACGATCGGGTCGGAGACCTTCATCATCGTGGCCTTGAGGTGCACGGAGAAGAGGACGTCCTCGGACTTCGCCCGGGCGACCTGCTCGCTCAGGAAGGTCCGCAGGGCGGCGGCGCGCATGACGGAAGCGTCGACGACCTCGCCGGCCAGGACCGGTACGGACTCGCGCAGGACGCTGACGGTGCCGTCGGCGGCCACGTGCTCGATGCGCAGGGTGCCGGCCTCGGCGACGACCGTGGACTTCTCGGTGGACCGGAAGTCGTTCTCGCCCATCGTGGCGACGTTCGTCTTCGAGTCCGCGGACCAGGCGCCCATGCGGTGCGGGTGCGTCTTGGCGTAGTTCTTGACCGAGCCCGGGGCGCGGCGGTCCGAGTTGCCCTCGCGGAGGACCGGGTTGACGGCGCTGCCCTTGATCTTGTCGTACCGGGCGCGGACGTCCTTGTCCTCGTCGGTCCGCGGGTCGTCCGGGTAGTCCGGGAGGGCGTAGCCCTGCTCCTGGAGCTCGGCGATCGCGGCCTTCAGCTGCGGGATGGACGCCGAGACGTTCGGGAGCTTGATGATGTTGGCGGCCGGCGTCTTGGCCAGCTCGCCGAGCTCGGCGAGGGCGTCGTCGATGCGCTGACCCTCTTCGAGACGCTCGGGGAAGCTCGCGATGATGCGGCCGGCCAGGGAGATGTCACGGGTCTCGACATTGATCCCGGCGGTCGAGGCATAGGCCTGGATCACGGGCAGGAACGAGTACGTCGCCAGGGCGGGCGCCTCGTCGGTGTGCGTGTAGATGATGGTCGAGTCAGTCACCGGGTGTGCTCCGCTCCACGTCTGCGTCTGCGAGATTGCTCGACATCAAGATATCTCCTCCTCGGGCTCCTCGGTAAAGGGCCCCGTCCATCGGTACGGGACGGGGCGTCCGTCGAGGTCGACGTGGCGCAGCAGGGCGAGCACCAGCAGGGTCGCGGCCGCGCCGGCGCCGACGGCGAGGGCCTGTCCGGCCTGGTGGGCGAGCCGGGGCAGGGAGGGGTCGCCGGTCGCCGTGAGCAGGTAGTCGAGAAGCAGGACGAGGCCGATCCCGAGGCCGAGGACGGCGACGCCGGCCAGCGGGCCGGTGACGAAGAGGGCGCGCAGCGGGAAGCGGCGACGGGGCGCGGGGGCGACGCGGCCGCGGCGGGCCAGCATCCCGACCAGCCCGCAGCCGACGGCCAGGACCAGCAGGTCGGCGCCGATCGCGTCCCCGGGCCGGTGCCAGCCGGCCGCCAGGGTGTAGGCGCCGACGGCGGTGGCCCAGAGCGCGCAGAGTCCGGCGGCGAGGCCGCGCATGCGGAAGGGGACGACGACGAGCAGGCCGAACATCACGCTCATGGCGATCGTGGTGTGCCCGCTGGGAAAGGTGTTGTCCACGAGGTGCGGCGGCGCCCCGACGAGGTCAGGGCGCCCCAGGACGAACTCCTTGAGCAGTTCGGCGAGCAGGAGGGAGCCGGTGACGGTGGCGAGCGCGACGGCGGTGAGCGCGTAGCGCCGGCGCAGGACGCCGATCAGGGTCAGCACCACCAGGGCGACGGCGAGGGAGGAGAGGGTGACGTACCGGAGCGTCGGATGCGCCTGGTGGGCGGCGGCCAGCGTCCCGTCGGTCACCCGCCCCGCCAGCGCCGCGTTCTCCCAGCGCTGACCGGTGGCCGTGAGCACGAGTGCGGCGTAGACGACGGCCAGCAGGCCCACCGAGACGAGGGAGGCGGCCTGCATGCGCTTGCGCACCCGGGTGCAGAAGGAGTCGGCGGCCTCACCGGCGACGGCGGCGTACCACCAGGTGCCGGGCGCCGGGGGCGGCGTGAAGCCGTCCGTACGGGGCCTGTCGAAGGGAGCCATGTCCCGATTCGAACCCGGCGCGCCGTCCCGCGCCCGCTGGAGGCACCCGAACGACACGCCGAGGAACGGGCACCCGGCGGCGGTGCGGGCTCCACCGGGCAGGACGGAGCCGCCCTCCCGCGGCCCGGCGCCGGGACACCCCGCGGGCCCGGCGGGGCTCGGTCGTCCGGATCACCCGGCCGACGGGCGCATGAACGGTCCCGCACCGTCCAGGACCCCCGCGATCCGGTCCCAGGTCCCGCGGTCCCGCGGCAGCGCCGGCAGGACGGTGCCGCGGCCCGTTCCCCAGGCGTCGGCCAGCGCGACCGGGTCGCCGCCGCCGGCCGCTCCGGCCGCGAGCGCCGCCGCTCCCAGGGCGACGAGTTCGGTCTCCGCCGGGACGACCAGCGAGCGTCCCGAGAGCCGGCGGACGGTGTCGCGCCACACCCGGCCCTGGGCTCCGCCGCCGACGAGGCGCAGCGGGCGATCGGCCACGGCGGGGTCCGCGGGATCCTGGCCGCACGAGGTGAGGAGCTCGTCCAGGGCCCGCAGGACGGTGAAGGCAGCGCCCTCGTAGGCCGCCCCGAGGATGGCGCCCGGGGTCGTGGTGTGCCGCAGCCCGGTGAGCAGGCCGGTGGCGTGCGGCAGGTCGGGGGTGCGTTCGCCGTCGAGGTACGGCAGGACGACCACGCCGTCACCCGGCAGGGCATCCTCCCGGTCGAGGCCCAGGAGCCGGGCGAACCGGTCCACGGCCTGGGTGCAGTTGAGGGTGCAGCCGAGCGGGAGGTACGTCCCGTCGGCGGCGGCGAACCCGGCAAGGCTCGGGGCGGCCGGGCGGGTCCGGGTCGCGGCGAACACGGTGCCGGAGGTGCCGAGGCTGACGACCGGGTGGTCGAGCAGCCCGCCCTCGCCGAGACCGAGGCCCACCGCCGCAGCCATGTTGTCACCGGTGCCGGCGGCGACGGCGACGCTCTCGGGCAGGCCGAGTGCGTGGGCGGCCGCCGGCGTGAGGGTGCCGACGCGCGTGGCGCCGGTGGGAGCCACCGTCGGGAGCAGGGCGGGGTCGAGGCCGAGGAGATCGAGCAGCACCGGGTCGTAGGCGTGGTCGGCGGTGGAGTACCAGCAGGTGCCGGAGGCGTCGCCGGGGTCGGTCGCGGCGACGCCGGTCAGCCGCTCGGTGAGGAAGTCGTGCGGCAGCCGGACTCCGGCGGCCGCGGCGGCGGTGGCGGGTTCGTGGGCCCGCAGCCATTCCCACTTGGCGGCGGTCATCGCGGCGACCGGAACCGAGCCGGCGCGTTCCAGCCAGGCGCCCGGTCCGCCGAGCGCCTCGGTGAGGGCGGCGGCCTGCGGGGCGGAGCGGGTGTCGTTCCAGAGCAGCGCCGCCCGCAGGGGACCGCCCGCCGCGTCGAGCACGACGAGGCCGTGCTGCTGACCGGCGACGGCGATCCCCACGACGTCACCCGCCGGCACGCCCGACTCCTTCAGGCCGCGGCCGACCGCCTCCCGCAGCGCCGACCACCACTGCTCGGGGTCGCTCTCGCGCGCGCCGTCGGTGCCGGTGACCGTGTGCGGGGCCCGGCCGACGGCGAGCAGCGCGCCGGTGACGGAGTCGACCACGGCCGCCTTGGTGGACTGTGTGGAACTGTCCACGCCGATCACCACGGGGTTCTGCACGGGCATGGATGCCGCCTCTCCTGTCGATGGTGCGCCGTCGCACCGGTCCGGATCCCGTAGGCCGGCCGACGGGATCCGGACCGTCGGATCCCGATTCCCTCTGGCGCGGACGCGCCCTGGTGCCGTATTAGTTATCACAGAAAACAAATCGGTCGCCCAGACCCCGAACGAGAGGACCGGACCATGCCCGCCCCCTTCGTACCCGCCCCCGAGGACCGGTTCACCTTCGGCCTGTGGACCGTCGGCTGGCAGGGCCGCGATCCCTTCGGCGACGCCACCCGCCCGGCCCTCGACCCCGTCGAGTCGGTCGAGCGCCTGGCCGGCCTCGGCGCGTACGGCGTGACGTTCCACGACGACGACCTCATCCCGTTCGAGGCCTCCGAGGCCGAGCGCGAGACGGCGGTCAAGCGCTTCCGGGCCGCGCTGGAGCGCACCGGCCTGAAGGTGCCGATGGCCACGACCAACCTGTTCACGCACCCCGTCTTCAAGGACGGCGGCTTCACGGCCAACGACCGCGAGGTACGCCGCTTCGCGCTGCGCAAGACGATCCGCAACATCGACCTGGCCGTCGAGCTGGGCGCCACCACCTACGTCGCGTGGGGCGGCCGCGAGGGCGCCGAGTCCGGCGCGGCGAAGGACGTCCAGGTCGCCCTCGACCGGATGAAGGAGGCCTTCGACCTGCTCGGCCAGTACGTCACCGAGCAGGGCTACGACCTGCGCTTCGCGATCGAGCCCAAGCCGAACGAGCCGCGTGGCGACATCCTGCTGCCGACGATCGGACACGCCCTCGCCTTCATCGAGCGCCTGGAACGCCCGGAGCTGGTCGGCGTGAACCCGGAGACGGGCCACGAGCAGATGGCCGGCCTCAACTTCCCGCACGGCATCGCGCAGGCGCTGTGGGCGGGCAAGCTGTTCCACATCGACCTCAACGGCCAGTCCGGGATCAAGTACGACCAGGACTTCCGCTTCGGGGCCGGAGACCTGCGGCAGGCGTTCTGGCTGGTGGACCTGCTGGAGTCGGCCGGGTACGAGGGACCGCGGCACTTCGACTTCAAGCCCGTCCGGACCGACGGGTTCGACGGCGTCTGGGAGTCCGCGAAGAACTGCATGCGCAACTACCTGATCCTCAAGGACCGCGCGGCCGCCTTCCGCGCCGACGCCGAGGTCCGGCAGGCGCTGGCGGCCTCCCGGCTGCCCGAGCTCGCGGTCCCCACGGCGGCCGACGGTCTGGCCGCCCTCCTCGCGGACCGGTCCGCGTACGAGGACTTCGACGCGACGGCGGTGGCCGAGCGGTCTCTCGCCTTCGAGCACCTGGACCAGCTGGCCCTGGAGCACCTGCTCGCGGTGCGCTGACCAGCGCCGCCCTCAGGGACGTCCTCCCGACCGGCCCGGCACGCCGGGAGCCCGGCAGGACACCCCTCGGGACCGGTCGGGGCGTCGGGTGGATCCCCACCCCGGACGCCCGATCGGGCCGGCGCGACCTCGCTCCGGCCCTGCCCCGGCCCCCCGCGCCTCGTCCGGACCCCTCCCGTCCCGCTGCGGTCAGGACGAGGCGCGGACCACCAGCTCCGTCGGCAGCACGCGGCGGGGCTGCTCGGCGGACTCCTGCGCGATCTCCTGCAACAGCAGGCGCGCCATGGTGCGGCCCATCTCCTCGATCGGCTGGCGCACGCTCGTCAGCGGCGGGTCCATGTGCCGGGCCACCGCCGAGTCGTCCACCCCGACCAGCGCCACGTCCTCGGGGACCCGGCGGCCGGCCTCCCGCAGCACGGACCGCGCGCCGGCCGCCATCACGTCGGAGGCGGCGAAGACCGCGTCCAGGTCCGGGTTCCGCTCCAGCAGGTCGCGCATCGCCAGCCGGCCGCCCTCCTCCGTGAAGTCGCCGGTCGCCACCAGCGACTCGTCGGGCGTCAGGCCGGCCTCCGTCAGACCGGCCCGGTAGCCGTCGAGGCGGCAGCGGGCCACGTACATGTCGAGCGGACCGGTGATGGTCGCGATGCGGCGCCGGCCCCGGCCGGCCAGGTGGGCGACGGCGGAGCGGCCGGCGCCGATGTTGTCGGAGTCGACGAACGCCACCGGCTCCTCCTCGGACCGGCGTCCGTTGAGCACGGCGGGCAGCCCCAGCATCCGCACCTGGTCGGGCAACGGGTCCTCGCGGTGCACGGACACCAGCAGCACGCCGTCGACGCGCTGGGCGGCGAGATAGTGCTCGAAGCGCTGCCGCTCCTTGTCGTCACGGATCAGCGTGAGCAGCAACTGCTTGTCGGCATCGGCGAGTTCGACGCTGACGCCGCGGATGATGTCGAGGAAGTACGGCTCGGTGAAGAGTCGGGCCTCGGTCTCGGGGATCACCAGGGCGACCGCGTCGGTACGGCTGCCGGCCAGCGCCCGCGCCGCCCGGTTGGGGACGTACCCGAGCTCGGCGACGGCCCGCTCGACGGCCTTCCTCGCCTGGTCGCTCACCCGGGGCGAGCCGTTGATCACCCGCGAGACCGTGCCACGGCCCACCCCGGCCCTGGCCGCGACCTCCTCCAGGGTCGGCCTGCCGGTCTGCCGTCCGCTCCCCACCATCTGCCGTCTCCCCTCACGTTCCGGTGTGCCGCTGACCCTATCCCGATGGGAGCGCTCCCATGATCCTCTCGCCGTCGACCCGCCCCGGCCCGGGTCGGGCGCCGGGCGCCCTGGTCAGGGGTTGCTCCGTGGGGCGAGTTCGGCCATGGCACCCCACCCCTGCCCGGGCACCTCGACGTTGATGATCTCGGGCGTCGCGGCGATCGCGCCCGCCATGGCGTCGAGCCCCGCCGCGAAGTGGTCGGAGGCGACGTGGGCGGCGCCCGCCTCGGCGTCGGCGAAAGCCTCCAGGAGGACGTACACGTGCGGGTCGTCCACACTGCGCGACCAGTCGAAGAAGAGGTTCCCCGGCTCCGCACGGGTGGCCCGGGTGAAGTCGGCCACGAGCTCGAGCCAGGAGTCGGCGGCCTCGGGGCGGGCGGTGAAGCGTACGGCGATGAAAATCATGCCTCCAGCCTGGGCCCGCCGGGGCGGCGGGGCCAGCGGACGACCGGCGGGACAGGCGTACGACCCGATGGGATGACACTCACATTTCCGACAGATCTCACCCTGTTGGGCGTATTCTCGTCCGGGTATGTCCCGCCCGTCCCGATCCTCGAACGCAAACGGAGGCCGTGTGCGCCGCCCCTTCAACGACGTCGACACGACCACCTCGCACCCTTCGGGACGGCGCAGCCGCACACGGATCGCGGTCCTGGTCGCCGCGGCCGCCGTCGCCGCCGGCGGGGGCCTGTACATCGCCGGCCTCGTGGCCGCGGGGGACGACATATCCCAGGGCACAACGGTGGCCGGCGTGGACATCGGGGGGATGAGCCGCGCCGAGGCCCAGTCGAGACTGGACGCCGCCGCCCCCGACTCCTGGACACGCGCCATACCGATACGGGTCGGCGACAGCGCCGGCACGGTCCCCCCCGGAACCGTCGGCCTGCGGGTCGACACCGCGAAGACCGCCGAACGGGCCGCCGACTCCTCGCGTGACCCGGTGACGGTGATCGGCCGCCTCTTCTCCTCCGGCGAACGGGCCGTCGAGCCGGTCGTCGCCTTCGACCAGGGACGCGCCGCGGAGGGCCTGACGGCCGCCTCGCGGACCTACGACCGCGAGAAGGCCGAGGGCGCCGTCTCCTTCAAGGCCGGCAAGGCCGTGGTGGCCGAGGCGCGCACCGGGCAGAAGCTGGACACCGCCCGGGCCGTGGACGCGCTGCGGAGCGCCTACCCCTCGACCGGCCGGAGCCCGGTGGCGCTGCCGACGGCGGTGTCCCGTCCCACGGTCGGCGAGGCCGAGGTCGCCCGCTTCATGAAGGAGTTCGGTACTCCGGCGATGTCGGGTCCGGTGACCGTGACCGTCGACGGCACACCGCTGCGGATCTCCCCCGCGACGCTCTCCGACCACCTGAAGGTGAAGGCGGACGACCACGGCCGGCTCTCCGCGTCGCTCGACGCGGAGGGGCTCCGGCGCGACCCGGACGTGGCACGTCCGCTCGACGCCCTGGCCACCGGCCCGGTCGAGGCGAAGCTCGGCGTACAGGGCGGTCGCGTGGTGGTCGAGTCCGACGGCCGCGCCGGGCACGAGGTGACCGCCGCGGCACTGGGCGACGCCGTCCGACCCCTGCTGACGAAGACCGGCGACACCGCGCGCACCGCCCCCGTCGCCACCCGGCTGATCCAGCCGGAGCTCACCCGGAAGTCCGTGGCGGAGCTCGGGATCAAGGAGCAGATGTCCAGCTTCACGGTCGAGTTCCCGACCGCGCCCTACCGGACGACCAACATCGGGCGTGCCGTGGAGCTCATCAACGGCTCGGTCGTGAAGCCCGGCGAGGTCTGGAGCTTCAACAAGACCGTCGGCGAACGCACCAAGGCGAACGGCTTCGTGGACGGCACGATGATCCTCGACGGTCAGTACCACTCCGCGCCGGGCGGCGGGGTCTCCGCGGTCGCCACCACGACCTTCAACGCGCTCTTCTTCGCCGGGGTCAAGCCGATCGAGCACGGGGCGCACTCGTTCTACATCGAGCGGTACCCGGCGGGCCGCGAGGCCACGGTCGCCTGGGGTTCGCTCGACCTGAAGTTCCGCAACGACTCCGGGCACGGCATCTACATCTCGGCGCGTGCCACCGACCACTCGGTGACCGTCAGCTTCCTCGGCACCAAGAAGTACGACCGTGTGGAGGCCGTCGAAGGCCCCCACACCAAGCTCACGAAGCCGGCGGAACGCAAGGGCACGGGCGAGAAGTGCGAGCCGCAGACCCCGCTGGAGGGCTTCGACGTCTCGGTGGACCGCGTGTTCCACAAGGGCGGGGCGGAGGTCGGGCGGGAGACCTTCCACACGCACTACACCCCGCGCGACCGCGTCACGTGTGAAGAAGCGGCGCCTCAGCCGCCAGTATCCCGAGCAGGTGAGTGACGGCGTCCGCGACGGCCGTGCGGGCAGGACCGAGGTAGCGGCGGGGGTCGACGGTGTCGGCGTGTTCCGCCAGGTGGACCCGTACGGCCCGGGTGAACGCCTTGTTCAGGTGTGTGGAGACGTTCACCTTCGTCATCCCGGCGTTGACCGCCCAGCTGAGGTCCACGTCCCCGACGCCCGACGAGCCGTGCAGGACGAGGGGCACCGGCACGGTGTCCCTCAGTCGTGACACGAGGGCGAAGTCGAGGACCGCGTCCCGGGTGAGCATCGCGTGCGAGCTGCCCACGGCGACGGCCAGGGCGTCGACGGCGGTGGCGGCCACGAAGTCCCGCGCCTCGTCGGGATCGGTGCGCACTCCGGGGGCGTGCGCACCGTCCTTGCCGCCCACCTCGCCGAGTTCGGCCTCCACCCAGACGTCGTGACGATGGCAGTACGCCGTCGTCTCGCGCGTCGCGGCGACATTCTCCTCGTACGGAAGCTTCGAGGCGTCGAACATGACGGAGCCGAATCCGAGCCGGACGGCTTCGTGGACGAGCTCGGGCTCCTCGGCGTGGTCCAGGTGGACGGCGACCGGGACGCTCGCGCGGCGCGCCGTGGCGAGGGTGGCGAGCGCGATCGGCTCCAGGGAGCCGTGGTAGCGGGCGGTGTTCTCGCTGATCTGCAGGATCACGGAGCGGCCGGCCGCCTCGGCGCCGGCGACGATGGCCTGCGCGTGCTCGATCTGGACGACGTTGAAGGCGCCGGCGCCGATTCCGGCCTCGCGCGCCCCGAGGACGATCTCGCCGGTGGGGACGAGCGGCATCAGGCGCCCTCTCCGGCGGGCACGGAGAGGACCACGGACCGGGTGAGGTTGCGGGGCCGGTCCGGGTCCTGTCCCTGGGCCTCGGCAAGCAGGACGGCGAGCCGCTGGGCCCGGACGAGGTCGGCGAGCGGATCGAGGGCGCGGGGCGCGAACGGATCACTGTCGTCCGCGCCGGAACCCGAGCCGGAGCCGGAACCCGAGCCCGCGCCCGAGCCCGCGCCCGAATCCGCGACGAGCGTGCCGCCGACGCGGGCGACGTCGTCGGCGAGCCCGGCGGGTACCGGTCCGAACACCCAGGCCACCCGACCGGGTCCGGTGATGCTGATCGGCCCGTGCCGGTACTCCATCGCCGGGTACGCCTCGGTCCAGGCTCCGGCGGCCTCCCGCATCTTCAGCCCGGCCTCCAGCGCCAGGCCGTAGGTCCAGCCGGTACCCAGGAAGGTGAACTGCTCGGCGTCCGTGACGGCGTCGGCCAGTGGTTCGGCGACGGCGCGTTCGGCGTCATCGGCGGCCTGCGCCACGGTGCGGACGCCGGCCGGGAGCGCGTCCTCGGCCTCCAGGTGCGCGCGGAGCAGGGCGAGCGCGGTGGTGGCGAACCGGGTCTGCACCACCGACTCCTCGTCGGCGAAGTCCAGGACCGCGACGGCGTCGGCCGCCGTCATCACGGGGGTGGCCGGGTCGGCGGTGAGGGCGCCGGTGACGGCGGTGCCCCGGACCTTGGCGAGCAGGTCGAGGACCTCGGTCGTGGTTCCCGAGCGCGTGATGGCAAGGATCCGGTCGTAGTCGCGGCCCAGGGGGAACTCGGAGGCGGCGAAGGCGTCGGTCTCGCCGTGCCCGCCGCTCTCCCGCAGCTGCGCGTAGGCCTGGGCGACGAACCAGGAGGTGCCGCAGCCGACCACGGCGACCCGCTCGCCGCGCACGGGAAGAGCGGCGCGGTGACGGGGAAGGGTGTCGGCGGCCTCACGCCAGCAGGCGGGCTGGGACGCGATCTCGACGGCGGTGCGGGAGGGACCCGTGGTGGGCACGTGCGGCTCCTTCACAGAGTGAGTCATGCTTGCTTGTGCGTGAAACAGCAGACTTTCAAGCACTTCCGAGCATCATTATGATGCGCAGTATCCATCAGCGAGGGCCCGCGGTCCAGCGTCGCCACTTTGAGGACAGGCGCCCTAGACTCGCGATCCCGCACGGCGTGCGGTGCACCGCCCGGAAGGAATCCCGATGTCGAAGCACGAGCGGTGGAACACGCTCCTCGAACTGCTCGCGGCCACCGGCCGGCTGGAGGTCGAGGAAGCGGCGGCGACCCTCGACGTGTCGCCGGCCACGATCCGCCGGGATCTCGACGAGCTCGCCGAGCAGCGGCTGCTCGTCCGCACCCGTGGCGGCGCCGTCCCCCAGGGCGTCTCCTACGAGCTTCCGCTGCGCTACAAGTCCTCCCGGCACGCCTCCGAGAAGCAGCGGATCGCCGCCGCGGTGGCCGAACTCGTCCACGAGGGCGAGGTGGTGGGTCTCAACGGCGGCACCACGACCACCGATGTGGCGCGCGCTCTCGCGCTGGGCTTCGGCGCGGCGCGGCCCGAGGCGTCCCCCGGCGCGCCGACCGCTCCCGCCCTGACCGTGGTCACCAACGCGCTGAACATCGCCGCCGAACTCGCCGTGCGGCCCCAGATCAAGCTCGTCGTGTCGGGTGGCGTGGCCCGGCCCCAGACGTACGAACTCGTCGGCCCGCTCGCCGCCGGGGTGCTCGGCGAGGTGGTGCTCGACGTCGTCGTCCTCGGCGTCGACGGCATCGACCCGGGGCTCGGCATCATGGCGCACCACGAGGACGAGGCGGGCATCAGCCGGCTCTTCGCCGAGCGGGCGAGCCGGGTCGTCGTGGTCGCCGACGCCTCGAAGATGGGGCGGCGCGCCTTCGCCCGGATCTGCGGACTCGACCGGGTGGACGTCCTGGTGACGGACACGGCGATCCCCTCGGAGGCGGTGCGGCAGCTCACGGACGCCGGGGTGAAGGTCGTCACCGTCTGACCGCCCGCACCGTCATGCCCGCCGCTCCCACCCGGTCGTCGGGCCCCCTCCCCCGCTCCGGCCCCGGAAAGGTGTCCCGCCGGTCGTGCCGGCCGGCGAAGGCTCGGCGTGATCGGCGGGACACCTCCCGGGGCGCCCGGCTCAGCCGGTGGCGATGCCCGGGTCGCTGACGCCCACGGCGCCGTTCTCCACGTGACCCGCGAAGCGGCGCAGGAAGGTGGCGGCCCGGTCGGAGACCACCGACACGTCGTACCAGCGACCGCTGCCGCGCAGGTCGACCGTGTGCCGGACCGTGGCGCCCTTCGCCACCTTGAAGGTCTGCGACCCGCCGCCGTACGCGGCGGCGCGGGTGACGGTCAGGTTGACGTCGACGGCGCCCGGGTTGGTCAGGGTCAGCACCAGGTTGCCGCTGACCGCGTCGTGCCGCGCCGTCACCTCCGGGCCGGCCGTCGTGCCGGGGCCGCGGAAGGTGCGCAGGAACCCGCCGGGGCCGGTCACCGTCAGGTCGTAGACCCCCTTGGAGTACGCGGAGTTCCAGGTGTCCGAGACGGTCTTGCCGGGCCCGGCCGTGTACGTCCACGGCCCGTCCGTGCGGACCGGCGCCGTGACGTGGAAGAACGCGCCCGCCCTGGCGCCGGCGCCGAACGTGAGGGTGTAGCGGCCGGTGGAGGGGGTGGCCGAGCCGTCGACGACCAGCTCGTACGGCAGCGCCCGGGTGGGCCGCGTGCCGCGCTCCTGCACCGGCAGGGCCGGCTTGGCCGGCGGCTTCGGGACGTAGCTGGGGTGCCGGTCGCCGTCCGGCGGCCGGTAGCCCGCGGTGTCGGGCAGCGCCACCGGGGCGGTGTCCTCGCGCCCGAAGTCGAAGGCCGAGGTCAGGTCGCCGCAGATCGCCCTGCGCCAGGGCGAGATGTGCGGCTCGGCCACACCGAAGCGTCGTTCCATGAAGCGGATGACCGAGGTGTGGTCGAAGACCTCGGAGCAGACGTAACCGCCCCTGCTCCAGGGGGAGACGACGAGCATCGGGACCCGCTGGCCGAGTCCGTACGGTCCGGCGGCGTAGCGGGCGTCGCCGGGGAAGTGGTCCAGGGAGGTGTCGACGGTGGACAGCCCCTGGGCGGCCGAGGCCGGCGGGTAGGGCGGGACGACGTGGTCGAAGTAGCCGTCGTTCTCGTCGTAGGTGATGAACAGGGCGGTCCTGCTCCACACCTCGGGGTCGGAGGTCAGCGCGTCGAGGACCTGGGCGATGTACCAGGCGCCGTAGTTCGCGGGCCAGTTGGGGTGCTCGGAGAAGGCCTCCGGAGCGGCGATCCAGGACACCTGGGGCAGGGTGCCCGCGGCGACGTCGGCGCGCAGGACGTCGAAGAGCCCGTCGCCGTTCTTGGCGTTGGTGCCGGTGCGGGCCTTGTCGTACAGGGGGTCGCCGGGCTGGGCGTTGCGGTAGTTGTCGAAGTACAGCAGCGAGTTGTCGCCGTAGTTGCCGCGGTAGGCGTCCTCGATCCAGCCCCAGGACCCGGCGGCGTTCAGCCCGTCGCCGACGTCCTGGTAGACCTTCCACGAGATCCCGGCCTGCTCCAGGCGTTCGGGGTACGTCGTCCAGCCGTAGCCCGCCTCGTCGTTGCCGAGCACGGGACCGCCGCCCGTGCGGTCGTTGCCCGTGTGGCCGGTCCACAGGTAGTAGCGATTGGGGTCGGTCGCCCCGATGAAGGAGCAGTGGTAGGCGTCGCACACGGTGAACGCGTCGGCCAGCGCGTAGTGGAACGGGATGTCGCCGCGGTCCAGGTACGCCATGGTGCCCGAGGACTTCGCGGGTATCCACTGGTCGTACCGGCCGTTGTTCCATGCCTTGTGGCCGCCGGCCCAGTCGTGGTTCAGCCCCGCGATGAACTGCATGCCGAGGTCCGCGGCCGTCGGGTGGTAGGGCAGCACCTCCTTGCCGCCGTCCGCCTGGTACCAGACGGGCTTGCCGCCGGGGAGCGTCACGGGGCGGGGGTCGCCGAAGCCGCGGACACCGCGCAGGGTGCCGAAGTAGTGGTCGAAGGAACGGTTCTCCTGCATCAGCACGACGATGTGCTCGACATCGGCGAGAGAGCCGGTGGTGCGGGCGGCGGGGATCGCGGCGGCACGGGCGATGCTGCTGTTCAGGGCCGCGAAACCGGCGGTGGCGCCGGCGATCTGGAGGAAACGGCGCCGATCGAGTTCGGTCATGTGTCTGAGCACCTCTGATGGATTCCGGGGGAACGGTGGTCCGGGCGAGCCCAAGATCAGTGGGGCGGGAGGACGGTGCGTGGCGACGACACGTGGGGGCGCGGTACAGGACGTGAACGGCCGGCCGAACGGGCGCCCGCACACGGCCGGGTTCACCGTAGGGGGACGGCCGGGGGCCGCGGGGGCGGTCGTCGAAGAGTCCATGGAGTCGTACCGGAAGTCCATGCGCGGACGGGGACTTCCCGGGCGGACCGGTTCCCGGACCCGGCCGCGGACCGCACGTCCCGTGTGCCGTACGTCTCCGCGTACTCCCGGCCGTGGACGGGAACCGCACATGTCCGGAAACTGTCCCTCAAGGGGGCGATCGCACCCACGACGCCGAGGGGGCGGGGATGAGCACATGGACGGTCCCGGGGTACACCGAGTCCCGGGAGCTGGGATCCGGCGGCAGCGGACGCGTCGTCCTCGCCGTCCACGACGGGACCGGCATTCCGGTGGCCGTGAAGTACCTCAGTGAGCGGATGCGGTCGGACTCCCGCTTCGTCCGCGACTTCCGGGCGGAGGCCCGGCTGCTGGGGGCGCTGCACTCGCCGTACGTCGTCGGACTGTACGAGTACGTGGAGGCGCCGGGCGGCGCGGCGATCGTGATGGAGCTGGTCGACGGCGTCGCGCTGCGCGCCCTGCTGGCGCGGGAGGGCTCGACCGGGCCGGAGGCGGCGCTCGTCGTCCTGAAGGGATCCCTGCTGGGCCTGGCCGCCGCGCACCGGGCGGGAGTCGTGCACCGCGACTACAAGCCCGAGAACGTGCTGGTCGCGCCGGACGGCTCCTCCAAGCTCGTGGACTTCGGCATCGCCGTGGACGACGGCAGCCGGCCCGGCGTCGCGGGCACGCCCGCCTACATGGCACCGGAGCAGTGGAACGGCGAGCCCGCCTCGCCCGCCGCCGACGTGTACGCGGCGACGGCGACCTTCTTCGAGTGCCTGACCGGGCGCAAGCCGTACTCGGGCGAGAACTTCGCCGAGCTGGCCCTGCAGCACCTCGACGCGCCCGTGCCCGACGACGCCGCGCCCGAGCCGCTGCGCCCGCTGATCCGGCGCGGCCTCGCCAAGCAGCCGGAGGAACGGCCGGGGAACGCGGCGGAGTTCGTCACCGAACTGGAGTCGGCGGCCGTGGCGGCGTACGGAGAGGACTGGGAGGAGCGAGGGCAGCGGAAGCTCGCCGCGCTCGTCGCCCTGCTGCCGCTGCTCCTGCCGTCCGCCGGAGGGGTGGCGGCCGGCACCACGGCCTTCGCCACGACCCGCTTCCACGACGTTCCCCGGCGCCTCGGCCGGTGGACCCTGCGGGGGCTGCCGGCGACCGCGGCGGCACTCGTGCTCGGCCTCCTCATCGCCCTCACCGCGCGCGCCGGCGACGAGGCCCGGGGCGACACCACGGACCGGGCCACGGCCGTCACCACGGCCGTTCCGGTCGCGACACCGGCCGGGGCCGACCCGACGGCCGAGGCACCCGGATCCGCCACCCCGTCGGAGAGCCCGACGGCTCCGAGCGCCGACCCGACCGCCTCCGGCACCGCGGACACCGAGGCGCCGACTCCCACGGACACACCCACGGACGCCCCGACGGACGTGCCGACCACGACCGCACCGGCCACGCCGACCGCGACGGTTCCGACCTCGGAACCCCCCTCGTCGAGTCCGAGCACCCGGCCGGCCGGTGTCCGCTCGGTCTCGGTGACGGGCCTGCGCCAGACCGGCACGAGCACCGCCGAGGCGACGTTCGACGTCACGACCGACGGCACCGGCCCGGTGACCGTGAGCGTCGCCTGGTACACCGGCGACACCAAGGGTGAGCTCGGCGTACCGGACGGCTCCGCGACCTACCGGCGCAGCGGGGCGACCCGCTACGCCCTCACGCTGACGCACGCCTTCCAGGGCGGCGGCTGCTACTGGGGGGTGCGCGCCACGACGAACCCCGTCGCGGCGAACGGCGGTTCCACCCAGCAGATACTGATCAGGCGGTGCGTGATCGGATGAACGATCCCCGGGTCCCCTACGACTCCGAAGAAACGGTCCGCCGGTCGGCGTCCGATCCGGCCGACGGTCCCGCCGGCCTTCCCTCCGACGATCCCTCCGGCCGTCCCGCCGACGGTCCCGCGGCTGGTTCGGCGAGCGGGTCCGCGTCCGGCCCGGAGGCGGGCATCGCGGAGTACAGCGCGACGGTCCTGGGGAGTCACTGGTTCGAGCGCCCGGCGGAGGAGGTCGCGCCGGACCGCGTCGAGGGCGAGGTGCTCCGCTTCGGACCGGGCGTGACGGCCGCCGCGCTCCGGCGCGGGGGCGGTACGTCGACGACGGCCGAGATGATCTGGCACGGCACCCTGCCGGGCGCCGGAGGCGCCGCCCCTCCCCCGCCGCGGCGCAGGCTGCGGGCGCTGAGCCGGTACGCGCTCGCCGCGGTCGTCCTTCTCGCGGTACTCGGCCACCTCGGCTGGCAGCGCTTCGGCCCCGCCGTCTCCGTACACCGGGTGACGGTCGACGCCCCACGGGAGACGCTCGGTTGCGACGCCACGGCGGACGTCGTGGCGGTGCTGGCGACCGACGGGCGCCCGGGCACGATCACCTACCGCTGGGAACGCAGCGACGGGACCACCTCCGGATCGCTCCGCGAGGACGTGACCCGAGGTCAGAAGGAGGCGCGGCTCCACCTGCTGTGGACGTTCCACGGCCAGGGCTCCCACGCGGCGACGGCCACCCTGGTGATCGACTCTCCCGCGGGTTCCACGGCCACGGGCACGTTCCGCTACCGCTGCGGCTGAGCGCGGGGCGGCCGGGGCACGCCGCAGCCGTCCGCGCGGCCGCGGCCGCCCGTCAACCGGTGACGACCGCGGCCCGGACTCCCTCGGGGCGCTCGGCCGGCGTCAGCCACAGCCGCGGCTGCGACCGCCCGTACGACTCGGCGGCCGCCGCCTCCCGGAGGAACCGCCCCTCGGCGTCGGGCCACACCACTTGCGGCACCGGGAACGGCGGGCGCCGGACCCGGTCAGCCGCCGCGGCGGACGCGGGCGGCCTGGCGGGCCTCGGCCGTGCGGCGGGCCTCGGCGGCGCGGCGGGACTCGTTCTTGGCCCGGCCCGGCCGGCCGGGGGTCGTGCCGATGCCGCGGAAGGCGGCGCCACCGCGCTGGGGGCGTTCCTTCTCGGCCGGGGCGCTGCCGCCGACCGGGACGCCCGAGGGGGCCTGGGCGCCGGTGATGCGGGTGAGTTCGGCCTCGCCCGAGCGGACCTGGGTGACCTGCGGGCGGATGCCGGCGTCCGTCATGACGCGGGCCATGTCCCGCCGCTGGTCGGGCAGGACCAGGGTGACGACGCTGCCGGACTCCCCCGCCCGGGCCGTCCGGCCGCCACGGTGCAGGTAGTCCTTGTGGTCGGCGGGCGGGTCGACGTTCACGACCAGGTCGAGGTCGTCGATGTGGAGGCCGCGGGCGGCGACGTTCGTGGCGACCAGCACGGTGATCTCGCCGCGCTTGAAACGGTCCAGGGTGTGGGTGCGCTGCGGCTGGGACTTTCCGCCGTGCAGGGCCGCCGCCCGGACGCCGCTGCCGAGCAGGTGGCGGGTGAACCGGTCGACGGCGTGCTTGGTGTCCAGGAACATGATCACCCGCCCGTCGCGGGCGGCGATCTCCGTGGCGGTGGCGAACTTGTCGGCGCCGTGGACGTGGAGCACGTGGTGCTCCATCGTGCTGACGGCGCCGGCGGACGGGTCGACGGAGTGGACCACCGGGTCGTCGAGGTACTCGCGCACCAGGTGGTCGACGTTCCGGTCCAGGGTGGCGGAGAACAGCAGGCGCTGGCCGCCCGGACGGACCTGGTCGAGGAGTGCGGTGACCTGGGGCATGAAGCCCATGTCGGCCATCTGGTCCGCCTCGTCGAGCACGACGGCGTCGACCTGGTCGAGTCGGCAGTCCCGGCGTTCGACGAGGTCCGTCAGCCGGCCGGGGGTGGCGATCAGGACCTCGGCGCCGGCGCGCAGCGCGGCGGACTGCCTGCCGATCGACATGCCGCCGACGACGGTGGCGAGGCGCAGCCCGAGCGCGCGGGCGTACGGGGTGAGCGCGTCGGTGACCTGCTGGGCCAGCTCACGGGTGGGGACGAGGACGAGCGCCAGCGGCTTCTTGGCGTCGGCGCGGCGGCCGGCCGTGCGTGCCAGGAGCGCCAGGCCGAAGGCGAGGGTCTTGCCGGAGCCGGTGCGGCCGCGGCCGAGGACGTCACGGCCCGCGAGGGCGTTCGGCAGGGTGGCGGCCTGGATGGGGAAGGGGGTGGTGACGCCGAGGTCGGCCAGCGTCGTCCGTACCGCGGCGGGCAGCTCCATGGCGTCGAAGGTCTCGGCCGCCGGAAGTCCGGGCGTGACGGTGACGGGAAGCGCGAACTCCCCCTTCGACGGAACGGGCCGACGGGTGTCGTTCGTGCGGTCCGAGCGGTTCATGGGGTGCCTTCCTCGACAGGCCGCGCGTCACGCGGTTCGCGCCGGGAATTCACCGGCCGAATTGCGCGGGCGAGCGGAGGGGTGATGTCCGTGGGAAATCCGTCCGCGGCTCCGCGGCATGGCGCGCGGGCGGCGGCGGGAAATGACCGGGCGGACACCGCGGGAGATCCGCGGCCGGTCGATCCCCCGGAGAACGGCGACGAGCCGGCGCCCGCACCCTGAGGGTGGGGACGCCGGCCTCGGCGCGTGCTTCGGAACGTCGGGCGACGTCAGGCGGGGAGGATGTTCTCCGCCTGCAGGCCCTTCTGGCCCTGCGTGACCTCGAAGGTGACCTTCTGGCCCTCGAGCAGCTCCCGGAAACCGGAAGACGCGATGTTCGAGTAGTGGGCGAAGACGTCGGGGCCGCCGCCGTCCTGCTCGATGAAGCCGAAGCCCTTTTCCGAGTTGAACCACTTCACGGTTCCGGTAGCCATGTTTTTCTCCTTCGGGGCAGTACCCGGGGACTCACACGGTGCGAATCCCGGTGTCGTCGCGATGATTGCCCGTCGGAAAAACACCGAAAAACAAAAATGCCCGGCGATATTGCTACCGCCCAGGCACTTGAAGTCATATGGGAACCACAACTGCAACAGCTGTCGACTGTAGCACAAAACGGACCGCCGGCGCGGGCGGAATGCGCCGCAGGGATTCTCCGCACCCGCCCGGAAAGCGCCCGAGGGGGGCGCCCTGCCGATCGGGCCGGGAGTCCGCGAGGAGCGACAGGACGCCGGCTACGCCGCTGGGGGCTCCGCCGCCGGCCGGATCTTCGCGGCGCGGTGCTCGGTCACCGCGTACCCGAGTCCCGGCAGCATCACCAGGACCGTCAGCCACAGCGGCACGCTGAACAGCGTCCCGTCCCCCGCCACCCGCTCGGTCAGCACCGCGGCGGGCAGGCCGACGACGAGGCCGACCACCCACGTCCGGCCGAGACCGAGGGATCCGCGACGCAGCTCCAGCAGCACCGTCGCCGCCGCGAGGGCGGCCCAGAAGGCCAGCGATCCCGGGGTGACGTCCACCGCCGGGGACCACCGGCGGAGGTGGACGAACAGCAGCAGGACGCCGGCGACCAGGGGGATCAGGGCCGCCATCCGCAGCGCTCGCCGGTACAGCGGGCGCCGGGCCCTCGCCCAGGAGGCGGCGAAGGCCGGTACGTCGTCGCCGACGACGTCCCGCGGGGCGCGGCCGGCGGCCGCGGCGTCCTCCAGGTGGGCGGCCAGCTCGGCCAGCATCTCGCGGACGGCGGCGTCGTCGATCCCCCGGTACTCCCAGTTGCTACGGCAGACGGCGAGTATCCGCTCGTTCGTCATGGTGTGGTTCCCCCGTCGGTGCGTCGGTGTCGACCAGGATCCGTCCCGTCGCGACGGTGAACTCCCGCCACACGGAACGCCCCCGGTCCAGTGCGGTCCGGCCCTCCTCGGTGAGCCGGTAGTACTTGCGCGGCGCCCCGCCGCTGGAGGACGGGGCGCGGTACGACGCGACGAGCCCGGCCCGCTCCATCCGTGCCAGCAGCGGATAGATGCTGCCCTCGCTCACCAGCTCCAGGCCGCTCTCGTCGAGGGCCTCCACGAACTCGTAGCCGTACCGAGGACGTTCGGCGATGAGGGAGAGCAGGCAGAGGTCGAGCACGCCGCGCAGGAGCTGGCTCCGCCGTTGGTCGGCGGCGGTCGGCAGCTCCTTTGTCATGCGGTGCATGATAGTGACGCACTGTCTTGCGCCGCAAGGCAGTCGCACCCCGGCCGGGTGATCGGCGGGCGGACACCGCGTCGCGCCGGACGCGCCGGACGCACCATGGTGCGCACCGGGACGCCCCCGACCGCACCGCACCGCACCGCACAAGGAGACGCCATGACGCCGGCCGAGCAGCCGACCGTGCCCCACCGCAACGTCCAGCCGCCGACGGCGCAGGCCTCCTTCGGCGCCGGGGTGGTCGTGACCGACGGGGCCGGGCGGGTGCTCCTCGGGCTGCACCCGTCCGGGACGTGGGAGCTGCCGGGCGGGAAGGTCGATCCCGGCGAGTCCATCGAGGAGGCGGCGGCGCGGGAGCTGGCGGAGGAGACCACGCTCGCGGCGGACCCGGCCGATGTGGAGGTCGTCGCCCTATTGCTGGACTCCCTCACCTCGCCGGCGCTGACCCGGATGACCGCAGTGACGGTGGTACGGGCGTTCACCGGCAGCCCGGCGGTGGCCGAGCCGGACAAGATCGAGCGCTGGGAGTGGACGCCGCTCGACCGGCTGCCGCAGTCGCTGTTCCGGCCCTCCGCCCAGGCGCTGAAGGCGTGGAACCCCGAACTCCCCCTCGAAGACAGCCCGTTCCACCACTACCCGTTCGCCGCACGGAACCGCCCGGCCGACGCCGGGGACTGAGGGGCGTCCTGCCGGGCTCCGCCGCCCTCGGCCGGGCGATCCGCGAGCCCGGCGCGGGGCGTGGGTGCCGGTCCGTGGCGGCCCCGCGTGTCGGTGCGCCGGGGCGGGCCGGGCGAGGTGCCCGGCCCTACCGTGGGGCCATGGTCACCGCCCAGCCGTGGAGGGTCACGCACGCCGGCGCCCCGTCCTCGCCCCTCCCCGCGTCCGGCGCCCTTCCGCTCGCCCTGTCGCCCTCCGGGGCCGGCTCGGCCGGTGGGGCGGCACCGGCCGACCGGTCCGGCTGGTCCGTGACCGGCGACCGCGGCGCCTCCCTCGTCGAGCAGGGTGGGCGCGACGGGTCCGACGGTCTCCGGCTGACGCACTGGTCGCCGTCCGCGTACCGGGTGGAGACGAGTCGGCACCTGTCGGGGCTGCCCGACGGGCCGTACACACTGACCGCCTGGGCTCGCTCCGGCGGCGGGCAGCGGGCCGTCCACCTCGTGCTGCGCGACCACGCCGGCGTCGAGCAGCGCACGGACCTGCCGCCGACACCGGCCGGTGAGTGGATCCGCGTGGTCGTCTCCGCCGAGGTGACCGGCGGCCGGTGCACGGTCGGCCTCGGCTCCGACGCCGGGGCGGGCCAGTGGGCGCACCTGTCCGACATCACGCTGACGCCGGGCGGGACCGGACTGGCGGTGAAGGGCGGCGATCTGTCGAGCCTGCCGAGGATCGAGGAGCGCGGGGCGGTCCACCGGTACGCCGACGGCACGCGCGGCGACGCGTTGGCCGTGCTCGGCGCCGCCGGGATGAACCTGGTCCGGCTGAAGGTCTGGGTGAACCCGGCCGACGGCTATGACGGCACGGCGCGCGTCCTCGCCATGGCGCGGCGCGCCGCGGCCCTCGGCCTGGGGATCCTGGTGGACTTCCACTACTCGGACACCTGGGCCGATCCGCGCAACCAGGTCAAGCCGGGCGCCTGGGCGGCACGTTCGTACCGCCGGCTGCTCGAGGAGGTGCACGCCCACACGTACGGGGTGCTGAGCGCCCTCGCGGCGCAGGGCACGCCACCCTGCATCGTCCAGATCGGGAACGAGATCGACGCGGGGCTGCTGTGGGAGGACGGGAGCACCTCGCGCTGGGAGGGGCTCGCGGGACTGCTGACCGCCGGGGCCCGCGCGGTCGAGGCGGCCTCACCGGGCACCCGGGTGGCGCTGCACCTCGCGTGCGGCACCGACAACGCGGCGACCCGCCGGTGGTTCGACCAGGCCGTCGCGCGCCGGGTGCCGTTCGACGTCGTCGCCCTCTCCTACTACGGCTACTGGCAGGACGGGCTCGCCGCCCTGCAGACGAACCTCGACGACGTCGCCGCGCGGTACGGCCGGCCGGTACTCGTCGTGGAGACGGGCTACCCGCACGCGCCGGGCGACGGCCGGTTCCTGGGGCACCCGGTCGCCGATCCCGCCGAACCGGTGGCCGGCTATCCGGCGACCCCGGCCGGGCAGGCGGCGCATCTGCGGGACGTGATGAGCGTCGTCGAGGCCGTCCCGGGCGGACGCGGTCTGGGCGTCGTCTACTGGGAACCGGCGTGGACGGCGGTCGCGGGCAGCGCCGGTCCGGCCTCGCTCGACGGCTGGGAGCACCAGGCGCTCTTCGGTCCCGGGGGACGGCTGCTGGAGGCGGCGCGCTGGTTCCGCCACCGCTGAGGGACCGGGATCCCGGTGCGGCCGGTGGTCCGACGGCCGGGCCGGTGCCGCGGTGGACTCGGCGCGCGTGCCGGAACGTCCCAACGGCCCGACCTCTCACGGACCTTGAGCGATCGAAGATTTCGATCACCGTGATCGAGCATCCCCATCCCCGACGCGTTGAGTGCGACGCCGGCTGCCGTAAGGATCGGACCACGCCCATCGCGCCTTCCCACACGGGGTGTTCCATGCCGAAGACCAACCGCCGCCCGGGGACGTTCGTCGTCTCCACCGTCTCCTCCGACGCGCACACGTGGAACCTGGTCTTCCTGCAGCTGATGCTGGAGGAGTACGGCCACGAGGTGGTCAACCTGGGACCCTGCACGCCGGATCAGGAGATCGTCGACGCCTGCCTGGCCACGCGCCCGGACGTACTGGTGATCAGTACGGTCAACGGGCACGGCAGGCTGGACGGGCTGCGGCTCATCCGCGTCCTGCGCGGCCACCCCGAGCTCGCCGACCTGCGCGTGGTCATCGGCGGCAAGCTCGACGTGGCGGGTGAGGCCGGCCGTGACGGGCACGGCGACGCGCTGGCCGAGGCCGGGTACGACGCCGTGTTCGACTCCGACGACGCGCTGGACGAGTTCGCCGACTTCCTGGGCGAGTTGCGGCCCCGGCGGCGGGCCCCCGTGGAGTCGGCGGCATGAACGGCACGGTGACGCCCCCCGTGGGCCGGTTCTCGCGCCATGTCCACCGGTCGCGCGCGGCCGGCCCGCTCGTGGTGCAGCCGCGGATGGGCTTCGCGACGCCCGAGCGGATGCGCGCGGGACTGGCGGCGGTGCGGGACCTGGCCGCCGGCCCCGCTCCCCGGGCCGTCACGGCGGGCACCGTCACGCTCGACAGCTTCACCCGGGTCGACGACCATCGCGGGGCGCTGCGCGCGCTGCGGTCGGGCGCCGAACTGAACGGCTTTCCGCTGGTGGTCCACGGCCCCGAGGCGACCCGCGCGATGCTCGCCGGGATCGTGGCCGAGGACTTCCCCGTCCAGGTGCGGCACGGGTGCGCCCTGCCGCTGCGGCTGCTGCGGACGATGGCCGCCGCGGGCGTCGACGCCACCGAGGGCGGCCCGGTCTCGTACTGTCTTCCCTACGGCAGAGTGCCGCTGCGCGACTCGGTGCTCGCGTGGGCGCGCTGCTGCGAACTCATCGCCGCCCAGGACGAGCCGATGCACCTGGAGAGCTTCGGCGGGAGCATGCTCGGGCAGCTGTGCCCGCCGTCGGTGCTGGTCGCCCTGACCGTCCTGGAGGCCCTGTTCTTCCGTGCGCACGGGGTGCGCAGCGTCTCGGTGAGCTATGCCCAGCAGACCCACCCCGGGCAGGATCTGGAGGCCCTGTCCGCGCTGCGGCGGCTGGCCGGTGAGCGGCTCACCGGCACGGACTGGCACGTGGTCCTCTACACGTTCATGGGGGTGTTCCCGCGGACACCGGTCGGCGCCTTCCGGCTGGTCGAGGAGAGCGCCCGGCTCGCCGTGCGGGGAGGCGCGGACCGGCTGGTCGTGAAGACGCCCGCCGAGGCGCACCGGATTCCGACGGTGGCGGAGAACGTCGACGCCCTGGAGTTCGCCGCGGCCGTCGCGGCCGACGAGGCCGGCCGCTTCGCCCCCGCCGGGCCGGCTCGGGTCACGGGCGTGTACGAGGAGGCGGCGCTGCTGGTCGACCGCGTGCTGGAACTCGCGGACGACGTCGGGGAGGCGCTGGTGCGCGCGTTCGCGGCCGGACTGCTGGACGTCCCGTACTGCCTGCATCCGGACAACGCCAACCGGGCCCGGGCCCGGGTCGATCCGTACGGTGTGCTGCGCTGGGCGGACCCGGCGGGCGTGCCGGTCGCCCGGGACACGGTCCCGTCGCGTGAACCCGTCGGCCCCTGGGGGCTGCTGGGCATGCTCAGCTTCCACGAGCGGCGCTGCGACGCCGAGGACCTGCTGGGTCGCCGGCCGGCCGAGGGGGTGTCCGCGTGACCCCGCCGACGCTCGCCGCCGTCCGGGCCCGCGGCGCCGTCGGCGCCGTGGTGAGCCGGGACGTGCCAGGGCTCTCGTACCGTACGCCGGAGGGGCGTTGGAGCGGTCTGGACACGGACGTGGCGCGGGCCGTCGCGGCGGCGGCGCTCGGGGACCCGGAGGCGGTGGAGTGGCTGCCCGCCGATCCCGACGCGCGGTTGCGGCCGCTGCTGGCGGGCACTGCGGAGCTCACCGTCGCCAACGTCACGTGGACCATGGGCCGTGAGGCGGAGTTCCCGGTGCTGTTCGCCGGGGTGACCTGCTACGACGGGGAGGGGTTCCTGGTCCGCGCCGACGACGGCTTCGCGGACGCGTCGGACCTCGCCGGCCGGCCGGTCGCCGTCCAGGCGGGCACGACCAGCGCGGCGAACCTGGCCGCCTGGTTCGGGCGCCGGGGCACCGCGGTGCGGACCGTGGTGTCGGACTCGGTGGCCGGCGCGCTCGCCGCCTACGCGGAGGGCCGGTGCGCCGCCCTGGTGCTGGACCGGGTGGCGCTGGCGGGGCAGCGGTCCCGGCTCGCCGCCCCGGAGCGGCACCGGATCCTCGACACGGTCATCTCGCGCGAGCCGATGGCCGCCGCCGTGCGGGACGACGACCCCCACTGGCTGCGACTGTGCCGGTGGGTGCTGCATCTGCTCCTGGCCGCCGAGCACGAGGTGGCCGAGGCCGGGCCGGACGCGCGGGACCGGACCCTGGCCGGGGTCGCGCGGGCCGCTGGCCGGCACGGGCCGGCGATCGGACTCGACCCGGAGTGGGCGGCGCGGGTGCTCGACGCGGTCGGCACCTACGCCGACGTGTACGAGCGCGCCCTCGGCCCCGGCTCCGGACTCGACGTGCCGCGCGGTCTCAACGCGTTGTGGACCCGCGGCGGCCTGCACCATCCCGTACCCCTGCACTGAACCACCCTGCCCGAGCCGCGCCGCGGGCCCGTACCGCACGGCACCCGGCGGCACCCTCAGATCGGAGACACACCCCATGACACTCGTCAGCGACCCCGCCGCCCCCCGCATCGCCGTCGTGGGGGCGACCGGCGCGGTCGGCGGCACCCTGATCGACCTGGTCGAGGAGCGCGGCCTGCGCCACCGGGAGCTGCACCTGCTGGCCTCGCCCCGGTCGGCCGGGCGCGAGATCTGCGTCCAGGGCCGGTACTACACCGTGCGCGACGTGGCGGAGTTCGACTTCGGCTCGGTGGACCTCGCGTTCTTCTCCGCGGGGACGGCCGTCAGCGAGCGCTGGGTCCCGGTGGCGGTGGCCGCGGGCGCCCTGGTCGTCGACAACACCGTCGCCTTCCGGATGGATCCTGCGACACCGCTGGTGGTGCCGCAGGTCAACGCCGGTGCGCTGGAAGCGCGTCCGGCGAGCGGGATCGTCGCCAACCCCAACTGCTCGACGATCCCCCTGGTGCGCGTGCTGCGGGACGTGGAGCGCCGCTGGGGGGTGCGCCGGGTGGTCGTCAGCACCTATCAGGCGGCGTCCGGCCTCGGTCACTCCGGGGTGGAGGAGCTCCAGGAGGCGACGGCGCTCGCGCTGCAGGACCCCGGCGCGGAGCCGCTGTCCAAGGAGTTCGTGCCGTCGCTCGCCTTCAACGTGGTGCCCCGGATCGACCGCGTCCTGGACAGCGGCTTCACCCGCGAGGAGGAGAAGCTGCTGCACGAGTCGCGCAAAATCCTCGGACTGCCAGAGCTCGACGTGACCGCGACCTGCGTCCGGGTGCCGGTGATCAACGGCCACTCGGAGGCGGTGTGGGTGGAGTGCGCCGCCGAGGTCGACCGGGGGGAGCTGGTGGCGCTGCTGGCCGGGCTGCCGGAGGTCACGGTGCACGACGGCGGGGACGGCGCGTTCCCGACGCCGGCGACGCTCGACGACCCGCACCGGGTGCACGTGGGACGGATCCGTGTGTCGCCGACGGACCCGCGGGGATTCTGGCTGTGGCTGGTCGCCGACAACCTGCGGATCGGGGCGGCCCTGAACGCGGTGCAGATCGCGGAGGAGCTCGTGGCCAGGGGCACGCTGTGACGGGGCCGGCGGTCCTGAAGTTCGGCGGGTCGAGCTTCCCCTCCCCTGAGGCGTACGACGGCGTGGCGGCGGGCCTGGAACGGCGGATCGCCCGGGACGGGCGGCCTCTGGTGGTCGTGGTGAGCGCGGGGCCG
This sequence comes from Streptomyces sp. NPDC048338, assembly GCF_043201055.1. Classification (NCBI taxonomy): domain Bacteria; kingdom Bacillati; phylum Actinomycetota; class Actinomycetes; order Kitasatosporales; family Streptomycetaceae; genus Streptomyces; species Streptomyces sp. NPDC048338. Next base: position 220,928 of record NZ_JBICYQ010000016.1, read on the forward strand.
GGCGAGACGGAGGGGCTGCGGGAGCGGCTGCACCGGATCGATCCGCGGCCGTGCGACGAGAACGCCGCGGGCCTGATCACGCTCGCCGACACCGTGGGGGCCCGGCTCCTCGCGGCGGCCGTGCACCGGCGCGGGCTCGGCGTCGGCGTGCTGACGGGGCACCGCACGGGACTGGTCTCCGACGAGGTGTTCCTGCGGGCCCGGCTGGCGCGGATCGACCCGCTGCCGCTGCGGGAGGCGGCGGCCCGGCACCAGGTGGTGGTCGTGCCGGGCGGGCAGGCCGTCGACGGTCACGGCCGGCCGACCTGGCTGGGGAAGAACAGCTCGGACCTGTCGGCGGTGGCGGCCGCGGTGGCGACGGGCGCGGACCGCTGCGAGATCCACTCGGACGTCGACGGCGTGTACACCGGGGATCCGCATCTGCTGCCGGGCGCCCGGCTGGTGCCGAGGATCTCGTACGACGCGGCGGCGCTGATGTCCCGGTACGGGGCGAAGGTGATCCACCGGCGTGCGGTGGAGCTGGCCCGTCGGCACCGGATCGAGCTGGTCCTCCGGGACAACAGGCCCCCGTACGACGCCGGCACGACCGTCGGGCCCGCCGGTGCCCCGGTGGCGTCCGTCGTTCTCGACCGCCGGTCGACGTGCCTGCGCTACGCCTCGGAGCACTCCGCCGACCTGGCGTTCGCGGCCCTGCACGCGGCGCACGTCGAGGCGGTGCGGTTGCCCGGCGGGCCGCTGGTCGCGGTGGTCGGCGGCTACGTCGACCTGGACGATTTCCACCGCCGGCACGGGCTGCGGTCCGGTGTTCCGGCGGGCGTGCCCGTGACCGTGCTGCGCGGGTCGGCGGGCACCACCCATCTCGCGGCCGACGGGGACGAGGCGCTGGTCCTCGCCCGCCGGCTGCACGACGAACTCGACGATTCCGGCGGTGCGCCGCGGCGTCTCCGCCCCGCGGGAGCGGGCGCGCCGCGAGCCCTTCGTCTCACGGGAGTGTGAGTCAGATGACCATGACCGTCGCCGACATCCGGGGGGTGCGGCCGGGCAGCGGCTCGGCGCTCGCCGTCCTCGGTCTGTCCGACACCGACCGGGAACGGCTGGCGCGTGAGCTGGCCGGTCTGACCGACCCGGGGGCCGACGTCGACCACGCGTCCACCCGCTGCCACCAGGTCTTCGCCGGCCTGCCGCTCGACGTGCTCCAGCGGATCCTGGACTTCGGGCGGCATCCGGACACCCCGGGGGTGGCCCTGATCGGCAACCTGCCCGTCGACCCGGTGCTGCCGCCGACGCCGCGGGACGGGCGTCCGTGCCCGGACAAGCCGGGGTACGTGGCGGAGGGCGTCCTCCTCGGGCTCAGTTCGCTGCTCGGCGAACCGGTCGGGATGCTCTCCGAGAAGGAGGGGCGGATCATCCACGACGTGGTGCCCGTGCCCGGTGGCGAGCGGACCCAGACCAACCAGGGCTCCGAGACGTTCCTGAACTTCCACAACGACATCGTCCACGACCCGGTGGGCCGCTACGACCTGGCCAACCCGGACTTCCTCGTCCTGGTCTGCCTGCGCGACGACCACGAGCGGCGGGCCGTCACCTCCTACGCGGACGCCCGTGACATCTCCGCCGCGCTCGCCGACGACGTGCTGTCGACGCTGCGCAGCCCGCTGTTCCGGCTGAACGCGCCCGGCAGCTACACCCGGCAGCACGCGGGCGGCGCGGAGGTCCTCTCCGATCCGGTGCCGATCATCAGCGGCAGCCGCGCGTACCCGGAGATCGCCGTGTCGGCCAACGGCGTGCACGCCATGACGAGCCGGGCCGGCGCGGCCCTCGACCGGCTGCGCGAGACCTGCCGGTCCGTCGCCCAGCCGGTGCGGCTGGAGCCCGGTCAGGCACTCCTGATCAACAACCGCAAGGGGGTGCACGCCCGTTCGGCGTTCACGCCGCGCTACGACGGGCTCGACCGCTGGCTCCAGCGCACCTACGTGCGGCGCAGTCTGTGGACCATCCGGCACCGGGCCGCGCCGGAGGCGGGTCGACGGATCCATCTCTGAGTCTCCGTCAGGCCGCGACCGGGGTCCGGTAGAACTCGGCCATGCAGCCGACCGCCTGGTCGACGAAGAGCCGCATCTCCCGGGTCAGCCGCTTGCCTCTGCGCCAGGCGATCTGGGTGAACACCTCGAACGGCGGCTCCCAGTCGAGGACGGCCAGGGTGCCGGCGTCGACGGCCTCCGTGACGGTCATGAGCGGAAGCAGCCCCACCCCGAGGCCGGCGGCGACGCCCCGTTTGACGGACTCGATGTTGCCGAACTCCAGGAACGGGGCCGCCTCGCCGGTGCCGTCGGCGAGCTCGGCCTCGAAGAGGTCGCGGTAGGCGCAGCCCGCCTCGGGTGCGAGGACGGGCACCGTGCGCAGGTCGTCGGTCGTCACGTGGCCGGCGTGGGCCAGCGGGTGGCCGGGGGCGGCGACCGCCACCAGCGGCTCCGCGCCGAGGACCACGGACTGCACGCCGGTGTGTTCGGTCTCGGCCTCCATCAGGAAGGCCAGGTCGAAGACGCCCTGGCGCAGCGCGTGGCAGGTCTCGACGCCGAGGCTGGGGCGCAGCACCAGGTGAAGGCGCGGGAAGCGGTGGTGGAAGAGTTCCAGGACCGGCGGCATGCGGTAGGAGGTGAGGCTCTCCATGGTGCCGATCGTCAGGAGTCCGGCGGGGTCGGAGAAGCCGGCGGTGGCGCCCCGGGCCTCGTCGGCCAGGGTCATGATCCGTTCGGCGTAGGGAAGCAGACGCTCCCCGGCGGGGGTGAGGCGGATCCCTCCCCGGAGGCGTTCGAAGAGCTCGACGCCGAGTGAGCTCTCCAGCCCCTTGATCTGCGCGGTCACGCTGGACTGCGCGTACTTCAGCTCGGAGGCGGCCCGGGTGAAGCTCAGGCGGGTCGCCACCCGATGGAAGGTCGTCAGCTGTCTGATGTCCACGTGGTCTCCGTGAGGTGCCGAGAGGCCGGGGCGGTGCGTGACGGTTCGGTGGCGAGCGGCGGGTTACTGCCAGCCCATGTCGTCCTGGGGACCGTCCGTGGTGGTGCTCGTGCCGCTGGTCTGTCCCGTGGTGGTGCCGGTGGCACCGTCGGCGAGGACCGTTCCGGCCGCGGTGGAGGCGACGGGGACGAGGAGGGCGGCGGCGAGGGCGGCGGCTGCGGCGGTCGAGGCGATGCGGGCGCGGAACATGACGGATCCCATCCGGTGCTGGTGGAGTGACATGAGGGGTGGAGGTCACGTGGCGCGTCCCGCGGTTGACGCGCTCGTTGTCTCCGAGAAGTCCGGTGGGGCTGCGACCCCGCCGTGCAAGAAGCATCCGCCCGGTCACGGGGCCGAGGAAAGGGAAGAAGCCTGGCCCGAAGGGGCCCTGGCCCATAGAGGCCACCGGGCCGCCGTCGGCGGAACGCCCCGCTCAGGACGCGGGGGAAGGAGGGGCGCGGGGCGCGCGGAGGGCCCTGCGGCGGGGGTGGTGGGGGCGGCGTGGCCGGTTCGGGCCGCGGACGGACGGCACGCGTTCCGGTGATCCCCTCGATCCGCCGTGGCGTCTTTGGCATCATCGACCCGAAGCGATGGCGACGGCGCTTCAATCGGGGGTACGGATGCTGGAATCTCTGGGCCTGGACGGTCCCACCGAAGCCGTGTACCGCTGCATGCTGGCGAATCCCGGGGATGATGCCGCGGCTTTGGCGAAACGTTTGGACCAGGCAGAAGGGGACATCCACCGAGCCTGGGAGCGGCTCACCGAGCTCGATCTCGTGCGCGAGCTCGGGGACGGAAGCGGCCTGCGGCACGCCATCAGCCCCGAGCTGGGCCTGGAGTACCTCCTCGCCCGCCAGCAGGCCGAGTTCGCCGAGCACCGGCAGCGCATCGCCGCCTCCCGCGCGGCCGCGTCCCGGCTCATCTCCGAGTACGCGGGGCTCCAGCAGCCGGCCACCGGGCACGCCAGCGTCGAGCATCTGAACGGCGTCGACCAGATCCGCGCGCGCCTCGCCCAGCTCACCAACGACGTGCAGAGCGAGGTCATGGCCTTCGTCCCGGACGGCGCGCAGACCCGGGAGAACATGGCCGCCTCCCGCCCGCTGAACGAGCGGCTCCTCAAACGCGGGGTCGCGATGCGGACGATCTACGTCGACAGCGTCCGCAACAGCCCCGCCACCGTCGAGCACGCCAACTGGCTGACCAGCCAGGGCGGTCAGGTGCGCACCGTGGCCACGCTGCCGACGCGGATGACGATCATCGACCGGAAGACCGCGCTCATCCCGGTCAACAGCGAGGACAGCAGCGCCGGGGCCGTGGCCCTGACCGGCCACGGCACCCTGACCGCCCTGTGCACCCTCTTCGACACCACCTGGGAGGGAGCCCAGCCGCTCGGCGAGGCGTGCCCGTCACGGGGCGACGACGAACGGCCGAGCCGGCAGGAACTCGCCGCGCTCCGGCTCCTCGCCGAGGGGCACACCGACGAGGGCATCGCCAAGCGGCTCGGAGTCTCGCACCGCACCGCCCGCCGCATCGCGACCGTGCTCATGGAGCGCCTGGGCGCGCGGAGCCGGTTCGAGGCCGGCGTCCGCGCGGTCCGCAGCGGCTGGCTGCCCTACGAGCCGTGACCGGCGCGCGGGGCGGCCCGGTCGAGCGGCCGCAGACCGGCGAACCGGCCCGCGTGGTACAGCAGCGGCGGCCTGTCCCCGGGCGGGCAGTCGCCGGTGAGCAGTTCGGCGACGACGATCCGGTGGTCGCCGGCCGGGACCCTTCCGGCCACCCGGCACACCAGCCGCACCGGGCAGCCGGTCAGCCGGGGCACGCCCCACGGTCCCGGCTCCCAGTCCGCGCCGCCGAAGCGGTCCGCGCCGCTGTGGGCGAAGAGCGCGGCCAGCGCGCTCTGCCCCTCGTCGAGCAGATGGACGCCCAGGTGGGTGGCGGTGGCGAGCGCGGGCCAGGTCGAGGCGTCGGTGCCGACCGTGAAGGCGAGCATCGGCGGTGCGGCGGACACCGAGACCACCGAGGTCGCGGTGAAGCCGTACGGCCGCCCGTCCCCGCCCCGCGCGGTGACGATCGCGACGCCGGCGGGATGGCGCCGGAAGGCCGACCGGAAGAGCCCGTCGAGAGCGGACTGCGGCACGCCCGGGGCGTGGGTGACGGGCTGTCCGGTGGCGCCCGGTGTCGTGGTGATCGTCATCCGACCCGGCTTCCTTCGAGCAGCTCGCCGATCACCTCGGCGAGGGCCGGCGCGCTGCCGGACCGCATGACGCTGAAGTGGTCACCGGGCACGAGCCGGGTGCGCACCGGACCGTCGCTGTGGCGCGCCCAGCCCTGGGCGAACCAGTCGACGTCGCCGGGCCGGTCCGCGACGAGCAGTTCGACGGGTCCGCGGTAGGGGGTCGCCTTCCAGACGGACGCCGCTCGGGTCATGGCGGTGAACATCCGCGCGCGGGCCAGGATCTCGGTCCTCTCCCCGTCCCGGACGAGCCCGGCCTCGGTCATCCGGTCGAGGACCGCTCCGAACTGCGCCTCGGTGTCGAGGGGCCGCAGTGCCGCCAGGTCGATCGCGAGCGGTGGGCGGCCCATCGAGAGGGCGAAGCTGTCGGCGAAGGCGCCGGCCGACTCGGCGTGCCCGAGGGCTTCGGCGAGTTCGGCCGGGGGCTGGGTGTCGAGGAGCGTGAGCAGTCCGACCGTGTCGCCGTCGGCCTGGAGCCGGGAGGCGACGGCCCAGGCGATGCCACCGCCGAGGGACCAGCCGAGCAGGTGGTAGGGACCCTCGGGCTGGATCTTCCGGATGCTCGCGCAGTAGCGCTCGGCGAGGTCGTCGAGCGACTCCTCGGGTGCGCCCGGCACGATCGGGGCGGCGTCCACGCCGTACACCGGGCGGTCCTCGCCGAGGTGCGCCGCCAGCGGATAGTAGGAGGCGGACGTGCCGGTGCTGGAGTGCAGGCAGAAGAGCGGGGGGCGGGTGCCCCCGGACCTGATGGGGGTCACCGTGGCACCGGTGGCGGCGACGGCGTTCTCCTCGCCCGCGGACTCGGCGAGTTCGGCGATGGTCTGGTGCTGGAAGAGCTGACGGGCGGTGATCCGGATGCCGCGCTTGCCGGCGAAGTCGACGGCCCGGATGACGGTGATCGAGTGGCCGCCGAGCTCGAAGAAGTTGTCCCGGATGCCGACGGACTCGATCTCCAGGGCCTGCTTCCAGACCTCGGCGAGCTCCTTCTGGAGCGGGGTGACCGGGGCCTCGGCGGCCTGCGCCGCGTCGCCGGCCGCCGGGTCGGGCAGCCTGAGGCGGTCCACCTTGCCGTTGGCGTTGAGCGGCAGTTCGTCGAGCCGGACGTAGCGGGCGGGGATCATGAACTCGGGGAGGCGGCCGCGCAGATGGGCGCGCAGCTCCTCGGCGTCGGGCGCCCGGTGCTCGGGGGCGGCGACGAGGTACGCCGCCAGGTACTGGGCGCCGGCGGGGCCGCGGGCGGCGACCACGCACGAGGCGACCGCGGGATGGTCGCGCAGCACGGTCTCCACCTCGCCGAGCTCCACCCGGAAGCCGCGCACCTTGACCTGGTCGTCGCCGCGGCCGAGGAACTCCAGGCGTCCGTCGGGGAGCCACTTGGCGTGGTCGCCCGTGCGGTACATGCGGGCGCCCTCGTGCGGGCTGAACGGGTCGGGCAGGAACCGCTCGCGGGTGAGCTCGGGCTGGTGGAGGTAGCCGCGGGAGACGCCGTCCCCGCCGATGTACAGCTCACCGGGGACGCCGACGGGCAGGGGTGCGCGGTGGGCGTCGAGGACGTACACCGAGGTGTTGGCGAGGGGGGTGCCGACGGGCACGGTGGGGGCCTCGGTGTCGCGGCCGTCGATGGGTCCGCCGGTGGACCAGACCGTGGTCTCCGTGGGCCCGTACATGTTGTGGAACGCGGCGCCGGTGGCCTCGCGCAGGCGCAGGGCGAGGGCGGTGGGCACCGCCTCGCCGCCGACGAGCAGGACGTCGAGCGCGCCGAGGGCGCGCCGGGCGTCGCCGTTGGGGTCGTCGAGCATCAGCTGGGCGAGCGACGGGGTGCACTGGAGGTGGGTGACGCCGTGCCTGCCGACGAGTTCGGCGAGCGTGGCCTCGGCCGGGGCGTCGTCCGCCGTCGCGCCGCCGGCGCTCGTGGTCTCCTCCTCGGTCCCCGCCTCGACCAGGCGGCGGAGCCGGTCGAGCGAGACGAGTCCGTCGAGGACGTGGTCGGCGTCGATGCCGAAGTCCACCAGGCAGGCCACCTCGTCGACCCCGATCTCGCCGAGCCGGTCCACGAGTTCGAGGCAGTCCTCGGGGGTGCCGAAGAGGCCGCTGGTGTGCACGTAGCGGTCGAAGGAGTGGTTGAGCAGCGCGTCGAGGTCGTCCTCGCCGATGTTGCGCGGGTCGATGTCGACGCCCATCCGCTGGCCGAGCACGCGGACCAGGTCGAGGGAGGTGCGCAGGTAGCCGATGAAGGGCTCGCGGACCAGCTCCAGGGCGCGTTCGCGGTCCTCGTCGAGGAAGGCGTGCAGCATCAGGGTGACCTTGCCGCCGTCCGTGCCGAACTTCTCCCGCCAGGTGTCGTGGTAGAGCCGGATCGACTCGGCGAGCTGGTCGAGGTCCTGGCCGAGCAGGTGGGTGAGGATGTTGGCGCCCTGCTCGGCGGCCGCCTTGAAGGTGGCGGGCGTGCCGCCGGAGGAGAGCCAGACGGGGAGCTCGGGCTGGATCGGGCGGGGCCGGATGCGGACCTCGACGTCCTTGCCGTTGCCGGCCTTCAGGGTGGCGGACTCGCCGCGCCACAGCGAGCGCACGGTGGCGATGCCGTCGATCATGACCTGCTTGCGGTCGTCGTAGTTCTCCGGCGCGAAGACGAAGTCGTCGTGCAGCCAGCCGGAGGCGAAGGCCATGCCGACGCGTCCGCCGGAGAGGTTGTCGACGACGGACCACTCCTCGGCGACGCGCACCGGGTGGTGGAGCGGCAGGACGACGCTGCCGGAGCGGATGGAGACGCGCTCGGTGACCATGGCGAGGGCGGCAGCGGTCACGGACGGGGCCGGGTACAGGCCGCCGAACTCGTGGAAGTGGCGCTCGGGGGTCCAGACGGCGGAGAAGCCGTTGCGGTCGGCGAACTTGGCGCCCTCGATGAGCAGCCGGTACCGGTCGGGGGCGCCGGCTCCCCGCTCGCCGGCCGGCGCGTCGCCGGGGGCATCCGCGGCGCCGCCGTCGGCTCCGTCTCCGGAGTCGCTGGCGAAGTAGAAGAGGCCGAACTCCATGGGCCGTGTGCGGCGGCGGGGCGCCGCCGGCGCGGAGCGCAGCAGCTCGTGCGGCCGGCCGCTCGCCACGACGACCTTGAAGCCGCGCGTCAGCGTCCAGAACATCTCCACTTCGGACATGTCGAAGGAGATGCTGCTGATGGCGAGCCAGGTGCCGGGCGAGTGCTCGCCCAGCCGCTCGTCGAGGCCCTGGAAGAGGTTGACGAGCTGGGCGTGCTCCACCATGACGCCCTTGGGCCGGCCGGTGGATCCGGAGGTGTACGTGACGTACGCCAGGTCGTGCGGTTCGACGACGGTGCCGGGGGCGGTGTCCGGGACATCCCCGAGGGTGTCCGCGGACAGGTCGACGAGGACCGGGCTCGCCGGCCCCTCGGCGGCCTCGGCGGCGGCGGAGAGCCGCTCCGTGCTGTAGGCGTCGACGAGGACGGCGGCGGGGGCCGCGTCGCCGAGGACGTGGGCCAGGCGGGCGGCCGGGTAGTCGGGGTCGAGCGGGACGAACGCCGCCCCTGCCTTGAGGACGCCGAGGAGTCCGGCGGGCATGTCGAGGGAGCGGCCGAGGCAGACGCCGACCAGCGAGCCGCGGCCGACGCCGAGGCCGCGCAGCCGGTGCGCGATGCGGTTGGCGCGCCGGTCGAGCGCCGCGTAGTCGAGCGAGTCGCCGCGGTGGACGACGGCGGTGGCGTCGGGGGTACGGGCGACCTGCGCCGCGAAGGCGGCGGGGACACCGCCGGCGTTCTCGACGGGGGTGCGGGTGTCGTTCCAGCGGACGACGGTCTGCTCGCGCTCCTCGGGGGTGAGCAGGGCAAGTTCGCCGAGCCGGGCGTCGGGGTGGGCGACGGCCGACTCCAGGACCCGCCGGTAGTGGCCGAGGAGCCGGGAGATGCGGTCGGCGTCGAAGAGCTCGGTGGCGTACTCGGCCATGAGGTCGACGCCGCCGGCGGAGCGCTCGGACAGGCCGATGGTCCAGTCGAACTTGGTGGTGCCCATGTGCAGCGGCAGGCCGGTCATCTCGATGTCGCCCATGCGGACGGTCTCGACCGGGGTGCCGAGCTGGTAGATCGCGTGCTGGAAGAGCGGGTTGCGGCTCTGGTCGCGGTCCGGGCGGAGCTCTCCGACGAGCTGGTCGAAGGGGAGGTCCTGGTGCTTGTGGGCGCCGAAGACCGTGTCGTTGGTGCGGGCGAGCAGTTCGCGGAAGGTCGGGTCGCCGGCGGTGGAGGTGCGCAGCACCACGGTGTTGGCGAAGTAGCCGATGAGCGGCTCGAACTCGGTGCGGGTGCGTCCGGAGAAGACCGAGCCGAGGACGATGTCGTCCTGGCCGGTGTAGCGGGACATCAGGGCGGTGAGTCCGGCCACGGCCACCGGCAGCAGCCGGGTCCGCTCGCTCTCGGCGAGCCGGTTCAGGTCACGGTGCAGCTCGGGCGGCAGGTGCTCCGCGACGGTGTCCCCGGTCCACCGGGGGTCCGCGGGCCTGGGGCGGTCTCCGGGGAACTGGAGGGCGCTCAGGCCGTCGAGCCGGTCGCGCCAGTACGCCAGCGAGCGGCCGCCGTCCGGGCCGGCCAGCCGCTCCCGCTGCCAGACGGCGAAGTCGCCGTACTGGATGGGTAGTTCGGGGAGCACCGGAGCTCGGCCCGAGCGGCCCGCGAGGTAGCACTCGGTGAGTTCCTGCACCATGCGGGTGGTCGACCAGCCGTCGGTGGCGATGTGGTGCATGGCGAGGACGAGCACGTGGTCGTCCTCCGCCTGCCGGGCGAGGGTGGCGCGCAGCATCGGCCCGGTGGACAGGTCGATGCGGCGGCGGGCCTCCTCGGCGGCGACGGCCCGGGTCCGCTCCTCCCGCTCGCCCCGGGGCAGCCCGGAGAGGTCGAGGACGCGCAGGGCGGTGTCGCCCCCGGCGGGGTCGACGATCTGGCGGGGCCCGTCCGGGGTGGAGGTGTAGCGGGTGCGGAGCGTGTCGTGGCGGGCGGTGACCGTGGTGAGCGCGGCGCGCAGCAGCGGCACGTCCAGCGGGCCGCGCATGCGCAGCGCCAGCGGCGTGTTGTAGAAGGCCAGGCCGTCGGACCACTGGTCGAGGAACCACAGGCTCTGCTGGACGTAGGAGAGCGGCAGGGGCTCGGTGCGGTCGGCCACGGGGATGCGGTCGCTGTCTGCCCGGCGCTCGCGGTGGGCGCGCAGCTCCTGGATCAGCGCGGCGCGCTGTTCCGGGCTGAGCCCAGCCAGTCGGTCGTTGACGTTTCGCGGCATACCGGGGCTCCTCGTCGACGTGTGTGTCTCTGCGGCAGCATCCCGGCCGGGCCGCCGGCGGTGGAGTCGGGGGAAATCCGGACTCGGCCGCGCGGCCCGCCCGCTGACAGCGTGAGCGCCCGTCAAACGCATCACGTGTGAGGGGCGATCGTGACAACTACGGGAGTGACCGCGACAGCGACCGGCGTACGGCCCGGTCCACCGGTCGACGAGTACGCCGCCGCGTACGGCGTGGGCCGGTACGCCGCGCGGACGGCCCGGGAGGGCTTCGTCGCGCTGCGGCGCGACGCGGTCCGGCCGCTGCTGTCGGACCGCGCGCTGGCGGAGTTCCAGGGCGCCTGGGAGGACCTGGAGCTCGACGCGTGCATTCCGGGCGGCAAGCTGTTCCGGCGGCGCCGCTACGGCCGGATCCGGGTGGACGTCGCACCCGGCGGTGCCGGCGTGGAGACCGCGGTGTCGTTCGCGCCGCTGCCGCACACCGCGTTCCGCCAGGACGTGATCCGCATGTGGCGGGGCGAGGAGCGGGTGTTCGCGCCGATCGCGTCCGACGTGCTGCTGCACGAGGGCATGCGGGCCCTGGTCGGTCTGGACGCCCGGATCGCGACCGCCGTCTCCGGCGTCACGGCCTGGGAGGTCGGCGTCCACCTCGTACGGATCCTGGCCGAGCCGGGCGGCGAGGGCGAGCCGACGCCGGAGGGCCGGCACCGCGACGGCCACTGCTTCGTCGGCATGCACCTGCTGCGCAGGGAGCGCTGCGGCGGCGGCCTGTCCACCGTCCACCCGGAGGGCGGCGACCCGGTGCGGCTGACCCTGCTGGACCCGCTGGACTCGATGTTCGTCGACGACGCCCGGGTGACCCACGAGGTGTCGCCGATCAGCCCGCTGGGCGGCACCGGCGTCCGCGACATGCTGCTCGTGGACCTCAACCCGGCTCCGGCCGGGGAGTGACGCCCCCGATGGACCGCACAGCGGAGATCGGCCTGCTGCGGGCGCTGGTGGACATCCCGTCCGTCTCGGGCACCGAGCGGGAGATCGGCGCGTACCTCGCCGGAGTCATGACGCGGCTCGGCTTCGACACCCGGATCGACGAGGCGGGCAACGTGCACGGCAGCACCGGCGCCGCGACCGGCCCCGAGCTGCTGCTGCTGGGCCACATGGACACGGTGCCGGGCGAGGTGCCCGTCCGCATATCGGGCGATGTCCTGTACGGGCGGGGCGCGGTGGACGCGAAGGGGCCGCTCGCGGCCATGGTGTGCGCAGCGGCCCGGCTGGCGCACCGCACGGACGCCCGGATCACCGTCGTCGGCGCCGTCGACGAGGAGCGGGCGTCGGCCGGTGCCCGGCACCTGGCCGGCACGCTCCGCCCGGACGCCGTGGTGATCGGCGAACCGAGCGGGGCGCACTGCGTCGGCATCGGCTACAAGGGCGTCTTCCGGTTCCGGATGACGGCCGAGCAGCCGGCCGCCCACACCAGCTCGCCGGAGCCCACGGCCGCCGAACTGGTCGCCGACCTCTGGTTCGCGGTCCGGGAGTGGCTGGCCCTGCGCTACGGTCCGGACGTCCCGCCCGGGGCCCCGTCCGGGCGCACCTCCGTCCCCCTCTTCGACCAGGCGCTGCCCTCGGTCGTCGGCATGGGGGGCGACCTCACCCGGGCCTGGATCGAGGTGTCCTGCCGGGTGCCGGTGCACTTCGACGCCGCCGCGTTCCGCGCGTTCCTGCAGGAGCGGTCGGCGGGCCGGCCGGTCACGGTGATCGAGCAGGTCCCCGCCGTACGCGCGGCACGCACCGACCCCGTCGTCCGCGCCCTGTCCGCGGCGATCCGGGAGGCCGGCGCCCGGCCGGTCCCCAAGCTGAAGCTGGGCACCGCGGACTGGAACGTGGTGGGCCCGGTCTGGGGGGTGCCGACGGCCGCGTACGGCCCCGGTGACTCCCGCCTCTGCCACACCGAGAACGAGCACATCGCTCTGCCGGAATACCTGACCGCCGTCGACGTCCTGACCGCGGCGCTGCCGCGGCTCGCGGCCGCGACGGCGCCCGTCGGCACCGCACCCGGTGCCCTCACTGGAATGGGAGGCGGCACGCCGTGACCACAGTCCGACGACCGCTGGCAGTTCTGACCTCGCGGGTCCGTGTGGAGGAGCGCCTGCTCCTCCAGGAACTGCGCAGGCGCGACATCGAGTTCGAACAGCTCGACACCCGCCGTCTGACGTTCTCGCTGGACGGCCCCGGCCGGCTCCCCTACCGGGGCGCGCTCAGCCGGGAGATCTCGCACACCCGCAACGCCTACGCCAGCCGGCTGCTGGAGCACGCCGGGGTCCCGGTGCTGAACAGCTCCCGGATCATCAACCTCTGCGGCGACAAGCTGCTCACCACGCTGGCACTGCGCGAGGGCGGGCTGCCCACCCCGCGGGCGATGGTCGGCCTGGTGCCGGACGCGGCGCTCGACGAGCTCGACGGCTTCGGCTACCCGGCCGTGGTGAAGCCGCTCACCGGCTCCTGGGGCCGGATGGGTGCCCGGCTGCACGACCACGAGACCGCCGAGGCGATCTTCGAGCACCGCGCCGCGCTGCCGGGCCCGCAGCACCAGATCACGTACGTGCAGGAGTACATCGACAAGCCGGGCCGGGACATCAAGGCGTACGTCCTCGGCGGCGAGGTGGTCGGCGCGATCTACAAGATCTCCGACCACTGGCGCACCAACACCGCGCTGGGCGGCCGCACCGAGGTCTGCCCCCTCACCGACGACCTGGTCAAGCTGCTCACCGCGACGGCGGAGGCGATCGGCGAGGGCGTCCTCGGGGTCGACGTGATCGAGCACCGGGACGGCCGCATGGTCGTCAACGAGGTCAACCACACGCCCGAGTTCCACGGAGCGATCGAGGTCCTGGGCACCGATCTCGTCGGCGCCTACGTCGACTACGTGCTGAAGCGCCTCGCCGTCTGGGACGCCGAGTGAGCACGGACGGGCGCCCGAGCGGGGGCTCGGCCGGGGCGCGGACCGCGGACGGCCGGCACGCCCCGGTGCCGCTGGCGGGGCCGCGGGGCCTCGACGGCGGGCGGCTGGAGCTGCCGGCCGGCCGGTACGACTGGCTGCACGTGCGGTTCCGCGCCGCCGAGGCGGCGACCGTGACGTGGTGGCTGCACTACGCCACCGGCGCGGACCCGGAGACCCTGCACGTACCGGCCGGGGAATCGGTCGCGGTACGGGTCCCGGTGGCCCGGCGGGCCGAGCTGCGGGCCGTCGGACTGCCCGAGCACCCGGCGCTCACGCTGCTCGCGGTGACCGCGATACGTCCTCCGGCGACCCGCCGGAACACGCACGAGGCGGACGAGTTGGTGACGACATGACGAAGCTGGCGATGTTCGGCGGGGCGAAGACGCTGCGCCGGCAGGACATGACGAAGGAGCTCACCGGCTGGCCGGTGATCACCGAGGAGGAGCACGCCGCGGTGCGCGGCGTGCTCGAGGGCGGGCTGTTCACCTCCAACGACGCGGGCCGGGGCGAGGTCTCCGCGCTCCAGCGGGACTGGGCCGAGTACACCGGCGTCCGGCACTGCGCCGCCGTGTCCAACGGCACCGCGGCGCTGGAGCTGGCGCTGGCCGCACTGGACCTGGAACCGGGCTCGGAGGTGCTGGTCCCGGCGCTCACCTTCATCGGCACCGCCGTCCCGGTCGTCCAGCGGCTGCTCGTCCCGGTCTTCGTGGACGTCGACCCGGTCACCTTCACCATGGACCCGGAGCGGGCCGAGGCCGCGATCACGCCCCGGACGAAGGCCATCGTCGTGGTGCATCTCCACGGCCTGCCCGCCGACATGACGGCGCTGCGGGCCCTGGCGGACCGGCACGGGCTGCGGCTGATCGAGGACGCCGCGCAGGCGCAGGGCGCGCACTACCAGGGCCGCCGGGCGGGTTCGATCGGCGACATCAACGCGACCAGCCTCAACGTGGTGAAGAACCTCCCCACCTGTGGCGAGGGCGGGCTGATCACCACCGACGACGACGAGCTGTACGAACGGGTCGTGCTGCGCCGCCAGTTCGGCGAGGACCTGCGCGCGGGCAAGGACCGCGACTACATCTCGCGGATGCTGGCCGGCAACGAGAAGCTGAGCGCCGTCCAGGCGGCCTTCACCCGGCGGCAGCTGGCCCGGCTCGACGAGTACCACCTGCTGCGCGCCAAGAACGTGACGGGCTTCCTGGACCGGATCGGCGGGCTCCCGGGCGTCGTCGCCCCGTACTGCCCGCCGGACCGCACGCACGCCTGGCACATCCTGCGGCTGCGGTTCTCGGCCGCCGCCCTGGGCCACCCGGAGATCTCCGACGGCGCGCTGCGGGCCGTGGTCCAGCGGGCGCTGCGGGCCGAGGGCGTGCCCGTGCAGCCGTACCAGGTCGTGCCGCTGCCCGGCCAGCGGGCGTTCCAGCGCCTGACCGGCCTCGGCGGGTACCCCTGGCGGATCCCCGGGGTGGAGCGGCCGGACCACCGCATCGAGAACTTCCCGGTGTCGCTCGCCGTGATCGACGACTCGCTGACCCTGCAGCGCATCCACCTCAACCCGGCGGCGGGCCCGGTGCTCGACCGTTGCGCCGAGGCCTTCGAGAAGGTCTGGGCGCGGATCGACGACCTGCTGCCCCTGGCCCGAGCGGCGGAGCACCGGCCTCCGTGGCACGCGGCGATGAACGCTCCCGAGGAGACCCCGTGACCACCGCACTCGACACCGCACCCGCCCCGGCGGCCCCGGGCGTGACGGGACCCGTCGACGGCGCGGCGCGTGAGGCCGCCGTGTCCGCCGGGGCCACCGGCCTCGCCGCACCGGCGGGCTCGGCCCGGCCGGCCGAACTCGCCGACCTCGCCCACGAGGTGCGGGAGCTGGTCCTGCGCATGGGGACGAGCCCGCACGGCACCCACGTCGGCGGCAGCCTGTCGTCCGCGGACATCCTGACCGTGCTCTACCACCGGGTGCTGCGGCTGCGGCCGGAGGACCCCGCGTGGACCGAGCGCGACTGGTTCGTACTCAGCAAGGGGCACGCGAGCGCCGCCCTGTACGCCGTGCTGGCGCAGCGCGGCTTCATCGACCGCGCGGAGCTCGACACGTACAGCAGACCGGGCAGCCGGCTGGCCGGCCACCCGCTGCGCCGGCTGCCCGGTGTGGAGTTCCCCACCGGGTCGCTGGGGCACGGTCTGTCCCTGGCGTCGGGTGTGGCGCTCGCGCTGCGCCGCACCGGGCGGGCCGGCCGCGCGTTCGCCCTGCTGGGCGACGGCGAGCTGCAGGAGGGCTCGGTGTGGGAGGCGGCGATGACCGCCGGCCACTACGGCCTGGACAACCTGGTGGCGGTCGTGGACCGCAACGGGCTCCAGATCACCGGCTCCACCGAGGACTGCGTCGGCCTCGAACCGCTCGGGGAGCGCTGGCGCTCCTTCGGCTGGGCGACCGTCGAGGTGGACGGGCACGATCTCGCGGCCCTGGACGAGGTGTTCGCCTCGCTGCCGCACACGCCGGGACGTCCGACGGCCGTCCTCGCGCGGACGGTGAAGGGGCGGGGCGTGCCGCTCTTCGAGGGCAAGAAGAAGTCCCACTCGGTGCAGCTCAGCCCCCGGCTGTTCCAGCGTGCCATGACCGGCCTGAACGCGAGGAGAGCACGATGACGACCCCGACGATCGAGGCGGCGCGCCCCGGCGCGGTGCCCGAGCCGGACTGGCAGGAGCGGTACGGGGTCGCCTCCCGCGACGTGTACCGCAGGACGCTCGTGGAGCTGGCCCGGGAGGATCCGCGCGTCTTCTGCGTCGACTCCGACATGGGCGGCCTGGAGACGCTGTTCGGCGAGGAACTGCCCGCGCAGTACGTGAACGTGGGCATCGCCGAGGCCAATCTGATGGGTGTCTCCGCGGGCATGGCGGCCACCGGCCTCCTCCCCTACGCCCACACGATCTCCGGATTCGCCGCGACACGCGCCTGCGAGCAGCTGAAGGTGGACGTCGCCGGCAACGACCTGCCGGTACGGGTGGTGGTGACCCACGCCGGTCTGTCGGCGGGGCACTACGGTCCGACGCACCACGCGGTGGACGACCTGGCGATCGTGCGGACCCTGCCGAACATGACGGTGGTGGTTCCGGCGGACGCGGTCGAGACCGAGTACGCGGTGCGCGCCACCGCGGATCTGCCGGGGCCGCTGTTCCTGCGCCTGGGCCGGGCGGCGACGCCGCTGGTCCACCACGAGCCGTACGAGTTCCGGCTCGGCGAGGCCCGGCTGCTGCGGGCCGGCGACGACGTCACGCTGGTGGCGACGGGCCCGTACCCGGTCTCGATGGCGCTGGAGGCCCACGAGGCGCTGGCCGCCATGGGGATCTCGGCGCGCGTCCTCAACATGCACACCATCAAGCCGCTGGACCGGGACGCGGTGCTGCGGGCGGCGCGGGAGACGGCCGGCATCGTGACGGTCGAGGACCATCTCGTCGCGGGCGGTCTGGGCGCGGCGGTGGCGGAGGTCGTCACCGAGGAGGCGCCCTGCCGGGTGCGCCGGATCGGCGTCCCGGACCGCTTCTTCGACCATGTGGCGGACGAGCGCGAGCTGCTGGTCGAGGCCGGTGTGAGTCCGGAGCGGATCACCCTGGCCGCGGCCTCGCTGGTCCGGCCCGCCGGATGACACGGCCGCTCCGGCCGGGGGCGGCGGACCGGCCGGCGGGTCAGCCCCGGGCGGCGGGGCTGCGCCACCAGGCGAGCAGCCCGCCGTGGACGAGCCGGGGCTGGACGAAGGCGGGAACGCGCGCGGCCGGGCGGCCGAAGAACTGCGACCCGTCGTCGTCCACGCGGTCGGCGGCGCGTACCGACTCCCGCTCCAGGAAGGCGCGTTCGACCGCCGTGGCGGCGGGCAGGCAGTCGACGCCGAGGAGCCCGTCGGCCCCGGCCGCGGGCATCCCGGTGCCGGTCACCCGCAGGGTGCCGCCCGGCACGGACCACCAGGTCGCCACCCAGCCGGTGACGTCGCGGTCGTACGCCCCGGCGAACGCGTCGGCGCCGGAGCGGCGTTCGACCGGCTCGCGAGGGTCGCGCACCATGTGGACCTCGGAGAGCGGCTTGTCCTGCGCCCCGAAGTGGCGGACCGTGCGGAACCCGACCCGCGCGTAGAACGCGGGATTCCCGCGCTCCACGACGGCGTCGAGCACCACCCGGGCCGCGCCCGCGGTCACGGCGGCGTCCTCGAACCGGGCCAGGAGACGGCGTCCGAGCCCTCCGTGGCGCACCCAGGGGGCCACGGCGAGCCGCCGGACCTCCCAGTCCCCGTCGGCCCGGATCGTCGCCCGGACGCTGCCGGCGACGTCGCCGTCGACGGTCGCCACCCACAGCGGCCGGCCCGCGGCGAGATCGTCCCGCACGTCCCGGGCGGTCTCCCGCGCCCCGTCGGCCACCGGCAGTCCCGGGACCAGGTCCCCGACCTCGTAGGCCGCCGAGGTCACCGCGGCCACCCGCTCGGCGAGCGGGCCGGAAAGGGCTTCGACGTATCGGATTTCGACGGCTTCGGCCGCCGTTTCAGTGGTGAACACAGCCGCAACATACTGGATGTGATGAGATTGGGAAACACCGTCATCGACCTTTCCGCGCACTACGACAACCGCGGAATACAGCCGCCGGACGAGCCCGGTGAATTCGGGTTCAATATCTGGCGCAATACCTTTCCGGCGGAGGAACTGCCGGAACCCGGATCGCTCGTCGAGGTGGCCGGAACGGCCTTCGCGTTCCCGCCCCGGCCCGCCGCCGGGGGCGACAACATCCGCTGCCGCGGCCAGCTGGTCGAGCTTCCGGCCGGGGCGACCGGCGGCCGCTACGACTGGATCGGCCTCGTCGGGGCCGCCGAGCGGCGCACCGAGGACGAGGTGGAACTGCACTACCGCGACGGCTCGGTGAGCCGGGCCTGGCTGCGCATGTCCGACTTCTGGCCCCAGACCGCGGCCTACTTCGACGAGCCCCTGGCCTTCCGCACCGCGAGCATGCGGTACCCGCGCCACACCCACCGCCATCACGCGCCCGCGCTCTGGCAGCAGCGGATCGCGGTGGTCCGCCCGGAGCCGCTGGCCGCGGTCCGGCTGCCGGACAACCCCGCCATGCACGTCTTCGCGATGACCGCCGTAGTGGACGAGGAGAGCCGCCTTGCGCGTTGAACTGGCACCGGTCGGATACTGGCGGCACGAGCTGTCGCACTGCCTGCACACCACCGCCGGGGTCCTGCTGGGGTTCCACGGCCTCGACCCGGTCCACGTCCTGGGCGCCGGCTGGGGCTTCGACTACCGGCCGGGGGACGTCCGCAGCGAGGAGTACTACCTGCCGGGCGCCGCCGAGGACCTCTTCGGCGGGCTCGCCCCGCACCACCGCATCCACTCCCGCTGGCACACCCCGGCCGACGCGGAGGAGGGCCGCCGGCAGGTCCGGGCGGCCCTGATGGCCGGTACGCCGGTCGCGGTGGCGGCGGACAACTTCCACCTGCCCTTCCGGCCCGCCTACCGCGACGTCCACACCAACCACCTGATGGTGCTCTACGGCTTCGACGACACCACCGGGGACGTGTTCGTGGCCGACCCGGTGCCACCGGCCTTCCAGGGCACCATCCCGCTGGCCGCGCTGACGGCGGCCCGGGACTCCGGCAACCCGGTGGTGCACGACCGGGACATGTTCTTCACCGCGAACCCGATCGGCAACCGCTGGCTGGAGATCGACGTCGACGCGGACCAGCCCGTCTTCGACCTGCCGTTCGTGCGCGGGGTGGTCGCCGCGAACCTGGTGGGCTTCCGCGCGCCGGACGCCGCCGGGGCCACCGGGGGCCTCGCGGGGCTGCGCCGCTTCCTCACGGACGCCTTCGACCGGCTGCCGGCCGACCCCGCGGTCGGCGACGAGGTCTTCGTGGTGGTCGGCCCCGTCCTGGCGGTGACCGGGCTGCACGCCGAGTTCCTGCGCGACGCCGGCCGCCGCTTCGGGGACACCCGTCTGCTCGAACTGGCCCGCGAGGTCGACCGGGTGGCGCACCACTGGTCCGCCCTGCGGATCGCGGTGGCCACGGCGGGGCCCGAGCGGGCCTCCTCGGTCCCCGGGCTGCTGCGCCGGACGGCGGCCCTCCTCGACGCGTACGACCACGTCCTCGACGGCCTGGAGCGCTGGTCCCGGACCGCGTAGGGGTTATCCCCGACTGCCTCGCACCGTGGTGTGAAGGGAGGCTCGACCCGGCGCGGAAAACGAATGCGCCGACCGCACGAAAAGGCCCGGGTGCGACCCGGATTCCCGGACGACCACACCGTTCCGTTCACCTGTCCCACCGGAAAGGAATTCCCTTGCTCAAGGAAGCATGCCCCGAATGCGCGGGCGATGTCACCGTGGCACCCGAGATCGAGCTGAACGAGATCGTGGAATGCGCGGAATGCATGGCGGAGCTCGAGGTCGTCTCGCGCGACCCGTTCATCATGGCCATGGCTCCCGAGGCCGAAGAGGACTGGGGGGAGTAGGAAGTGATCCGCGCCGGAATCGTCGGAGGAGCCGGGTACATCGGGGGCGAACTGCTCCGGATGCTGACCGGCCACCCCGAGGTCGAGGTCGTGGCCACCACGTCGACCCGCCTGGCCGGCAGGCGGGTCGACGGCAGCCACCCCAACCTGCGGGGCCGTACCGACCTCAGCTATGTGTCACCGTCCCAACTACCCGACTGCGACGTGCTGTTCTTCACGTCCTCCAGCCTGGACGACCTGGCGGGACGGGCCGAGCTGGCCGCCCGGGCCAAGATCGTCTATGACCTGAGCGCCGATCTGCGGCTCAAGGACCCCGCGCTCTACCGCAAGCACTACGGCCGGGAGCACCCCGCGCCGGAGCTCCTCCCCGAGGCGGTCACCGGGCTTCCCGAGACCCATCGCGAGGAACTGCGCACCGCCGACCTGGTGAGCGTGCCCGGCTGCATGGCCACGGCCTCCATCCTGGCCCTGCGCCCCCTGGCGGCCGAGGGACTGATCGAGTCCACCGTCACCGTCGACGGCCGGGTCGGCTCCAGCGGCTCCGGGGCGTCGGCGGGCGAGATGAACCTGCACTCCGAACGCAGCGGCGTCCTGCGGGTGTTCGCCCCGCTCAACCACCGGCACCAGGCCGAGATCAGCCAGGCGACGGGGCTCGACGCCCTGATGACGGCGACCGGGGTGGACGCGGTCCGCGGCGTGCAGGCGGTCTGCCGGGCCACGGCCCGGCCCGGCGTCACCGAGGCGCAGATCCGGTCGGCGTACCGCGCCCACTACGCGGACGAGCCGTTCGTCCGGGTCGTCGCGCAGAAGCGGGGCAACTACCGCTTCCCCGAGCCCAAGATCCTGCTCGGCTCGAACCACTGCGACGTCGGCTTCGCGTACGACCCCGCCTCGGGCCAGCTCCTCACGATCGGAGCACTGGACAACCTGGTCAAGGGCGGTGCCGGCAACGCGGTCCAGAGCCTGAACATCCGGATGGGCTGGGACGAGCGGGCCGGGCTCGACTTCACGGGCCTGCACCCGCTCTGAGCCACGCACGCCGTCCTCCCACGGCGTCCCCTCCCCTCATCCCGACTCCCTCACGCCGATCCGATCCGCTTCCGAGAGGCAGCAAGAGATGAATCACCCCGTCACCGTGGTCAAGTGCGGCGGCAGCCCGGAGATCGACCGGGAGGCGATGTGCGCCGACATCGCCGCGCTCGCCGCCGGCGGCCACCGAGTGGTGCTGGTGCACGGCGGCGCCGCCGAGGTCGACCGGCTGGCGGACCGGCTCGGCGTCCCGCAGCGCCGGCTCACCACCCCGAGCGGCTCGTCGAGCCGCTACACCGACCCGGCGACGCTGGAGGTGCTGCAACTTGCGCTGGCCGGGAAGGTGAAGCCGGCGCTGGTCGCCGCCCTCGTACGGGGCGGCGCCCGCGCGGTCGGGCTGACCGGCCTCGACGGCCGCACGGTCACCGCCCGGCGCACCGCCGCGCACCGGGCGGTCCTGGACGGGCGGAAGGTCATGATCCGCGACGACCACAACGGGCGGATCAGCCGGATCGACCCGGCCCTGCTGCGCCTGCTGATCGACGACGGGATCGTCCCGGTCCTGTCGCCGCCGGCACTTGCGGAGGACGGCGCGGCGGTCAACGTGGACGCCGACCGGACCGCCGCCGCCGTGGCGGTGGCGCTCGGCGCGGCGCGGCTGGTGCTCCTCACCGGGGCGCCGGGCGTGCTGGCCGACCACCGGGACGAGTCCTCGCTGCTCTCCGGCTACGAGGTCCCGGCGGAGGGCCCGGTCGGGGACGCGGCCGTCGGCGGCATGAAGGCCAAGCTCCAGGCCGCCCGGGACGCCCTGCTCGGGGGCGTGGCCGAGGTCCTGGTGGCGGACGGGCGCACCGGCCGCCCGGTCTCCGCGGCGATCGAGGGTGCCGGAACCACCGTGCGGACGACCGCCGCACGGGACACGGGCGGCGCGGCGCCGCTGACCACGGTGGGGAGCCGATGACGATGCCGGACAGCACGAACACCCACACCTCCGCGTCGCCGCGGGCGGCGGGGACCGACGGCCCCGCGGGACCGTCGGCCGCGGGCGGAAGCGGCGGCGCCCGGAGCCTCGCCGAGACGCGCAAGGCCCTGCTCGCGCTGCGCGAGCGCCAGCGCGACACGGCCAAGGCCACCACGGACACCATCACGCGCGCCACCCGGGACCGGGCCCTGCCCCTCTCCTTCACCCAGCAGCGCCTGTGGTTCCTCAACCAGTGGTCGCAGGGACAGCCGGTCTACAACGCCCCCTCGGTGCTGCGGCTGCGCGCCCCGCTGGACCTGGCCGCCTTCCGCCGGGCCCTGACCGCGCTGTTCGCGCGGCACGAGATCCTGCGCACCCGCTACCCCGAACAGAACGGCGTGGCCTACCAGCACGTCGACCCGGCTCCGGCCGAGGTCCCCCTGGCGGTCGTCGACCTGTCCGGCGCCGAGGACCCCGAGCAGGCGGTGCGCGAGCACGTCCTCGCCGAGGTCCGGCACTCCTTCGACCTCGCCGCCGAGCACGCGCTGCGCGCCTCGCTGGCCCGGCTCGGTCCCGAGGAGCACATCCTCGTCCTGGCCATGCACCACATCGCCACGGACGGCTGGTCCACCGACATCCTCACCCACGAACTCGTCGAGCTGTACCGGGCGGAGAGCGCCGGACGGGCTCCCGTGCTGGCCGATCTTCCCGTCCAGTACGCGGACTTCGCCGTGTGGCAGCGCGGCCGGCTGACCGGCGACGTGCTGGACCGCCAGCTCGCCTACTGGCGGGAGCGGCTGACCGGCCTGCCGACCCTGGACTTCCCCGCGGACCGGCCCCGGCCCGCCGAACCGACCCGCGCCGGCGCCACCCGGGTGGAGCTGCTGCCGCCGGACCTGCTGGCGGACCTGCACCGGCTCGCGCTGAACGAGCGGGCCACGCTGCTGACCGTGGTGCTCGCCGCGTTCAACGGGCTGATGTCCCGCTACACCGGCCAGGACGACATCGTCCTCGGCTCGGTCTTCTCCGGCCGCACCCGCCCCGAGATCGAGCAGCTCATCGGCTTCTTCTCCAACACCCTGGTGCTGCGCACCTCGACGGCCGGGGACCCCACCTTCCGCGAGCTCCTCGCCCGCACCGGCGAGACGGTGATGGGCGCCCACTTCCACCAGGACCTGCCGTTCGGGATGCTCGTGGACGAGCTGGCGCCCGAGCGCGACCCCAGTCGCAACCCGCTCTTCCAGACCTGCTTCACCCTGCAGCACGCCGCGGCCGGCGAGGCCCGGGTGGGCGAGCTGTCCGCCGAGCCGTACCCGGTCGACCCCGGCACGGCCCGGTTCGACCTGGCCGTCCAGCTGACCGAGGTGCCGGGCCAGGGCCTGCGGTTGTGGGCCGAGTACTCCACGGAGCTCTTCGACGCGGGCCGCATCGAGCGCCTCTTCGGCCACTACGCCCGGATCCTGCGCGCGGTGGCCGCCGATCCCGGCCTGCGGCTGAGCGAACTTCCCCTGCTGACCGAGCCGGAGCGCCGGCGGCTCCTGTCCGACTGGAACGACACGGGCCGGGAGTTCGGCACCGAGGACCTGTGCCTGCACCAGCTCTTCGAGTCCGCCGCCGACGCCCGCCCGGACGCGGTCGCCCTGACGTACGAGGGCGAGCGCGTCGGCTACCGGGAGCTCGACGAGCGGGCCAACCGGCTCGCCCACGCGCTGCGGGAGACCGGCGTGGGACCGGAGTCCGTGGTCGGCGTGCTGGCCGCGCGCGGTCACGCCCTGCCCACCGCCTTCCTCGCCGTGCACAAGGCCGGCGGCGCCTACCTGCCGCTCGACCCCGACCATCCCGCGGCCCGCCGGGAGCTGCTGCTGGCGGAGGCCGGCGCGACCGTCGTGGTCACCACCGCGGAGCTCGCCGGGACCCTCCCCGACACGGTCACCGCCGTCCTCGTGGACGATCCGGGGCTCGGCTCCCGGCCGGCGGAGCGGCTGCCCGCCGCGGCGGGTCCGGAGAACCTCGCCTACGTCATCTTCACCTCCGGTTCGACCGGCCGCCCCAAGGGCGTCCAGGTGGAGCACCGCTCGATCGTCAACTTCGCGCGGGCCATCACCGAGCTGTTCCGGATGGGCCCGGACGACCGGGTGCTGCAGTTCGCCAACCCGTCGTACGACGTGAGCCTCTTCGACTTCTTCTCGGCGCTGACCAGCGGGGCGGCGCTGGTCCAGGCGCCGCGCACGACGCTGCTCGACCCGGACCTGCTGACCGGGCTGATGCGCGCCGAGCGGGTGACGGTCGCCGACCTCCCGCCGGCCGTGCTCGGTGCGCTCGACCCCGGTCGACTGCCCGACCTGCGCACCCTGTTCGTGGGTCTGGAGGCGTTCCCGGGGGAGCTGGTCAACCGCTGGAACACGGGGAGCCGCGAGTTCCACAACGGCTACGGGCCCACCGAGGCCACCGTCGCCTGCGTCGACCACCGGTGCGAGAAGACCGAGCACACGGCGATGCCGCCGATCGGTCTGCCGCTGGCCAACTACCAGGCCCACGTGGTCGACCGCTTTGGCGCCCTGGTGCCCGTCGGGGTGCCCGGCGAGCTGCTCGTCGGCGGGGTCGGGGTCGCCCGCGGCTACCTCGGCAACCCCGAGGAGACCGAGCGGAAGTTCGTCCCCGATCCGTTCGGGGCGCCGGGTGGGCGGCTCTACCGCACCGGGGACCTGGTGTCCCGCCGGGCGGACGGCCGTCTGGACTTCCTCGGCAGGGTCGACCAGCAGATCAAGATCCGCGGACTGCGGATCGAGCCGGGCGAGATCGAGCAGGCCGTCACCGCGGAGGCCGAGGTCGCCGAGGCCGTGGTCGTCGCGCACGGCGAGGGTGCCGACGCCCGGCTGGTCGCCTACGTCACCGCCGCGCCCGGCGCGGAACTCGACATCGAGTCGCTGCGCCACCGGCTGGGGGCCCGCCTCCCCGCGCATCTGGTGCCTGCCGTCTTCGTCCCGCTGGCGGAGCTGCCGCGGGCGGCCAGCGGCAAGCTGGACCGCAAGCGGCTTCCCGAGCCGGACGCGGCCACGCCCGTGGCCGCCTTCGAGGCGCCCACCACGGCGACCCAGCTGGCGCTCGCCGGGATCTGGACGGACATCCTCGGCCGCGACGGCTTCAGCGTGCACGACAGCTTCTTCGGCGTCGGCGGCAACTCCCTGAAGATCACCCAGTTCGGTGCCCGGGTCCGGGCCCGCTTCGGGGTCGAGCTGGAGCTGCGGGACCTGTTCGTCAACAGCACGCTGGGACAGCTCGCCGACCTGATCGAGCGGCGTGAGCTGGAGTCCGTCGACGAAGCCGAGCTGCTGGCCCTGCTGGAGCTCGCGGAACAGGACGACGCCCGATGAGCGCCCCCGGGACCCCGACCCGTACCCCCGCTCCGACCGGCTCCCTCCCGGACGCCGGGACCGCGACCGGCACCGGCACCCTCGCCGGGCTCTCGGCCGGCGAGGCCGCGTTCCGCCGGCAGGTCCGCGAGCTCCTCGCCGACGACTCCGTCCGGCGCCTGGCCGAGGAGATCGCCGCGTACCCCCCGGGAGTCGAGGCCGCCCATCTGGACGTCCGCCGGCGCCTCGGG
This sequence comes from Streptomyces sp. NPDC048338, assembly GCF_043201055.1. Classification (NCBI taxonomy): domain Bacteria; kingdom Bacillati; phylum Actinomycetota; class Actinomycetes; order Kitasatosporales; family Streptomycetaceae; genus Streptomyces; species Streptomyces sp. NPDC048338. The sequence goes on from NZ_JBICYQ010000016.1 coordinate 246,509, forward strand.
GAGCACGGCTGGCTCGCCCCGAACTGGCCCGAGGAGTACGGCGGTTCGGGTCTGGGCGCGGCCGAGGCGGCGATCGTCACCGAGGAGATGACCCGCGCCGGAATCCCGGACGACGTGCATGTCCTGAGCATCGACATCGTCGGCCGGTTCCTCCTCGAAGTGGGCACCGAGGAGCAGAAGAAGCGTCACCTGCCGCCGCTGGCCGCCGGAGAGGAGATCGCGACCGTCCTGTTCACCGAGCCGGAGGCCGGCTCCGACCTGTCCGGGCTGCGCACCACCGCCCGCCCGGACGGCGACGGCTGGCGGCTGTACGGCCGCAAGATCTACAACATGAAGTCGCTCTACGGCGAGGTGGCGCTGTGCGCCGCGCGCACGACCGACTCGCCCGTCGCGATGCACGGGATCACGCTGTTCCTGCTGCCCCTGCGCTCCCCCGGCGTCCATGTCGAGCCCGTCCCCGCGATGTGCAACGACCGGTTCAACCTGGTCGTGATGGACGGTGTGCGGCTGACCGGGGCGGACGTCGTCGGCGAGGTCGACGACGGCTGGCGGCTGATGACCGAGCTGCTCCAACTGGAGCGCACCGGGATCGACTTCCACGCCAAGGCGCGCCGCCTGCTCGATCTCGTGATCGAGCGCGCCGCGGCCGGCGGCCGGCTCGACGACCCCGCCTACGCGCTGCCGATCGCCGCGCTGGACGCCCGGCTCAACGCCGGGCACGCGATGGCCTGGGAGCAGGTCCGCCGGCTCGGCGCCGGCCGCCCCGACCCGGTCTCCTCGGCGATGGCGAAGTGGTACGTCTCCGAGCAGATCCGGCCCGTCCTGGAGACCGGCCTGGAGGTCGGCGGCCTCGACGGCGTCCTCACCGCGTGGGACGGCGGCGCGCCCGACGGCGGCCTGCTGGAGGCGGGGATCCGCCTCGGCCCCTCGCACCGGCTGGCCTCCGGGACCTCGGAGGTCATGCTCTACCTGATCGCCACCAACGGGCTGGGGTTGCTGTGACGACGACCGCGCTGCAGGAGCTGTACACCGACGACCTGGCCCCGGTACTGCGCCGGCTCGGCGAGCGCCCTCGCGGCGCGGGCGCCGACGCGCCTCCGGACGAGGAGGACGCCGGGATCCGGGCGGCCGTGTGGGCCACCCTGGCCGAGCTCGGCGCGCTGCGCCTGGACCGGCAGGCCGACCTGGTCGAGGCCGTCGAGCTGATGGGGGCGGCCCTGCACCAGAGTCCGTTCGCCGACACGGTGACGGCGGCCGAACTCCTGACGGCGACCGGGGCGCCGGAGTACCGCCCGGTGCTCGACGCGATCGCCGAGGGCGCCGTGACGGTGGCCCTCGCCGTCCGTGCCGAGGGACGTACCGGCCCGGGCACCCCCGGTCCGCTCGTGATCGAGGGGGAGGCGGGCGCGCTCACCGTGAGCGGCACCCGCGTCTTCGTGGCGTTCGCCGCCGACTGCGGCCGGCTGGCCGTGACGGGCACCGTGGACGGCCGCGTCGTGCTCGCGCTGGTGCCGTCCGACGGTCCGGGGGTGCGGCTGCGCCGCCAGGACGACATCGGGCGGGGCGACCTGTACGAGGTGGTCCTCGACCGCGCGGCCGTGCTCGGTCCGGTCCACGACGTCGACGCCGCCTACCCCGGGGTGCTGGCCCGCGCCCGCGTCCGGCAGGCGGCGCTGCTCGCGGGCTCGGCCCGCGGCGCCCTGGAGCTCACCCGGGACCGGCTCCTCTCCCGCCACGTCTTCGGCGAGCCGCTGGCGCGCCATCAGGCGCCCGCGTACCGGCTGGCCGCGCTGGCCGCCGAGATCTCCACCGTCCTCGCCTTCGCCCGCGCGTGCGCGGCCGCCGCCGACCGGGGGGAGGACGTGCGCCGTCACGGTGCCCAGGTCCTCCACCTGGCGGGCGAGCTGGCCCGCCGCACCGCGGCCGAGGCGGTCCACCTGCACGGCGCGTACGGCATGACCGAGGAGTGCGACGCCCAGCTCTTCCACCGCCGCGCAGCCGTCGACGCCCAGTGGCTCGGCACGGGCACGGAGCTGCTGCGGGAGACGGCCGCGCTGCTGACCGCCGCCCACCGGGCCCCCTGACCCCGAAAGGTCCCCTTTCCATGCCGGCCGATCCCGCCGTGTCCCCGTTCCTCGATCCCGTGCCCCTGCTGCGGGACCTGATCCGTATCGACACCACCAATCCGCCCGGCGACGAGAGCGCCCTGATCGCCCACCTCGAACGCCTCCTGGTGGACGCGGGCGTGAGCGAGTACAAGGTGGTGGGCCCGAGCCGGGAACGCGCCAACCTCGTGGTCCGCTTCCCCGGCCGGGGCGAGGCTCCCCCCCTGCTGCTGCACGCCCACGCGGACGTCGTCCCGGTGACGGGGCAGCGGTGGACGCATCCGCCGTTCGAGGGCCGCCTCGTCGACGGCGAGGTGTGGGGCCGGGGCGCCATCGACATGAAGGGCGGCCTGGCGATGATGCTGGCGGCCCTGTTCCGGCTGCGGGAGCGGGGCGAGCGGCCGGCCGGGGACGTGATCCTGGCCGTCGTCGCCGACGAGGAGAACGGCAGCACCGCGGGCGCGACGTACCTCGTGGAGAACCATCCCGAACTCTTCGACGGCGTCCGCTACGGCATCGGCGAGGAGGGCGGCGCCGGCATCGAGCTGGCGGGCGTCCGCTTCCACCCGATCGTCGTCGCCGAGAAGCGTCCCGGCTGGCTGCGGCTCACGCTGCGCGGCCCGGGCGGGCACGGCTCACGACTGGCCGCCCCCGGCAATCCGGTGGCCCGGCTCGGCGGGGTGCTCACGGCGCTGAGCGGCGTGCGGCTGCCCCGCCACCGCACCCCGGCCGCGGACCGGATGCTCGCCTCCCTCGCCGGGGCGCTGCCCGGCCCGCTCGCCGCCTCCGTCGAGCGCCTGCGGACGGACGACGCGGACGACGCGCCGCCCACCGGGCTGCCGCTGGACGAGGCCCTCCAACTGGACTCGGTGCTGCGGCACACGGTCAACCCGACCGTGGTGCGCGCCGGCCGGAAGATCAACGTGATCCCGGCGGAGATCACCGTGGACGTCGACGGGCGGATCCTGCCGGGCGCGTTCGAGGTGGCGGACCTGATCGCCGAGATCCGTCCGCTGATCGGCGAGGACGTCGCCGTCGAGCTCCTCCACGAGGACCCCCGGGTGCGCCCGGAGCTGATCGCGGAACCGGAGTTCGGGGCGTTCTACGACCGCCTGGAGTCGATCCTGCGGACGGCGGACCCCGAGGCCGTGCCGCTCCCCATGATGAGCCCCGCCTCCACCGACGCCGGGATCTTCGCCCGGCTCGGCATCCGCTGCTACGGCTGGCTGCCGCTGCGGCTGCCCGCGGGCAGCGACCACCGACGGCTGCTGCACTGCGCGGACGAGCGGGTGCCCGTCGACGCCCTCGAGTTCGGCACCGAGCGCCTCATCGAGCTGCTGCGCAGCCACCCCTGACCCGGCCCCTGCGGACGAAGGCCCGTGACCTCATGGATTCCGACCTCCTCTCCCCCCGGCGCGCCGCGCTGCTGAAGCGGCTGCGCGAGCAGCGCGGCCTCGCCGTCGCCACGGACGGCGTCACCCGGCGTCCCGACCCCGACGCCCCCGCCGGCCTGTCCGGTGGTCAGCGCCGGCTGTGGTTCTTCGACCAACTGCGCCCCGGCAGCCCGGTGTACAACATCGGCTGCGGGGTCTGGCTGCGCGGACCCTTCGACACGGCGGCCCTGGAGCGGTCGCTCGGTGCGATCGTCCGCCGCCACGAGGCGCTGCGCACGGTGTTCCGGCCGGGTCCCGACGGGTCCGTGGAGCAGGTGGTGCTGCCCGCGGCGGACACGCCCATCCCGCTGGTCGCCGTCGCCGAGACCGGCGCGGACGCCGCCGTGGCGCTCGCCGGACGCATCGCGGCCGAACCCTTCGACCTGGCGGAAGGGCCGCTGCTGCGCTGCCGGCTGCTGCGCAGCAGCGACGGAGAGCACCTGCTCGTACTGGCGATGCACCACGCGGTGTCCGACGGCTGGTCGCTCCAGGTCCTCGTCGGCGAGCTGGTGGAGCTGTACGGCGCGTACACGACGGGAACGGAGCCGCGCCTGCCGGAACTGCCGGTGCAGTACGCCGACTACGCGGCGTGGCAGTCCCGGTGGCTGGAGTCCCCCGCCGCCGCCGGTCAGCTGGAGCACTGGCGGTCCCGGCTCGACGGGGCGGCCCTCGTGGAGGTCGCCACCGACCGGCCGCGCCCGGCGGCTCCGTCGTTCGCGGGCGCCCAGACCCGCTTCCGGGTCGGGCCCGAGGCCGGACGCCGGATCTCCGACCTGGCGGACGGCTGCCGTACCACCCCCTTCGTGGTGGGCATCGCCGCCTTCGCGGCCGTGCTCGGCCGGTTCAGCGGACAGCGGGACGTGGTGGTGGGGACGCCGGTGGCGGGCCGGGGGCGGGCCGAGGTCGCCTCGCTGGTGGGCTTCTTCGTCAACACCCTGCCGGTGCGGATCGACCTGTCCGGAGACCCGAGCCTGCGGGACCTGGTGACCCGGATGCGGGACGAGGTCCTGGACGCGCGGGGGAACGCCGACCTGCCCTTCGACCACCTCGTGGAGGAGTTGCGGCCGCAGCGCGACGCGGGCGGCCGGACCCCGCTGGTCCGTCACCTCTTCCAGAGCGACGAGCGCCCGCGCGCGTCCGTCGTCGTCGGCGAGCTGGAGATGGTGCCGGTACGGCTCGACACCGGGACCGCCAAGTTCGACCTGGCCGTCGACCTCACCCCGCGCGCCGACGGCGGCTTCGACGGGCTGATCGAGTACAGCACGGAGCTGTTCGACGCGGAGACCGCCGCCCGGATCGGCACGGCGCTGCGCCTGGTGCTGGAGACCGGCGACCCGGAGACCGCGCTGTCCGCGCTCGCCGTGCTCACCGAGGAGGACCGCACCCGGCTCGTGGCGGACTGGAGCGGCGCCGGGGTGCCCCCGGTCCCCGCTCCGCAGCCGACGGTGCACGCGCACATCGAGGCGCAGGCGGATCGCACCCCGGACCTGGTCGCGGTGGAGTGCGAGGGCCGCACCCTGACGTACGCCGCGCTCGACCGCCGGGCCAACCGGCTGGCGTGGGCACTGCGGGAGCTGGGGGTGGGGCCGGGGAAGCCGGTCGGCGTGGCCCTGCCGCGCTCCCCCGAGCTGATGGTCACCCTCCTCGCGGTGCTCAAGGCGGGCGGCGCGTACCTGCCGCTCGAGGCGGACTACCCCCAGGCCCGCATCGAGACGATGCTCGCCGACGCCGGGGCCGAGGTGGTGGTCACCGACACCACGGCCGTGCCGGCCGGACTGGTCGAGGCGGCGACGGCGGCCGGGGCCCGGGTGCTCTGCCACCGGAAGGACGCCGGCCTGATCGACGGGCGGCCGGAGGACCGGCCGGACTCCGGGGCCGGCGCGGGCGACCTGGCGTACGTGATCTTCACGTCCGGTTCCACGGGCCGCCCCAAGGGCGCCATGAACGAGCACCGCGCGGTGGTCAACCGCCTGCTGTGGATGCACCGCACCCTGGGCCTGGCCGAGGGTGAGGGGGTCCTGCAGAAGACTCCCGTCGGCTTCGACGTGTCCGTGTGGGAGCTGTTCTGGCCGCTGATGGTCGGCGGCCGGTGCGTGCTGGCCCCGCCCGGCAGCCACCGCGACCCCGAGCGCCTGTGCGCGCTGATCGAGTCGGCCGGCGTCACCACCGTCCACTTCGTGCCGTCGATGCTGGCGGCCTTCCTCGGCGCGGACCGGCTGGAGCGGGCCGGTACGGCGCTGCGCCGGATCGTGTGCAGCGGCGAGGAACTGCCCGCCGCGCTCGCCGACGCCTGCGCGGCGGCGTTGCCGGAGGCGGCGCTGTTCAACCTGTACGGGCCGACCGAGGCCGCCGTCGACGTGACCTGGTACGCGTGCGCCGAGGGCTATGGCTCCTCCGTGCCCATCGGCCGCCCCCTCGACGGCGCCCGGGTGTACGTCGTCGACGCGTCCGGCCGGCCCGTGCCCGTCGGCGTGCCCGGTGAGCTGCTGCTCGGCGGGGTGGCAGTCGGCCGCGGCTACTGGCGCCGACCGGGGCTGACCGCGGAGCGGTTCGTGCCGGACCCGTTCGGCGAGCCGGGCGGCCGGCTGTACCGCACCGGCGACCTGTGCCGGTGGCGGAGCGACGGCACGATCCAGTACCTGGGCCGCATCGACCACCAGATCAAGCTGCGCGGCATGCGGATCGAGCCCGGCGAGATCGAGGCGGCGCTGCGCGCCCGGCCGGAGGTCGACTCGGCCGTCGTCGGGCTGCGCGCCGGACGCTCCGGCACTCCCGTCCTGGTCGGGCACGTGCGGCCCGCGGGCGCGCCGGACGCCGCCGACGACGGCGCCGGACTCGTGGAGCGCCTGCGGGCGTACCTGCGGGAGACGCTGCCCGCGCACATGGTGCCCTCCGCCCTGGTGCTCGTACCGGAATGGCCGCTCAGCCCGAACGGCAAGCTCGACCGCGCCCGGCTGCCCGATCCGCTGCCGGCCGAGTCCGGTGCCGGGCACACCGCCCCGGCCAGCGACCTGGAGCGGGAGCTGTGCGCGCTCTGGTCGGAGGTGCTCGGGGTCGAGCGGGTCGGCGTCACCGACAACTTCTTCGACCTGGGCGGGCACTCCCTGCTCGCCACCAAGCTGATCGCCCGGGTACGCGCCCGGCAGGAGGTCGAGCTCCCGCTCGACCGGCTGTTCACGGCCCCGACGGTCCGGGCCATGGCCCAGGCCGTGACCAGCGCCCGCCGCCGACCCGCCTCGGCGCCCGCGCTGCGCCGGATCGACCGGTCGCGCTACCGCGTACCCGCCCCTTCGACTTCGGAGTCCTGAGATGACCGAGGAACTCTTCACCCTGCCCGCCTCCTTCGGGCAGCAGCGGCTCTGGCTCGTGGAGCAGGCCCAGCGCGGATCCGCCCTCTACACCATGCGGGCCGCGCTGCGGCTGCGCGGCCCGGTGGACACCGGCGCGCTGGAGCGGGCGCTGACCGAGGTCGTCGCGCGGCACGAGGTGCTGCGCACGGTGCTGCGGCCGGCGGGCAACGAGATCGCCCAGATCGTGTCGGCCCCCGCGCCGGTCGAACTGCCCGTCGTGGACGTGCCGGACGGTGTCGACGGGGCCGTCGCGCTCGCCGCGACCCTCAGCCGCGAGCCGTTCGACCTGGCCGCGGGACCGCTGCTGCGCTGCTCCCTGCTGCGGGTCGGCGAGGACGACCACGTCCTGGTCGCCCTGGTGCACCACAGCGTCTGCGACGGCCTCTCCCTGGGGGTCCTGCTGCGCGAGCTGACGACCCTGTACGAGCCGTGCCTGCGCGGTACCGGGCACACGCTGGAGGAACTGCCCCTGCAGTACGCCGACTACGCGGTCTGGCAGCGCGAGCAGGTGGAGACCGGCGCGCTGGAGGAGCAGCTGGACCACTGGGCGACGCGGCTCGCCGGGGTGCGGGAGCTGCGGCTGCCGGCCGATCTGCCGCAGCCGCCGGAGCGGGCGTACGCGGCGGTCTCCGCCCCGGTGAAGGTGTCGGCCCCCGTGGTGCGGCAGGTGCGGGCGACGGCCCCGGGCGGCGGGGTCACCGCGTCGATGGTGGCGCTCGCGGGCTACGCCGTGGTCCTGTCACGGTGGAGCCGCCAGGAGGACGTGGTGGTCGGGATGCCGGTCGCGGGGCGGCCCGAGGTCGACCTGGAGCCGCTGGTCGGCTTCTTCGTCAACACCCTGCCGGTGCGCGTCGACCTGTCCGGCGACCCTTCGTTCGGTGCCGTCCTCGCCCAGGTCCGGGACCGCTGCGTGGAGGCGTACACCCACGCCGACGTGCCGTTCGAGCTGATGGTGGAGCGGGCTCAGCCGGAGCGGCGGGCCGGCCGGCTCCCGGTCGTGCAGACCCTGCTCAACGTGCAGCGGGCCGTCCCGCTGCACCTCGGATCGATCCCCGGCGTCCGGCTCGATCCGGTGGAACTCCCCGACACGGCACTGCACTTCGACGCGGTCGCGGACATCGTCGAGTCCGACGACGCGCTGCTCGGCCATGTCTCGCTCTCCGCCGACCTGTTCGTCCCGGAGACCGCCGAACTCGTCGCCCGCTCGGTGCTGTCGGTCCTGCGCGCGGCCTCCGCCGCGCCCGGCACGCCCGTGTCGATGCTGCCGTGCCCGGTCGCCGACGCCCGGGAGGCGCCCGCGGCGGCGGAGCCGGAGGCGCTCCCGGATCCGGTCGCCGCCCTCGGCGGCGGGCTGCCGGAGACGCCGGGCGAGCACCTGCTCGTCGAGCTGTGGCGGGAGGTCCTCGAAGTCGGCGAGGTCGGGGTGCACGACGAGTTCTACGCGCTCGGCGGCAACTCGATGCGGGCGGTCCGGATCGTCATGGCCGCCCGCGACCGCGGCCTCGAACTCCCGCTGGACCGGATGCTCGGCCGGCACACCGTCCGCGAACTCATGACGTCCGTCGGCTCCGGGGCCGTCCCCGTGGCCGTCCCCGCCCTCTGATCAGGAGAACCACCGTGTCCGCACCGACCACCGACGACTACGCGGTCCCCGTCCTGCCGGGCGAGGGCGCCACGGACTACGCCCGCTACATGCGCACGGACACGCTGCTGTCCCTGCAGCGGCGCCCCGAGGAGATGATCCACCGCGACGAGCTGCTCTTCCAGACCGTCCACCAGTCCACCGAGCTCTGGCTCAAGCTGGCCTGCCACGAACTCACCGAGGCGACCCGGCTGATCGAGGACGGTGCCTTCGACACGGCCGTACGGCTCCTCGAACGGGCCACGCTCGGCGCCCGGTTCGCCACCGACCAGCTGGAGATGATGCGCCGGCTGTCCCCCTGGGACTTCCAGATCATCCGTACCGTCCTGGGGCACGGCTCGGGCTTCGAGTCACCCGGCTGGAAGGCCACCCGCCGCACCACCGAGCTGCTCGGCCGGGTCTTCACCCGCGTCGTCGCCGAGCAGGGCATCGATCTGGCGGAGGTCTACCGGTCGCAGCCGGACACGGCGGCGCACCGGCTCGCGGAGGCGCTGATCGGCTGGGACGAGCGGATCTCGCTCTGGCGGATCGAGCACTGCAAGATGGCGCTGCGGCTCCTCGGCGACGACGTCGTGGGCACCAAGGGCATCCCGATCGGTGTCCTCACCAAGCTGATCAGCCACACGTTCTTCCCGGAGCTGTGGCACACCCGCACCGAGCTGACCCGCACCGGGCCGATGGGCGACGCGGTCGAGACCTCCGCCGTCGCGACGACGGGCACCGACGGGGGGCTGCGCACATGCGCGAGCTGACCGCGTGGCTCGACGCCCCCGAGGCCGCCGCCTTCCCCTACCGGCCGGTGCTCGCGGAGTTCCACCGGGTGGGCAAGCACTTCGTCGCGGACGGGCTGCTGGCGTCCCTCGCCGCGGCACGCGAGCGGCTGGCCGAGCTGCCCCCCGAGGCGTCCGTGGCGCCCGGCCGCAGGCTGCTCGACGGCTTCCTGGACACCGCGCTGGACAAGTGGGACGGGCGCTACGACTACCCGACCTACACCGCGCTCGTCCTGCTGGCGGCGCCGGACGCCGGTCCGGGGACCCGGGTGCGCGACCACCGGGACCGGCTGGTCTCGATGCTGCTGGCCGACCTGCTGCGCTTCGAGCGGGAGGCGGCGGCCGGCGCCACCGACCTCTTCCCCGAACTGCGCCCCGACGCCTCGCTGGTGGCGAAGCGGTACCGGCTGGCCCTGCGGGTGGCACTGCCGGCGCTGCGCCGCCTCGGGCTCGACCACCCGGATCCCGGTGCGGAGCCGGGCGAGGCCGCCGGACTCCTGTGGGAGACCGTCTCGGGGGCCCTGGACGAGGGGGAGCGCCAGGTGCTGCGGCTGAGCATGCTCCCGGTGTACGTCTCGCACGACGAGTACCTGTTCGTCCGGGTGCTGCAGGCCTTCGAGGCGACGTTCGCACTGCTCGTCGTCCGGCTGCGGGCGTCGATCGCGGCGCTGGACGCGGACGACGAGGCAGGCGCGGTGCGCAGTCTCGGGGTGGCCGAGTCCGCGCTCGCGGAGTCGGCGCCGCTCTTCTCGCTGCTGGCGACCATGCAGGCGGCGGCGTTCCAGGAGTTCCGGCAGTTCACGGAGGGCGCCAGCGCCATCCAGTCGCGCGGATACAAGCTCGTGGAGTCGCTGTGCCGTACCCCGGACGCCGAACGGCTGCACTCGCACGCCTACCGGTCGGTGCCGGAGGTCCGGGCCGGGGTCCTCGACGGGCAGCGGACGCTGGACGACGCCTACCGCGGGTACCGGGCGCGCCGGGGCGACGGAGAGGACGTCCGGGACGGGCTGACCGGCGCCATGGCCGGTTTCGCGTCGGCGCTGCGGCGCTGGCGGCAGACGCACTACCGGCTGGCGGTGCGGATGCTGGGCGAGCGCAGCGGCACCGGCTACACCGAGGGCACGCCCTATCTCAGCGCCGTGCGCCGGATACCCGTCTTCGACTCGGTGCCGTCGTCCTCCGCCCCGGAATCCGGGACGGAGGACGAGGCGAGGGCCGGTGCGGGCGCGCAGCGGACCGCCGGGGTGACGGTGGGCTGACCACCGGGGCCGGTCAGGCCGGCGCGCGGTCCGGGATCCGGCCGAGGGTCCGTACGGAACGCCCGCAGATCGGCAGGACGGACAGCAGCAGCACGACGGGCGCTCCCATCAGGGTGACGCGGGCGCCGACGGTGTCGGTGAGCACACCGGCGGTGGTCGTCCCCAGGGTGAGCATGCCGAAGGTGATCAGCCGGTAGGTGGCCGTCATCCGGGCGTAGACCCCGGGTGGGGTGAGCCGCTGACGCATCGTCACCGCGATGACGCTCCCGGCCGAGGCGCCGGCCGTGCCCAGGAAGTAGGCGAGCGCTGCCCACAGGAGGTCGCCGGAACCGCCGTCGACGGCGGTGAGCAGGAAGTACGCGGTGGTCGAGAAGGACAGCACCGTGAGGAACGCCCGGCCGAAGCCGAGCCGGCGGATCAGGGCCGGCGCCGTGAGGGCGCCGAGGATCGCGCCGATGCCCCCGGCCACCATGACCACTCCGAAGTCGGCGCCCCCGTGCCCGAGTTCGCGGACGAAGCGCATCAGGAACGCCAGGTTCACCAGGGCTATGCCGGCGTTGTAGATGCCGGCGTGCACGGCGACGGCGCGGATGGGGGCGCTGCCGAGCACCGAGCGGAGCCCTTCGGCGAGTTCACCGCGCAGGTCGCGGTCGGCCGGTCGCGGGACCGTCTTCTCGCGGTGCCGGATCAGCATCAGCGCGCTGGCCGAGGCGAGGTAGGACAGGGCGTCGAAGACGAGTGTGGCGGCCGGACCGAAGAGGCCGGTCAGCCAGCCGGCGAGCCCCGGTCCGCCCGTCCCGCCGAGCGCCTGGTTGACCGTCACCAGGCTGTTGGCCGCCGGGAGCTGCCGCTCCGGGAGCAGCCGGGGCAGGTAGGACGTGGCGGCGATGTCGTACACGATCGTCAGTGCGCCGCCGACCAGCGCGATGAGGTAGACGTGCCACAGCGCGAGGAGGTCCAGCAGGGCCAGTACGGGGACGCCGAGCACCAGGGCGAACCGGGCGAGGTCCGCGGCGATCATCACGGGCCGGCCCGCCCTGCGCTCCAGCCAGACCCCCGCGAACAGCGGCAGCAGGAAGAACGGCGCCATGTAGAGCGTCTGGAGCAGCCCCACCTGCACCCCACCGGCATCCAGGGTCGTCAGCACGAGCAGCGGCAGCACGAACTCGGTGATCTTCGACCCGAACTGGGACACCAGGTCCCCCGCCCACAGGGCCCGGTAGTCCCGGCTGGTGCGCAGCGGATGGCGTTCGGGTGTCCGGACGCCTCCCTCGGCCGCGCCGATCGGTTCGGTCGTCGTCATGGTCACCTTCCACGGGTCTCGTCCGGCATCAGCGGGAGACCGGGGACCGGGCACCCTGACGGACTCTCGCCGCCCGGCCGCCGCAGGGGCAGTCGGGGAAAGTACCGATCTCGTCGTGGGGCCGTGCTGGGCCAGGGTGAGGACCGTAGGCACCGCTGTGATCGAGGTGAGGTCGTTACCCATGAACTGGCGAGACGTACTTTCCGGTGCGGCGCGGAGTCGGCCGCACGCGACGGCCTTCCGCTTCCATGCCGAGGAGCCCGGACCGGCCGAGGAGCTGGACTACGCCGGTCTCGACCTGCGGGCGCGGACCATCGCGGCGCGGCTGACGGCGCTGGGACTCTCGGGGCGCACCGCGGTGCTGCTGTTCCCCGCGGGCCTCGACTACGTCAGCACCTTCTTCGGCTGCCTGTACGCGGGTGTCGTCGCCGTCCCCGCCTACCCGCCGAGCCGGCACCCGCGCTCCGTCGAGCGGCTGGCGGCGATCGTGCGGGACAGCGGCGCGGACACGGCGCTCACCACCGAGGTGATCCGGGGCCGGCTCGCGCCGCGGCTCGCCGGGGACGACGGGGTGCCGGCGCTGCGTCTGGTGGCGACGGACTCGATGACGCCGGACGACGCGCCCGACTGGCGGCCGCCCGCGCTCGACGAGGACACCGTCGCGTTCCTCCAGTACACCTCCGGATCCACCTCGACGCCGCGCGGGGTGGTCCTCAGCCACGGCAACCTGCTGGCCAACACGGCGATGATCGGCCGGGTCTTCGAGCTGGACACCGAGATGCGCGGGGTGTCGTGGCTGCCGATGTACCACGACATGGGGCTGATCGGCTCGGTCATGGGCACCGTCCGCGCCGGGGGCACGATGTCCCTGATGGCGCCGAGCACCTTCGCCCGTGATCCGCTGCGCTGGCTGACGGTGGTGAGCGAGGAGCGGGCGACCGTCACCGGAGGGCCCAACTTCGCCTACGACCTGGCGGTCGAGCGGACCACCGAGGAGGAGCGGGCCGCCCTGGACCTCTCGTCCTGGCGGGTGGCGTTCAACGGCGCCGAGCCGGTCCGGCCGGGCTCGCTGCGGCGCTTCGCCGACGCCTTCGCCGTCTCCGGCTTCCGCCCCGACGCCATGCTGCCCTGCTACGGCCTGGCGGAGGCGTCGCTGCTGGTCACGGGCGGGCCGGCCCGTACCGGCTTCCGCACCGCCGAGGCGCCGGACGGTTCCGGAGCGGTCGGCGAACTTGCCGCTTCGGGCGTGCTGCCGCCCGAACAGCGGCTGGAGATCGTCGATCCCGTGACACGCGGGCCGGTCGCCCCGGGCGGGATCGGCGAGATCTGGGTGGCGGGGCCCAGTGTCGCCCGCGGCTACTGGAACCGTACGGACGCCGTCGCCGACACCTTCGGGGCGCGGATCGACGGCGGGGACGGCACCGCCTTCCTGCGCACCGGTGACCTGGGCTTCCTCGACGGCGGCGAGCTGTACGTGACCGGGCGCCGCAAGGACCTGATCATCGTCCGTGGCCGCAACCACTACCCGCAGGACATCGAGCTGACGGCCGAGGGGGTCTCCCCCGCGCTGCGCTCGGGCGGCGGCGCGGCCTTCTCCGTCCCCGGCCCCGACGCCACGGAACAGCTCGTGCTCGTGCAGGAGTTGATCCACGGGCACGGTGTGGAGGACCCGGACGCGCTGGCCCGCGCGATCCAGGCGCGGATCGCGGAGCGGCACGAGGTCCGCCCGCACACCGTCGTGCTGATCCGTACGGCCTCCCTGCCCCGCACCTCCAGCGGCAAGGTCGCCCGGCACGCCTGCCGGGCCGCGCACCTCGACGGCTCGCTGCTCGTCGTCGGCAGCCACGGCGACGAGCCGGCGCGGACGGCCGAGGAGGCGGCCGACACGCTCGCCGTTCCGGCGCCGACCGACCCGGAGGGCGTCGTCGCCTACGTACGGGCGTGCGTCGCGGAGCTGCTGCGCGTCCCCGCCGAGCAGGTCCCGCTGGACGTGCCGGCCGCCGAGGCCGGTCTCGACTCCCTGGACACCGTCCGTCTCCAGCACCGGCTGCAGCGGGCGTTCCGGGTGGAGCTGACCGCCGAGGACGCCTTCTCGCTCGGGATCGAGGACCTGGCGGCGGCCCTCGTCGCGGGTGCCGGAAGCGCGGCGGACGCGCCGCCGGCGGACACTCCGCCCGGCGACGGCGAGCTGTCCCACGGCCAGCGGGCCATGTGGTTCCTGCACCAGGTCCGTCCGGAGAGCAGCGCCTACCACCTGTCCACCGCCTGCGCCCTCACCGGCGACCTGGACGCGGCCGCGCTGCGCCGGGCGCTGGAGGCCGTGGTCCACAGGCATCCGGCGCTGCGCACCACCTTCCCCTCCGTCGGCGACGGCCCCGTGCAGCGGGTGCACGCCGAGCTGCCCCCGGAGTTCACCGAGGCCGACGCGACGGGCTGGTCCGAGGAGCGCCTGCGGGCCGAGCTCGCGGCCCACGCGTACGCCCCCTTCGACCTGGCCTCCGGGCCGCTGCTGCGGGTGGCGCTGCTGACGTGCGGCCCCCGCGAACACCGCCTGGTCGTGGCCGCCCACCACATGGTGGCGGACCTCTGGTCGCTGGAGATCCTGTTGCGGGAACTCGGCCTGCACTACCGGGCGGAGACCGGAGGGACGGACCCCCTGCCCGCGGCGGTGCCGGGCTTCACCGCGGCGGCCGGCCGCCACTCGGAGCTGCTCGGCGGGCCCGAGGGCGAGCGGCTGTGGGAGTTCTGGCGGCGCGAGCTGACGGACGCGCCCACGGTCCTGGAGCTCCCGGCCGACCACGGGCGGCCGCCGGAGCAGCGGGGCAGGGGCGGGGTGCGCCGCTTCCGCCTGTCGGCCGCCACCTCGGCGCGCCTGGCGGAGCTCGCGCACGCCGAGGGCACCACGCTCTACACCGTGCTGCTGAGCGCCTACCAGCTGCTCCTGTCGCGGATCAGCGGGCAGCGGACCGTGCTGGTCGGCTCGCCCGTGCACGGCCGCGAGCAGGCGCACTTCGCCGACACCGTCGGCCCGTTCCTCAACACGGCCGTGCTGCGGGCGGACATCGATCCGGCCGAGCCCTTCACCGGGCTGCTGCGCCGGGCGGCCCGCGGGGTGCCCGCGGCGCTGCGCCACGCGGGGCTGCCGCTGTCGCTGCTGGTGGAGCGCAGCCGCGTGCCGCGCGATCCGAGCCGCTCCCCTCTGGTGCAGGCGCTGTTCACCTTGCAGGGCGGTCCGCTGGCCGGCTTCGTGCTCGGGGATCCGGCGGCCCGGTTCGACCTGGGCGGCCCGGAACTGCGGCCCGTGCCGCTGGACCCGCCGGACGCCCAGCTCGACCTCCAGCTGACCTTCGCCGACGTGGACGGCGTGCTGGCCGGCATGCTCCAGTTCGACCGCGACCTCTTCGACGCCGGGACGGCCGACCGGCTGGTGGAGCGCCTGACGGTGCTCCTCGACGCGGTGGCGGGGGACCCCGGCCTGCCGGCCGGTCTGCTGCCGCTGCTCGGCGCGCGGGAGCGGCGCACCCTGCTCCACGCCCTCAACGACACCCGGGTCCCGGACACGACCGGGGTGCCGGTGCACGAGCGGGTGGCCGCGCAGGCCGTCCTGACGCCCGACGCTCCCGCGCTGGCGTACGACGACGTCGAGTACCCGCTCGGCGGGCCGCCGGACGCGGCCCGGGCCGTCACGGTGCCGACCCTGACGTACCGGGAGCTGGACGAGGCCGTCAACCGGCTGGCCCGGCTGCTCCTGGCCCGCGGCCTGCGTCCCGAGGACGTCGTCGCGGTGCACCTCCCGCACGCCCGGGAGATGGTCGTCGCCATGCTCGCGGTACTGCGGGCCGGCGGCACCTACCTCCCCGTCGATCCGCACCTGCCGGCCGAACGCATCGCCTATCTGCTCGCCGACAGCGGTGCCCGCACCCTCGTCACCGACTCCGCGCTCGCCGGTGTCACCGCCGACGCCGGGATCGCCCGGCGACTGCTGCTGGACGAGCTCGGCCCGGAGCTGGCGGAGGCGGCGGGCACCCCGCCCGCGGTCACCGTGCGCCCGGCGCAGGCGGCCTACGTGCTCTACACCTCGGGCTCGACGGGCCGTCCCAAGGGCGTGCACATCCCGCACGGCGCGCTCGCCAACTTCCTCAGCGGCATGACGGCCCTGCTCGGTCCTGTCGCGGGAGACCGGCTGCTCGCCGTGACCACCTTCTCCTTCGACATCTCCGGGCTCGAGATCTACCTTCCGCTGACCACCGGCGGCTGCGCGCACCTCGTGCCGAGGACCGTCGCGGGCAGCGGCGAGCAGCTGCGGATGCGTCTCGACACCGGCGCGTTCGCCCTGATGCAGGCGACCCCGGCCACCTGGCGGCTGCTCTGCGACGCGGGCTGGCACGGCGCGCCGGGAACGGCCGTGCTCAGCGGCGGCGAGGCGCTCCCGCCGGGGCTGGCACGGCAGTTGCTCGACCGCGGCTGCCGCTCGCTGTGGAACCTGTACGGCCCCACGGAGACGACCGTCTGGTCGACCGCGGCCGAGGTGACCGAGCCGCCCGAGGGCGCCACGCCGATCGGCGGCCCCGTCGCGAACACCCGCGTGTACGTGCTCGACGAGCGCCTGGAGCCGGCTCCGGCCGGCGTCGCGGGCGAGCTGATGATCGGCGGCGACGGTCTGGCGCGGGGCTATCTGGGCCGCCCCGGCCTCACGGCCTCGGTGTTCGTCCCCGACCCGTACGGCGACACCCCCGGCGGCCGGCTCTACCGCACCGGTGACCTGGCGAAGCTCACCGCCGACGGCCGGATCGAGCTGCTGGGCCGGATCGACAACCAGGTGAAGGTCAACGGGCACCGGATCGAGCTGGGCGAGATCGACGCCGCGCTCGGTTCGCTGCCGTCGGTGCGGATGGGTGTGGCGGTGGCACACCGCCCGGATCCCGACGGGCCCGCGACGCTGGTGGCGTACGTCCGGCGGAACGAGCGGGTGGGCGGGGGCGACTTCGACGAGCGGGCCGCGGCCGGCGACCTGCGCCGGGCCCTGGCCCAGGTGTTGCCCGGCTATATGGTTCCCACCCGCTTCGTGTGGGTGGACGACTTCCCGCTGAACACCAGCGGCAAGGTGGACCGGGCGGCACTGCGCGCCCCGACCCTGCCGACGGGCGGCGCCCCGACCGGGCCGGCCACCGCGACCGAGCGCGAACTCGCCGTGATTCTTGGTGGGTTGCTGGAGGGGGCGGTGATCGGCCGGACCGACAACCTCTTCGACCACGGTGCCCACTCGCTGCTGATGTCGCGCTTCGCGGTGCGGGTCCACGAGTCGCTCGGGGCGCAGCTGCCCCTCCGGGTGATGTTCGAGAACCCCACCCTGGAGCGCCTCGCGGCGGCGGTGGACGCCCTGGGCGAGGGCCCGTCCGCGAGCCGCATCCGGCCGATCGACCGCACCCGGGCGGTCACCCTCGCCGCGCCGGGTGGCGGGAAGGACAAGCTGCGGGCCCTGCGCGCCGCACGCCAGCTGAGCCGGCAGAGCGGCTCATGACGCATCCCGTGGAGACGAAGCAGATGAACCCGACCCTGTCCGCCGTCGCGGAACCCACCGCGCCGCTGGTCTTTCCCGCCACGCCCGCCCAGCAACGGATCATGATCATCGAGCAGCTGTACCCGGGCGGCTCGGCCTATCACGTCCCCTTCGCGGTCCGGCTGCGCGGCACCCTGGACACCCCGGCGCTCACCTCGTCCGTCCGGGAGGTGGCGCACCGTCACGAGTCGCTGCGCACGGTCTTCCGCACGGTCGACGGCGTGCTCGGCCAGGTCGTCGAGGACGACCCGCACGTGGAGGTCGCCGTCCGCGACCTCACCGGCGATCCGGCCGCCACGGACGAGGACGCGCTGTCCTCGCTGATCGCCGAGGGCGCCGCACGTCCCTTCGACCTGACGGGCCGCCTGATCCGGGTCGAGCTGCTCCGGCTGGCCGACGACGACCACGTCCTGGCCGTCACCCTGCACCACCTGATCTCCGACTCCTGGTCCTGCGGGATCTTCGTCGGGGAGCTGGCCCGGCTGTACGCGGCGCACCGCTCCGGCGAGGAGGCCGGGCTGCCCGCTCCCGAGGTCCAGTACGTCGACTACACCGCCTGGCAGCAGGAGCAGCTGGACGAGGCCCGCACCGAGGAGCTGCTCGGCTACTGGCGCGAGCAGCTGCGCGGGGCGCCCCCGGTGCTCGAACTGCCCGCCGACCGGCCGCGTCCGGCCGTCCAGTCGTACCGGGGCGCCACCCTGCCCGTGCGGCTCACGCCGGAGACCTCCGCGGCCGTCACCCGCGCGGCGCGGGCGCTGGGCGTCACCCCGTTCGCCGCGCTGCTCGCCGCCTTCCAGACGGCCCTGGGCCGCTGGACGGGCGGCGAGGACATCACCGTCAGCAGCGGGGTCGCCAACCGCACCCCGCAGGTCGAGGGCCTGATCGGCTGCTTCATCAACGTCCTGCTGTTCCGGACCTCCCTCGCGGACGACCCGACCTTCGCCGAACTGGCGACGCAGGTAGGCCGTACCGTCCTGGACGGCGTCGAGCACCAGGACCTGCCGTTCGACCGGCTGGTGGAGGACCTGGCCCCCAAGCGGGACCTGAGCCATCAGCCGCTCGCCCAGGTGATGTTCCTGGTGCAGAACGCGCCCATGCCCGCGGTCTCCGTCGGCGACCTGTCCCTGGCGGCCGTCCCGGTGCGCCGCAAGGCGACCCATCTCGACCTCAACGTCCAGTTGTGGGACGCGGACGGTTGCTTCGAGGGCGTCATCGACTACAGCACGGACCTCTTCGACGTGTCGACGGTCGAGCGGATGTGGACGCAGTACGCGACCCTGCTGGCCGCCGCCGTCGACCGTCCCGAGGAACCCGTCGGAACCCTTCCGCTGCTGCGAGCCGAGGACGAGCACCGCCTCGTGACCGAGTGGAACGACACCGGCACCGAGGCGCCGGCCGCGCTCGCTCCCGCGCTGATCGAGGCGCGGGCCGCCGCCGTCCCGGACGCTCCGGCGGTCGTCTCCGACGCCGGGACCCTCACCTACGGGCGGCTCAACGCCGAGGCCAACCGGCTGGCCCGGCTGCTGATCGACCGCGGCGCCGGACCCGAGCGGATGGTCGCGCTGATGCTTCCGCGGTCGGCCGGACTCGTGACCGCCGTGCTCGCCGTCCTCAAGACGGGCGCCGCCTACGTCCCGGTGGACCCGGCGCTGCCCGCCCACAGGATCGCCTACCTGCTCGCCGACTCCGCCCCCTCCGTGGTGGTCACCACCGACGACGTGCCGGCGGCCCTCACCGGCGGCACGCCCCGGATCGTCCTCGACGCCGGCGACGTCCGGGAGGCCCTCGCCGGGTACCCGGACCACGACCCGACGGACGCCGACCGCATCGCGCCGCTGCGGGCCGGGAACCTGGCGTACGCGATCTACACCTCCGGGTCGACCGGCCGCCCGAAGGGCGTCCTCATCGGGCACCGCGCCCTGGCGGACTACCTGGACGCCTGCCGCCACGACTACCCGGGGCTGGCCGGCTCCTCCCTGCTCCACTCCCCCGTGTCGGTCGACCTGTCGGTGACGACCCTGCTCGGCCCGCTCACCGTCGGCGGCCGCATCGTCGTCGGCGAACTGGACGGTCTGCGCGACCGCCTGCCCGGCGGTGAGGGCCGGCTCGACCTGCTCAAGATCACCCCGAGTCATCTGCCGCTCGTCCAGGCCCTGCCGGAGGAGTTCTCGCCGACCCAGGACCTGGTGATCGGCGGGGAGGCGCTGATCGGCGAGGTCCTCGACCAGTGGCGGACGCGCTTCCCGGGGACGGCCGTCGTCAACGAGTACGGGCCGACCGAGGCCACCGTCGGCTGCGTCGCCCTCCGGGTGGAGCCCGGGGACCGGATCGGCCCCAGCGCGGTGTCGATCGGGCGGCCGATGTCCCGCGCCCGCGCCTACGTGCTCGACGGACGCCTGCGCCCGGTGCCCGTCGGCGTGGCGGGCGAGCTGTACGTGGCCGGCGTCGGGCTCGCCCGCGGCTACCACCGGCGGCCGGGGCTGACCGCCGAGAGGTTCCTCCCCGACCCGTTCTCCGGCCCCGGGGAGCGCATGTACCGCACCGGCGACCTGGCCCGGTGGACCGCCGACGGGCAGCTCGACTACCTGGGCCGCATCGACGACCAGGTCAAGGTGCGGGGCTTCCGCATCGAGCTGGGCGAGATCGAGGCGGCGCTCGCCGCCTGCCCCGGTGTCGCGGAGGCGGTGGTCAACCCCGTCCGGGAGACCGGCGAGACGACGCTGGCCGCGTACTACGTGCCCGCCGACGGCGCGGCCGTGACGGTCTCCGAGCTGCGGGCCCTGCTGCGCCGCACCCTGCCCGACCACATGGTCCCCGCCCATTTCGTCGCCCTGGACCGGCTGCCGCTCGCGGTCAGTGGCAAGGCCGACCGGTCGGCGCTGCCGGCCGTGGGCAGCGCCCGCCCCGACCTGCAGGGCTCCTTCGTCGCGCCCCGGACCCCGCTGGAGAGCCTGCTCGCCGAGGTGTGGGGCAGCGTCCTCAACATCGAGCGGATCGGGGTCAGGGACGACTTCTTCGAACTCGGCGGCTACTCGCTCGCCGCGACCCGGATCGCCGCGCTGATCGGCGAGATCCTCGGCGTCGAGATCCCGCTGCGGGCCGTCTTCGAGGCGACCGACGTGGAGCGGCAGGCGGCCGTCGTGGCGGCGGCGGGCGAGGAGCAGGGCGTGGACGTGGCGGCGGTCGCCCGGCTCGCCCAGGAGATCGGCGACCTCAGCGACGAGGACGTGGACGCGCTGCTGGCCGGCTGAGGCGGACGGCACGTACGGCCGCCGGCCGAGGGCGGACCGGCGGCGAGGGACAACCGACCAGGAGTGGAAAGACGATGCGGACGACCGAAGCGACCGACCTGACCGAACCCGCCCGCCTGACGGACCCGACCGGACCGGAGGCCCTGACCGACCCGGGCGGCCCGGACGACCTGCACGCGCTGCCCTGCCTGCACGAGCGCGTGGCGCGGTGGGCGGCGCGCACCCCCGACGCGCCCGCCCTCCGCTTCGAGGGCGCCACCTGGACCTACGCCGAACTCGACGGCCGCGCCAACCGGCTCGCCGCCCATCTGCGCCGGCTCGGCGTGGCGCGCGAGTCGGTGGTCGGGGTGCTCATGGAACGCGGCCCGCACCTGCCGCTCGCGATGCTCGCGGTGCTGAAGGCCGGCGGCGCGTACCTGCCGATGGACCCGGAGCAGCCGGCCGACCGGCTCGGCTACCTCCTGCGGGACGCCGGCTGCGACATGGTCGTCACCTCGACGGCGCTGGCGGCGCGGGTGCCCGACGAGGCCGCGGTCGTCTGCCTGGACGACCCGTACACCGCGGACATGCTGGCGGCGCTGCCGGACGTCGACCCGGGGCTGCCGGCCCGTCAGGACCAGCTGGCGTACGTGATCTACACCTCCGGATCGACGGGGCGGCCGAAGGGAACGCTGGTGCCGCACCGCGGGGCGGTCAACCTGACCGCCCACATGGCCCGCCAGTTCACGATCGGTCCCGGCGACCGGTGGCTCCAGTTCACCAACCCCTGCTTCGACGTGCACGTCCTGGAGGTCTTCGGGGCGCTCACCAACGGCGCGACCCTCGTGCAGGGTTCGGCGCTGACGCTGCTCGACCCCCGCGCGCTGACGGCGCTGATGAGCTCCGAGGGCGTGTCGGTGGTGTCGTTCACCACGGCGATCCTGCCGCTGCTCGACCCCGCCGACCTGCCCGCGCTGCGGGTGCTGAACGTGGGCGGCGAGCAGCTGAGCCGCTTCCAGGCGGACCGCTGGTCCTCGGCGGAGCGGGTCGTGAACAACCAGTACGGTCCGACGGAGGTGACGGTGGCCTGCACCGAGCAGCGCCACGATCCGGCGGCCGGCGTCCCCAAGCCGCTGATCGGCGAGGCGATGCCGAACCTCCGGGCCCTCGTGGTCTCGCCGGACGGCGAGCCGGTGCCGGCGGGCGAGTACGGCGAGCTGCTCATGGGCGGCGCGGGGGTGGTCCGCGGCTACCTCGACCGGCCGGGGCTGACGGCCCTGAAGTTCGTGCCCGACCCCTTCGGCGCCCACGGCGAGCGGCTGTACCGCACGGGTGACCTGGTGCGGTGGATGCCCGACGGGACGGGTCTGGAGTTCGCCGGCCGGATCGACACGCAGATCAAGCTGCACGGCCACCGGATCGAGCCGGGCGAGGTCGAGGAGGTCCTGCTGTCGCACCCGGGGATCAAGGACGCGGTGGTGGACCTGCACCGCCCGTCCGAGGAGGGCTCGGAGCCCGTCCTGGTCGCGTACGTCACCGGTCCGGAGGTGCCCGGCACCGCCGCGGTCCAGGCGTATCTGGGAGAGGTGCTGCCCCTCTACATGGTGCCGGGCCGCGTCGTCGTCCTCGACGAGATCCCGCTGACCCGCAACGGCAAGGTCGACCGGCGGGCCCTGGCGGCCGCCTGACGGCCGCCGGCGGATCGCGGCGCCCGCCCCGGCCTCGGGCGGGCGGCCCGCCGGCCGGGGTGCCCGGCGGGGCGAGCCGGGTCGTCACACGGCCGGCGCCGCCTCCTCGACCCTGGCCGGCTCCCCCACCGGGAGCCGGACGGCGCGCAACAGCTCGTAGAACGGCTGGTGATGGGCGGCGAACTCGGCGAGCAGCGGGGTGTTCCCGACCGTGTGCCGGTAGCTGGACCGGCTCTTGGAGAAGCCCGTGCTGTTGCTGACCGCCACGTGCCAGCGATCGGTGCGCTGCCACTCCTCGCGCTTGCTCGCGCTCCAGTTGAGCGCCTCCTCGCGGTAGGTGAGGCCGAGCGCCGCGCAGTACGCCGCCATGGTCTGCGCGGGCCGGTTCACCAGGTCGTCCGAGTCGACGACCACGGGAGGCGGGCCGCCCGCGTCCAGGACCGCCCGGTACACCTCGTACAGGCCCTCGATCCCGATGTCGGAGACCGTCATGTCGGGCTGGAGGGCGTAGAACGAGGCCGCGACCTCCTCCGGCCTGCGGATGAGGAAGGTGTGCCGGGTCCCGGCCAGGAAGCGCCGGTCCTCCAGGACCTCCGCGTAGCGGTGGTCGGTGGTGTCCTTGAAGAACACCTCCCGGTCCTTCGCCAGTTCCACGACGGCGTCGATGAGTTCCCGCTCGGAGCGGACCACCCGCCCGGCGACCTCGGTCTCCCCGAAGTCGGCCACGTTGCAGAACGGCTCGTGCAGTGCGGTGAGTTCGCCGTACTGCAGCATCGACCGGAAGAACGCGGTCGAACGCGATCGTGGTGCCGCCCAGAGCGCCGTCACCGGCATGTCCGCCTCCGTGTCCGGACGGGCCCTCGCCGTCCTGGTGCGCCCAGGCAACAGGCCACCGCTGTCGATCGGCTCTCGATCCGCTATCCGTTCGCTGTCCGTCCGCCGGCGGCGCGTCGCGGGCCGGCCGGCGGCGGGACGGACAACGGCGGGACGGGCAGCGGCCCTCTGTCAGGAGATTCCCTGGCTTACGGCCGGACGGCACCCCTGCGACCTTCGGTGCGGAGACTTCCGCCGAGCATGGGAAACGACGAGATGAGCGAAGTGATGGAGCCGCCGACCCTGCCCGGCTCACCGGGCACGGAGCCGGCGGCGAGCCCCCCTGATCCGGAGTCCCCCGCGGCCCCGCCGCGCCGCCGCACCCGCTGGTGGCGCCGGCTGCGGGTGACGGCCTGGTGCCTGACGGTCCTGCTCGTGGTGACCGTCTGCGCGGCCGGCCTGACGGCGACCCGCACGGTGCGCGCCTCCTTCCCGACCGTGGCCGGCGAGCTCGCGGTACCGGGACTTCAGGGCCGGGTGACGGTCGCCAGGGACGCCGCGGGCATCCCGCAGATCTACGCCGACAACGCCCACGACCTGTTCCTCGCACAGGGCTTCGTGCACGCCCAGGACCGGTTCTGGGAGATGGACGTGCGCCGGCACATCACCTCCGGCCGGCTCGCCGAGCTCTTCGGCGAGAGCCAGGTGGAGACGGACTCGCTCATCCGCACCATGGGCTGGCGACGGGTCGCCGAGCGCGAGCTGGCCCTCCTCGAACCGTCGACCCGGTCCAACCTCGACGCGTACGCGGCGGGGGTGAACGCCTATCTCGCGGACCACCGGGGCGCCGACCTCTCCGTCGAGTACCCGCTGCTCTCGCTGGGCGGCCTGTCCTACACGCCGGAGCCCTGGAGCCCTGCCGACTCGGTGTCCTGGCTGAAGGCGCTCGCCTGGAACCTGAACGCGACCCTCTCCGACCAGGTCAGGCACTCCCTGCTGGCCGTCACTCTTTCCGACGCCCAGGTCGACTCCCTCTTCCCCGAGTACGACTTCGCCCGCTGGCGGCCGATCGTCACCGACAGCGCGAGCAGCCAGGGCACCGTCCCGGCCGCCGCGACGCCGGACGGACGGGCCGCCGCCGGCACGGCGGTCACCCCCGCCGCCGCGGGCGGCGGACTCGCTGCGACGTCGGCGAGCCCGCTCGGCCTCGCCTCGGACGCGCTGGACGGCGTCGACCGCGTGCTCGGACCGCGCGGGTCCGGCATCGGGTCCAACTCCTGGGTGGTGTCCGGCAGCCGTACGGTCTCCGGAAAGCCGCTCCTCGCCAACGACCCGCACCTGTCGCCCTCCATGCCGGGCGTCTGGTACCAGGTCGGACTGCACTGCACCGCGGTCACCGCCTCCTGCCCGTACGACGTCTCCGGCTTCGGCTTCTCCGGCATGCCGGGCGTCATCGTCGGGCACAACGCGGACATCGGCTGGGGCGTCACCAATCTGGCGCCCGCCGACACCGACCTGTTCGTGGAGAAGCTCGACGGCGCCTCCTCGTACCGCCACCGGGACCGCACGCTGCCGCTGGAGACGCGGAAGGAGGTCATCCGGGTCGCCGGCGGCGACAGCCGGACGATCACCGTCCGCTCCACCCACCACGGCCCGCTGATCTCCGACGCCTTCCCCAAGGCGAAGGCGATCGCCACCGACGGCCGCGCGCCGGGCGTCGACCGGGCCGGCGGCGGCGACCACGCCGTGGCCATGCGGTGGAGCGCGCTCGACCCCGGACGAACCATGGACGCCGTCTTCCGACTCGACGCGGCCAAGGACTGGGCGTCGTTCCGCGCGGGCGCCGCCCTGTTCTCCTCCCCCGCGCAGAACCTCGTCTACGCCGACCGCCGAGGCCACATCGGGTACCAGGCACCCGGCCGGATCCCGGTGCGGGCCAAGGGCGACGGCCGCTGGCCCGTTCCCGGCTGGACCGGCGAGTACGACTGGAAGGGCTTCGTCCCCTTCGACCGCCTGCCCCGCTCGTTCGACCCCGCGTCGGGCTACATCGTCACGGCGAACAACGCCGCGGTCGGCCCGTCCTACCCCTACCCGCTCACCCGGAACTGGGGCGACGGCTACCGCAGCGAGCGCATCGCCGAGCTGATCGAGAAGAGCGGGAAGCTGGACGCGGCCGCGATGCAGCGGATCCAGCTCGACACCTACAACGGCAACGCCGCGACCCTCACGCCGCTGCTCCTCGCGGTCACGCCCGGCAAGGACGCGCGGGCCGCCCAGGACCTGCTGCGCGGCTGGGACTTCGGCCAGGGCGCCGACTCGGCGCCCGCCGCGTACTTCAACGCGGTCTGGAGCAACCTGCTCAGGCTGACCTTCCACGACGAGCTCGTGGGCAACCGCGCCCAGCTCCACGTCGACGGCGGCGGCCTCTGGTACGAGATCGTCCGCCGGCTCGCGGCACGCCCCGACGACCCCTGGTGGAGCAACTCCAGCGATCCGCGGGGTCTGCGCACCCGTGACGACGTGCTGAGGGCCGCGATGGACGACGCGGCCGAGGAGCTCTCGGGACGGCTCGGCGACGACCCGCGCGCCTGGCGCTGGGGCGCCCTGCACACGCTGACCCTGCGCAACGAGACGATCGGCACGGGCGGCCCCGCGCCGGTCCAGTGGCTGCTGAACCACGAGCCGCTGGAGGTCGGCGGCGGTTCCGCCACGGTCGACGCGACCGGCTGGGACGCCTCGCAGGGCTACGAGGTGAACTGGGTGCCCTCGATGCGGATGGTCATCGACTTCGCCGACTTCGACGCCTCGCGCTGGATCAATCTCACCGGCGCCTCGGGCCACGCCTTCCACGCCCACTACGACGACCAGACGGACCTCTGGCGCGAGGGCGGAACCCTCGCCTGGCCGTCGGGCCGGGCCGCCGTGGCCACCGCCACGAAGGACCGGCTGACTCTCCACCCCGAAGGAGCGGGAACAGACGGATGACAACCACGACAGTGTTCAGCCCCGCCGGACCCGCGGCGCCCCCGGCCCCCGGCCGGTCGGCGCCCCCGGCGGGCGGTCCCGCCCCGGTCTGCACCTGCCGCCCGGGCGCGACGGTCTGGCTCACGGGCCTGCCGAGCGCCGGCAAGACGACGATCGCCGAGGCACTGGCCCGCCGGCTGCGCGACGAGGGGCGCCGGGTCGAGATCCTGGACGGCGACCGGTGCCGCACCTTCCTCTCGGCCGGTCTCGGATTCTCCCGCGAGGACCGCGACACCAACGTCCGGCGGATCGGCATGGTCGCCGAGGTGCTGGCGCGCAACGGCCTCCTCGTCCTCGTCCCGGTGATCGCCCCGTACGCGGCCGCGCGCGACGCGGTCCGCGACAGCCACCGGGCCTCGTCCACCCCGTACCTGGAGGTGCACGTGGCCACTCCGGTCGACGTGTGCTCGGCGCGCGACGTGAAGGGCCTGTACGCCAAGCAGGCCGCGGGCGAGATCAGCGGGCTCACCGGGGTCGACGACCCGTACGAAGTGCCGGCGGACCCCGATCTGCGGATCGAGTCGCAGCGGCAGACCGTGTGGGAGTCGACGGCCCGCCTGCACGACCTCCTGACGGAAAGGGATCTCGCATGACGACCTTCGCGACCGAGCCGGCCGCAGCCCACGACACGCCGAGGGGGGCGTACGCCCTCGGCCATCTGGAGGCGCTGGAGTCCGAGGCGGTGCACATCTTCCGTGAGGTCGCGGGCGAGTTCGAGCGGCCGGTGATCCTCTTCTCCGGCGGCAAGGACTCCATCGTCAT
>NZ_JBICYQ010000017.1:0-208455 GCF_043201055.1 Streptomyces sp. NPDC048338
CCCCGCCCCCGGGGGTGGAGTTGTGGGGTTGACCTGTGTTGTATACCCCCGTACCCCCATATATGTCCCCCCCGGGCTGGGGGCCGGCGGCGCGGCCCCCGGGGGGGGGGGGGGGGGGCACCCCCCCCCCCCCCCCCGCGGCCCGGTGCGAACGTCAGACGCAGCGTCCGTCCATCCAGTCGGTGAGGCCCGGCGTCCACGAGGTGGCCAGACGGGTCGCATCGGCGTCCAGCGCCCGCTGCCAGGAGCCGTAGTTGCCGGAGGCCGGCGGGGGCGGCTCCTGCCAGTCGACGACGTCGTACCAGTCGGGGAAGCCGGTGAGGGCCGCGGAGAGGCCTGCGGCGCCGACCCGGCTCCGGAGCACCGGATCCAGGTCCTTGTCATCCGTGTAGATCATGATCTCCTGGGACGCGATGCGCTCCGCGATCGGTGCGAGCACCTCGTTCCAGGCCGTCTCCCGGATCGACGAGTCGCTGCTGAGGAGAGACTCCTTCGTTTCCGCCTTCACCTCCACCAACACGACCATGCCGAGGGCCTTGGCGCTGTCGAGCCACTCGCGGAACGTGTACACGGTCTCACCCGTGTAAGGGCCGCGCGTGATGGTGCGTCCATCGAGCGGGTTCGGCCCGCTCGCCCACGTCAGCTCCGAGATGGAATCGGACGATCCGGTCAGCCCGTAGGTGGTTCTGTTGTGCCACATCACGGCCTTGGAGCCGTTCTTGGTCAGCCGCAGGTCGGCCTCCACCCCGGCCGCGCCCCAGCTCTTCTCCTGGGCGAGGCCTCGGGGGTGGTTCGCCGCACGGATCTGGTCTTCCTGCCAGCCTCCCACCTCCTGGGGCCACCCGCCGTGCCCGAACACCGCGGGGCAGTAGGGCAGCAGGGAGGGGCTGGTGTACCCCTCCATCATGTGGACCTGGCTGAAGGTCCAGTTGCCGGGCGCGGACTCCCAGCTGTGCAGGGGACTGTTGAGGTCACCGTCGGACTTGGCGGTGAAGGTGATCGTCTTCACCCGTCCGTCGGTGTAGCCGTAGAGGGTGGCCAGGTCGTCGCGGCCGTCCCCGTTGAAGTCACCGGTGACGATCTTCATACGCGAACGATCGTACGAGCCGGCCGGGAGGGCCAGCATGTCCCGCCGGGCGCCGAACTTCCCGTCCGTGCCGAGACGGAAGCCGATCACCGCGTCGTGTCCGTCCGCGTAGTCGTACCAGGCGGCCAGTTCGTCACGGCCGTCACCGTCGAAGTCACCCGCGTGCAGACTCGCCTGCCGGAACGTCCAGCCCGTGGACTCCCAGCCGTGTACGGGCTCGGCGAACCCGCCATCGGTCCGCCCGGCCCAGTACATCAGCTTCACGCTGCCGTCCCGGTACCCGTACAGCGCCGCGAGGTCGTCACGACCATCCCCGTTGAAGTCACCGGTGGCGAACTTCATGCGGTTGACGTACCAGCCATCCCCAGGGGCCCGCTCGAAGGAGGCGAGGTGCGCGCCGAAACCGCCGTCCGAGCGGGCGAGCATCGTGAAGAGTTTGTCGCTGCCGTCTCCGTAGGCGTACCAGACGGCGACGTCGTCACGGCCGTCCCCGTTGAAGTCGCCGGCCTGGGCGGTCATGGCGTCGAAATTCCAGTTGCCCGGCGCCGCGGTCCAGGAATGGAGAGGACTCTCGAATCTGCCGTCTCCACGGCCGAGCCAGGTCAGCAGGGTGACCCGGCCGTCCTCGTAACCGTAGAAGGCCGCGAGGTCGCCCACACCGTCCCCGTTGAAGTCGCCGGTGAGGCGCTTCATGTTCTCGACCCAGTAGCTGCCTGCGGGGGTCTCCCAGCCCACCCCGGGCGCGGCGAAGGCGCCGTTCGAGCCCGCGAGGAAGGTGCGTACGGCGTCGTGCCCGTCCGCGTAGTCGTACCAGGCGGCCAGATCGCTGCGGCCGTCACCGTTGTAGTCGTGACGGGCACCGGTGCCCGGTTCGGCCGCCTCAATGGTCGGCGCATCCGCCGTGCCGTCGAATGCCGCGGCCGTCCCTGCTGGTTGCCCAGGCGCGGCGGTCGCGCTACCGGTGCCCGTGGACAGGCCGAGCAGAGCGAAGCACAGCGCGGCCGAGCCCACTGCTATGGAAGGTCTTCTCATCCAGCTCTTCACATCCCTTGCCGTCGAACGAGAAAAATGCACCCCTCGGCGGGGGTGCATGGGGGCGAGCCTCGCCCGGCCGGATCGTTCATCTCGCCACAGCCATGGCAAAGACGACGACCGACGCCTGCGGGCCGTCGATCATTAGATCATTCAAGATCCTTCTGCGAAGCAGTCTCGATTGGCTCGGTAGCCTGTGGAGCGTCGCAGGGATCGTTGAGCGGCTGGTGCCGGATGAGTCGTGGGAGCTGTTTCAGCGGGTGGTCGAAGGCCAGGGTCCGGGCCAAGCTGCAGCACCTGGTGCTCGACGAGCACGGCTCCCGGGGCGAGCTGGACTGGTCGAGATGTGCGATCGACTCGGTGAACATGCGGGCTCTGAAAAGGGGGACCTGACAGGTCCGAATCCTGTCGACCGGGGCCTCACCATCCTGGACGTCCCCAAGCCCTGAGCCCTCCCCCAGAGACACCCCGATGCACCCTGACGTGGAACAGCTCACCCACATCGTCCCGCCACCGGCGGAGCGTCAGCCGCAGGCCTGGCCCGAGGTCGAGGCCCGCCTGGGCAGCGCTCTGCCGGAGGACCTCAAGGATCTCGTCGACACCTACGGCGGGGGCGTCCTCGACGAGACGATCTGGATCCTGGAGCCCGACTGCGCCGACTCCGACTACGACCTCCTGGCCATGAAGGCGGAGCGCGCCGAGGTACTGGCCCGGCTGTGGGAGATCGGTCCCGAGCCCCGCCCAGAGCAGCTGGAGGCCGACGGTGCGGGGCTGCTCCCCTTCGCGTACTCCGGCCCCTCCTGCCGTGGGCCACCCGGCGTTCCTCCCGCCGGCCGATCCGCGACGAAGTCAAGAACTCGTCGAAGGGCACGGTCGGCTGCTCGTTCAGCGCCGCGGGAACACCGGTGCCGTCGGAGCCGGCCCCAGCGTCGTCGTGCCGGGGGCCGACCGGTGGCCCAGCCCCGTACGGTAGGCGTCCAGGGCTGCCTCGGTACGGCCGCCGCGGCGCAGAAGGTCGCCCAGCAGACGGCACAGGTCGGCCAGGTCGCCGCTCGCTCCGCTGCGCTCCAGCAGCCCCAGGGCCATGACGTAGTGCTCCTCGGCGGTCTCGGCGTCCCCCCGCTCCTCCGCGATCAGCCCGAGCAGCCGGTGCGCACCCCCCGCGTGCACCGCGCCGTGCCGGTCACCCAGTTCGAGAAACGCCGAGAGCAGCTCCGACGCCTCGTCGTGCCGTCCGAGCCGCCGGAGGACATCGGCCAGCTCCACCTCCACCTGCGCCGTGAACAACGCCGCACGTCTGACGTTCAGCATGTCCCGGGCTGCACGCAACTCCCTTTCGGCTGATGCCAGTTCTCCGTTCTGGGCCTGGACGTAGCCGCGCATCCAGTGGCAGTGCGCGAGATCGGTACGCAGGCTCAGCTGCTGGTAGATCGCCTGCGCCTTGGCCAGTGAGGCGTCCGCGTCGGCCATGCGCCCCTCGGCGAGGAGCGTGCGCGCCACCTGCCGGTGCATGCCCGCGACCAGCGCCGGGTCGTCGACCTGCGGAGCCAGCGCCAGGGCGAGCTCGGCGGCGTGCGCGGCACGGGCGTGGGCGCCCATGTCCATGTACGGGCCGATCACGGCGGCGTACAGGACGACCAGCGCCTCGGGGTCGGCCAGTCCGCTCGCGCCGAGCTCGTCGATGGTGGACTCGAGGAGGTAGCAGGCATAACGCAGCTCGCCGGCCAGGAGGTGCGCGACGGCACGGCCGCGGATCGCGCGTACGCGGCGCGGCAGCGGCTCATCGGCGAGGAGCCGCTCGGCAGCCTGGAAGTGGCGCCCCGCGTCGACCAGTTGACCGGTCTCCAGGGCGCAGTCGCCGAGTCCGAGCAGCGCCTCGGCCTGCTCGGGCACGAGCTCCAGGTGCTCCGCGTCGGTGAGGAGGCGCCGATAGCGCACGGCGGCCTCCTCCGCGGTCCTGGTGGCCAGCTGCCGGCGCGCGTCGACGAGGTCGAGCCGCAGTTCCGTGGCGAGGTGCGCGGGCCTGCCGGTGGCCAGCTCCTCGTACGACGTGCCGAGCCGCTCCGCGAGGAAGCGCAGGGCGGTCTCCGAGGGCCTCACCTTGCCCGACTCCAGCGTCGACACGTACGCGGGGGTGTATGAGGGCTCGGCCAACTGCCTCTGAGTCAGCCCGCGTTGAGCACGCAGTCGCTGCACCCGGCGGCCGATCGCGGCCGGATCGTCCATCAGGACCCCCTGGTTCGTGAACTGCCCAGTATCCAGAAGCAGTAGGCATTGCGCACACCTTCGCCCTCCCCCTAGGTTAAGCGACTTGTTCAGCAGGGTTACTCCTGCCCTTAACTCGCCTGGCAAGGGGCTGATTTCATGCGTTCAGCACGACGAGCGGCCATGGCGGTCGGAGTGGCCGTCGCCCTCACGGCCGTACTCGCCGCCGCACCCGGCAGCGCCGCCGCGGAGCCGCCCGCACCTCGCACGGCCGGAGTCGAGGTCGAGATACCGGGGCCTGAAGACGGGACGTTCGCCGGCTCCGGCCACACGCACGTGCCGCCGGAAGGCCGGAACCGACCGGCCGCCCGCCTGACGTCGACCGAGGTGGCCGCCGACGGCGAGGTGGCCAAGATCGTCGACAACGGCCCCACCGCCGACCGGCTCGACATCGTCGTCGTCGGAGACGGCTACACCGTCGCCGAACTGCCCCGCTTCCACGCCGACGCCCAGAAGAAGTGGTCGGAGCTGACGGCCGTCGAGCCGTACACCACCTACCGCAACCTCTTCAACGTCTGGACCGTCGACGCCGTCTCGAACCAGTCCGGCGTCTCCGGCGACCCCTCTCCCGACACCCTCCGGGACACGGCCCTCGGCTCGTACTTCTGGTGCGACGAGATCGAGCGGCTCCTCTGCGTCGACCAGGACAAGGTCGACGGATACGTCGCGAAGGCGCCGGAGGCCGACCTGGTGCTCGTCCTCGCCAACAGCACCAAGTACGGCGGCGCGGGCTACAACGAGCCCAGCGAGACCCTCGGCTACGAGGGCATCTCCACGGCCTCGGCGGGCAACGAGAAGTCCGGCCAGGTCGCGATCCACGAAACCGGCCACTCCCTGGGCAAGCTCGCCGACGAGTACTTCTACGCCGACTACCCCGGCTACGAGCGCTACCTGGGCCCCGAGCCCGCCGACTCGAACATCACCACCCTCACGGCCGACGCCATGGCCGACCGGGGCGCCAAGTGGCACCGCTGGCTCGGCGAGCAGTCCCCCGACGGAGGCACCGTCGGCGCGTACGAAGGCGGCGGCTACTACGCCACCGGACTGCGGCGCCCCACCGAGGACTCCCTGATGCGCTCCCTCGGCAAGCCCTTCAACCTGCCTGGAGTGGAGGCGATGATCGCCGGCTTCTACCGCGAGGCGCGCATCGCCTCCCCCCTCACATCCACCGAACGTCCCCTCCGCGCGGGCGACACCGCCAAGGCCCTCGTTCCCCGGCTGACGGGGGCGGACGGGCGTCAGCTCACCATCCGCTGGTACCTGGACGGGCGGGAGCTGAAGTCTCTCGTGGGCCGCGACCGCGTACGGGTGTCCGACCTGGCCCTGCGGCTGCTCGACCTCCGGAAGCACACACTGTCCCTCACGGCCGAGGACCGCACACCTTCGGTGCGGGACCGCGGCATCGCCCGAACGATGAGGTCCACCGTCAGCTGGACGATCCGGCTCTGACGGCTCCGGCGGGCGTACGCCGCGGTTCGCAGACCAGCGCAGCGATCGTCACGTTGCGTATGCTCATCCGCCGCGCGACCCCGCGCTACCGCCGGGACGGCCACCCCACCACCCGACGCCTCACGTATCCATGTGCCGGGGTCTCAGCCCCAGCCCTGCAGCTGCTGGAGCAGGTCGGCGTCGCCCTCCATCCGCAGCGAGCCGGCCGGGATGCGCATGTACATGAGCAGGGCCATCTCGCTCGCCGTGCCGTAGATGGCGGCGGTGGGCTTGCTCTCGGCGGCCTCCGCCGCGGTGAGGCGGGTGAAGCGGGAACCGGCGGCGTCCACCGTCTGGCGCCAGGAACCGGCCTCGGCTGCGTGGTAGTCCATGGTGGCGGGCTCGCCCGGCCACGGGACCGTGCCGGTGCAGACGGTGGCGAGGAACTCCTCGATGGCGTCGCCCGCCTCGGTCGTCGGCAGCTCCTGCGGGGTACCGGAGGCCAGCTGGGCGTCGTAGGTGTGGATCAGCGACTCCGGGACGCGGCGACGGGCCACGGCGGCCACCGTGTGCGGCGAGGCCAGCGGCTCCCACCAGGCCCAGCAGCCCCGGTCCGGGCCGGCCTCGCGCAGAGCAGTAAGCAGCTGCTCCGTCGAGTCGGCCAGCCAGGATATGAGGGCCTCGCGCTCCCTGGGCGCCGCCAGCCCGTCCTTGCTCGGCCGCTCGTCGCCCGGCGCGGTGTTCAGCACGATGGAGGCCCAGAAGCGGTCCCCCTCACTGAGGTGGTTCGCCAGGTCGTACAGCGTCCAGCCCGGGCAGGACGGGACATCGGCGTCGAGGCTGGGGGCCGCGGCGACGGCGGCGCGGAACGCGGCGGACCGCTCGTCGATCATCCGCAGCAGGGTGGGGAAGTAGAGATGCTCAGTCACGC
The DNA here is from genome assembly GCF_043201055.1 of Streptomyces sp. NPDC048338. Lineage (NCBI taxonomy): Bacteria > Bacillati > Actinomycetota > Actinomycetes > Kitasatosporales > Streptomycetaceae > Streptomyces > Streptomyces sp. NPDC048338. The sequence continues at coordinate 6,744 of NZ_JBICYQ010000017.1, forward strand.
AGACCTTGTATCACCCGGACCGGGACTCTCACACTCGATTAAGACCGCCCGGCACGCCTACTGCCGGGCGCTCTGAAGCATGAACACGGGCTCCGGGAGGGGCAGTCACCCTCGAAGTAGCCGTTTCCCACCGGAGAAGTGTTCTGGACGCTGCCCCGACCCGGGGTCGCGAAGGAAGAACGCGGGGCCGGGAGCAACCCGGCCGCCAGACCGCTGTCGTCGCACCCACCGGCTGGGACAGCGAGACAGTGGCCCGCTCGGCCGGATCGCCGGCGCCGGCTGCCGTGCGGTCACGCGGACCAGTCGTGCTCCGTGACCTGAGGCTCCCGTCGAGGGCCCGGCTGTCCCGAACCTCCTTGCCCTCCTTTCCTGCCTTGCCTTCCCACGACGCTGCCCAGCCAGCCGAACAGAAAGCCGGCGGGAATCGACACGAGGACGACCGTCTCCAGCGGGAACCAGTCGATGTGCCACTCCGGGAAGAGCGCCGAGGGGGCGCCTGAGAAGACGGGGCTGGAGATCTGGAGTCCGCCGGTGCAGCCCAGGCCCCCGTACAGCGTCCAGAGCAGCCCGGGTCGGGTGTAGCCGCTCCAGAAGAGGGAGTACACCAGCGCCGGAAGCAGGCAGGAGGCCGCCACCGCCAGGGACAGCGTCGTCAGGAACAGGACATTCCATCCCTGCACCCGGACGGCCAGCAGGATGCTCAGCATTCCGACCCCGGCGGACGCGAGGCGGGCGGCGGCCACCTCCCGGCCCTCGGTCGTGCGCCCACGGCGCAGGGCCTTCGTGTACAGGTCGTGGGCGATCGCCCCCGCGGCCGCCAGGGTGATGCTCGCCACGGCGGCCAGCGTGGTGAGGAACACGGCGCAGGAAACCAGGACGACGAGCAGCGCCCCGTTCGTGTGGGTCGAGGAGCCGCCCGCCAGTTCGCCGGTGAGCAGCAGCAGGGTGCTGTTGCCGCCGGGGTCCGCGGCCAGGATCGCCGGTGCGCCGATCAACGCGGCGCCCGCGAAGCCCATCAGCGCAGCCGTGAGGAGGAACGCGCCGACGATGCCGATGGTGTGCCGCACCGTACGACGCGCGGCGGCACCGTCGGAAGCCGTGCCGAGTTGCATGGCGACGTGCGGCAGGCACGCCACTCCCAGCACGATGGTGATCACCAGGCCGACGAAGTCGAGCGTGCCTTCGAGGTCGTTGCTCGCGGCGAAGCGGAGGCCGGGGCGCATATAGCCGGCGGGCCGGCCGCTCCCCTGTGCGGCGGCGTCGATCAAGGAATCGGCGCTCCAGTGAAATCGATGGAGCAGCACCGCTGCCACCGTCAGGGCGGCGCCGAGCAGCACCAGCGTTTTCATCACCTGGATGACGATCGCGCCGCGCATGCCGCCGAACACCGTGGCGCAGACGACCAGTGCGCCGATCATGACGACGGCCGTCTTCTCGGGTCCGGGCCCGGTCACTCCCAGCAGCGCCGTGGTGGTCACGCCCGCGCCGGAGAGCTGCACGACCAGAACGGGGACGCACACGCTCAAGGTCACGACGGCGCTCGCCACCCTCGCCCCCGGCCCTGGAGCCCGCAGGGCGAACGTGTCGCCCAGGGTGTAGCCGGCGTGCTCGCGCAGGGGGCGCGCGAGCAGGAGGAGCACGCCGAGCGACAGCACGGTGCACAGGGCGATGAACAGCCCGTCGTAGCCGAAGACCGCGACACTTCCCGTGGTGCCGAGCACCACGGCCGCGGGCAGGTAGACGCCGGACAGGACGAGGGCCCCGCGCAGGGGCTTCAGCCTGCGGCCCGCTGTGTAGAAGTCGTTGATCCGGTCCCGCTCGGGGCCGCTGAGGACGCAGACGAACAGGATGGGGATGATGAGCGCCAGAAAGCCCACCAGGACGAAAGCCTGTGTGTCGCTGTCGAGGGCGCCGGGCGCGGACGCCAGGATCCGCGGACTCATCTGCTCTCTTCCCCGTCCTCATGAGGAGCCGGGCGGCCGTCCGCACGGCGTTCGTACCGCGCCGCCGTCCACACCAGCAGGGAGCCCTGGAAGAGCAGGGCCGGCACGCCGATGCTGGTCTCCCCCCACACGCGGGTGGCCATCAACTCGGCTGCGGAGCAGGCGAGCAGCACGTGCAGGGCGAAGGCGGATCCGTTGACCAGGGCGAAGGTCGCACCGGGGCGGTGAGGCCGCGGTCGATGATGAAGGCGGGGGGCGTGCGGGTGGGTCATGGCGGTCTCCGTACGTTGTTGGGCGGACCGGGATGATCGGGCGTGGCTGACGGCGGCTCGGCTCGTGTGACTCGGAAGTGGGCCGCCGGCGCTCTGCGGCGTGCCCGGCTGCTGATTGAGGTGCGCGTGTCCATCGCCCTTTACGCAGATGACGGCGGGGTGTTGCTCGGGCCGACGGCATGCCGCTCCGGAACGAGGAGCGAGCCTGAAGCCGGCCGATGGTGCCCATGGGGCCGTTGACATCTCCGTCACGACGACCGTCAGTGCCGTTCCGGCGTGACGGGGACAATAACGGAACTGACAGTCACGTATCTAGAGGGAGGAGCCCTTCGGCTTCCCGTCCCATGCCATCGGTCGCCGCCATGAGCGACATGCGTGCGCACCTCGTCGCGGGCGTTCCTGCCCGATACCGGTGGCATGCCGCCGGCGAACCGTTTCCATACCCGCAGGTCCTAGCGTCCGGCACAGCCGTCATGGCCGCCCACGACCACCCTGCGAGGAGATTCCGTGCTCGAAGGCTTCGGCGAAGCGCTCGCGGACCGGGAGTACTACCTGCCGCTGCCCAGCGTGGCCGACCCCGGGCCGCGCTTCGCTCCCGGCGAGGTGCCGCCGGGCCTGCGCGGCGCCGCCCAGGGCATCTGGAAGGTCTGGGGCGGGCCGCGGACGGGGCTCGCCGAGCAGGGCTGGAAGATCCACGTGTCGGCGCGGCTGGACCGGGCGCAGCACGTGCTCGACACGGTCGCCGGGATCTGCTTCTCCGAGGGCGTGCCGTTCAAGCACCTGAGCGCCCGGCTCTTCTTCCTGTTCCTCCATCACAAACACGCCGGGCGGGCCCAGGCGGGCAAGTTCTGCGCCGTCTACCCGCCGGACACGGCGACGGCCCGCCGCCTGCTGGAGCGCCTGCGCGACGCGCTCGACGGGGAGGAGGGGCCGTACGTCCTCACCGACCGGCGCTTTCGCGACTCACGGACGGTCCACTACCGCTACGGCTCCTTCGGTTCCCGCAGCCGGCTGCGCGCCGACGGCACGCGGGAAGGGCTGGTCCGCGACGGCTCCGGCCGCGAGGTCGTGGACCTGCGGCTGCCCGCCTTCCACCTGCCCGAGGGGATCGCGGACCCCTTCGTCGAGCAGGAGGAGCGGCCGCACGTGGGCCCGATCCTGATCCGCGACTACGAGGTGACCCGCGCGGTGCGCCTGAGCAACGCCGGCGGCACGTACCAGGCCCGGGACCGGCGGACCGGCCGCACCGTCTTCGTCAAGGAGGCCCGCGCCCACAACGGCCTGGTCCTCGACGGGACCGACGCTCAGCAGCGGCTGCGGCACGAGTACGGCGTGCTGCGCGAGCTGCACGAGGCCGCCCCCGGGGTGGGCCCGGAGCCGCTGGACCACTTCACGGAGTGGGAACACGACTTCCTCGTCACCGAGTACGTCGCCGGACAGCCGCTGGTGGGCTGGCTGAGCCGGTCCTCCCCGCTGGCCCGCGCCGACCGCACGGCCGAGTCCGTCGCCGCGTACTACGAGGCGTGCCGGCACCTGCTGGCCTCGCTGGACGCCTCGCTGGAGCGGCTGCACACCGCCGGCTACCGGTTCGGCGACCTCAGCCTGGGCAATGTCATGGTCATACCGTCGGGCGAGGTCCGGCTGGTGGACTTCGAGGCGGCCTCGGCCCTGTCCGCGGCGCCCTCCGGGATGGGCACTCCGGGGTTCACGCCGCCGCCCGGCATGCTCCGGGCCGACTCCGATCCGCTGCTGCATGACCGGTACGGCATGTCGGCAGTCGCGTTCGCCTTCCTGGCGCCGTTCCACGAGATCGCCGCGCACGCGCCCGCCAACCTCGTACTGCTGCGCCGCGACCTGGCGGACGTGGCTCCGCCGCGGGACCTGTGGCAGCGGGCCACCGCCTTCCATCCGGCGGAGGACCCGACGCGGGACCGGGGCGGTCCCGGCCACCTGCCCTCCCCCACCGAGCTGGACGGCGATCCGCGCGGCTGCCTCACCCGGCTGGCCGAGGAAGTGGCCGCGGGGCTGCTGGAGATGGCTGACGCTGACCGCCCGGAGTGGGCCTTCCCGCCCTCGCCCGAGGCGTTCCGGACCAACAACGTGTGCCTGGCCTACGGCACGGCCGGGGTGGTGCACGCCCTGCACCGCGCCGGGGCCGCGGTGCCGGAGGAGATCCGCGAACGGCTGCGCCGCGACACGCTGGCGCAGCGCGACGCGCTGCCCCCCGGGCTGCTCGTCGGCTCGGCCGGCATCGCACGGGTACTGGCCGGCCTCGGCCTGCTGGACGAGGCCGTCGACCTGCTCCGGGACGCCGACGACCACGCGCTCAGCGCCTCCTGCGGCACGCTGGCCGGCGGGCGGGCCGGGGTCGGTCTGGGCTGGCTCGCCCTGCACCGGCTGACCGGGGAGAGCAGCCACCTGGAGCGGGCCGCCGCGGCCGGGGAGCGCCTGCTGCGCACCCCCGACCTGCCGGCCACCCTCGGCGAGCACGACGCCCGCGGCCTGCTGCACGGCCGCTCGGGACTCGCCCTCTTCCTCCAGCGCCTGGCCCGCCACACCGACGAGGCCCGCTACCTGGAGGCGGGGCGCGCGCTGCTCCACCAGGAGCTGGACCGCACCTTTGCGCTGGACGACGGCACTCTGTCCCTCTCCGACGACGCGCGGGTCACCCGTGCCATGCCGTACCTGGCCACGGGCGCGGCCGGCGTCGCGGCGGTGCTCGCACGCTACGTGGCCACCGCGCCGGACGAACGCTGCGCCGCGGCGCTGCCGAGGCTGGTGGCCGGCATCCGGGTCTCCTGCGCCACGAAGGAGGCGGGCCTGTACCGGGGGCTGGCCGGACTGACCTGGTGCCTGACCGGGTACGCCGAGCTCACCGGCACGGACGCGGCCCGCGGGGACGCCGTGCGCGCCGCGACCGGCCTGCTGAAGTACGCCGTCCCGTACCGGCGCGGTGTCCGCTTCCTCGGAGCGGGTTCGCAGCGGTTCACCGCCGACCTGTCCAGTGGCGGAGCCGGTGTCCTGCTGGCCCTCCACCGCCTGCTGGCCGGGCCGCTCCTGACGGAGCCCCACCACGCGCGTCCCCGGATTCCCGCAGTGCACTGACGTCACCCGGCGGGCGTCCCCTGAACCCCTGGGCACGGCGGCAGACCGCTCCGTGCCGAGGTGTTGCGGTCACAACCGACACAACCCCGAGAAATGGTGGTGAGCATCCATGAGTCAGATCCTCGCGCTCCAGACCCTGGACACCGAGCCGGAGGCCTGTTCCCTCCCTCCCTGCTTCAGCGTCGCCTGGAGCATGAGCGACATCTTCCCCGAGCCGATGTAACCGGCCGGCACCCGTGGAGGGCCGGGACCGGTGGTCCTGCCACCGGTCCCGGCCCGGTCGCGCTCCCGCCCCGGCTCCGGGCCGACACGCCCTCAGCGGCTCTTCACCATCGGCACGGTGAAGCTGACCTTCTTGCCGGAGTGGTAGTCGGTGTGGTCCCACACCGACAGGTGGGTCTTGTCCTTCAGCCTCAGCTGGAGCACCTCGTTCGCGTTGCTCCAGTTGTAGTAGAAGAACCGGAAGTTCCTCGACTCAGTGGCCTTCAGCTCCTTCGATCCAGCCCATTTGCAGTCGCGCGTCGCATCGTGCTCGCAGGTGGACCAGGCTCTGGCGTAGAGGCGGCAGTCCTCTCCATGCCAGATGTCGATGCGGCTCAGTCTGTCGTCGGACGAACGCCACGTTCCCGCGAACCCACTGGCGACACACAGGGCGGATGCCTGCTTCGCCGAGGTGAACGTCAGCAGGACGGAGAGGGAGAACGTCAACGCGACCGTCAGGAACAAGGCCGTCATCAGGCGGAGCGGACGGCGGACCGAAGAGGTGTGTGTCATCGTGAACCTCCGGTGGCGGGTGGCAGCTCGACCGGCAGTCCCGTGCAGCCGGACCGGCATCGGAGTCCTCATGGTCTCGACGACGTCTGAATCCGCGGTGCACTGCGTATGCGGGCCCGCACTCGTGCCAGGTGCCCCCTCCTTCTTCCAGACCAGCACTCCTGGATCCTGCCCGCAAGTCGGAGTGCCGTCTTTGCACACCGTTCAATGATGCACGCGATCCATTGTGGAGCGGTCAACGAGTCTCGTCGTCGAGTCGGGTGCCTGGAGGGGGCGTTGCCCGGTCCGGGCACCCGATCGTCCGAGGCCGCCGGAGCGCCCTCCGGGTGGGCGGGCGCCTCAGGACCGGCGGGCGTGGAGGGCGTGGGCGCCCAGTGCGAGGGGCGTGTGGCCGGCGAGTTCGAGGCCGTGCTCTTCGAGCAGACGGGCGTAGTGGTCGGCCGTACGCTCGCGTCCTCCGGTGTTGCACATCATGTGGAGGTCCCACGCCGTGGCGAGCGAGGGGGCGGTGCCGGCAGGCAGGAGGCGTTCCACGATGAGGAGGTCCGCGTGCCGGGGCATGGCGTCGGCGCAGTGGCGCAGGATGCTCCGGCAGCGGTCGTCGTCCCAGTCGTGCAGGACCCGGGAGAGGAGGTAGACGTCGCCGCCCGGGGGGACGTCCGCGAAGTCGCCCGCCCGGTATCGGCACCGCTCGCCGGCCCCGGTGGCGGCCAGGTACGTGCGCGCCGCCGCGAGCACCTGAGGGCGTTCGAGGAGAATGCCGCGCAGGGTGGGGTGTGCGGTCAGGATGCGACCGAGGAGTTCTCCGGTGCCGCCGGCGATGTCGACCACCGTGCGAGGTCGGCCGGGGGCGGTCGCAGCGGCGGTGAGGACCGGGTGCGCGGGGAGGGGATCGAACATGACGGCGCTCGACGCCATGGACTGGTCGAACAGGGTGGCCAGTTCGGGGTCGCGGGCGAAGTGGTCGAAGTGGTTCTCGCCGTGGAGGTGCTCGAAGCCGGGTTGTCCGCCGCGCACGGTGTGGGTCAGGTGGGCGAAGGACTCGTAGAAGGGGCCGCCGTACATCAGCGCCAGAGGCCGCATCGATCCCGGGGTCTCCGCGTCCAGAAGCGCGCCGACGCCGGTGAGCCGGAATCCGTCGGGGCCTTCGGAGACCACGCCCAGCATGGCGAGGTACCGCAGCAGGGTCGCCAGGCTCTCCGGGTGGGCGCCGACGGCGCGGGCCAGCTCCGAACTGTCGATCCCGGTGTGGCTGTTCATGGCTTCCGGCAGCCGGAGCCGGGCGCACGCCGCCAGGGCCTGGGTGGTCCAGGCTCCGGTCAGCAGCCACAGAAGCGTTTCCGCCGGCTGCGGTTCGCCCGGCGGTCCCGCGTGCCCCGCGGCGGCGAGAGGCCGCCCGAGGTGCTCGGTCAGTACGTCACGATGGTCTCCGCCCGCGTAGAGCTCGACGCGCCGGTACGCGGTCTTCGTGTCGGCGGGGGCGGTGAAGTAGAACACGGTGCCGTCCTCGTGCGGGTTGTACCCGCCTCCGTCGGCAGCCGCTCCGTGCCGCGCGAAGCTCGCCAACAGCCCCCGCAGCACCAGCGGGTCGGGCCGTGCGACGTCGAAGGCGAGGTGCGCCTCGTGGTCCCGGCCGCGTTCCTCCTCGGCGATCCGGGACAGTCCGGAACCCGGTGGCACGGTCAGCGCGAACACCTCGACCGCCCGGCGTTCGTCCGCGGGGCCTCGGACCACGGGACGGAGGATCCTCACGTCGAGGTCAGCGGGATCGCGGCGGTGGCGTGAGGCGAGGCGGTCGCGCACGACGACGCTGGGCTGCGCCTGCGCTTCCGCGGACAGCCCGCACGCCGCCAGGTCCGTCCGGAGCGCGTGCTCGTCGGGCGGGAACACGAGCACGGCGGCGTGGGCGAAGCGGCACTGATCCGTCAGTGCCCGCAGTTCGGGACCGTCGAGTCCGGGCAGCACGCGCGAGAGCAGGACGGACGTGTCCTGCTCCCGGACGAATCCGGCCGTCGCGCTCAGCCGCTCCGCGTCGTCGCCGGCGTTCGCCCGGATCGTGGTCATGGGTGTCGTGGGTGTCGTGGGTGTCCTGGTGGCCGACGCCGTGGTCGCGGGCATGGTGAAGGGAGGTTCGGAGCGCATTCCCTGTCCGTGGGTGGAGGAGGAGGCCCGGGCCCGGCCCCCGGAGCCTGCCCGTGCACGGTGCACGGGCAGCCCGGGGCCTGGCCCGGAACGGGACGAAGAGGAGGAGGAGAAGGGGGACGGTCAGATGCCGACGTAGTTCTCGGCGAACCAGTCCTGTTGGGTGCGCGAGGTACGCAGCGAGGCGAGGCGGGAGCGGCGCAGACGCTCCTGGAAGAGGGAGGCGCCCTCGGTACCCGGGGCGGCGTGCAGGAGGCGGATCATCCAGTGCGAGAACTCCTGCGCACGCCAGATGTGCGCCAGGCACCGCTCCGAGTAGGAGGCGAGCGGCTCGGGGTCGCCGTGAGCGAGGGCATCGGTCAGGGCCTGGGCCAGGATCTCCGCCTCCAGCACCGCGAGGTTCGCGCCCTTCGCGGCGGACGGGCTGATCAGGGCGGCGGCATCGCCCACCAGGAACAGCGAGCCGTGGCGCAGCGGTTCGAGCACGTCGGACTCGAGGTCGACGACGGCACGCTGGACGATCCGGCCGCGGAGCAGGTGTCCGTACGAGGTCGCGCGCATGCGCAGGTCGAGTTCGTCCCAGATGCGGTCGTCGCTCCAGCCGTCGGCCTCGGTTCCGCTTTCACACTGCAGGTAGTAGCGGGTGATCTCGGCGGAGCGGGCCATGTGCCCGGCGAATCCCCGCGGGTGGACCGCGTAGCCCACCGCGTCCAGGCTCGGCGGCGCCTCGGCGAGCAGCCCCAGCCAGGACACACCGTGGTCGCGGTGGTGGCGGTGGACCGCGCCGGGCGGAAGCGAGCGCCGCCCCGCCCCGTGGCGGCCGTCGCAGGCGGCGACGTACCGTGCCCGCCAGTGGCCGGGGCGCCCGTCCGCCTCCCGTACGGTCACGGAGGGCGCGGGGCCGTCCGCGTCGGACACGACGACCGCCTCGGTGTCGAAGCGGATCCGCCCCCCGGCATCGATGAACTGCGCCAGCAGATCCGTGACCAGTTCGTGCTGCGGATAGACGGTGTGCGGGTCACCTCTGCCGAGCCGTCGGTAGTCCAGGCGGAAGCGGCCGTCGTCGGTGCGGAACTCGCAGACGCCGTGCTCCTGCCCGCGCCGCCGCAGCCCCTCGTCCAGACCGTTGCGTTCCAGGATCCGCACGGTGTTCGCGGCGAGGAAGCCCGCCCGTGCCCGGTTCTGGACATGGTCACGACCGGCACGTTCGAGCACCGCACAGTCGATGCCGCTGCGCAGTAAGAGGTTCCCCAGGACCAGGCCGGCCGGGCCGGCCCCGAGGATGACCACATCAGCCGAGTCCTGCGCGACCTCGGCGTACTGACTCTCTGTCACAACAGTGGATCATAGGCACTCAAAAATATACGGACGGCCGTATATCACCCGAATGCCGCATGGTGCGAAAAGGATTCTCCCCTCACGGGGGCGAACCGGATCGCCACCCGAGACCCGTGAAACGTGTGCCCAAGGCCGTATCCGTCCCTCGGACGGGCCGGGCGCGAGCGACGGCCCCGCCGCCCGGGACACGGGCGGAAGGCGGCCGGGGCCGCGCGCCCCCGTCGGCTGCCGTCACGGCACCGCCGACCTCGTCGAGGCGCCTGACCTGGGGTCCTGTCCGCCAGGCGGCTCTCCTCGTGACGCTGCCGGCCGGCTGCCCGATCATGTCGCACCGGTGCCGGGGCCGGTACCAGGGCGGACCGCGAGACCGGAGGGCGACGGTGTTCTAGCCTGGAAGGACACGCAGCCCGCGGAGGCGGGGACCTTCCGTTCGTCCGGCATTCCGTTCGTCCGGCCACCCGCTCCCGGGCGATGCGTCCGATCGGCGGGTGAGATCAATGGGCGGCACGGCCGGCACGGCCGGCGACGGAAACCACCACGACGTGATCGTCGTCGGCGCACGCTGCGCCGGCGCACCGACCGCGATGCTCCTGGCTCGTCAGGGTCACCGCGTTCTCCTGGTCGACAGGGCGACGTTCCCGAGCGACACGATCTCCACACACCTGATCCATCCCCCCGGTCTGGCCGCGCTGGACCGGTGGGGACTGCTGGATCAGGTCGTGGCGAGCGGGTGTCCTCCCATCGACACGTACGCCTTCGACCTCGGACCGTTCTCCATCGTCGGGTCGCCGGCCGGCGAGGGATTCGAAGCCGCGTACGCGCCGCGCCGCACGGTCCTCGACAAGATCCTCATCGACGCAGCCGCGGAATCCGGTGCCGAGGTACGCGAGGGCTTCACGGTGGAGGAGCTCCTGTTCGACGGGGCGACCGTGACCGGGATCAAGGGGCACCACAAGGGCGGCGACACCGCCGTCGACCACGCCCGGGTCGTCGTGGGCGCGGACGGCGTCCACTCCTCCGTCGCGAGGGCGACGCATGCCACCGGCTACGCGGAGAAGCCGAAGATCAACGCCTACTACTACACGTACTGGGCCGGCCTGCCCATGCACGGCACGTACGAGGCGTACGACCGCGGCGACCGCGCCTGCGCCGCGTGGCCCACGAACGAGGACCAGACGATGCTCATCTGCGGCTGGCCCATGCATGACTTCGAGGCCAACCGCGACGACGTCGAAGGCAACTTCCACGCCACGCTGGCCCGTGCTCCGGCGCTCGCCGAGCGGGTCGCCCGGGGCGAACAGGCGGAACGCTTCGTGGGGACGGCCATCCCGAACTACTTCCGCACGCCCTACGGTCCCGGATGGGCCCTGGTCGGCGACGCCGGATATCTGAAGGACCCCATCACCGCCCAGGGCATCCAGGACGCGTTCCGTGACGCGGAGCGGTGCACTCGCGCACTCGACGACGTGCTCACCGGCCGCCGGTCCTTCGACGAGGCGATGCGGGCCTGGCAGGAGGCGAGGGACGCCCAGGTCATGGGCATGTACGAGTTCACGGCCCAGTTCGCGACGATGGAACCGCCGCCCCCGGAGATGCAGCAGCTACTCCTCGCCGTGTCGCAGAGCCCGTCGGCACGCGACGAGTTCGTCAGGGTCACGGCGGGCATGACCCCGCCCGACGAGTTCTTCGGCCACATGCAGGAACGGATGAGCCACCACCGGGCACCCGACGCGGCCTGATCCCGGCCTTCGGCTGCCCACAGAGGCGCGGAAGCGGGCCACGTCACCCGCCGCCGCGGGCTCGCAAGCGAGCGGGCCGATGAGTCATCGCGCGCGTTGATCAACTACGCCCCGCGTGACAGAGTATTCGCACTTGCATTCTGCGAACAGCTTTGCGCACGGGGGGATTCTCAACGATGGCTGTCACGGTGCCGGACTGGGCTGACACGCTGTTGGATCTGGTGGGGGTGAACTGGCCCAACGTCGATGAGGACGCCTACCGGGAGATGGCGGACGCGCTGCGGGAGTTCGCGGACGATCTCGCCGACGACGGGCAACTGGCCAACAACCACATGGAGCGCCTGCTGTCGTCGGGGCACGGCGAGGCCATGGACGCCCTGAACGAGCACTGGAACAAGGTCAAGGGCAAACACCTGAAGGACATGGTGTCCGCTGCCCGGACGATCGCAGGTGCCCTGGACATGGCGGCGGGCGCGATCGAGGCCATGAAGTGGAAGGCCGTCGCAGAGCTGGGGATCCTGGCCGGCCAGACCGGTCTCGCCATGGCGCTGATCCCGGTGACCGGTGGCCTGTCCGCCCTGCTCGGTGCCGGGGCGATCGCCTTCACGAAGAAGCAGTTGCTGAAGCTCATCACGGGTGCCATGGAGGAGGCGGTCGGTCACATCGTCTCGGTGATGACCGAGCCCGTCGTGGCGGCGTTGGAGAACATGGCGGCGGACCTGGTGGTCCAGGTGAGCATGGACGCGCTGGGCGTCCAGAACGGTGTGGACCTCGACCAGACGAAGCAGGCCGGCAAGGACGGTTTCGATGAAGGCGTGCAGGGTGCCAAGGAGGGCCTGAACCTCGCCTCCGCAGGAAGCGGCGGCGGTCGCCCGGGGGGCAAGGGGTTCCACATCGAGCACGACGAGCACGACAGCGCCGGCACGAAGCTGAACGGCGTGAGCGTCGGGATCCATGGCAAGACCACCGGCAGGCTGACGAAGGCGAAGACGGCTCAGAGCCGCAACAAGGGCCGTGACGACATCGCCGACGCCCTGGACCCGGTCATCGAGAAGGCCATGGGCGCCCTGGTGAAGTCCGCCAAGACCATGGGCGACCACGTCGGCGAGACCCTGCCCAAGGCGGTCAAGCAGATATCCAAGGACCACAAGAACAACGACGACGACACCCGCGAACGCCTCGCCCGCCAACGGAAGAACGACGACCGCAAGGGCAAGGACGGCGTCAACGACGGGCCGAACGGCAAGGGGCCCCGCACCGACGGGCACCCCAAGCCGGACTCGTTGAAGGAAAGTTCGTCCGACCCGCGTGGCAAGAGTGTCGAGATGGGCAACCGCACCTGTGAGGGCGACCCCGTCGACATCGCCTCCGGTGAAATGACGCTGGAGCAGGTCGACCTGTCCTTGGCGGGCGTCCTGCCTCTGGTCCTGCGGCGCACCCACCTGTCGTCCTACCGCTACGGTCACTGGTTCGGGCCCAGCTGGGCCTCCACCCTCGACGAACGCCTGGAGCTCGCCCCTTCGGGCCATGGGGCGTTCTGGGCGCGCGAGGACGGATCGATTCTGTGGTTTCCTGAGCTCCCCGCCCCGGGCGACGCGGACCCGGTCCTTCCGGTGGAGGGACCCCGGTTGACGCTCCGTCACGCCGGCGAGGAGAACACGGAGACCCGGTACCGCGTCACCGACCCACGCACGGGCGTGACCCGCATCTTCACCGGGAGCCCGTATCACGGGTCCTCCTCGTACTGGCTCACCGCGATCGAGGACCGTACCCACAACCGGATCACCATCGCCCGTCGGGGCGACGGCACCCCCACCGCCGTGTCTCACTCCGGCGGGTACCTCGCGACGCTCGCCTCCGAGGGCGGCAGGCTGCGCAAGCTGGCCCTGCGCACCCCCGAGGGCCCACGGACGGTGATGCGCTACGGCTACGACGGACTGGGCCGGCTCACCGAGGTCGTCAACTCCTCCGACCTGCCGATGCGCTTCACCTACGACTCGGACGGCCGGGTCACCTCGTGGACCGATCGCAACGACTCCACGTTCCGATACGAGTACGACACCGCCGGCAGAGTCGCCCGCACGATCGGCCCGGACGGCTACCTCTCGTCGACGTTCGCCTACGACACCCATCCCACGACCGGCGACCGGGTCACCCGCTTCACGGACTCCACCGGCGCGTCCAAGCTCTACCTCCTCAACAGCCACCTCCAGGTCATGTCCGTGACGGATCCGCTGGGCAACACGGTCCGTCAGACATGGGACCGGTACGACCGGTTGCTGTCCCGCACCGATACGGCCGGGCGCACCACCACGTACACCTACGACGAGCGCGGCAACCTCACCGGCGTCACGCACCCGGACGGCAGCGAAGCCGGCGTCGAGTACAACGAACGGAACCAGATCACGGTCGTCACCGGTCCCAACGGTTCGGTGTCCCGGCAGGAGTACGACGAAGACGGCAACCCGGTCCTGTTCACCCGCCCCAACGGGACGACGACCCGGCTCACCCACGACGCGCGGGGCCGTCTCATCGGGGTCGACGACTCGCTGGGCGCCGTCGACCGGGTGGAGAACGACGCGGCAGGCCTCCCCCTCGCCGTGCGCGGCCAGCACGGCGGGGTCACCCGTTTCGTCCGCGACGCCTTCGGCCGACCCGTACGCATCACCGACCCCGAGGGGGGCAGTGCCGAGCTGGAGTGGACTGTCGAGGGCCGGCTCGCCCGACGGACCGATCCGGACGGAGCCACCCAGTCCTGGGCGTACGACGGCGAGGGCAACTGTGTCCTGCACACCGACGCCATGGGCGGCGAGACCCACTTCGAATACACCCACTTCGACCTGGTCTCCGCGCGGACGACACCGGACGGGGCGCGTCACGAGTTCGCGCACGACACCGAACTGCGCGTCACGCGTGTCACGAACCCGCAGGGGCTCACCTGGTCCTACACCTACGACCAGGCCGGCCTGCTGACCACCGAGACCGACTTCGACGGACGTACCCTCAGCTATACCCACGACGCCTTCGGACGTCTCGCTTCACGGACGAACGGGGCGGGACAGACCGTCCGTTACGAGCGGGACACCGATGGACGTCTCGTCCTGAAGAACGCCGACGGGGCGGTCACCCGCTTCGTCTACGACGCCCATGGCCACCTGGCCGGTGCGAGCGGACCCGACACCGAGCTGACGTACGTCCGCGACATCTCGGGCCGGGTACTCCAGGAGACGGTCGACGGCCGAAGCCTCACTCACGTGTACGACGAGGCGGGGCGCCGCGTCCGCCGCACCACGCCGTCCGGGGCGGTCAGCCTCTGGTCCTTCCCGGCCGACTCCGCCGCGCGGCTGGACACCTCGGGTCACGAGGTCGAGTTCGTGTTCGACGCGTCAGGCCGGGAGATCACGCGGAGGATCGGCGCCACGCTCGCCATGGACCATGTCTTTGACGCTGCGGGCCGCCTCGCCGGCCAGCGCGTCCGCGGAGCCGGAGACCGGTTGGTCCAGCACCGCGCGTATACCTACCGCCCGGACGGCCATCTCACCGCCGTCGACGACCGTCTGGCCGGCCGCCGGGAGCTCGAACTGACCGGAGAAGGAAGGGTCACCGGCGTCACGGCCGAGAAGTGGACCGAGCGGTACGCCTACGACGAGGCCGGCAACCAGACACACGCCTCCTGGCCCGGTGCGGGCACGGCCGAAGGCCCCCGGGAGTACACCGGCACCCGCATCGTCCGCGCCGGCACGATCCGCTACGAGCACGACGCACAGGGCCGGGTGGTGCTGCGGCAGAAGACCCGGCTCTCCCGCAAGCCGGACACCTGGCGCTACGACTGGGACGCCGAGGACCGGCTGATCGCCGTCACCACCCCTGACGGCACACGCTGGCGGTACCTGTACGACGCCCTGGGCCGCCGCGTGGCCAAACGGCTCCTCGCGGACGACGGCGCCACGGTCCTCGAAGAGACGCTCTTCACCTGGGACGGCGACACCCTCTGCGAACAGACGACCCGCACACCCGGCACGCCGGAGAGTGTCACGCTCACCTGGGACCACGACGGCCCCAAGCCGGTCACCCAGGTCGAGCGCCGGTTCCTGGACAGCGCGGAAGTCGACCGCCGCTTCTTCGCCATCGTGACCGACCTGGTCGGCACCCCCCGCGAACTCATCGACGAGTCGGGCGACATCGCCTGGCGCACCCGCGCCACGCTCTGGGGCACCACCACCTGGAACCGCGACGCGACCGCCTACACCCCGTTGCGCTTCCCAGGCCAGTATTTCGACCCCGAGTCCCAGCTCCACTACAACCGCCACCGTCACTACGACCCCGCCTCGGGCCGCTACGTCTCGCCGGACCCCCTGGGCCTGGTCCCCGCACCGAACACGGTGACGTACGTCGAGAACCCGACGCGGTGGATCGACCCGCTGGGGCTCGCCAAGGAGGAAGTGGAGACGGGATGCCCACACCGTAGGAAGGGCGAACACCGCCACAGTGTGGTGCTGGGGATCGAGGACCACAGCGAAGCCCTCGTCGACCACCTGCGCGGCCGCAAGGTCGACCCGGACCCGGGAGCCCACACCTACAACGGCCCCCCGTACGGCAACGTCGTGAACGAGGTCCCGGTGTGGATGTCGAACGTCATGAGCTCCGTCGCGGACAAGAACACGACCCTGTCCGTCACCCTCGACGGAATGCTGAACAGCAGAGGAGAACGCGGGAACTGGAACACGCCGGCCGACATCGTCGACGCCTTCCAGACGGCGGTCAAACAGGGTTCCCCGTTCTCGACCGTCGATGGCAACCGGCCCGAGTACGGTAACGGAACCGCGTGGGAGATGAGCGTGGTCGCCCGGAACGTGATCGTGTACGAGGGGGAACTCAACATCTACAACGAGCCGAACCCGGACGGGCGGTCGTGGGACGACATCCATTGGTACACCCGCGACAAGGGGAGTGACGGGTACAAGGAGATCAAGGTGCCGAAACCCGACATCCCCGAGATCGACCCGCACGTCGCCATGAAGAAGAACAAGTGATGTTGGAGCATGATGAACAGCGAACCCCCGCGTGAGGCGTCGGAGATCGTGGCCGCGGAGTGGCGGAGGATCCTGGAGATGAGCGAGAGGCGCATCGACCCCGCGATCCCGCGTGCGGCCCACGCGCATCCCCGGCTGCGGGAGTTGTTTCCCATGGTCAGCCACGGGGCCCTGTACTTCAGCCGGTGCACCCGGTACCCATGGACCCACGACGTCGCCGCGCTGTTCCCCCGTCCCGGCGGGTTCCACGTCTTCCGGCACTCCGACAAGACGGTGCTCGGCGAACCGGACACCGTGGAGGATGCCGTCGCACTCATCGTGGCCAACCTGCCCGAGGAATGCGGACCGGCCGTCGACGGAACCCCGGACGATCTGTGACCGGCGCAAGCACGGGCCCGGCCGACCCGGCCCGGGCCCGCCCGCTGCGCGTCGCGTACGCGTCCACCGAGGCAGCGCCGTCCCTCAGGGAACCTCCGCCCAGCCGTTTCGCATGGCGTGGGCTCCGAGCTGCATCCGGGTCCTGACTCCGGCCAGGTCCATGAGGTGGCGCAGGCGCCGGTGCAGCGTACGCGGTGACAGGCCGAGTTGGGTCGCGGCGGTCAGGTCCGTCAGGCCGGCCAGGAGCAGGGCGAGGATCCTCCGGTCGAGGTCGGTGGGGCCTTCGGCGCCGACCTCGACCGTGAGAGCGGCCGCTCCGCCGGTGCCCGCCGGTTCGATGGGGCGGGCGGTGCGCCAGACCGTCTCGAAGAGTGCGTCCAACGCGTCCAGGAGCCCGCTGCGGTGCAGCAGCACGGCGCCGGGTTCCCCGGCCGCTGTGACCGCGAGCGGGACGAGGCCGAGGTCGGCGTCGGCCAGGACGAGTTTCATCGGGAGCTCGTCGGCGACGCGCAGGTGCACGCCCTTGGCCAGGGAAGCTATCGCGTCGTCGACGATGCCGGGTTCCGCCAGTACGGCCCGGTCCAGCACGGCGCGGAAGTGCACGCCCCGGCCGATGGCCACGGGTTCGGCCGTGTTCTCGTCGGGCGGCAGGGCGACGAACGGCGCGGTGATGAAGGAGCGGACCTGCGTGCGGGCCGCCTGCTGCACCTGGAGGAACCGGTGCCGGATGGCGTCGACGCCCGTGACGACTTCGATCAGGTCGCTGATGCTGCTCCCGGTCATCGCCGCCCGGTGTTCCTCGGCGAAGGTCACCAAGGCGTGCTCGGCCATCCGCAGCCCGTCGCGGCGCTGGCTGATGAGGGCGCCGAGCGCCATGGCCGGCGGCGCGGCGGTGAACCGCTGGTCCGCCGCCGACCTGGTCACGAGTCCCCACGAGACCAGGCGGGACAGGGCCTTGTCGACATGGGCGTGGGTGAGATCGAGCTGCTCGGCGAGCGGGGCGACGAGGGAGCCGGGCTGTCCGAGCAGCGCCCGGTAGACGCGCTCCTCTTCGGGTTCGAGGCCCAGGACATCCAGCATCGGCGACCGACTCTCCTCCACTTGCCGCAGCGGGGAGAGTATGCGCCATGGCGGCAGACCCTGAACAGTCCCAGCTGGAAGCAGGTGGGCGGGGAAGGGCCCCGGGGAGTCGCCTCCCCGGGGCCCGACTGTGCGGTTCATCGCAGGCCGTAGGCCCGGATGATCTCGTTCCTGACGCTGAAGCCGCCGTCCGTCGCGGCGCTCGCGCGGACCGAGACGAAGCCGCCGGGCCTCTTGGCCGGCTTGAACGAACCCGTCCAGGAGCCGCCGGAACCCTTGGTCAGGGTCACCTTCTGCCAGGTCTTCCCGTCGTCGTACGAGACGTCCAGCTCGACCGTGGTGATCTTGCCCGGCACGGTGCCGCCGTCCATCGACACCGGCTTGAGCGCGATCCGCTGGGTCTCGTTCGCCCTGACGTCGCCGTGCAGGTCCGTCTCCAGCGAGTAGTCCAGGTTCAGCACCGAGAACCGCTCGAAGAAGTCCGAGTCGACGGTGTCGGACATGTAGGTCCACTCGGTGTGGGTGCGCGTCGAGAGCCGGAAGACGTCACCGGGACGCTCCACGTCGAGGACGGCGCGGTAGGGCAGGTTGCCCGCCGGTACCTCCACCCACTGCATGTCGCCGCTGACCGGGTTGTCGTGGATCAGCGTGTCGCCCTGGAAGACCTGCAGGTGGGACGGGGTCTCACCCCACGGCAGGTTGCCGCCCAGCCGCATATTGTCGCTGGAGGAGGCCCAGGCCTGGACGTTCCAGGTCATGTGGTTCTGCCAGCGGGAGTTGTACACGCCGAAGGACTCGCCCTGGCCGGGCCGGGTCAGGGGCGCGAACCAGTCGAGACGGGTGGTGCTGCCCTTGGCGTACGTGTTGTCGCCCGACACCATCACCCAGGGCAGGGCGGTGTCGACGCCCTGCGCGTGGAACTCGCGCCAGACCTGTCCGGGGGTCACCCATTCGGTGCGGGTGCCGGGGTGCCATTCCCTCTCGGGGAAGTTGAACGACGGGCTGAGGGTGAAGTCGGACCGGTAGCCCTCCGACAGCTTGCCGTCCGTGGCCGAGTAGTAGTGGGCGTCGATCCGGGCGAGGTCCCGCTGGGCCGGCTTGTAGACCAGGGGCCGGTCCGGCACCTGGCCGGGGTAGTCCCGGGTCAGGTCGTAGACGTAGGGCGTGTACTCGGTCTGCTTCGCGGTCAGCTTGAGGACGCCGGTCTTGGCCATGGCGATGAGGCCCTTGCCCGCGTCACGGTGGACGCCGGCGACCGGGATGGCCGACTCGCCGACGTACTCCATCAGGCCGCCGACACCGTCGTTGACCACGATCAGGGCCTTCGCGCCGGCCGCGGCCGCGGCCTCGGCGCGCTCCTGCGGCGAGACCTCGTCGCTGCGCTCGACGACGACGGCCTTGCCCTCGGCGTCGACCTTCGCGTACGCCGCCTCCGCGCCGTTGCCCGCGTAGACGGTGGTCAGCCGCTCCGTGCCGGTGCTCAGCCCGCTGCCCGCCTGCACGCTCGCGTCGAAGCGGACCCGGCCGTCCAGGGTGCTCAGGGCGAGCTGCGGCTCGCCCTTGCGCCAGCGGGTGACGAGCGTGAACTCGCCCTGCTTCATCGCCTCCGTCGGCGCGACGTAGACGTCGTCGTACGTCGGCGGCAGCACGTACGCGCTGCGGTAGTCCATGAACGGGTCGAGGCCCTGGTAGTGGACGTTGAAGTCGACCTTGCGCTGGCGGTCCTCGGTGCGCTGCGGCGCCTCGGTCCGCAGCAGATTCGCCTTGCTCGCGTCCAGGACCACGTCCGCGGAACCGTCCTTGAGCAC
Organism: Streptomyces sp. NPDC048338; assembly: GCF_043201055.1. Classification (NCBI taxonomy): domain Bacteria; kingdom Bacillati; phylum Actinomycetota; class Actinomycetes; order Kitasatosporales; family Streptomycetaceae; genus Streptomyces; species Streptomyces sp. NPDC048338. The sequence goes on from NZ_JBICYQ010000017.1 coordinate 26,356, forward strand.
GGTCTCCGGGTCGACCAGCACGGCCAGACCCGAGCGGTCCGCCTTCTCGCCGGGGACGTCGACGTACGCGGCGACGGTGTACACGCCGGGTGCCATGCGCATGGTGGTCGAACCGTCGACGTAGACGTTCCACGGCCAGAAGTCACCGGCCAGGTTGATGGAGACCTGGCCGGCGGCGGGCTTGCCGTCCCGGCCGACCAGCTTGATGTTCAGGTCGTAGCGCTCCTCCTCCTTGAGCAGCGCCACCGAGGTGCGGGTCACCGGCTTCCCGGTGGCCGCGTCGGTCGCCGTCACGTAGCCGGAGTGCCGGCCCGCCGGGGCGGCCTTCGGGTCACCGGTCACCGGGACGGCGGCGGTGCCGCCCGCCGGGACGGTCACCGTGGTGGCTCCGAGCGCGAACGGTCCGCCGTCGTTGCCCAGCGCCAGGTTCAGCGTGACGTCGGCGGAACCGGTGTTGGTGTAGGTCAGGTCATTCGTGACGGCGACGTCGCTCGGCTGGTGCGGCCAGGTGTGGTTGCCGAAGAAGAGCGATCCGGTGCCGCGGACCGTCGTGCGTACGGCGGCGGCCACGTCGAGACGGCCGGTGCCGACCTCGTACGGCGAGTACCCGCTGTCCAGGCCCTTCGCGGTGCTCATCAGGTGTTCCTTGAGCTGCGCGCCGGTCCAGTCCGGGTGCTGCTGGGCCAGGACGGCCGCTGCGCCCGCCACGTGCGGGGTGGCCATCGAGGTGCCGCTGATGGTGCGGTAGAGGCCCTCACCACCGCCGGTCATCTCCTGCGACCGGGCCGCGGTGATGTCCACGCCGGGAGCCGCGATGTCCGGCTTCATGCCGCCGGAGTAGGCCAGCGGACCGGTGCTGGAGAAGTTCGCGAGCCGGTCCTGCTTGTCCGTGGCGGCCACGGTCAGCGCGGAGGCGGCCGCGCCGGGGGCGGAGATGCTCTCCGGGCCCGCGTTGCCGGCGGCGATGACGAACAGCGTGCCGTACTGCGCGGAGAGCGCGTCGACCGTCTGCGACATCGGGTCGCTGCCGTCCGTCGGGTAGGAGTCGCCGAGGCTCATGTTGACGACGTCGGCACCGGACTCGGCGGCCCACTGCATGCCGGCCATGACCCAGGAGTCCTGGCCGGAGCCCTCCGCGCCGCCGAGCACCTTGCCGACGAACAGGTCGGCGCCGGGCGCGACGCCCTTGTTGTCGCCTCCGGAGGCGGCGCCCGAACCGACGATCGTGCCGGCCACGTGTGTGCCGTGCCCGTTGACGTCGGTGATGCCCTCCCCCGGCACGAAGCTGGCCGTGCCGTCGATCAGGCCGGCGAAGTCGGGGTGGTCGGCGTCGATGCCGGTGTCGAGCACGGCCACCTTGACGCCCTTGCCGGTGTACCCGGCGGCCCAGGCCTCGGGCGCGCCGATCAGCGGCACGCTCTCCTTGAGGCTGGCCTTCACGCGACCGTCGAGCCACAGCTTCGTCACACCGGCGCCCAACTTCGCGCTGCCCTGCGGCGCGACGGAGGTCCAGAACGTGCGGGCCTGCCGCTTCTCGGTGCTGAGCACCGAGCCGCGGATGCCCTTGAGCCTGCGGGTCAGCTTGCTGCCGCGGGGAGCCGTCGGCTCGGCGACCGCGCGGGACGTCGACGGGGCGTACGTCGCGATCAGCGGGACGGCGGCCGACTTCGCGTCGTCGTACCCCATCTCGATCAGGTCGGTGACGTTGAACAGCCGCCGGTCCAGCTTGGCCGCGCCCAGGAGCGGTGCGGCCTCGTCCGGTATGACGAACAGGTCGCCCTTGATCTGCTGGATCTTGACGCCGCCGACGGCGCTGTCCGGCCGGTCGACCTCGGCGGCCTGCTTGCCGTCGGCCATGGTGGTGACCGTGACGACGTCGCCGGTGACCAGAGTGACCCGGTGGGTCGCCGAGGGCTTGGCGGGAACGGTGGGCTTGACCGGGGCGGCCTGCGCGGGTGCCTGCAGGACGACGAGCCCCGAGGCCAGCAGGGGCACAGCGGTGGCCACCGAGATCAGCTGCCAACGCCTGCGCCGGAAGGCGGAGAAGCGAGAGGGGGAGGACATGCCAAGGGTCTATCGACCGGTGATCGCCGCCGTGAAGGCCTCATGGCGGCAAGTCCTCGCCATGGCAAAGGTCTGCCAGCCGTGAACCGCGCGATTCCGGGCGGAAAGACGCCGTACGGACGTGGGGTCGGTCTGCCGGAGCGGCGGCACGGGCCTTCCCGTCCCGCCGACGTGCGCCGGGGGACGACGCGGGTCAGATTGGAGGTATCCGACCCGCCGGACGGGGACGTCCCGGCGGGCAGACGAGGTGGAGGAGCACGTGGAGGAGCCTGTCAGGACGGCGCACCCGAGTGCACCCGGCCGCCGAGGGGATACATCCGGTGGCGGTCGGCCGGTGCGCGCCGCCGTCGAGGCCGGCCGTCCATGGCCCCCGAAGAAGTGACTGGGGAGCCGCCGCGGCTGGTTCTCGTCGTCGGTGTCGCCGGGGCGGGCAAGTCGACGGTGGGCCGTCTGCTCGCCGAGCGTCTGGGCTGGGGGTTCCGGGACGCGGACGAGTTCCACTCCGAGGCCGACCGCGCCAAGATGGCCGCCGGCCATGCCCTCACGGACAGCGACCGGTGGCCGTGGCTCGAAGCGATCTCGGAGTGGATGGACCGGGCGACCGCGGCCGGCCGGCGGGCCGTCGTGGCCTGCTCGGCGCTCAAGCGCGACTACCGCGACAAGCTGCTGGCAGGGCGCACCGACGCTCTTCTGGTGTACCTGCACGGCTCGCCCGAGCTGCTGCGCGCCCGGCTGGCCGGGCGGCACGGGCACTTCTTCCCGGCGGACCTGCTGGACAGCCAGCTCGCGGACCTCCAGGAGCCGGAGCCGGACGAGCACCCGCTGGTGGTGGAGATCGACCAGCCTCCGGAGGCCGTCGTCACCGCCACGCTGTCGCTGATGGGCCGGGCAGCCGCTGTCGGGACACCTGAGGAAGGGCCGCACGCGGAGCGGGCCCCGCACGCCGTCGTCCGCGAAGGCTCTGCCGCGCCCGCCGACCCCACAGGCGCGTCGTGGCGGTTGGTCCGCGGAGCGCAGAGCGCCGAAGTGGTCCAGCTGGGCGGCGCCCTGCGCTGCTACGTCGTGGACGGACGACCGCTGCTCGACGGGTTCTCCACGGGGTCCACCATCACGGGCGGGCGGGGGCAACTGCTCGTCCCGTGGCCGAACCGGGTGGGTGGCGGGCGCTACGACTTCGGCGGCAGGACGCTCCAACTCCCCCTGACCGAGGTGGAGAAGAGCAACGCGATCCACGGACTCCTGCGCTGGACCCTGTGGAAGCTGCTGGCCCGCACCGACGACTCGGTGCTCCTCGGCACGACGCTCTGCCCCCAGCCCGGATATCCGTTCCTCCTCGACGTCCGGGTCGAGTACCGGCTGGGACCCGACGGGCTCAGGACGGCGGTGTGGGCCACCAACACCGGTACCGAGCCCGCGCCTTACGGTGTGGGCCAGCATCCCTATCTCACGGTCGGCACCGATCTCGTCGACAGCACCGTGCTGACCGTTCCCGCCCGGTACCTGCTGCGGACCGACGACCGGGGCCTGCCCGTCGGCCGGGAGCCCGTCGACGGCACCCCGTACGACTTCCGCGCCGCCCGCCCCATCGGCGACCTGCGGCTGGACACCGCCTTCACCGGACTCGACCGCGCCCACGACGGCCGGGCGACCGTGCGGCTGGCACACCCCTCCGGACTGCGTGGCGTCGATCTCTGGCTCGGCGAGGGGACCCGCTACGTGCAGGTGTACACGGGCGACACCCTGGCCGAACCCGAACGGCGGCGACGAGGCGTGGCCGTGGAGGCGATGTCCTGTCCACCGGACGCCTTCCGCAGCGGCACGGACCTCACCGTCCTGCGGCCGGGCGCGACCCACGTGCTCCGGTGGGGGCTGAGCCCTTGGGGGTACGCGTGACACCGTCCGTGGAGCCGTCGAGGGCGGGCGACATGACCGCGCACGATTTCCGGGTCCTCCACGAGCGCCTCCGCGACGGGGCAGCGGGGCCGGCGGGCGGCGGGGACAGGTGCGGCGCACTGCGCCATCTGACCCCGGAACGGGTGGCGGCGGCCGTCGGGGAAGTCCGCCTCGGACGCAGCGTGTCGCTGGCGGCTCCGATCGAGACCGCGCCGGGTCCTGACGACCCCGAGCCCGCCGTGCACCGGATGACCGGACCGGGCCCGGCCGATCTCGGCTCGGACGGACTGCACTTCGCCACGGACCGCTTCGCCATGAACGTCCACGGGGACGCGGACAGCCATCTCGACGCCCTCTGTCACGTGGTGCTCGACGGGGAGCTCTACGGCGGAGTGCCCGCGAGCACCGTGACGGCCGAAGGCGCCCGTGCGCTCTCCGTGGACGTGGTCCGCGACGGCATCGTCGGCCGGGGTGTGCTGCTGGACGTCCCGCGGCTGCGTGGCGTGCCCTGGCTGGAACCGGGCGACCATGTGACCTCGGAGGACCTGGCGGCCGCCGAGACCGCGCAAGGGGTCCGCGTCGGGCCGGGAGACCTGCTGTTCGTGCGGACGGGGCATCGCCTTCGGCGCGCCGAACTCGGGCCGTGGAACTCGGCCGGGGCACGGGTGGGTCTGCACCCGACGGCCATGGCGTTCCTGGCCGAGCGCGAGGTCACCGTCCTGGGCGGGGACGGCAACAACGACACCGCGCCCAGCGCGGTGGCGGACATCGCCTTCCCCGTGCACGTCCTGGCCGTCCAGGCCATGGGCATCCACCTGATGGACTACCTGCGGTTCGAGGACCTCGTCCCGGTCTGCGCGCAGGCCGGGCGCTGGAGTTTCCTGTGCGTGGTCGCCCCCCTGCGGCTGACCGGGGGCACGGGGTCGCCCGTGAACCCGATCGCGGTGCTGTGACGGGACGCGCGCCGGGACCGCCGCTCCGGTCGCCGTCCACGGGGAGGGCGGATACGTTCGAGGGAGGTGGGACCGCCGGGCCTTCGCCCAGCGGGGCACCAGGCGCCTGACACCAGGTCGGGGCCCACGATCCCAAGGACGGTGGTCGCCGTGGGCGACGCCCCTCACTACGACGTCATCATCATCGGCACCGGCGCCGGCGGAGGATCGCTCGCCCACCGTCTCGCCCCGTCGGGGAAGCGCGTCCTCCTGATCGAACGCGGCGGACACCTGCCGCGCGAGCGGGACAACTGGGACTCGACGGCCGTGTTCGTCAAGGGCAAGTACCGGGCGCCGGAATTCTGGCTGGACAAGAACGGCACCGAGTTCCCGCCCGAGGTCAACTACTACGTCGGCGGCAACACGAAGTTCTACGGCGCCGCCCTCTTCCGGCTGCGCCCCGAGGACTTCGGCGAGATCCGCCACCACGGCGGCCTCTCGCCCGCCTGGCCGATCCGGTACGAGGATCTGGAGCCGTACTACACGCAGGCCGAGCACCTCTACCTCGTCCACGGACGGCACGGTGAGGATCCCGGCGAGGGGCCGGTGAGCGCGCAGTACGCTCGTCCGCCGGTGGAGCACGAGCCGCGTATCCAGCAGTTGAGCGACGACCTCGAGAAGCGCGGCCTGCACCCGTTCCACCTGCCGATCGGTGTCGATCTCACTCAGGAGGACGGCGGGCGGGCCACCCATGCGAGCGTCTGCATCCGCTGCGACCGGGTCGACGGCTTCCCGTGCCTGGTGCGCGGCAAGTCCGACGCCGAGGTGATCTGCGTCGAGCCGGCTCTCAAGCACCCCAACGTCGAGATGGTGACGCACACCCAGGTGGTCCGCCTGGAGACCGACGACCGAGGTCGCAGGATCAGTGCGGTGGTCGGACGTCTGGCGGACGGTTCGGAGGTCCGGTTCTCGGCGGACGTGGTGGTCGTGTCCTGCGGTGCGGTGAACTCCGCGGCCCTGCTGCTGGCCTCCGCGAACGAACACCATCCCGGTGGCCTCGCGAACAGCTCCGACGTGGTCGGCCGGTTCTACATGCGTCACAACAACCTCGCCCTGATGGCTGTGTCCAAGGAACCCAATCCCACCCGGTTCCAGAAGACCCTCGCCCTCAACGACTGGTACCTCGGCGCGGACGACTGGGACTTCCCGCTGGGCGGCATCCAGATGCTGGGCAAGTCGGACGCCGAGCAGATCCACGGCGAGGCCCCCCGGTGGGCCGGTGCGGTGACACCGGACATGCCGTTCGAGGTCCTGGCGCATCACGCCGTCGACTTCTGGCTGTGCGGTGAGGACCTGCCCCTGGCGGAGAACCGGGTCACCCTCGACGGCGACGCCCGCATCCGGCTCGCTCTCGACGAGAAGAACAACGTCGAGGGCCTGCAGCGCCTGAGGCACAAGCTGCAGGGCATGCTGGGCCACCTGGGCATGCACGAGCACCATCTGCTGTCCCGCAGCATCTATCTGCACAAGGGCATGCCGATCGGGGCGACGGCGCACCAGGCGGGCACCGTGCGCTTCGGCACCGATCCCGCGGACTCCGCGCTGGACGTGAACTGCAGGGCCCACGACGTCGACAACCTGTACGTGGTGGACACGAGCTTCTTCCCGAGCATCGGGGCGGTCAACCCGTCGCTGACGGCCATCGCCAATGCCCTGCGGGTCGGCGACCATCTCCTCGCCCGGCTGGGCTGAGACCGCCGGCCGGCCGTCGGTCCGCCGGCGCCCGGCCCGTCCGTCCGTTCGTTCCTCCGTTCCTCCGTTCCTCCGTTGGGAGGAAGCTCCTCGGCCCAACGGCCCAGTGGGGACCCCCGAAAGGTGCCGGCCGCCGCATCCGATGGTTGCGTGTCCCTGCCCGGCCGAGCTGCCGCCGGGCACGGCGCGGCCGCGCGCAGCGAGGAGGCACGACGGTATGGATTCGACCGCGGGGGCACCGCAGAGTGTGATCCCGGCACGTTTGCTCCACGGCCAGAAGGCTCTGGTCACCGGTGCCAACTCGGGGATCGGCAAGGCGACGGCGATCGGCCTGGGACGAGCCGGCGCCGACGTGGTCGTGAACTACGTGGCGGGTCGCGAGGCCGCCGAGGCGGTGGTCGAGGAGATCGTCTCGTTCGGCGTGCGCGCCGCGGCGTACGAGGCCGACGTGTCCCAGGAGGACCAGGTCGTCGCCATGACGGACCGGATGGTCGAGGAATTCGGGACCATCGACATCCTGGTCGCCAACGCGGGACTGCAACGTGACGCCCGGCTCACGGAGATGACCCTCGCGCAGTGGCAGAAAGTCATCGACGTCAATCTCACCGGTCAGTTCCTGTGTGCCCGCGAGGCGACCAAGGAGTTCCGGCGCCGGGGCGTGGTCCCCGAGGTCTCCCGCTCCGCCGGGAAGATCATCTGCATGAGTTCGGTGCACCAGGTCATCCCCTGGGCCGGTCACGTGAACTACGCGTCCTCCAAGGGCGGCGTGCAGATGATGATGCAGACCCTGGCCCAGGAGCTCGCGCCGGACCGGATCCGGGTGAACGCGGTCGCACCGGGGGCGATCAAGACGCCGATCAACCGCTCGGCCTGGGAGACGCCCGAAGCGCGGGAGGACCTCCTGAGGCTGATCCCGTACGACCGGATCGGCGACCCGGAGGACATCGCCCACGCCGTTGTCGCTCTCGCCTCCGACCTCATGGACTACGTGGTGGGAACGACTCTCTACGTCGACGGCGGCATGACGCTCTTCCCGGGTTTCGCCACGGGCGGATGACCTGCTCCCGGCCCGTCACGTCCACGAACAGCGAAGGCTCGCATGTCCACCTCGCTCCACCTGCTGGCGGATGCCCCGGCCCAGCTCCTGCCGGCCCGGGAACTCATGGCCTTCACCCTGGCGTCCCACATCATCCTCGTGCCCCTCGGCGTGGCGTTTCCCCTCATCACCCTGGTCATGCACTACCGCGGGCTGCGCCGCAAGGACGCCACGGCACTGCTCCTGGCACGGCGCTGGTCGGCCGTCATGGCGGTGCAGTTCGCCCTCGGCATCGTCACCGGCACGGTGCTGTCGTTCGAGTTCGGCCTGTTGTGGCCGGGCCTGATGGGGCGGTGGGGTGATGTCTTCGGTGTCGGATTCGGCGTCGAGGCCTGGGCCTTCTTCCTGGAGGCCGTGCTCATCGCCATCTACCTGTACGGATGGCGGCGGCTGAAGCCGCGGACGCACTTCCTCCTCGGGCTGCCCCTGCCGTTCGTCGCGCTGCTCGGGGCGTTCGGCATCCTGGCAGCCAATTCCTGGATGAACACCCCCCGGGGCTTCTCGCTCGACTCGGAGGGCAACCCGGTCGACGTGAACGTCTGGAAGGCGATCTTCACGCCCATGTTCGGGCCGCAGTACTGGCACTTCGTCGTGGCGATGGTGCTCACCGCGGGCTTCATGGTGTCCGGTGTCTACGCCATGGGCTGGCTGCGCGGCCGCCGGGACCACTACCACCGGCTCGGCTTCGCCATTCCGTTCACCATCGCCGCCGTCGCCGCGCCGGTGCAGTTCGTCCTCGGCGACTCCATCGCCCGGTCGGTGTTCCACAAGCAGCCGGTGAAGTTCGCCGCGCTGGAGATCGTCTGGAAGACCGACACCCGTGTACCGGAGTACCTCTTCGGGAGACTGAACGAGGACGGGACCGTCTCGGGCGGCATCAAGATCCCCCTGCTCGACTCGGTGCTGGCCGGCTTCAGCCCGAACACCGAGGTGGTGGGACTGACCTCCGTCCCCGCGGACGAGCGCCCCACCGCGACGCAGGCGACCATCGCCCACTGGGCCTTCGACCTCATGGTCGTCATCGGGTCGGTGCTGGTGCTGCTCGCCCTCTGGTACGGGTTCGTCTGGCTGCGGCACCGCCGGCTGCCCGCCTCGCCGTGGTTCTACCGCTCCGCGGCCGGTGCCGGGGTCGCCTCCGTGGTGGCCGTCGAGTGCGGCTGGATCGCCACCGAGGTGGGGCGCCAGCCCTGGATCGTCTACCAGAACATGCGGGTCGCCGAGGCCGTGACGTCGACCCGCTCCACCAGCCTGTGGATCATGCTCGGCGTGGTGATGGTGGTGTACGTGTTCCTCTTCGGCTCGTTCGTCGTCATCCTGCTGAAGATGCGCACGCGGTGGCGGCTCGCCGACGAGCAGCGGGCCGCGGCGAGCAGGGAATCCGCTCCTGAGGACGACCTCCCGTACGGGCCGCGCGCCTCCGTGTCCGCGAACGACGTGCCCGCCGGCCCCGGGGGTGACCGCCCGTGATGGCCGACCTCATCGCCGTGGTGCTGCTCCTGGCCGTGACCGCGTACGCCTGCGCGGGGGGCACGGACTACGGGGCGGGCTTCTGGGACCTGACGGCCGGAGGGACGGAACGCGGACGGCGTCCCCGGTGGCTCGTCGACCACGCCATGGCTCCCGTCTGGGAGGTGAACAACGTCTGGCTGATCTTCGTCCTCGTCATCATGTGGACCGGCTTCCCCGTCCTGTTCCAGACCGTGTTCTCCGCGATGTGGCTCCCGTTGGCCCTGGCCGTCGTCGGCATGGTCCTGCGGGGCGCCGGCTTCGCCCTGCGCAAACCCTCCCGGCGGCTCGCCGGCCGACGGCTGTACGGTGCCGTGTTCGCCGTGGCCTCGGTCGTCACGCCGTTCTTCCTCGGTGCCGCCGTGGGCGGGGTCGCCTCGGAACGCGTGGCTCCCGGCACGGAGGCCTCGGCGGACGTCTGGACCGGACCGACCTCCATCGTGTTCGGACTGGTCGCCATCGCGACCACGGCCTTCCTCGGTGCGGTGTTCCTCGCCGGGGACGCCCGCAGGTTCGACGCGCCCGATCTGGTCGGCTACTTCAGGCGGCGGGCGCTGGGCAGTCTCGCCGTGCTCACGGTCCTCGCGGTGGTCACCGGGTTCGTCACCCACGAGGACTCCCCCTACGTCTGGCACGGACTCACCCGCGGCCTGGGGCTGCTGTTCGTCGTCGTGGCCGGAGCGGCCGCTCTCGCGACCGCCTGGCTGCTCCTGCGGACGCCGGGAACGTGGGTGCGCGTCACGGCGGTCGGAGTCGTCGCGTCCGCCGTCGTCGCCTGGGGCATGGCCCAGCGGCCCTACCTGCTCCCCACCTCGCTGACCGTGGCCGACGCCGCGGGCGCGCCCTCCACCCTGACGTGGCTGTCGATCGTCACCCTGGTGGCCCTGGTGGTCGTCGTGCCGGCCGTGGTCCTCCTCTACTGGCTGGACGCCCGCGGCGAGCTGGCGGAGCTCACCGACGCCGAACTGCGCGGAGGAGGCGGCACCGCCGGCGACGGAGCGGTACGCGACGGCTGATCGCCCGCACGTGCCCAGTCCGGCCCCGTACGCGCCCGGCCCCCGAGGGAGGAAGCCGCTGTGACCGACGACGAGATCCTTCTCGGACTCGCCCTGACGGTGGTGCTCGCCACCGGCTCGCAGATCCTGGCGAGCAAACTGCGCGTCCCCGCCCTGATCATCCTGCTTCCCGTCGGGTTCACCGCTGGGTGGCTGACGGAGATCGTCCACCCGGACAAGCTGCTCGGGCCGGACTTCTCGAACCTGGTGTCGCTGTCCGTCGCGGTGATCCTCTACGACGCCGGTCTAGGACTCGACCTGCGCAAGCTCGCCCACCACACGCGGGGGATCGTGGGCAGGCTGCTCGTGTACGGCGTGCTGCTCACCTTCCTCGTCACCGGGACGGTGGCCCCGGCGATGTTCGACATGCCCCTGCGGGTGGCCGCGATGCTCGGCATGATCCTCGTCGTCTCGGGGCCCACGGTCGTGGGGCCGATCCTCGATTTCGTGCGGCCGAGCGACAAGGTGCGGCGCATCCTGATCTGGGAGGGGACGCTGACCGACCCGATCGGCGCCATCCTCGGCGCCCTCACCTTCCACGCGGTCGCCTCGTCGCACCAGATCGACATCGGCCGGGGCTACCAGCTGGGCCAGTTCGCCATCAGTCTCGCCTTCGGGCTTGCGGGCGGGGTGGTGGGAACCGCGCTGCTGTGGTTCACCCTGCGCACCCTGCGACTCGGCGAGACCCTGGGCACGCTCGCGCAACTCGCCGTCGTGATCGGCGTATCGGCGTGCTGCGACGTCCTGCGGGACGACACGGGACTCATCGCCGCGATCGTGGCGGGGCTCGCCGTGGCCAACATCCGCGGCTTCGACATGCCCTCGCGCCGGCCGTTCTTCGAGACCCTGGTCCAGCTGATCATCGGACTGCTGTTCATCTCCATCTCCTCCACCGTCACGCCGGCGTCCCTCGTTCCGGTGCTCCTTCCGGCGCTCGGCCTGATCGCGATCCTCGTCCTGGTGCTCCGACCGCTCGTGGCCTTCGGCGCCGCCGCGCACACGGACCTCACACGGGGGGAGCGCGCCTTCATCGGGTGGATGGACCCACGCGGCATCGTCGCGGCGGCGACGGCGTCGGCCTTCTCCGCCGGCCTGGTCGAGCGGGGGGTGGCCGGGGCGGCGAAGATCCTCCCGGTCACCTTCCTGGTGATCGTGGGCACCGTCCTGCTGTACTCCCTGACGGCGGCGCCGATGGCGAGGCGCCTCGGCGTGGTCAAGGAGGAGGGCCGGCGCGTCCTCCTGGTGGGCGGCGAGCCGTGGGTGGTCGACCTGGGACGGGCCCTGCGGACCGCCGGTCTCGACGTGCTGATGTGGGCCGGACTCGACGAGGAGCGGGAAAGGATCAGGTCAGCGGGCCTCGACCTGGCCAAGGGCGATCTGCTGGCCACGGCCATCAACCCCGGGGCGCGGCTGGAAGGTGTGACGGCCGTCTTCCTGGCCACCGACGACGACGACTTCAACGCGCTCGCGTCGATCGTGATGCAGGACAACGTCGAAGGGCCCGTCTACCGGGTCGGGCCGCCGCACGACAGCCACGGCGTGGTGGCTCCGTACACCGGCGGCGACATCCTCTTCGGCAGCTCGCTGGTCCGGCACGTCCTCGCGGAGCGCTACGGGCGAGGTGCCCGGTTCACGGTGCAGCCGGCCGGCGCACCGACGGCACCGGAGTACGACACCCTCTTCGTGGTGCGGGCCGACCACCGGCTGGATCCCGTCACGGAGCGGCAGGAGACCGTGCCGCGGGAGGGTGACACCGTCGTCCTCCTCGGACCGGCGCCCACCACCACGCCTCGGTGAGACGCGCCTCGGCGGCCCCGGCCCGGGGCCGCCGCGCGTCTACAGCATCGAGTCGAGGGTGATCGCCGCGTCGATCAGCGCCAGGTGGGTGAACGCCTGCGGGAAGTTGCCCAGCTGGCGTCCGGTCAGGTCGATCTCCTCGGAGTACAGGCCCAGGTGGTTGGCGTAGGTGAGCATCTTCTCCAGGACCAGCCGGGCCATGTCGGTGCGTCCGGCCCGGGCCAGGGCGTCGACGTACATGAAGGTGCAGAGGGAGAAGGTTCCCTCGGAGCCGCGCAGCCCGTCGGGGGACGCCTCGGGGTTGTAGCGGTAGACGAGGCTGTCGCTGACCAGCTCGCGCTCCATCGCGTCCAGGGTCGACTTCCACATCGGGTCCTCCGGCGTGATGAAGCCCACCGTCGGCATGCGCAGCAGGGAGGAGTCGAGAACGTCGTCACCGTAGTGCTGCACGAAGGCCCGCTTCCCCGCGTCCCACCCGCGGTCGTACACCTGTGCGTAGATCTCGTCCCGCGCGTCCACCCAACGCCCGCCGGCGGCCGGACGGCCGTCGTCGGTGGCGATCCGCAGTGCCCGGTCGAACGCCACCCAGGACATCACGCGGCCGTAGGTGAAGTCCTTCCGGCCGCCGCGCGTCTCCCAGAGCCCCTCGCCCGGCTGGTCCCAGTGATCGACCAGCCAGTCGAGCAGGGTGTGCAGGGCCTTCCAGCCCCCGTGGTCGAGATGCATGCCATGCTCGTGCGCGAAGTAGATGCTGTCGAGCGCCTCACCGTAGATGTCCAGCTGGAGCTGGGTCGCCGCGCCGTTGCCGATGCGGACCGGAGCGGAGCCGCGGTATCCCTCCCAGTGGTCCAGGGTCTCCTCGACCAGGTCGGCGGAGCCGTCGACCCGGTACATGATGTTCAGCGGTCCGGAGCCGTTCCTCTGGCCGGCGTCCTGCTTCACGCGGTCGTGCAGCCAGTTGATGAACGCGGCCGCCTCCTCCGTGAACCCCAGGCCCAGCAGGGCGTACACCGAGAACGAGGCGTCGCGGATCCAGGTGAACCGGTAGTCCCAGTTGCGCTCGCCGCCGAGTTGCTCGGGCAGCCCGGCCGTGGGCGCGGCGACCAGGGCGCCGGTCGGCGCGTAGGTCATGAGCTTCAGGGTCACGGCCGAGCGTTCCACGGCCTCGCGCCAGCGGCCGGAGTAGGTGGACTGCCCGAGCCAGGACCGCCAGAAGCGGACCGTCTCGTGGAAGAGCCGCTCGAACTCCTCCGGGCGGACCTCGTGCGGAGGCCCGTCGGGGGCGGATTCCATGACCAGGCCGCGCTGCTGTCCCGCCCGCAGGCTCAGGGAGAAGCGCAGGTCGTCGTGGTCGCCCGGGAGAATGCTCATGAGCCGCGCGTCCTGGGGCTCGCGGACGGGGTGGACGGCGAGATCCAGGTCTTCCGAGGTGAACAGGGCCCCGTGCTCCGTCAGGTGCAGTTCGTGCGGCTTACGGCCGTAGTCGAAGCGCGGAGCGATCTCCCCCTCGAACGTCATGCTGCCGCGTACGCAGCGGAGCATGCGGACGATACGGTGCCGGTCCGTCGCGGTGGTTCCGGTCACCGGCATGAAGTCGACGACCTCGCCGGCCCCGGCCTCCGTCATGAAGCGCGTCACCAGAACGGCCGTGTCCGGGTGGTAGAGCTGTTTGGTCGTGTACGTGTCCGCGACCGGCCGCACGGTGAAGTGGCCCCCCTTACGGCGGTCGAGCAGAGAGCCGAAGACGCTGGGCGAGTCGAACCGGGGACAGCAGAACCAGTCGATCGTCGCATCGGTCGTCACGAGGGCCGCGGTCTGCAGATCACCGATCAGGCCGTGGTTCTCGATCAGGGGGTAGTCGTCCATCGTGGGCCCCTTTCAGCCCCGGTCGACCACTCCCGGGGCTGACCTGCACTCCGCGGGCGGGGTGGACCGGACGGCACGCGATCAGCTTAGGCCGGTGAGGTCGGTCCGTCCTGGCGAGCGGACGGCACGGTGGACGGCGGTACTGCCGCTGCGCAGGTCCGGGAATCGCCCTACCGTGAGGTGGAGGCGGCCCCCGAGAGGTCGCCCGCCGTCTCGTCGTGCCCCGAGGGCACCTGACTCCTCCCGTGAAGGGGGCGTGGTGTCATGACGTCCTGGGCGGCCCGGTTCAGGTTGCGGCAGTACGCCAAGTCCAGCCTGTGGATCGTGCCGATGCTCGGACTCCTCCTCGGCGTCGTGCTCGCCGAGCTCGCCCTCGCCGCGGACAGCGCCGACTGGCCGCCGAGCGGCTGGCACTACTCCGCCACGACGGCGAGCGGCGTGCTGGCCGCCATCGTGGGAGCGATGGTGGCGCTGCTCGGGTTCGTCGTCACCATCGGCGTGCTGGTGGTGCAGCAGGCCACGAACACCCTCTCTCCCCGTTACATGCGCCTGTGGTACCGGGACCGGCTGCAGAAGGCGGTTCTCGCGACCTTCACGGGGACCTTCGCGTTCGCCTTCTCCCTGCTGCGCAGCGTCGAATCCGCATCGGTCCCCGACCTGGGGGTCACCCTGGCCGGCGCGGCGGTGGCGGTCAGCCTGGTGCTCCTGCTCATCTACCTCAACCGGTTCACCCACAGCCTCCGGCCGGTGGCCATCGCGGAGTTGGTCACGCGCCTGGGGGAGACGGTCTTCACCGAGGGCGCCAGGGCGATCCGGGGCGCCGCGCCCCGTGAAGACAGGGCGGTGCCGTCCGTCGGTCCGGTGACGCATGTGCGTGCCGTGCGCGGGGGCGCCATCCAGGCGTTCGACGTACCCGGTCTGGTCACCGAGGCGGCGCGCCACGACTGCGTCTTCGTGGTGACGCGGCTGATCGGGGACTTCGTACCGCCCGGCACCGTACTGGTGGAGGTGCACGGGGACACCTCCGGACCCGCCCCGGAGCGGGTGACCGGTTTCGTCGCCCTCGGGGCCGAGCGCACGATCGAACAGGATCCCGCCTTCGCGCTGAGGATCCTCGTCGACATCGCGATCAGGGCCCTCTCCCCCGCGGTGAACGACCCCACGACCGCGGTGCAGGTCATCAACTACATCGAGTCCTTCCTGCACACGGTCGGCACCACACGGCTCCCCGGACGCCACGTCCTGGCCGATCGTGACGGGAACCCCCGGGTCGTGCTCCCGGGCCGGGACTGGGACGACTACCTCGAGCTCGCCGTCTGCGAGATCCGCGACTACGGAGGTTCCTCCGTGCAGATCTGCCGGAGGCTCCGGGCGATGCTGGAGGGCCTGCTCGAAGCCCTGCCGCCGCCCCAGCACCCCGCCGTGCGCACGCAGCTGCTCCTCCTGCAGGAGGCGGCCGAGCGGGAGTTCACCGACCCGAACCGCCTGGCCATCGCGGCGCAGGCCGACCACCAGGGCATCGGCGGACGCTCCTCCCACCGCCTTGCCACGCCTTCGCCGGACCGGCCCCCACAGGAGGGACCACCGTCGTGAGCGTGCCGCGCTCCGCGGACGCCACGGGGACGCCGCGCGGGAGGACCGCCGCCGTGCCCGGAGGCCGCCGGCCGGCCGGGGCGGCGCGCGTCACCGGGTGCGGTCGAGCAGGTGGGTGAACAGCGCGTCCAGTTCCTGCGCGGCCGTGTGCGTCAGCGGCGCGCCCCGCAGTGCGCGGCGAGCGGTGTCCAGCTGCCGGCGGGCTTCCTCGCGGGTCGCGGTCCAGCCGCCTGCCTCCTCCACGAGGGCCGCGACGTGCGCGGCGGTCTCGCCGTCGATCCGCCGGGCGGAGTCGAGGCGCGAGGCGAGTTCCCGCGCGGCCCTGCCGCCGCCTGCCAGTGCGGCGAGGACCGGGTAGGTCTTCTTGCCCCGGCGCAGGTCGGCGTGGACGGGTTTGCCGGTCACCGCCGGGTCGCCCCAGATGCCGAGGATGTCGTCCACCGCCTGGAAGGCGAGGCCGAGATGGCGTCCGGCGCGTTCGAGCGCGGTCACGGTCCGGTCCGGGGCGCCGCCGAGGACCGCGCCGAGCGCGATCGCGCCACCCAGCAGCGCGCCCGTCTTGTGCTCGGCCATCGACCGGTACCGCTCCGGCACGACCGCGCCGGGACCTGACCAGGGGCGGTCCTCGAAGCGCAGGTCCTCCGCCTGGCCGGACACCAGCGCGTTCAGCGTCCGGCAGAGGCATCGGACCGCGGCTGCCGCGTGGGGGCCCGGTGCCTCGGCCAGGCTCGCCACGGCCTGGGCGTGGAGCGCGTCGCCGGCCAGGACGGCCGGCCCCGTCCCGTACGCCTTCCACACCGCCGGGCGCTGCCGGCGCAGGGCGTCGCCGTCCATGATGTCGTCGTGGAGCAGGGAGAAGGTGTGCACGAGTTCGACGGCCACGGCGCCCGGCACGGCGTCGGCGCCGTCCGCCCCGGCGGCTTCGGCACCGAGCACGGCGAGCGCCTGCCGCACGCCCTTGCCCTCGGAGCCGCCGGGGTCCGGGGTCCCGGCCGTGTCGGCCCAGCCCAGCGCGTACGCCGCCATCTCCCCCGTCCAGGGATGCAGCCGGCCCACCGCCTCCACCAGTGCGGGCCGGACCAGTTCCCGGCATCGCTCCAGGACGTCGGTCGCCGAGGCGTCGTGACCACGAGGGGTGCGCGGCGAGGCCGCGGCCGCGGGACCGGGGAGGCCGGAGGGCGGGCGGACGGGTGCGGCGGACGTCGGCAGGGCGGTCATCGCAGCCCCTCCGGGTCGGCCGTCCGCAGGGCCTCCACCCCGACCGCCGGCAGGATCGGCCCGGCCACCCCCGGCCCGTCCCCGGCGTGGTCCAGCAGCGGCCCGACCCCCAGCTCGGCCGCGGCCTTGTCCACCATGTCCCGGGCGTGCCGCAGCCCGATGCGGTCCAGCGTGGAGCGCAGTTCGGTCAGCTCCGCGGCGGTGTCCCCGGCGTCGCGGCCCAGCCGGGCACCGGCCTTGGCGAGTCCCAGCCGCGACAGCGCCGTCCCGCGCGGCTCGTCCATCTCACGGAACTCCTCCAGCGCCAGCGCGTACAGCTCACGGGCCTGCTCGTACCGACCCGCCCGGTAGAGCACGTTGCCGCGCATCTTGTGGTTGTAGGCGAGCGCGCTGGACAGCGATATCTCCCGGCACGCCTCCTCCGCCCGCGACAGCAGGGCCAGGGCGCGCTCCGCGTCCCCGTCGCGTACGGACACCACGTCGGCGATGCCCCGCAGCGCCCACGCCCACCCGCGCCGGTCCTCGGCGCGCGACGCCGTCTCGGCCGCCTCCTCGAACAGGGCCAGGGCGTCGTCGTAGCGGCCGGTGTTGCGGTGCATCTGCGCGATGCCCTCCAGCGCCCACACCGTGTGCCGGGCCTCGCCTCGGCGGCGGGCCTCGGCCAGCAGTTGCTCGTGCAGCCTTCCCACGGCCTCGTAGTCGCCCTGGATGCGCCCGGTCTCGGCGAGCCCCGCGAGCGAGTAGCCCCGCACGACGACGTCCCCGCCCCGCTCGCCCGCCTCGGCCGCCAGGTTCAGCAACCGGTACGCCAGCCTGAGCGCACCGCGCTGCCGGGCCAGCGTGCCGCCGCTCCACAGGGCCCAGGCCATCGCACCTTCGTGGCCCGCCGAACGCGCCGCCCGGTAGCTCGCCTTCCACGCCCGGTCGGCCTCCCCGATCCGCCCGAGCCTGCGGCACGCCTCCGCCACGGCCAGACCGCAGCGCGCCGCCTCCCGGAGATCGCCGGACCGCTCCGCCGCCCGCAGCTCCCGCACGCCCCGGGCGAGCACCTCGGGCAGGGAGGCGTTCACCGACAGTGACCCCAGAGCCCCTTGGTACTCGGGCGCGGACGCCTTCGCCGGCCTCACACTCACCTGACCTGCCATCAGAACCTCCTCATGCCGACTCGACGATCGAGCCGGCGCGAGGGTCAAGACGTGGGCAGCGGGCGCGGGTTCCTCATCGGCCGCAATGTCCCTCTCGGTACGGGCGCGAGGGTCCTCCTCAAGTGCTACGCGGCCGTCCGAGACTCCTCAGCGAGGCGTACGCGGTGCCGCGGGTCGACCCGTCACGGAGATCCCCGCGGACGGCGGGGCCCCGTGCGGCGACGGTTCCCCGGCACGGCACCGTGCGGGGCTCGGTCCGGGGCGATGGGGGTGATCACTGGTGCGGCGTACGGGAGTTGTGCTTTCCTGAACTCATGAGCCTGCTCGTGATGCGTCGACACGTGGACTACGTGCGCGTCACGACCATGGCCTGTTCCGGCTGACACCGAGGCCTCGACCCGGCGTCCGGACACCGACGCGCTCGCCCCGTAGGGCTCCTGGGCGCCTCCCCGACGGCCTCGTCCTGCCCCACGGTCCGTCCCTCCTGCCGTGCCGGTCCCTGCCTTCGGGGCTCCGGCCCGCCGCGATGGACGGGCCGCCCCGAGCACACCACCACCGCAGCAGGAGGCGACGCATGAGCGTCCGTGACATCCCCGAGGCCCGCGAGACCGTCGACGACGACATCGACGGGCGCACCGGCGCACCCGATCCGGCGCGCTTCGCCGCCGAGTGGGAGGAATGGCACCGGGACAAGGACGCCCGGCTGGCCGCCGAGCACGGCTTTCTCGCGATCACCGGCCTGCACTGGCTCTCCGCCGAGCCGCAGAGCGTCCCCGGCGCCCCGGGCAGCTGGTCGACGGGGCCCGAGGGCGTCACCGTGGAGCTCGACGAGGGGACCGAACTCGTCGTCGAGGGCGCGGTGGTGCGAGGGAGGCACCTCTTCGGCGTCATCCCGGAGCGCGGCGGCGTCGACGCCGTCTGGCAGGGCACCGTGATCGAGGTCGCCAGGCGCGGCGGCCACGACGTGGTCCGGCCCCGCCACCCCGACCACCCGCTGCGCGTCGAGTTCACCGGTACGCCGGCCTACGCGCCCGATCCCCGCTGGGTCGTCACGGGCCGCTACGAAGCCTTCGACGAGCCGCAGCCGACCACGGTCGGCGCCTCCGTCGAGGGACTTCGGCACGTGTACGACGCTCCGGGCCGTGTCGTCTTCCGGCTCCGGGGGCGCGAGCTGAGCCTGACCGCGTTCAACGGGCACACGCCGGGCAGCCTCACGGTGCTGTTCACCGACGAGACCTCCGGCGTCACGACGTACGCGGCCAACCGCCAGGTCACGGTGGCCGCGCCCGGGCCCGACGGCACGGTCGTGCTCGACTTCAACCGCGCCACCAACCTGCCGTGCGCCTACACCGACTTCGCGACCTGCCCGCTGCCGCCGGCCGAGAACCGGCTGCCCGTCGCGATCGAGGCCGGAGAGAGGATCCCGCGGGAGCGCGGCCCGGTCTCCTGAGCCGCGTCCCGGCCATTGCCGCGGAGGCCGTCGGCCCGGATTGTTGCCGCGGCGTGACGGCGCCATGGCCACCCCGTGGCGATACCGTCCGGCACGAGGCCGAGCGGCCCTGCGGCACTTAGCCTCCCCGGAACGGCCCTGCCGCCGATGACGCGGGGCCGCTCCCCGTCTCCGCCGAGGGCAGGTCCCCATGAGTATCTCCAGCACCCCGAGTGTCGACGAAGCACGGTCGCGACTGCCCGACCTGCACGTGGTCGACGTCCGTGCCCCCGGCGAGTTCGCCTCCGGTCGCTTGCCGGGCGCCGTCAACGTCCCCCTGGACCGCATCGAGGACCACCTCTCCGACCTGCGGGACGCCGCCGAGCGAGGACCGCTGCTCCTGGTGTGCGCCGGCGGCGCCCGCTCCGAGAAGGGCGTCGCGGTGCTCGCCTCCCACGGGATCACCGCCGCGAGCCTCACCGGCGGCACCCGGGCCTGGGCCGCCGCCGGCCACCCGCTCGAGCACCCGCCCGGCCCGGTGCGCGCCGTCTGGGGGATGGAGCGCCAGGTGCGCTTCACCGCCGGCGCCCTGGTGCTGCTCGGTCTGGTTCTCGGCCTGCTGGTGCATCCGGCGTTCCAGGTGCTGTCGGCGGGGATCGCCGGAGGTCTGGTGTTCTCGGCGCTCACCGACACCTGCGGCATGGCCGCGGTCCTCGGCCGGCTGCCCTTCAACCGGCGCGGCTGAGCACCACACGGCCCCCTCCGGGGGTCTCTCCCACGAGCGCGGTCCAGCAGGTCCGGGGTGTCGGTCCACCCCGGACCTGTTCCGCGTCTTCCGTGTGTTCCCGTGCTCCCGCGCGATCCGGGACCCGGCTCGCCGCACGTACGGGCTCGATATCCGGACGCACCAGCCCGATATCCCGGTGAACGCATTCGGCGGGCGAGTGCCGGGCCGAGCGAAAACCCTTTCCCGGCGCCGTGTTTCGGGCCGGTTGTGAACGCCGTACGACACGCGTATGTCGCCTGATTCACCATGCGAGACGCAGCGGGACAGGACATTGACGGGTCCGGATTTCGCTGCGAGTCTCTTGGTCGTGAGCACGCCCGAGAACCTCGCCGCGCGGCTGCACGTCGATCTCCGACGTCAAGCCAGCGCCATCTGTGCCGCCGGCCGATAAATCCGCCGGCAGGCATCCTTCTCCTGCTCTTCTTCCCGCCGTGGACGTGCCGCGCCGCGTCACCGTGATGGCTCACCGGTTTTTCTCCGGATGCCGGGGCCTCGGCTCCCTTTCCCGCCCTTCGGTGCCTTCCACGTCCTTTCCCTGAATCCCGGCGCACCCTTTCCGGCAGCCACTCCATCGAACGTGAACAGGAATGCCCATGACCACGACGGCGTCGAACCGACGACAGTTCCTCACCCTGCTCGGACTCTCGGCGGTGGCGGTGAGCTGCGGCACGACCGCCACCGGAGCCTCCGGCAAGGGACAGACCCGGACGCTGCGGTACCAGGGGTGGGCAGGACAGGTCACCTTGCCGGAACTGGCGGCGGACCTCGGCTACCTGGAGGACGTGAAGCTGGAGTGGGTCGGCAACACGATCAGCGGCCCTCAGGACATCCAGTCCGCTGCCACCGGGCAGACGGACTTCGGCGGCGCATTCAACGGAGCCGTCGTCAAACTGGCCGCGAACAAGACCCCCGTCAAGGCCGTGATCAGCTATTACGGCTCCGACAAGGACGCCTACAACGGCTACTACGTCCTCAAGGACAGCCCTATCCGCTCCGCCCGCGATCTGACCGGCAAGAAAGTCGGCATGAACACCCTCGGGGCGCACGCGGAGGCCATGCTCGACATCTATCTCCAGCGCGGCGGTCTGTCCCGGGCGGAGATCGAAAAAGTCGAGCCGCTGGTCGTGCCGCCGGTGAACACCGAGCAGTCCCTGCGGGCGAGACAGATCGAGGTGGCCGTGCTCGGCGGAATTCTGCGCGACAAGGCACTCGCGACCGGGGGAATTCGTCCGCTGTTCACGGACTTCGAACTGCTCGGTGCCTTCAGTGCCGGGTCCTACGTGATGACGGAACGCTTCCTGAAGCAGAACCCCGACACGGCCAGGACCTTCGTCACGGCCGTGGGGCGGGCCATCGAGTGGTCGCGCACCACTCCGCGCGCCGAGGTCATCGCCCGGATGACGGAGATCGTGAAGAGGCGCGGACGCAACGAGGACACCGCGCCCCTGAAGTTCTGGCGGTCCTACGGCGTCGCCGAGACGTCGGGCCGGATCACCGGCAAGGAGCTCCAGCTCTGGATCGACTGGCTCACCGAGCGCGGCGACATCCGGAAGGGCCAGGTCACGCTGGGCGATCTCTACACCAACGAGTTCAACGCGGCCGGTCGGGGCGGCGCGACGCCCTCCTCGCCGGCCCCCTCCGCCTCGACGAGCGGGAGCTGATCCCATGGCTGTCACCACACCCAAGATCGTGTTCGAGGACGTGCGGAAGGTCTTCACCGTCAAGGACTCGCCGGTGAAGGGGGGTTCGGGGGCGCGGAGGTCCAGGGAGTTCACGGCTGTCGACGGCATCGACCTGGAGGTCGCCGCGGGTGAGTTCGTCGTCCTGGTCGGCCCCAGCGGCTGCGGCAAGTCGACCCTGCTGGATCTGCTGGCCGGCCTCGCCCGGCCCACCGGCGGACGGATCCTGCTCGACGGCGAACCCGTGACCGGTCCCGGCCTGAACCGCGGCATCGTCTTCCAGCAGTACGCGCTGCTGCCCTGGCGCACCGCGCAGGGCAACGTGGAGTTCGGCCTGGAGGCCACCGGTGTTCCGCGCCGCGAACGGGCGGCACGCGCACGGGAGTTCCTGGATCTGGTCGGCCTGACCGGGTTCGAGAACCGGCATCCGCACGAGCTGTCGGGCGGGATGCGGCAGCGGGTGGCGATCGCCCGCAGTCTCGCGTACGACCCGGACGTGCTGCTCATGGACGAGCCGTTCGCCGCCCTGGACGCCCAGACCCGCGAGTCGTTGCAGGACGAACTGCTCCGCATCTGGCAGCGCACCGGGAAGACCGTCGTCTTCATCACGCACGGCATCGACGAAGCCGTCTACCTCGGGCAGCGCGTCGCCGTCATGACGTCCAGGCCGGGCCGCATCAAGCAGGTCGTGCCGGTCTCCCTCGGCTCCCGCACCACCACGGACGACATACGTTCCAGCCCCGAGTTCGCACGCCACCGGCACGAGATCTGGTCACTGCTGCACGACGAGGTGGCCATGGCCCAGCAGTTGGAGAGGCAGGAGGCCTCCGTATGAGCCTCACGACCCGCACCACCGCCGCCCCCGCCGCCCCCGCCGCCGAAGGGACTCCCCCACCGGCCCCGGCCGGCATCGCCGGCGGCGTCCACGCCCCCGCCGCCTCGTCCGGCGCGTCCGCGGCACCGCCGCCGCGCCGGACCCCCTCCCGGGCGGTCCGTCTTCGCGAGGCGCTCCGACGGCCGGTGTCCCTCCTCGTGACCGGGGCCACCAAGTCCGCGGCGATCGCCGCCCTGCTGCTGCTCTGGGAGGCCGCACCCCGGCTGGGACTGGTCGACCGGACCTTCCTGCCCCCGTTCAGCGAGGTCGCCGTCGCCTGGTGGGAACTGGCGGCCGACGGTCAGCTCGCCGACAACACCTACGCCAGCCTGGTGCGCTCGTTCAGCGGATTCGGTCTGGCCCTGGCCGTGGCCGTACCCCTCGGTCTGCTGATCGGCTGGTACCGGCCCGTGGCCGATCTGCTCAATCCGCTGCTGGAGGTGTTCCGCAACACCGCCGCGCTGGCCCTGCTGCCGGTGTTCGTCCTGCTGCTGGGCATCGGTGAGACCTCGAAGATCTCCATCGTGGTGTACGCGTGCGCCTGGCCGATCCTGCTCAACACGATCAGCGCCGTACGCCATGTCGACCCCACCCTGCTGAAACTCGCGAAGTCGATGGACCTGTCCGCGCCCCGTCTGTTCCAGAAGGTCATCCTGCCGTCCGCCGTTCCGATGATCTTCACCGGCATCCGGCTGGCCGGAGCGGTGTCGATCCTGGTCCTGGTCGCCGCCGAGATGATCGGCGCGAAGGCGGGCCTCGGCTACCTGATCAACGCCTCGCAGTACAACTTCGCGATCCCGCAGATGTACGCGGGCATCATCACGATCTCCGCCATCGGCGTGACCGTCAACCAGCTCCTGGTCGCCCTGGAGCGCCGGCTCAGCTCCTGGCGTGTATCCGCCGGCGACTGATCCGGCCGCCCGCCCGCCTCGCAGTCCCGAGTCCCACCGCCCCGATCCGAGGAACCCCATGACCGCGACCAGCCCCCGCCGACTGCATCTCAACGCCTTCCTGATGAACGCCGGCCACCACGACGCCGCCTGGCGCCACCCGCGCACCCAGCCCGAACGGGTCACCGAGCTGGCCTACTTCCAACAGCTCGCCCGGACCGCCGAGCGCGGGCTGCTCGACTCGGTCTTCCTCGCCGACGGTCTCGCCCTGTGGGGGAACGCCCGCTACAACGCGCTGGGCGGCTTCGAACCGCTCACGCTGCTGTCCGCGCTGGCGGCGGTCACCGAGCACGTCGGACTGATCGCCACCGTCTCCACGACCTTCAACGAGCCCTTCCACACCGCCCGCTGGTTCGCCTCCCTGGACCACATCAGCGGCGGCCGGGCCGGCTGGAACATCGTCACCTCCGGCACCGTGAACGAGGCCCGCAACTTCGGTCAGGACGAGCACCTGGAGCACCGGCTCCGCTACGAGCGGGCCCGGGAGTTCGTCGAGGTCACCACCAAGCTCTGGGACAGCTGGGAGGACGACGCGATCCTGCTCGACCGGGAGCGCGGCATCTACGCGGACACCGACCGGGTACGGGAGATCAACCACCGCGGGGAGCACTTCGGGGTGCGGGGTCCGCTGAACGTTCCGCGCAGTCCGCAGGGCCACCCGCTCCTGGTGCAGGCCGGTTCGTCGGAGGACGGCAAGGAGTTCGCCGCCCAGTACGCCGAGGCCGTCTTCACCGCCCAGCAGACGCTCGCCGACGGCCAGGACTTCTACAAGAACCTCAAGTCCCGGCTCGCCGGCCACGGCCGCGGCGAGGACCAGCTGCTGGTGCTCCCGGGCATCGCCCCCGTCATCGGGTCGACCGAGGCCGAGGCGCGCGCGCTGGAGCAGGAGCTCACGGAGCTGCAGATCCCCGAGTACGGGCTCGCCCAGCTGTCCGGAATGCTCGGAACGGACCTGACGGGGCTGCCCCTGGACGGGCCCCTGCCCGAGCTGCCCGAGGAGCGGGACATCAACGGCAACAAGAGCCGTTTCACGCTCGTCGCCGAACTCGCCCGACGCGACGGCCTGAGCGTGCGCCAGCTCATCGCCCGCCTCGGCGGCGGACGTGGCCACCGCGTCTTCGCCGGCACACCGGAGCAGATGGCCGACGAGCTCGAGGAGTGGTTCACCCAGGGCGCCGCCGACGGTTTCAACATCATGCCGCCTCATCTGCCGGGAGGGCTTGAGGACTTCGTCGACCACGTCGTGCCGATCCTGCAGCGCCGCGGCCTGTTCCGTACGGAGTACACGGGCCGCACCCTGCGCGAGCACTACGGACTGGCCCGCCCCGCCAACCGGCTGGCGGCGGCAGCGGCGGAAGGGGACACCCGGTGACCGGGCTCGATCTCACGGCGGACGTCCTGGTCGTCGGCGGTGGCCCGGCGGCGACGTGGGCGGCGCTCAAGGCGGCGCAGGCCGGGGCGGACGTGGTCCTCGCTGACAAGGGCTACTGCGGCACGAGCGGCGCCACCGCCTCGAGCGGCACCGGAGTCTGGTACGTCCCGCCGGAACCCGCCGCGCGCGAGGCGGCCATGGCGAGCCGGGAGGCGCTGGGCGGGTTCCTGGCCGACCGGCGCTGGATGGCGCGGGTGCTGGACCGGACGTACGCGGGCATGAACGAACTGGCGGTGGCCGGCCGCTATCCCTTCCCGACCGGGCCGGACGGAAGGCAGCTCAGGAACGGCCTGCAGGGGCCGGAGTACATGCGCAGGATGCGCATCCGCGTCCAGCGGGCCGGTGCGCGCGTCCTCGACCACAGCCCGGTGACCGAGCTGCTCACGGACCCGTCCGGGGCGGTGGCCGGGGCCAGGGGTCACCGGCGCCAGGCCGGGGAGCCGTACCGGGTGCGCGCCGGAGCGGTCGTCCTGGCCACCGGGGGCTGCGCGTTCCTCAGCGGCGCGCTGGGCTGCAACGTCAACACCGGCGACGGTGCGCTGTTCGCCGCCGAGGCGGGCGCGGAGCTGTCCGGCATGGAGTTCTCCAACGCGTACGGCATCGCGCCCGAGGGCACCTCCGTCACCAAGACCGCGTTCTACTCCTTCGCGACCTTCTACCGCGAGGACGGCTCGGTCCTGGAGGGTGCGGCCAGCCAGGGCGGCAGGTCCGTGATCGCGAGGACGCTGCTCAGCGAGAAGGTGTACTGCCGCCTGGACCGGGCGGACCCGGCCGCCCGGCAGGCGATGCGGCTGGCCCAGCCGAACTTCTTCCTCACCTTCGACCGGCTCGGCATCGACCCCTTCACCCAGCGTTTCGCCGTCACGCTGCTGGCCGAGGGCACCGTGCGCGGCACCGGCGGCATCCGCGTCACCGGCGACGACTGCTCCACCACCGTTCCGGGGCTGTACGCGGCCGGGGACGCGGCCTCCCGTGAGGCGATCTGCGGCGGCTTCACCGGGGGCGGCAGCCACAACGCCGCGTGGGCCATCTCCTCGGGCTCCTGGGCGGGGGAGGGCGCGGCCCGCCACGCGTTCTCCCTGGGGAGCCTCTTCCCGGCACGCCGGGCGGTCCCCCTGGGCGGGGCCGGGATCCGGCCCACGGGCAGGCCGGGAACGGCCGGCGGCTTCCGTGACGTCGTCAGCGCCGTCCAGGCCGAAGTGCTGCCCTACGAGAAGAACTACCTGCGCCACGGCGAGCGGCTCACCGCGTCCCTGCGGGTGCTCGACGGCCTCTGGCAGGAGCTGCGCGCGAGCCTGCACGCGGAAGGCGGGGACGTCGTACGGGCCCGGCAGGCGTCGGCGATGGCGGCCCACGCCCGCTGGATGTACACCGCGGCGCTCGCCCGCACCGAGAGCCGCGGCATGGCCAGGCGACTCGACTTCCCGGCGCAGGATCCGCGGCAGCACCACCGCATCGTCACCGGCGGCCTCGACCGGGTGTGGACCCGGCCCGAGCCTCTGACCCCCCTGACGGACAGACCACTGGAGGTGGCCTCGTGATCGAACTGGTCTCGGCGGAACGCTGTATCACCTGCGACAAGTGCATCAAGGTCTGCCCCACCGACGTCTTCGACCGGGGCGAGGACGGCGTCCCGGTGCTCGCCCGCCGCGACGACTGCCAGACCTGCTTCCAGTGCGAGGCGAACTGCCCGGTCGACGCCCTGTACGTCGCGCCGCAGACCCGCCCGCTGCTCGACGACCCGGGCGCCCGGGACGAGGAGCAGCTGGCCCGTACCGGACTGCTCGGCAGCTATCGCCGGCACATCGGCTGGGGACACGGCCGCACGCCCGGCGCACTGCGGGCCGTCGGCCCTCCCCTCGGCCCGCCGGGGGCGGACCGCCCCTCACCACCCATCACCTCCTGACCGAACACCCCCGAAAGGAACCGCACATGACCACCAGCACCGGCTTCGACGTCCGCAGGACCGGAGGCCGTATCGGCGCGGAGATCCACGGTGTGGACCTCCGCGCCGACCTCGACCCCGCCGTCGTCTCCGAGATCAACTCGGCGCTCCTGGAACACAAGGCCCTCGTCTTCCGGGACCAGCAGCTCGACGAGGCGGGTCAGCTCCGCTTCGCGTCCCTCTTCGGCGAGCTCACCACGGCGCACCCGACCGTGCCGTCCGTCGACGGCCGGCCCCAGATCCTGCCCGTGGACGGCGACGAGGGCATCCGCGCCAACACCTGGCACACGGACGTCACCTTCGTCCGCACACCGCCGAAGGCGTCCACGCTGCGCAGCATCGTGGTCCCGCCCTACGGCGGGAACACCCTCATCGCCAACTCGGGCGCCGCCTACCGGGATCTGCCCGAGCCCCTGCGCGAGCTGGCCCACAGGCTGTGGGCGGTGCACACGAACGCGTACGACTACGCCGCCCCCGCCGCCCCGGCGAGCGAGAAGGCGGCCGAGCACCGCAAGCAGTTCGTCTCCCGGAAGTACCGCACCGCCCACCCGGTCGTCCGGGTGCACCCCGAGACCGGGGAACGCGGACTGTTCATCGGCGGCTTCGCCCAGAGCATCATCGGCCTCGGCTCCTCGGAATCCCGCGACCTGCTGCGCATCTTCCAGTCGTACGTCACCCGTCCCGAGAACATCCTGCGCGTGGTGTGGCAGCCCGGCGACCTCGTCCTGTTCGACAACCGCATCACTCAGCACTACGCCCCCGACGACTACGGCGACCTGCCGCGGCTGCTGCACCGGGTGACCGTCGCGGGCGATGTCCCGGCCGGCGTGGACGGCACGCTCAGCCACATCATCGAGGGCGACGACGCCGCCCACTACACCCCGGCGGCAGCATGATCCCTCCGAGAGCGTCCCGCCGGTCGGGCCGGAGCCCGGTGTCCTGCCACCGGACGCCGGCGGCTCCGGAGGAGCGGCTGACCGCCGTCCGGGGTGCGTAGCACGGCGCCGACGGCCGGCCGGGCGCGCTCAGCGCCCGGCCGGCACACCCTCCGCGCCGCGCGGGATCCGTTCGTCCGCGTCGGCCAGCAGGAGGAAGACGGGCGGCAGACCGAGCTCCAGCACGGTCAGGGCGATCTGGAACCCGTGCGGCAGGCCGTGCACGGCGAGCGAGAGGAGCCGGCCCACGCCGCCCAGCAGGAGGACACCGGCCAGCCATCGCACCGCCCGGGCCGGGATCGGACGCTGTCGCGCGGCCCAGAGCCACGCGAGGCCGTAGCCGGCGAAGGCCGCCCCCATGAAGCGGCCCCAGCTGTCGACCGTCGCGCCGGCGGAACCGGCACCGGGGATCGCCGCGTTGCCGAGTACCACGTGGAGCAGGCCGATCGCCACGCAGCTCCAGCCCATCACCTGCGCGAGTGCGCGTAAGGCCCTGGCCATGTTCCCTCCCAGCAGTCGGACACGCCAAGTTGACATGTGTCTACCAAGGTGACGCGCCAGTAGACACATGTCAACTAAGATGCGTGCGTGCCTCCCCGCAAACGCCTCGCTCCCGCCGACCGCCGCGCCCAACTCCTCGACGTCGGCGCGCGGTTCTTCGCCTCGCATCCGTACGCCGAGGTACTGATGGAGGACGTCGCCCAACAGGCGGGCGTCTCCAGGGCCCTGCTGTACCGTCACTTCCCCAGCAAACAGGCCCTCTTCGCGGCCGTGTACCAGCAGGCGGCGGACCGGCTCCTCGCCGAGACACGGCTCGACCCGGCCGACTCCCTGGTGGACCAGCTCAATCAGGGCATGGACGTCCATCTGGACTACTTCGTGGCCAACCGCCACGCCGTCCTCGCCGCCAACCGGGTCCTCGCGGGCGATCCCGTGATCCAGACGATCATGACGAACGAGCTGGACGCCCTGCGCGCGCGGCTGCTGGCCGTCCTGCCCCTCGCGGACGAGGGCACCCGTGAGGCCGTATCGGGCGTCCTGAAGGGCTGGCTGGTCTTCGTCCAGGTCCTGACCGTCGACTGGCTCACCCGCGAGACCTGCACCCGCACCCGGTTGCGCGACGTCTGCGTCGGGGCGGTCCTCGGCGCCCTGCGCCCGCTGCTCGCCGAGGACCCCGCCCCCGACCGGCCGGCCCCGGGACCCGGCACGCCCCGCGGGTGACGGACCCCGCTCAGCCCTCGTCCGCCGCCGGGCGGAGCGCCGCCAGCGCCGCGAGGGTCAGTTCCAGGGCGAAGGGGTAGCCGCTGTCGCGCATGTCGGCGGCGAGCAGCGGGAAGGTCGCGGCGACATGCGGGTGGGTGTCGGCCGACAGCCTGCCGTAGACCTCGTGCCAGACCGCCTCGTCGGCCTCCCTGGCGGCCTTCGGCAGCGCCAGCGCGGCGGCGTCCTGGGCGGCGAAGGCCAGGGCCTGGTCGACGAAGGCGTGGTAGGCGCGGACGGCGAGGGCGTCGGGGAAGCCCGCGGAGCGGAGGATGCCGAGGATCCGCTCGACGGCCCGGGTCTCGTGGGGGCGCCCCGTGGTGCGGTACGCGCCGAGGACGGCCGCCTGCGGGTGGGTGAGATAGCACGCGTGGATCCGCAGGCCCATCGAGCGCAGGTCCTCCCGCCAGTCCCCGGTCGCCCGCCAGCCCTCCTGCGCCCTGCCGATCATCTCGTCCGCGAGGGCGAGGAGGAGGGCGTCGGTGTTGTGGAAGTAGCGGTAGAGCGCGCTCGGGTCGGCGCCGAGCGCGGCGCCCAGCCTCCGCACGGAGAGCGCTTCGGCGCCGTGCTGGGCGACCAGCCGGAGCGCCGTCTCGACGATGAGCTGCTCCGAGAGGACGGCGCCCTGCTTCGTGGGCCTCCGGCGCTGCCGCCTGGCTTCGGGAACGACACGTTCGGACATGGCCGGGACCTTACGTCAACACCATTGACGTGTAAACGGCCTTGCCGCTTCCATGGCGCCACCGCCCGTCGTCTCACGCTCCTGGAGTTTCGAATGGCCAAGGCCGATCTGGTCTTCACCCGTGGCCCCGTCCTCACGGTGGACCCGGCCCGCACCCGGGCGACCTCGCTCGCCGTCGTCGGCGACAGGATCGCCGCCGTGGGCCACGACGAGGTGCGGGAACTCGTGGGCCCCGGCACCGAGGTGGTCGACCTGACGGGAAAGCTGCTGATCCCCGGCTTCCAGGACGCCCACATGCACCCGGTCTTCGCCGGCGTGGAGCTGGCCGAGTGCGATCTGACCGAGACGGTCGGCGTCGACGACTACCTGGCGCTGGTCCGCGCCTACGCCGACGCGCACCCCGACCGCGCGTGGATCACCGGGGGCGGCTGGTCGATGGAGAGCTTCGAGGGCGGGCTGCCGACCCGGCAGCTGCTCGACTCCGTCGTCCCGGACCGTCCGGTCCTGCTGTCCAACCGGGACCACCACGGCGCCTGGGCCAACACGCGGGCGCTCGAACTGGCCGGGGTCACCGCCGCCACCCCCGATCCCGCCGACGGCCGGATCGAGCGCGAGCCGGACGGCACGCCCAGCGGCATGCTCCAGGAGGGCGCCACCGCGCTGGTCGGCCGGCTGCTGCCGGCCACCACACCGGCGGAACTCCTCGCCGGGCTGCTGCGGGCCCAGAAGCTGCTGCACTCCCTCGGCATCACCGGCTGGCAGGACGCGATGCTCGGTGAGCTCCACGGCCGGCCCGACCCCTCGGACGCGTACGTGACCGCGGCGGGGGACGGCTCGCTCACCGCCCGGGTGACCGGGGCGCTCTGGTGGGACCGGGCGCGGGGGGCCGAGCAGATCCCCGAACTGCTGGCGCGGCGCGAGAAGCTGGGTACCGGACGGTTCCGCGCGGGCTCGGTGAAGATCATGCAGGACGGCGTCGCGGAGAACTTCACCGCCGCCATGACCTCCCCCTATCTGGACGGCTGCGGCTGCGCCACGGCCAACAGCGGTCTGAGTTTCGTCGACCCCGGGGCGCTGCGCGGATACGTGACGGAGCTCGACGCCCTCGGCTTCCAGGTGCACTTCCACGCCCTGGGCGACCGGGCCGTGCGCGAGGCCCTGGACGCGATCGAGGCGGCGGTGGCGTTCAACGGGCACCGCGGCAACCGCCACCACCTCGCCCATCTCCAGGTCGTCCACCCGGACGATCTCACCCGCTTCGCCGCGCTCGGCGCCCTGGCCAACATCCAGCCCCTGTGGGCGGCCCACGAGCCCCAGATGGACGAGCTGACCATCCCGTTCCTGGGACCGGAGCGCGCCGCCTGGCAGTACCCGTTCGGCGACCTGGTGCGCGCCGGCGCCACCCTCGTCGCCGGCAGCGACTGGCCGGTGAGCAGCCCCGATCCGATCGCGGGCATCCACGTGGCCGTGAACCGCCGGGATCCCGAAGCCGACCACGACCGGGTCTTCTACCCCGAGCAGCGGCTCGACCTGCCGACGGCTCTGGCCGCCTACACGGCCGGCGCCGCCCATGTGAACGGTCACGACGACGCGGGCAGCCTGCGCGTCGGCAACCTCGCCGACCTGGTCGTGCTGGACCGCGACATCCTGACGGCGCCCGCGGAGGAGATCGCGGAGGCCCGGGTGGAGCGGACCTATGTCGCCGGCCGGCTCGTGCACGCGGGCTGAGGGGGCCGGACCGATGACGCCCGTACGTCGAGGCGGGTCGGGACGAGCACCCCCGGCAGCTCCCGGGCACCGTCCTCCAGGACCGCCACCAGGCGTGCGACGCCCGCCTCCGCGATCGCCTCGGGCCGCAGGCTCAGGGTGGTCACCGGCGGCTCGGTGTGCTCGGCGGTGACATCCTCGCTCACACAGACGAGGAGCAGGTCGCCGGGGACGTCGCGGCCGAGGCGGCGCACCGCGTCGAGGACGAGGGGCGGACTCGCCTCGGCCACGACGAGGAGGGCGTCGGGCCGTGCCCCGTCGGCCGCCGGGTCGCCCGCGAGGGCGGTCTCGACGGCGCGGACGACGGCCGGGTTGCCCGGAGCCCCGACGCGGACGACCCGTTCCGGCACGCCGCGATCCGCGCACCACGCGCGGTGTGCGGCGAACACCTCGGTGTGGAAGCGGGTGGTGCTGTCCGGCACCACGAGGACGGGTCGGCGGGCGCCCTGTTCGCGGACGTGGTCGAGGGCCTCGCGCACGGCGCCGCCGGCGTCCACGTCCACCCAGTACGCCCCGGGCCGCCCCTCGACGGAGCGGTCGCTGAACACGGGGATCCGGGCGGCGAGGAGGTCGTCGACGATCCGGTCGTCGGCCACCGGGTCGGCGACGATCACCGCGTCCAGCGCCAGGTCCGCCCACTCGCTCTGCAGGGAGCCGGCGGGCAGCAGCACCATGGCGTAGCCGCGTCGCAACGACGTCGCCGCGGTGGCGGCGGTCAGCCGGGCGAAGTACGGCGACTCCAGGAAGGCCCAGGGGGCGTCGGCGAACTCCCCGACCACGTATCCGATCAACCGGGCACGTCCCGCGCGCAGCCGGCGCGCGGTGGCGTTGGGCCGGTAGCCCATTCTGCGCGCGGTCTCACGGGCCTTCTCCCGCACTTCGGGGGAGAGCCTTCCGGTGCCGTTCAGTGCCGCCGAGACGGTCGTCTTGGAGAGGCCCGCCTCGCGGGCCACGTCGACGAGGCGGACGCGCGGGAGGGGCGGCGAGGGCTGCCCGCCGTACGGTGAGGCTTCGGTCATGTGACTGATGCTGCCACCCTCGCGACCTTTGCAAAACCGTTCCCGCAGAGCCTTGTGCGGGAACGTTCCCGCATCAATACTCGCTCCATCCTCCAGCGCCCGTCACTACACCCGTAAAGGGGTGGGTCTGCATGCGCATGTCCAGAACCATCGCGCTTCTCGTCTGTAGCGCCGCTCTCGCGGCCACCACCGGCGCCTGTTCCGGCGCGACGACGCCTCAGCACGCCGCCGGCGGCGGCGCGGACTTCAAGGTCACTCCGCTCTCACCGCCCGCGCAGGGCCCGCTGAAGTCCTTCACCTGGTCCCTGTACGCCGAGCCCTACACGCTCGACTACGCCCTCGCGTACGACTACCCCCCGAACACGGTGCTCGCCAACGTCTGCGAGCAGCTCCTGCGGGTCACGCCCGACATGCGGATCGAGCCGGGCCTCGCGGTGAAGTACGAACGCCCCGACCCGCGCACGCTCGTCTACACCCTGCGCCCCGGAGTGAAGTTCCACGACGGCACGACCATGACCGCCGACGACGTGGTCGCCTCCCTCGAACGCCAGAGGGACCCGAGGACCGGTTCCCCCTGGGGCTCGGCGTTCAAGTACGTCGACGCCGTCGAGAAGACCGGTCCGCTGGAGGTGACGCTCCGGCTGAGCAAGCCCGACATCCTGCTCAACGAGCTGATGGCCGCCTCCCCCGGCACCATCGAGAGCGCCGCCACCCTGGCCGAGGCCGGCAAGGACTACGGCACCCCCAAGGGCAAGGTCAACTGCACCGGTCCGTACGCCCTCGACACCTGGACCCAGGGTGCCGAGATCACCCTGAAGAAGCACGGCGCCTACTGGGACCCGAAGCTCGCCCCCAGGACGGACACCGTGAGGTTCACCTTCATCGAGGACCCGGCCGCCCGCACCAACGCCTTCCTCTCCGGCACCGCCGACGGCGGCTACATGGTGGCCCCCGCCTCGATCGGGCAGCTCCGCTCCGGCGGCAAGGGCACCGTTCTCTTCGGCCCCAACACCGCCGCGTCGAATCTCGCCGTGCTCGACTTCCGCGGCCCGCTCGGCAACCTGAAGGTCCGCAAGGCCCTCTCCCTGGCCCTCGACCGGAAGAACATCATCAAGGCCGCGGCCGGCGGCATCGGCGTCCCCGCCAAGGCCCCCGCCGCGCGCGGCGCGTGGGCGCTCGCGCCGGAGAAGACCGCCGCGCTCCACGACACCCTGCCCGAGCCCGTCCACGACGTCGCGGCCGCGAAGAAGCTCGTCCAGGAGTCCGGTGCCACCGGCCGCAGGATCACCCTGGCCACCAGCACGCTCGCGCCCGAGATCAGCGTCGTCGCCAACGCCGTGCAGGCCGCCGGGCGGGAGATCGGCCTGGACGTCGAGCTGAAGTCCGTTCCCCCCGAGGCGTACAGCAGCATCTTCGTCGACCCGGAGGCGCGCGCCGGCCTCGACCTGGTCATCACCAACGGCTACGACAACACGCCCGACCCGCTGGAGTTCTACCAGTACCTGCGCACGGGCGACTTCGGGAACTACGGCAACTGGTCGAACACCGAGTTCGACCTCGCCTTCGACCGGGCCAACGCCGAACCGGACCCGGCGGTCCGGGCCGAGCGGACGGCCGTGCTCCAGGGGATCGCGATGCGCGAACTGCCCGTCATCCCGCTCTACGAGGCGCCCTACGTGGTCTTCCTCGGCAAGCGCGTGACCGGCGCCCCGACCGGGATCGCCCAGCTCTACTACCCGTGGGCCGCGACGATCGGGGCCGCGGCCGGATGACCCGCTACCTCATCGGACGGATCCTCGGCCTGGCGGCGGTGCTGTTCGCGACCTCCGTCGTGGTCTTCGGCAGCGTCCACCTGGCCCCCGGCGACCCGGTGTCGTTCCTGCTCCACGGCCGCCCCGCGACCCCCGAGGCCGTGGCGGCCCTGCGCTCCCAGTACCACCTGGACGACCCGCTGGCCGTGCAGTACGCGAAGTGGCTCGGCGGTGTCCTCCGGGGCGACTTCGGCAGCTCCGCCCAGTTCCACCAGGACGTCACCGCGCTCATCGGCTCCCGGCTGCCCGGCACGGCCCTGCTCGTCGGGTACGCGGCACTGCTCGTCGCCCTCGTCGGCGTGGCGGCCGGAGTCCTCGCCGCGCTGCGCCCCGGACCGCTGGACCGGGCGGTGCTCCTCGGGAGCGGCGTCGCCACGGCCACCCCGTCGTTCGTGACCGCGATCGCGCTCGTGTCGCTGTTCTCGGTCCGGCTGGGCTGGTTCCCCGGGCCCGGCGGCACACCGGCCGGGTTCACCGACCGGCTGTACCACCTGACCCTGCCGGCCTTCGCCCTGGCACTGACCTTCGCGGGTCTCCTCGCCCGGGTCACCCGCTCGGCGATGCTCGACGAACTCGGCCGCGAACACGTGGAGGTGGCACGCGCCCGCGGCGTCCCCTGGTGGACCGTGGTCCGTCGG
Source organism: Streptomyces sp. NPDC048338 (assembly GCF_043201055.1). Taxonomy (NCBI): domain Bacteria; kingdom Bacillati; phylum Actinomycetota; class Actinomycetes; order Kitasatosporales; family Streptomycetaceae; genus Streptomyces; species Streptomyces sp. NPDC048338. The sequence continues at coordinate 61,481 of NZ_JBICYQ010000017.1, forward strand.
CACGTGCTGCGCAACGCGCTCGGCCCGGTCGTCACCGTCGGCGGCACGATGCTCGCCGGACTCCTCATCGGCACCTCGATCGTCGAGACGGCCTTCGACGTGCCCGGCCTCGGCTCCCTGCTCGTGCAGTCGGTCACCGCCAAGGACTTCGCCGTCGTGCAGGCCATCACCCTGCTCAGCGTGGGCGCGTTCGTCCTCGTCAACCTCGCCGTCGACCTGCTCGTCCCCCTCATCGACCCCCGGCTGTCCCTCCACGGGGAAGGCTCCTCATGACCACGACCGCGCCTTCGGAGCCCGCCGTCCTGCACCGCAGGCCCGGGCTGCGGCGCCTGCGCCTCGCCGGCCAGGGCCCGTTGTTCACCGCCTCGGTCGCGGTGCTCGCCGCGCTCGTCCTGATCGCCGTGCTCGCCCCCGTCCTCGCTCCGTACGACCCCGAGGCCCTGGACCTCGCGGCGAGCCTGGCCGGGACCACCGGCGAGCACCTGCTCGGCACCGACCAGTCCGGGCGGGACATCCTGTCGCGGCTGATGCACGGAGCCCGCACCGGGCTGCTCGGACCGCTGCTCGTCGTCGGCGTCTCCACCCTGCTGGGCACCCTGCTCGGCGTGGTGGCGGCCTGGCGCGGCGGCTGGGCGGACTCGGTCCTGTCCCGCTCGATGGACATGGTCTTCGCGATCCCCGGACTGCTGCTCGCGATCCTGCTCGTCTCGGTCGTCGGCTCCGGGATGACCGCGCCCGTGATCGCGATGGCCGTGGCCTACACCCCGTACGTGGGCCGCCTGGTGCGCGGCATCGCGCGCCAGGAGAAGGCCCGCCCGTACATCGAGTCCTACCGGGTGCAGGGCTGGTCCGGCTGGACCGTGTGCCTGCGCCACCTGCTGCCGAACATCGCCCCCACCGTCTTCGCCCAGTCCGCGATGAACTTCGGTTACGCGCTGATGGACCTGGCGGCCCTGTCCTACCTCGGCTTCGGTGTGCAGCCGCCGACCGCCGACTGGGGCGCCATGATCAACGAGGGCCAGTCGGCCGTCCAGCAGGGGGCGATGCTGCCCGCCCTCGCGCCCTCCGCGTGCATCGTGCTCGCCGTGGTGGCGTTCGGCATCGTCGGCGAGGGGCTCGCCGACCGGATCGCGAGGCGGGAACGGTGAACAGCATGAAGAAGCCGCAGGATCCGCGGGACCTGACGGCCGCGGCCGCGATCCCGGCCGGGGACACGAGTCCCGGCCCGGACACGCGTCCGCTCCTGGAGATCGACGGACTCGGGGTCCGGTTGCCCGGCGACCGGGCCGCGCGGCCGATCCTGGACGGGGTCGGCCTGCGGGTACGGCCCGGGGAGAGCGTCGGGCTCGTCGGCGAGTCCGGCTCCGGCAAGTCGGTGGCCTGCCGCAGCGTCCTCGGACTGCTGCCCGCGGGCGCGCACACCAGCGGCGAGGTCCGGGTCGCCGGCCGGGACGTGCTCGCGATGAGCCGTGCGGAGCTGGCCGCGCTGCGGGCCCGGCAGGTCGCGATGGTCTTCCAGGACCCGCGTTCCTCCGTGAACCCGCTGCGCCGCGTCGGGGACTTCCTCACCGAAGGACTGCGCGCGGCCGGCACCCCCGCCGCCGCGGCGACCGCGCGGGCCCTCGAACTCCTCGCGGCGGTCGGCATCCGGGACGCGCGCGGCGCCCTGCGACGCCGGCCGCACGAGTTCTCCGGCGGCATGCTGCAGCGGGTGGTCATCGCCGCGGCGCTCGCCGCCGAGCCCGCGCTGATCGTCGCCGACGAGCCGACCACGGCCCTGGACGTCACGACCCAGGCCGAGATCGTCGGCCTCCTCGACCGGCTGCGGGTCGAGCGCGGCGCGGGCCTGCTCTTCGTCACCCACGACCTCGAACTGGCCGCCGCCGTCTGCGACCGGGTGTACGTGATGTACGCCGGCCGGATCGTGGAGACCCGGGGCACCGACGAGTTGTTCGACCGGCCGCGGCACCCGTACACCGCGGGGCTGCTCGCCTGCACGCCGAGCATCGCGGCGGACACACCGGCGCCCCGGCCCATCCCCGGGCGTCCCGTCTCCCTGGCCGAGGCGCCGCCGGGGTGCGCCTTCGCCGCGCGCTGCGCCCACGCGGTGCCGCGCTGCTCCGAGGAGAAGCCCGTACTCGCCCGGCACGGCGACGGACTCGCCGCCTGCCACCGCGCCGACGAAGGGATCACGCTGTGACCGCCGCAGCGAAGGAGACACGGCTCACCGAGGGGCCGGTCGTCGAGGGACTGGTCGTCGAGGGGTTGCGGAAACGGTACGGGGACCACGCGGCGGTCGACGACGTGTCCTTCTCCCTGGCGCCCGGGGCCTCCCTCGCCATCGTCGGGGAGTCCGGCAGCGGCAAGACCACGACGGTGCGGATGCTCGTCGGCCTGGAGCGCCCCGACGGCGGGACCGTCCGCCTGGACGGCCGGGACCGCTCCACGCGGCCGCGGGGCAGGGCGGAACGGCTGGCCAGGGCCCGGGAGATCCAGATGGTCTTCCAGGATCCGTACCTCTCGCTCGATCCCCGGGTGACCGTCTCCGGATGCCTGGACGAGGTGCTCCGGCTCCACACGGATCTCGACGCGCCGGGGCGCGCCACCCGGGTCGCCGCGCTCCTGGACCAGGTCGGCCTCGGCGCCCGCGAGGCCGCCGCGCTCCCCCGCGCCCTCTCGGGCGGCCAGCGGCAGCGCGTGGCGATCGCCCGCGCCCTCGCCGTCGAGCCCCGGGTCCTCGTCCTCGACGAGGCGGTCGCCGCACTCGACGTGTCGATCCAGGCGCAGATCCTCGAACTCCTCGGCGCGATCCGCCGCGAGTCGGGAATCGGCTACCTCTTCGTCACGCACGACCTGGCGGTGGTCCGGCACATCGCCGACGAGGTCCTCGTCCTCAGGTCCGGTCGCGTCGTGGAGTCGGGCCCGGTCGCCCGGGTCCTGGGCTCCCCGGAACACCCGTACACCCGCCTCCTGCTGGACTCGGTGCCCCGCCGCGGCCGGATCCCCGGGGGCGGGTGACGGGCGGCACGACCTCCTCGGGGCCCGGCGTCCTCATGATCTCCCGGACGGCGGGTCCCCGGGCTCCGCACCGGGGCCGCCCGCCTCGAGACGGCGTCGCACCTCGTCGGCCATCGGGTTCCCGAGGGACTCGAGGATCGCGACCGCCTCGGTCCGGGCCTCCCGGGCCTCGTCCGTCCGACCAACGGCGGCGAGCTGTTCGGCGAGGCCGTCCAGCGAGCGGGCCAGCCCGAGCAGGTCCCCGACGCGCCGTCGTACGTCGACGGCCCGTCCGTACCAGCCCATCGCCTCATCGGTCCGGCCGATCGTCCGGCAGACGTCGCCCAGTCCGTGCAGCGACTTGGCCTCGGTCGGTAGATCGGCCGCGGCCCGCGCACCGGCGAGAGCCCGCTCGTACTCCTCGTACGCCGCGGTGGGCCGGCCGAGGGCGAGACTCGACGCAGCCATCTCGGTCCGCGTGATCGACTCACCCCGCCGGTCGCCGTTGCTCTGGTGGATCGGGAGTGCCTCCCGCTGGCGTTCCAGGGCTTCCTCGTGGCGTCCCATGAGGCGCAGCGTCCACGCGATGTTGTAGATGCTGGTCGCCTGCCAACGGCTGTCGCCGATGGCCCGGCTGATGGCCAGCGCCTCGGTGAGGTGGCGCATGGCGTCCTCGTAGCGACCCATGTCCGACTCCGCCCCCGCGACACAGATGAGACTCCAGGTCTCGGCCCACTGGTCGCGCAGGCGGCGGGTGGCCTGGACGGCGGTGTCCGACAGCGCCCGCCGGTAGGCGTCGTGCCGGCGCAGCCGCAGGAAGTACACCAGCGCCACCGGCAGCTTCCACGCCACGTCGTCCAGGCCGAGTTGCACCGCCTGGCCCACGGCCGGTACCAGGCTCGGCAGTTCGGAGTCGCACCACGCGAGTGCTGCCTCAGGCCCCGGAAACGGCGCGGCCTCGCCGTCCGCGCGGTGTTCGAGTGGTACGTGCTGACGCTCGGGGACCAGCACACGGTCCGCGGCGTCCGCCATCCGCAGATAGTGGGACAGCTCGCGGCCCAGCGCTTCGGCCCGGACCTCGTCGGTCTCCTCCACCGCGACCCGTTCCCGGGCGTAGTCCCGGAGCAGGTCGTGGTAGCCGTACCGTCTCGGTCCCGACACCTCCAGCATGTTCACCGCCACGAGACTGTGCAGAACCCGGCGGGCCTCCGGTACGGGAAGATCGATCAGAGCGGCGGCCGTCGACAGGGAGAAGTCCGGCCCGGCATGCAGGGCGAGCAGCCGGAAGGCCCTGGCGCCGGCGGGTGGAAGCTGCTGATAGGACCACGAGAACACAGTGCGCACTCCGCTTCGCTCGTCCGACATGGACAGCGATTCCAGCCGGCGGCCGTCACCGTCCAGTTCCTCGATCAGCTCTTCCAGACTCGTGCCGGAGCCCGCCTGCTGGGCGGCGATCCGGACCGTGAGCGGGAGGCGGCCGCAGCGCCGCACCAGCCGGGTCACCTCGTCGCCGTCCTCACCGTCGTCGTCGCCCGAGAGCCTGCGGAACAGCTCCACCGCCTGTGGCGTGTCCAGCGGCCTGATCTGCACGGGCGTGGCACCGTCCACGGCGGTCAGGCCGCCGAGCCGGTCCCGGCTCGTGACGATCGTGAAGCAACCGGGCGCGGACGGGAGCAGCGGCCGCACCTGGTCGGCGCTGCCCGCGTTGTCCGCGATCAGGAGCACCCGCTTCCCGTCGAGCAGGGAGCGGAAGAGCGCGGACATGGCGTCCAGCGAGCCCGGCATCCGGTCCGCCGGCGCGCCCAGGGCCGAGAGGAATCCGTGGAGGACCTCCTCGGGCGCGAGGGGTGCGAGCACGTCGTAGCCCCTCAGGTTCGCGTAGAGCTGGCCGTCCGGGTACCGGTCCCTCGCCTGCTGTCCCCAGTGGACGGCGAGTGCGCTCTTGCCCACTCCCGCCGGCCCCGAGACCGTGGCGACCCCGTTCGTCGTCGTGGCGACCGTGCTGAGGGCGGCCATGACGTCCGATCGGTCGGTGAAACAGGTCGCGGCCCGGGGCAGTTGCCTCGGCACCGGCAGAGCCGGCTCCCGGAGGTCGTCCCCGCGCCCGTGGACGCCGCCGTAGATGACCCCGGCCTGCACCACATGGGTGGCGCGGCCGGCGAAGGTGTTGCTCTCACCGTCCGCGCTCACGTGGACGACCCCGCCCTTCGTGCTCCGGGCGCACGGCCGGGAGCCGGCACCGGGACCGGGGCGGCGGACAGCCGGTCGATGGCGGTACGCAGACCGGCCAGGAACCGCGCTCCGGCCGGGGCCGTCCCGGCCTCGGCCGCGAGCGTGTCCACCACGGCGTCGGCCCGGTTCAGCGAGCGGCGGAAGGCCGCGGCGGCGTCGGCCGACCGGAACCGGTCCCGCCCGCGGGACCGCGTCCCGTCGCGTGGGGGCGCACCGGCACGCGCCCGCCAGAGTTCCGCCAGGGCGACCTGTGCGTAGGCGCCGTGGAGCGCTTCCCCCGGCGATACGGGGGCGGTCCGCCACGGCACGGGGAGGGAAGCGGGTCCGTCCGTGTCGAAGAAGACGTACGCGTCCGTCAGCGCGTCGAGTTTGGCGCTCTGGAAGTGCCGGAGCAGCGCGGCTGCCGTGTCGCTGGTTCTCGTGGGCGTCGCCAGGGCCAGTGCACCGAACGGCGCCCGCCCGCGGAGGGCGGGGAGATGCGGTTCTGCCGGCATCGGCCGCAGGGGGACCACGACCCGGGATGCCGCCCGTAACGGGGCGGCGTAGGCGGGAACCAACAGGCTCAGCTCGCGGCCTGCCCGGCTGAGGGCGATCTGCCAGGCCGTCCACTGCCGTGGGGAGAGCCGATCGAGGGCGATGCCGTCGTACGGGACGACGGCTCCGGCGGGCGGGGCGCGGTACGGGTCGAGGTCGTCCAGGGCGACGGGCAGCCAGGGTGTGATCAGCCGTCTGATCCGGATCCAGCCGTGGGGCGGCCCGCTCCTCCCCCGGACGGTCACCTCGGTCGTGTGTTCCGCCTGGTCCACCCGTACCGCGCCGAGGCCGGGCAGGTGCGCCAGCCCGTTCCGCACGGGGAGGGGCAGTTGTGTGGTGACTCCGGCATGCCAGGCGACGGCCGCCGCGACGCCGGCGATGTGCGCCCGGTCGCGCAGCCTGTCCGCCGTGCCGCCCTGGGGGTCGTCCCCCGCGCCTCCGGACGCTTCACGGCGAAGGCGGTCCTTCGCCCACGTCCGGACGAACGGGTGGCGGAGGACCTCCGCGGTCTCGGCCGGGTGGCTGCCGTCCAGCTCCACGAGAAGCTGCCGGCCGGCGGCGGCCACCACCGCCAGGTCCGACGAGCTGTCGTGGCACGGGTCCAGCCCCGCGACCAGGGCCCTGGTCAGCGACAGCTGCATGTCCGCGAGGGCCTTCGTCCCCTGGACCGTCCCCGCTCCCGAGGCGAAGGCGTCGAAGGCGCCGTCCGGCAGCCGATGAACGTGCGGCGGGGCAGGATCGGTGGGGCGCGGAACCGCGATCCCCCGCATCCGCGCCGCCGGGATCTCCGACGCGAGCCGCTTCAGATCGGCGCAGTAGACGGAGGGATTGTCGAATCCGTTGCCGGGCCGGAAACGGTGGGCGTAGAGGCCGCCCCCGCAAATGCGGACCACCGGGCAGGCGAGGCAGGTGGCACACAGGCCCGCGTATCCCTCGTTGCGGGCGGCGACCCCGGGATGGCGGGCGAGGTCGTCCACGCTGTGCGTGAAGACGGACATGCCGGTCGCGGGAGCGCCGTCGTAGGCCGTCTTGAGGGAGTCGGCCTGCTCCCACGATCCGTCGGTGTCCACGACCGCGAGGGCGACGGGCCGGAGACCCACGGCCTCGCTGCCGCTCGCACCGCCCCAGGCAGCCGACGCGAGAGCGTCGAACAGGCGGATCGGCACGGGCCGGCCGTCGGCGATCCAGCGTGCGTGGATGCGGCCCAGCCAGGAGGCGTACGGCGTGGGGACGTCGCTCGGCCGGGGCGGCGGGTGCGCCCAGGTCGCGTGCGGCAGCAGGAAGTCGAGGCGGGGCGGTGCCTGCTCCATCAGGGCCTCGAACACGCTGATCGGGTCGTTCGCGACGTCGACCGTGCAGAGGAGCCCTCCGTACAGGGGGCGGAACTCCTCACGGCGCAGCAGGGCCAGGCCACGCAGCACCGCCGCATGGCTACTGCGCCCGCTCGCGTAGCGACGGTGCCGGTCGTTCGCGGCCCGGTCGCCGTCGAGCGAGACGCCCGCCTGCACCCCCGATTCGGCGAAGAGTTCGAGGAACGCCGGATCGAGCCGCACACCGTTGGTCTGGATGTGCAGGCTGAGCCGGACGACGCCGTCCAGGACGCCACGGAGCGTGTGGATCAGCTCGCGCAGTCGTACGACGCCGAGAAGCAGCGGCTCGCCTCCGTGGAGGGTGATGCGCACCGTGGGGATCGCATGCCTTCCCACGTGTTCCGCGATGCGCTGGGCCACCCGCTGTGCGACGGCCGGACTCATGGTGCGGGGTTTCGCCCGCCAGCTCTGGTCCGCGTGCTCGTACACGTAGCAGTGGTCGCAGGCGAGATCGCAGGCGCCGTGGACCTTCAGGACGTACTGGTCGATGAGGGAAGGCACTCGTCCCCGCCGATTTCGGAGCTGAAGGCAGCCATTCGGGCGGGGAGCTCCGGGGTGACGACGCGGGTGCGGAATTCCGCGACCAGTCCCGCGTGATCCGTGAAGAGGCTTTCCAGTGAAATGTTCCTGAGGTCGGGAAGCGGACGCGCGAGAGGTTCGAGGTCGCTCATGGTCACCTTTTCCGCTGTGGCTGGAGATGACGGCCGATCGAGAGTGCTCAGGTCTGCGAAAACACGGCGCGGTGACAAGGGAACTGCCCGCAAGGGGAACAAGACGGCAGGGAGGTGTGCGAATCACCCCCCAGCCTTTCCAGGCTAGCATCGGGGCGTCCCGCTGTCCCTCGTCTCTCCCATCCCTGCCCGGGCAGCGCTGCCGTACACTCGGCCGCGTGCGCAGGGAAGGTGATCGAACATCACAGGTCGTGCTGCGGCCCGTCGTCGCGGCGGACGAGGAGAGATTCCTCGAACTGGCACGCGAAAGCGTGCAGTTCCACCACCCCTGGGTCGAACTGCCGGCCACGCAAAAGGTCTTCGCCTCCTACGTGAACCGATCCGACCAGGTGACCGCGGCCTGCATGGTGCTCACACGCAAGGACCAGGGCGACCTTGTGGGAATGATCAATATCAACGGCATCGTGCGCGGCCCCTATCAGCGAGGCATTCTCGGCTATGCCGTGTTCCTTCCCTATGCCGGCCGGGGATACATGACCGCCGGAGTGGCTCTGGCAGTCCACCATGTTTTCGGCGTCATGGGGCTGAACCGGTTGGAAGCCGACGTCCAGCCCGGGAACGACGCCTCCCTCGCACTCCTACGACGGCTCGGGTTCCGGAGGGAGGGCCTCTCGCCCGGCTTCATCAGGATCGCCGGCGTCTGGCGCGACCACGAGCGCTGGGCCATCACCTCGGACATGACGCTGCCACCGGTGCACGGGGGTGGGGACGCGGCATGAGCCGCCCCTGACCGTGACCGGGCGTGGGCCGCGCAGGCAGGACACGCCGGGCGATGCCCGGGCCGCGGCGCGCGGAATCACTCCATCGTCAGGCCGCCGTGGATCTCTCGTGTCTGCACGACGTTCTTGGCCTGACCGTGGAAGGAGTTGGCGACACCGCCGGACGCCGCCTGGTTCCACAGCGTCTCGCACTGCTGCCGGAACGACGGATCGCGCGTGAACTCCTCGTCCAGCGCGCTCGCGATCTCGTCCTCCGACTCCGGCACGACCGCGCGGCCCGCGAAGCGCTCCCGGACGCGCCGCCACAGTGCGGGCAGGGCAGCCCCAGTGGACTCACCCGCCCCGGTCGCGATCCCGGCCGCGAGTGCTCCGGCGATGGCGAGGGACAAGGGATCCATGGATGACCTCCACTCGGATGACACGCCCGACCATCATGGAGGCGCGGCCGCGCGCGCACCATAGGGCCTGCCGGCGGGGTGCCCCCGGCGCCCGCCGGTTCCGTGCGCCGTCCCGGGGGCGGCGAGGAGGCCGCGTGCGGCTCCCGTGGTCGGGGGTCCGCCGCCCCCGACGCGGTGACCCGCCGCCCGGGGGAACACGTCCGGTGACCGCCGCGCACCCGTGTCCACGTCGGGTCGGACCCGCGGGAGGAGCGGCCGCCCGGATCGCGCCCGGCGCCTTCCTTGTGCCATTCGAAGGCAGTCGGCCGCGATGATCCATGTCACTGTCGTCGGACCTTCAGAAGCCCTCTGGCAGCCCTTAGCGTTGCCGAAACGAGCCGGGCGGGACGCGGGCGAGTGAGTGCCGTACCCAGCGCGGCACGTACTCGCCGGCGACGTCGTCGTCCCTTGGCGCTCGTCACCGGCAAGGTGAAGGGATCAGGATGTTCCGCAAGGTGTTGGTAGCCAATCGCGGGGAGATCGCGATTCGCGCGTTCCGCGCAGGTTACGAAGTGGGTGCGCGGACGGTAGCCGTCTTCCCCCATGAGGACCGCAACTCGCTCCACCGACTCAAGGCTGACGAAGCATACGAAATCGGCGAGCCCGGACATCCGGTGCGTGCCTACCTCTCCGTGGAGGAGATCATCCGGGCGGCCCGCCTGGCCGGAGCCGACGCCGTCTACCCGGGTTACGGATTCCTCTCCGAGAACCCGGAACTGGCGCAGGCGTGCGAGGACGCCGGCATCACGTTCGTGGGCCCGAGCGTGCAGACCCTGGAGCTGACCGGCAACAAGGCCCGTGCCGTGGCCGCCGCCCGCGAGGCCGGGGTACCCGTGCTCGGCTCCTCGGCGCCCTCCACCGACGTGGACGAACTGATCGCGGCCGCCGAGGAGATCGGCTTCCCCGTGTTCGTCAAGGCCGTCGCCGGAGGCGGCGGCCGCGGCATGCGGCGCGTCGAGGACCCCGCGACCCTCCGGGAGTCCATCGAGGCGGCGGCCCGCGAGGCCGAGTCCGCCTTCGGCGACGCCACCGTCTTCCTGGAGAAGGCCGTCGTCGACCCCCGTCACATCGAGGTGCAGATCCTCGCCGACGGCGAGGGCAACGTCATCCACCTGTACGAGCGCGACTGCTCGGTGCAGCGGCGCCACCAGAAGGTGATCGAGCTCGCCCCGGCCCCGAACCTGGACCCGGAGCTGCGCCGCCGCATCTGCGACGACGCCGTGAACTTCGCCCGCCGCATCGGCTACCGCAACGCGGGCACCGTGGAGTTCCTGCTCGACCGCGACGGCAACCACGTCTTCATCGAGATGAACCCGCGCATCCAGGTCGAGCACACGGTGACCGAGGAGGTCACCGACATCGACCTGGTGCAGTCGCAGCTGCGCATCGCCGCCGGGGCGACCCTCGCCGACCTCGGTCTGACGCAGGACTCCGTCGTCCTGCGCGGCGCCGCGATGCAGTGCCGGATCACCACCGAGGACCCGGCGAACGGCTTCCGCCCCGACACCGGCATGATCAGCGCCTACCGCTCCCCGGGCGGCTCCGGCATCCGGCTCGACGGCGGCACCACGCACGCCGGTACGGAGGTCAGCGCCCACTTCGACTCGATGCTGGTCAAGCTGACCTGCCGGGGACGGGACTTCAGGACCGCCGTCGACCGCGCCCGGCGTGCGGTGGCCGAGTTCCGGATCCGGGGCGTGTCCACGAACATCCCGTTCCTGCAGGCGGTGCTCGACGACCCCGACTTCCAGGCCGGGAACGTCACGACGAGCTTCATCGAGGAGCGGCCGCACCTGCTGACCGCCCGCCACTCGGCGGACCGCGCGACGAAGCTGCTCACCTACCTCGCCGACGTCACGGTGAACAAGCCGCACGGCCCCCGGCCGGACCTCGTCTCCCCGGCGAGCAAGCTGCCCGCGCTGCCCGCCGGCGAGCCGGCCGCCGGCTCCCGGCAGCGGCTCCTCACGCTCGGCCCGGAGGGATTCGCGCGCAGCCTGCGCGAGTCTCCGACCATCGGCGTGACCGACACCACCTTCCGCGACGCCCACCAGTCGCTCCTCGCCACCCGCGTCCGGACCAAGGACCTGCTCGCCGTCGCGCCGACGGTCGCGCACACCCTGCCGCAGCTGCTGTCCCTCGAGTGCTGGGGCGGCGCCACCTACGACGTCGCGCTGCGCTTCCTCGCCGAGGACCCCTGGGAGCGCCTGGCCGCCCTGCGCGAGGCCGTGCCGAACATCTGCCTGCAGATGCTGCTGCGGGGACGCAACACCGTGGGGTACACGCCGTACCCGACCGAGGTGACCCACGCCTTCGTCGAGGAGGCCGCCGCCACCGGTATCGACATCTTCCGGATCTTCGACGCGCTCAACGACGTCGAGCAGATGCGGCCGGCCATCGACGCCGTGCGGGAGACGGGGACGGCGATCGCCGAGGTCGCCCTGTGCTACACGTCCGACCTCTCCGACCCCGCGGAGAAGCTCTACACGCTGGACTACTACCTGCGGCTGGCCGAGAAGATCGTCGACGCGGGTGCGCACGTGCTGGCGATCAAGGACATGGCCGGCCTGCTGCGCGCTCCCGCCGCGGCCACGCTGGTCTCCGCGCTGCGCAGGGAGTTCGACCTGCCGGTGCACCTCCACACCCACGACACCGCGGGCGGCCAGCTCGCCACCTACCTCGCCGCCGTCCAGGCCGGGGCGGACGCGGTGGACGGCGCGGTCGCCTCGATGGCCGGCACCACCTCGCAGCCGTCGCTGTCGGCGATCGTCGCCGCGACCGACCACTCCGAGCGGCCCACCGGCCTCGACCTGCAGGCGGTCGGCGACCTGGAGCCGTACTGGGAGAGCGTCCGCAAGATCTACGCGCCCTTCGAGGCGGGTCTGGACTCGCCGACCGGGCGCGTCTACCACCACGAGATCCCCGGCGGGCAGCTGTCCAACCTGCGCACGCAGGCCGTCGCGCTCGGCCTCGGCGACCGCTTCGAGGACATCGAGTCGACGTACGCCGCCGCGGACCGGATGCTCGGCCGGCTGGTGAAGGTCACGCCGTCGTCGAAGGTCGTGGGCGACCTCGCGCTGCACCTCGTGGGTGCCGGGGTGCCGCCCGAGGACTTCGAGGCGACCCCGAACCGCTTCGACATCCCCGACTCGGTCGTCGGCTTCCTGCACGGCGAGCTGGGCACGCCGCCCGGCGGCTGGCCGGAGCCGTTCCGCAGCAAGGCGCTGGAGGGGCGTGCCGGTCCGAAGCCGATGCAGGACCTGACCACGGAGGACCGCGCGGGGCTGGACAAGGACCGGCGCGCCACGCTGAACCGCCTGCTCTTCCCGGGGCCGACGAAGGCGTACGAGACGCACCGTCAGGCGTTCGGCGACACCAGCGTGCTCGACAGCAAGGACTTCTTCTACGGGCTGCGCCCGGGGAAGGAGTACACCGTGGACTTCGGGCCCGGCGTCCGGCTGCTCATCGAGCTGGAGGCCGTCGGCGAGGCCGACGAACGCGGTATGCGCACCGTCCTGTCCACCCTGAACGGCCAGTTGCGGCCGATCCAGGTGCGGGACAACGCGGCGGCCGCCGACCTCCCGGTGACCGAGAAGGCCGACAGGTCCAACCCGGGGCACGTCGCGGCGCCGTTCGCCGGTGCGGTCACGCTGGCCGTCGCCGAGGGCGACCAGGTCGAGGCCGGCGCGACGGTGGCGACGATCGAGGCGATGAAGATGGAGGCCGCGATCACCGCGCCGAGGAGCGGCCGGGTGTCCCGGCTGGCGATCGCCCGGATCCAGCAGGTGGAGGGTGGCGACCTGCTGGTCGAACTCGCGTGAGCCGGCGGCCGGGACACCGCCCCGGGTCCCGGCCGTCGCCCGTCAGGGGTGCGGGGTGTGCGGTGGTCGCACGCGCCCGCACCGCGCACGGCCGGACCGGGGCGCCCGGCCCGCGCCCCGCCCCGGCGTGCGCTCCGCCTCCTCAGTGGCGGTGGGCTCCGCCGGACGCCGTCCCGGCGGCCGGCTTCTCCCGCGCGGCCCCCGTGTGGTGAGCGCCGTGGCCGTCGTGCCCCGGCACCGTGCCGTCCGGTTTGGCCACCAGGAAGAGACCGGCCATTCCCATGTCGGAGTGGCTCTGCACATGGCAGTGGTACATCCAGGCGCCCGCCCCGACGTGCTCGCCCGCGACGACCTGGAACCCGAACGAGTCCGCGGGCCCGGTGATCTTGTTGTCGATGACCCGGCTTACGTCCTCCGGTCCGGCCGACAACCCCGTGCGGTTGTCGGCCCAGCGATGACCGTGCAGGTGGAAGGTGTGGTAGTACTCGCCGTGCGTGATCATGACGACCTCCACCCGGTCCCCCACCGTGGCGAGGAAGTCCGGCGCTTCGGCCGCCGGCCGGTTGTTGATCGTCATGTCGTTGAAGACGATCGTGAACTGCTTGTCCGGCAGGACGTCGCCCTTGCGTCGGACCACCAGGGCGCCGTACAGCCCCTTGCGGATGCCGCCGGTGCCGTGGTCGGTGCCCACGACGTGGTCGTGGTAGTGCCAGTACCCGGCGCTGCCGGGACGCCAGGTGCCGTCGGGGCGACGGCCGGGGGTGTGGGTGCGCCAGGTGTAGGTGCGGATGGCGCCCGGTTCGACGTGGCTCCCGCTCATCCTCGTGCCGTCGTTGTCGATGTCGTAGTCCACGCCGTGGGGGTGGAGGCTCGCGGGGACGTCCAGCAGGTTCTCGAACTCGATGTGGAGGGTGTCGCCCTCGTTGATCTCGATGAGGGGTCCGGGCACGGACGGTTCGCCCTTTTCCAGGCCGTATCCCATCAGACCGTCGGCCGTCTTCTCGGCGAAGAGCTTGAGGTGGCGTATCTGCCCGCCGGCCGGGGCAGTTCTGAGCGTGACCGCCGTGCCGGGTGTGGCGTTGGAGGCCGAGGCGATTGACAACGATGTCACACCGGTCGCGGCGACGGCCCCGCCCGCGAGCAGGCGACGGTGGAAGCTGCGTCGGTCCATGTCGAACTCTCCGGTCGTCAGTGGAGATCGGCGGGACGCGGAGCCCCGGGCGGGCGCCTCGCCCCCTGGGGACGGGCCAACACGGTAGCGGGGCAAGGGCAGTTCATCCACACCCAGGACAAAGTTTGTCCGGTTGTGGTCATAGCCCTTGGCGATCCGAGCAAAGACGTCTAGCTTCACTGGCTGTTGTTGTGACCTCAGAGGGATGGGTGACTCATGAAGCGCACACCACATCACCGTTCGAGATCCGGAACAGGCTTCGCAGTGGCGGCACTCGGAGCCTGCGCCCTGGCCGCCTCCCTGCTCGGGGGCGACCCCGCCTCGGCCAGGCCGTATCCGGATCCGCCGACGACCACGGATGCACGGGCTTCGGCGACCTCGACGTCCCCGACAACGTTGTCGTTACCGTCACCGCCAGGTGGCGCGAACGTGCGGGTGCTCGTCTTCCACGGATCCGCGGCCGCGGAGTCGCCGACGGTCGACGCGGGCATCGCGGCCGTCGAGAGCATCGGACTGTCCGGCCCGGCCGCCGGACGCTTCCGCACGGAGGCCACCGACGACCCGTCCGTGTTCACCGACTCCCGACGACTCGGCCGCTTCAACGCGGTGGTGTTCCTCACGGGCGGCGGCGACGTCCTCGACCCCGAGCAGGAGGCCGGCCTGGAGGCCTACATGGAGGCCGGCGGCGGCTTCGTCGGCGTGCACGAGGCCGCGCGGACCGAGCCCTACTCCGCCTGGTTCACCGGCCTGATCGGCGCCCGGCCGACCGGAGCCCCCAGCAGCACGCAGCGCGCGGTGGTCGAGGTGGGCGACCGGCAGCACCCGGCCACGAAGTCCCTTCCGCTGGAGTGGAAGAGGCCCGACAAGTGGTTCAACTGGGCCCGCAACCCGTCCGGCACCGTGCACACCGTGGCGCGGGTCCGGGAAGCCTCGTACCAGCCCGCCGCCACACCGAACGGCTGGGACCACCCGGTCTCGTGGTGCCGTGACTACGACGGCGGCCGGTCCTTCTACACCGCCATGGGCGGCACCGTCGACAGCTACGCCGAGACGGACTTCCGCGACCACCTGCGGGGCGCCATCGCCTGGACCTCCCGCATCTCCCGGGCGGACTGCAAGGCGACCATCGACGCCAACTACCTCGCCGAGCGCGTCACCAGGCCCAACCAGCCCGGGCAGAACGACCAGATCGGCGAACCGCACGGTCTCGTCGCCGCTCCCGACGGGCGCATCCTGTACATCGGCCGCGGCGGCGCCGACGCGAGCGTGCCGGTCGTGACGGACTGGAACGACCCGGACGTCGGCAAGGGCAGCGGCGAGATCCACGTCTACGACCCGACGACCCGGCAGGTCACCAGGGCCGGCGCGCTCACCGTCTTCGGCAACAAGGGCGGCGGCGACGAACTGGTCAAGAACGAGGAGGGACTCCTCGGCATCGAACTCGACCCCGGCTTCACGACCAACGGCTGGGTGTACCTGCACTACACCCCGCACTCCCGCATCGACCGCGCGACGCACATGGGCGAGCGGCGGGTCTCCCGCTTCACGCTCGACCTCGCGACGAACCGGCTCGACCTGGCGAGCGAGAAGGTGCTGCTGAGCTGGCCGGTGCAGATCCACAGCTGCTGCCACGCGGGCGGCGGGATGGCCTGGGACTCCAAGGGGAACCTCTACATCGCCACCGGCGACACCAACTCGTCCGGTTCCAGCGGTGGCTACTCGGGCAACAACCCCGCCCCGAACTTCAAGGGCGTCTCCTTCGCGGACGCCCGCCGCACCGCCGGCAACACCAACAACCTCAACGGCAAGATCCTGCGGATCCACCCCGAGGACGACGGCACCTACACCCTCCCCGCGGGGAACCTCTTCACCGGCGAGGAGACCGCCGAGGGCGGCGGCAGGACCCGCGGCGAGATCTACGTGATGGGCGTCCGCAACCCGGCGCGCATCTCCGTGGACAGGACGACCGACATCCTCTACGCGGGCTGGGTCGGCCCCGACGCGGGCGCGCCGTCGACGACCTGGGGCCCGGCCAAGTACGACACCTTCGCCGCGATCACCAAGGCGGGCAACCACGGCTGGCCGTACTGCATGGGCAACGGACAGCCCTATCGGGACCGCAACCTGCCCGACCCGAGCGTGCCGCGCGGCTGGTACGACTGCGCCGCCCCGAAGAACGAGTCGCCGAACAACGACGGACTCGTGAACCTGCCCCCGGTGACGGGGAACACGATCTGGTACTCGCCCCAGGGCGGCGGCGTGGACTACCCGAGGGACGCGAACGGCGTCCCGAGCTACAAGCAGGAGGAGCAGCGGCTCCTGCTGCCGTGGCTCAAGGGCGGCGGGCAGGCGACCATGAACGGTCCGCTCTACCGCTTCGACGCCGCGAGCGCGTCGACGGTGAAGTGGCCGTCGTACTGGGACGGCAAGTGGTTCGTCGGCGACTTCTACGACGGGGAGCAGCCGCGGCACGCCGTGCTGACCGATCCGAAGACCGTCGGCAAGGGCGGCCTGCCGGTGCACGCCGAGTCCCTGAAGAAGATCATTCCGGTCGGCCAGGGCGGCATCCGCAACCTGATGGACTGGAAGTTCGCCCCGGACGGTTCGCTGTACGTCCTCGACTACGGGCGGGGCTTCTTCACCTCGCACTCCGACTCCGCGCTGTGGCGCGTGACCTACAAGGGCGGCGGGCCGACCCCGGCCGCGGACCAGCTGGCAAGGAAGGCGGCGCAGTGATCACGAGACACCGGGGCGCGAGCCTGTGGGCGGCCCTGCTGGCCGCGGTGGCGATGGTGGTGGGGCTGACCTCGGCCTCGGCCTACGGCAGGTCCGACGATGTACTCCGGGACGGCGCGGCACAGGTGCTGACCTGGAAGGCCGGCGATCCGATCGACCACTACCTGGAGTTCCCCACCACGGCGGTGGCCGGCGCGGCGACGATCGTGTTCGAGAACAGCGCGGCCACCGGCAACACGACCGGTATGCCGCACACCCTGACGTTCGACGTCTCCGACCCCGAGTACAACAACGACGTCCCGCTCAACATCCTGGCCAACCCGAACGACGCGAACGGCGGCCGGCACACGGTGGAGGTGACGCTGACGCCGGGCCGGTACCTGTTCAAGTGCACGATCCCCGGACACGGTCAGATGCAGGGCATCCTCACCGTCACCGAGGGCGGCGGGGAGGACACCACCGCGCCGGAGACGACGGCGAAGGTCGAGGGGGACCGCAACGCCGACGGCGCCTACGTCGGCCAGGCGACCGTGACGCTCGCCGCGACGGACGCCGGGTCGGGCGTCGACACCGTCGAGTACGCGGTCGGCGCCGACGGCCCGTGGCAGCCGTACACCGCGCCGGTCGTCGTCGACGGGGTGGGTGCGCACACGATCCGCTACCGGGCGAGCGACAAGGCCGGCAACACGGCCGTCGAGAAGAGCGCGGCGTTCACGGTCGTCGCCCCGCCCACGGACGACACGACGGCGCCGGAGACCTCGGCGACCGTGTCCGGGGAGCGGGACGACCAGGGCCGCTACCTCGACATGGCCACGGTGACGGTGACCGCGTCCGACACCGGGTCCGGCGTCAACACCGTCGCGTACGCGATCGGCGACGGCGCCTGGCAGCCGTACACGGCGCCCGTGATGGTGCACCAGGCGGGCACCCACACCGTCCGCTACAAGGCGAGCGACAAGGCCGGCAACGCCGCCGCCGAGAAGTCGGTCGGCTTCACGGTGGTGACGCAGCCCGACCCCGACACGACCGCCCCGGTGGCCTCCGCGTCGGTCGCGGGCGAGCGGAACTCCGACGGTGCCTTCATCACCAGCGCCACGGTCACGCTGTCGGCGACCGACGCGGAGTCGGGCGTCGACCGGATCGAGTACTCGCTCGACGGCGGCCCGTACCTCGCGTACACCACGGCGGTGATCGTCGATCGGGTCGGCCGGCACACGGTGCTGTACCGGGCGACGGACAAGGCGGGCAACACCTCGACGGCGGGGAGCACGGCCTTCACCGTGGCCGAGGGCGGCGGGGTGCCCGCACCCGACTGCCCGGAGTTCGACGAGCGGCTGACGGTGATCGTGGGGACGGTCGACAGCGGCGTCCCGAACCGCATGACGAACCGGCGCTGCACGATCAACGAACTCATCGAGGACGAGAAGGACTGGGCGTCGCACGCGCTGTTCGTCAAGCACGTCGACGCGGTGGTCGACCGGCTGCTGACCGACGGAGTCGTCGACGCCCGCGAGCACCGCCTCATCCACCGTGCCGCCAAGCAGTCGGGCATCGGCAGGCCGGGCCAGACCGAGGGCTACCGCGATCTGTTCGACGGCACGGCGGCGAGCTTCTCGAAGTGGGAGCACGTCGGCGGCGGCAGGTTCGCGCTGAGCGCGGACGGGGCCATGACCAGCAGCACCACGGTGCCGGGCATGGGCATGCTGTGGTTCCCGCAGCGGCAGTACGGCGACTTCTCGCTCAAGCTCCAGTGGCGCGACGACGCCCCGGGCGCCGGCAACGCCAACGGCGGCGTCTTCGTGCGCTTCCCGTACGTCCACGGCAACCCGGAGGAGTCCCGTCCGGAGTGGGTGGCCATCAAGTACGGGCATGAGATCCAGGTCCTGGACCGGCCCGACGGCGACATGTACAAGACGGGTTCGGTCTACGGCTTCGACCGCGTGGGCCTCGCCGGCGCCGCCGTGACGCCCAAGGGCACCTGGAACGACTACGAGATCCGGGTGAAGGGCCAGCACTACTCGGTCTTCCGCAACGGCAGGCTGATCAACGAGTTCGACAACACCGGCGGTCAGGTCTTCGAGCCGCCGCGCTCCGACGACCCGGGCACCGACGGCCGGCGCTACGCCTCCGGCTACATCGGGCTCCAGGTCCACGGCACGACGGACGTCATCTCCTACCGGAACATCCGGGTGAAGACGTTGTAGGGAGCGTCGAGGGGTCCTCTCCCGCACCGGGGAGAGGGCCCTTCGTGCGCGGTCGCGGAGGTCCTTCCGCCGGAGGGGTCCGGGGCACGGGCCGTCGCGTACCGGAGCGGTCCCGCGTGATCGAACATACGATGGGCGGGAGCCGGCGCGGGCAGCTCGTGCGTGCCGGCGGTCCGGAGCGCACAGGGCGGAGACGCATGCCACAGGCCGGCGACGCAGCACGGACCGTCATCCTGACGGTGGACGACGACCCGGGAGTCTCCCGCGCCATCGCCCGCGACCTGCGGCGCCGCTACGGCGGCGGCTACCGCATCGTGCGTGCCGAATCCGGTGAGTCCGCGCTGGAGGCACTGCGCGAGCTGAAGCTGCGGGGCGATCTGGTGGCCGTGATCCTCGCCGACTACCGCATGCCGCAGATGAACGGCATCGAGTTCCTCGAACAGGCCCTGGGCGTGTACCCGGGTGCGCGGCGCGTCCTGCTGACCGCGTACGCCGACACCGACGCGGCCATCGACGCGATCAACGTCGTCGACCTCGACCACTACCTGCTCAAGCCGTGGGACCCGCCGGAGGAGAAGCTCTACCCGGTCCTGGACGATCTCCTCACGGCCTGGCGCACCAGTGACTACCGGCCGGTGCCCGCCACGAAGGTGGTCGGCCACCGCTGGTCGGCGCACTCCTCGCGGGTGCGCGAGTTCCTGGCCCGCAACCAGGTCCCGTACCGCTGGTACTCCTCCGACGAGCCCGAGGGGCGGCGGCTGCTGGACGCGGCCGGGACCGACGACCGCAGGCTCCCCCTGGTGATCACGCCGGACGGGACCGCCCTGGTCGAGCCGGAGGCGCCCGACCTGGCGGCGCGGGTGGGACTCGCGACCACGCCGGCGGCCGAGTTCTACGACCTCGTCGTCATCGGCGGCGGCCCGGCCGGGCTCGGCTCGGCGGTGTACGGGGCCTCGGAGGGCCTGCGGACCGTGCTCGTCGAGCGGTCGGCGACGGGCGGGCAGGCCGGCCAGAGCTCCCGCATCGAGAACTACCTCGGCTTCCCGGACGGCGTCTCCGGCGCGCAGCTCACCGACCGCGCCCGCCGTCAGGCGAGCCGCTTCGGCGCCGAGATCCTCACCGCGCGCGAGGTCACGGGCCTGGAGGTCAACGGCGCGGCGCGCGTCGTACGGTTCTCCGACGGCTCGGCGGTCGCCGCCCACAGCGTCATCCTGGCGACGGGCGTGTCGTACCGGCAGCTGGCGGCGCCCGGCTGTGACGACCTGACCGGCCGCGGGGTGTACTACGGCTCCTCCCTCACCGAGGCGTCGGGCTGCGAGGGCCAGGACGTGTACGTGGTCGGCGGCGCGAACTCGGCCGGGCAGGCGGCCGTGTACCTGGCGCGGGGCGCGAAGTCGGTGACGCTGCTGGTGCGCGGGGAGTCCCTGGCGGCGTCGATGTCGTACTACCTGGTCCAGCAGATCGAGGAGGCGCCGAACATCACGGTGCTGCCGCGGACCGTCGTGGAGGCGGCGCACGGCGAGGGGCACCTGGAGCGGCTGACGCTGCGGAACGTCGCGACGGGTGCCACCGAGGCGGTCGACGCCCAGTGGATGTTCGTCTTCATCGGTGCCGCCCCGTTCACCGACTGGCTGGGCGGGACGGTCCTGCGTGACGAGCACGGATTCATCCTGGCCGGACCCGACCTCACGGCGGACGGACGCCCGCCGGCGGAGTGGGAACTGGACCGGCCGCCCTACCACCTGGAGACCAGTGTTCCCGGCGTGTTCGTGGCGGGTGACGCGCGCGCCCAGTCCGCGAAGCGCGTCGCCTCCGCCGTAGGAGAGGGAGCCATGGCCGTGATGCTCGTCCACCGTTATCTGGAGCAGTCGTGAGCGGGCGGGTGATGCCCTGCGACCCGCGGGAGATCGCCACCCTGTTCCTGTTCGAGAAGCTGTCCCCGGAGCAGCTCGGGCGCCTGTGCGCCGAGGGGCGGACGGAGCGGTTCGACCCGGGTCCGGTGTACACCGAGGGTGATCCCGCCACCTGCTTCTACGTGATGATCGAGGGCACCGTCGTGCTGTCCCGCCGGGTCGGGGGCGACGACGTGGAGGTGAGCCGTACCTCGCAGCGGGGCGTGTACGCCGGGGCGATGCAGGCCTACCTGGGCGACCGGGTGCCGCAGACGTACGTCAACTCGATGCGGGTGACCGAGTCCACCCGGTTCTTCGTGCTGCCGGCGGAGTCGTTCGCGGACATCATGCGGGAGTGGTTCCCGATGGCCGCGCACCTGCTGGAGGGGCTCTTCTTCGGCTCCAAGAACACCCAGCGGGCCATCGGGCAGCGGGAACGCCTGCTGGCCCTCGGCTCGCTGTCCGCCGGACTGACCCACGAGCTCAACAACCCGGCCGCGGCGGCGGTCCGGGCCACGGCGGCGCTCCGCGAGCGCGTGGGCAAGATGCGGCACAAGCTGGCCGTCATCGCCCAGGGGCCCTACTCCCGCGAGGCTCTCGCCGACCTGATCGAGATCCAGGAGCGCACCGCCGAGCGGGTCGCCAAGGCACCGGCGCTGACCCCGCTGGAGGCGTCCGACCGGGAGGACGAGCTGGCCGACTGGCTCGACGACCACGGGATCGCGGAGGGCTGGCGGGTCGCGCCGACCTTCGTGCAGGCCGGGCTGGACACGGACTGGCTGGACCAGGTGGCGGCGACCGTGGCCGAGGACATCCTGCCCGGGGCCATCGGCTGGCTCAACTACACGGTCGAGACCGAGCTGTTGATGGACGAGATCGGCGACTCCACCACCCGCGTCTCGCACCTGGTGGACGCCGCGAAGCAGTACGCCCAACTGGACCGCGCCCCGCATCGCGACGCCGACGTCCACGAACTCCTCGACAGCACGCTGCTGATGCTGTCGGGCAAGTTCGGTCCCCTGATCCGCGTGGTGAAGGACTACGACCGGTCCCTGCCCGACGTGCCCGCCTACCCGGCCGAGCTCAACCAGGTGTGGACCAACCTCATCGACAACGCCGTCGCCGCCATGGGGAGCACCGGCGGCGAGGGCACCCTGACGGTCCGCACGGCCCGGGAGGGCGACCGGCTGCTCGTCGAGTTCCGGGACACCGGCCCCGGCGTCCCGGAGGACATCCGCGGGCGCATCTTCGACCCGTTCTTCACCACGAAGCCGGTCGGGGAGGGCACGGGGCTCGGCCTCGACATCTCGTGGCGGATCGTCGTCCACAAGCACCACGGCAGCCTCGAGGTGGAGTCCGTGCCGGGGGACACCCGGTTCCGGGTACTGCTGCCGCTGACGGCCCCGGAGGCCGAACCCGGACCCGAGGCCCTGTCCCCGACCGACGCCGACGGCACCGAGGAGCCGGCATGACCGAGATCGACGGCATCGACCCGAGCGTCCCGCCCAGCGGCACGGGCTGCGCGGACTGCGACACCGCCGGCGGCTGGTGGTTCCACCTGCGGCGCTGCGCCCAGTGCGGCCACATCGGCTGTTGCGACTCCTCACCGGGTAGGCACGCCACCGCTCACTGGAAGTCCACCGGGCACCCCTTGGTGCAGAGCTTCGAGCCCGGCGAGGACTGGTTCTGGAACTACGCCACGGACGCCCTGTACGAGTCGGGCCCCGGCCTGACGCCGCCGGGCGGCCACCCGGCCGACCAGCCCTCCCCGGGCCCGGCCGGCCGCGTCCCGGACGACTGGCAGCGACGGCTGCACCGCTGAGGGCGGGAGGGAGGGGCGGTGCTCCCTCGGTCGCATGGTGCGCGTGGTGCGGCGAGAGCTCCCGGCGCCCCGGGCACCGTCGTCACCGTCCCGACGGGCTCGCCGCCTCGGTCGCCGTGTGGGCGGAGGCGAAGGTGAAGGCGCGCGGCGACGGGCCGTGCGCCCGAAGGTCCGCCAGCCGCTCCAGGGCCTCGCCGACCGTCGGGCGGTGGCCTGCGGGGACCCACCAGAGCACCAGGTGGGCCTCCACGTGCCGGGCGAACCAGTCGCGGCGTCCCCGCATCACCTCCAGGTGCCCGCTGCGGTAGGTGAAGTCCCACAGCGCCTCCTGGCTCTCCCACACCGACATGTTGACGATGACGTCCTCCCCCGCCGGGCGCAGGCCGGTGGCGTCCGGCGATCCCTCCGCCACCAGCCGCCACACGAAGCCGGGCGCGGCGTCGGCGGCGGCGTTGACCGGGTCGAGCATCTCGACGAACGGGGCCATGCGCGGGTCGTCGAGGGGGTGGAGGAGCGTGGCGACGTTGAGCTGGGCGAGGTGGGCGGCGGGCGCAGATGCGGTCATGGCGTCATCCCAGCACGGCCCGGTTTTCTATGTCAATGATTCTTGTTTTTAGAATGCTCGACCACCACGCAGCACTCCCCCGGCCGGGCGTCCATACGGGCGCGGACGGGGCCGTCCGTGCCGAGGAGCCCCTCCAGGAGCGCGAGGTTCATGCCGCAGACGAGCGGCGGGAAGCGTTCGGCGACGGCGTGGAAGGGGCAGTTGCGCATGCGGACGACGACCGAAGGGCCCGCTCCGGACGCCGGCCCGACGGATTCGGCACCGTCGGCGCCCGGAGCGCCGTCGTCCGTTCCGGCGCCCTCCAGATGCGGCTCGTAGCCGCGGGCCGCCAGCACCTCCATGGCCTCGTCGAGTCCGCCACAGGGCGCGGCCGGGCCGCGCAGGGCCTCGCCCCGGCGGCGCGCGGCGGCGCAGAGCCCGGCGTCCAGCCCGGCCTGTTCGGCGGCCTCGGCGAGCAGCTCCGCGGCGGTTCGGTAGTCGCGGGCCGGCAGGGACACCGACCGTTCGGCCCGCACCCGCGTGTACACCTTGGCCGGGCGTCCCGCACCCGGACCCGAGCGTCCCGTCAGACGGCGGCTGCCGCTCTCCAGCAGCCCGACCTCGGTCAGCCGGTCCAGATGGTGCGCGGCGAGCGTCCGGGCCACCCCGGCCGCCTCGGCCGCCTCGTTGCGGCCGACCTCGCGGCCCTGCGCCGCCACGTACTCGTACAGACGGCGCCGTACCGGATCCTGCAGCGCCGCGATCGCGTCGATGTCCTCCATCCCGCCATTCTAGGAACAACGCAGGTTGGAGATAGAAAGCCGAGTACGCGGGGCAGCTCCGCGGCCCGCCGTAGGGTGAATCCCGCACGTGACCGAAGAGGAGGCCGGAGTGGCCGGAACGATCGAGGCCGAGTCCGCCGAGGTGATGGCCGAGCTGGCCGAGCTGGAGGACCCGAAGGTCCGCGCGGTGAACGAGAGGCACGGCGACGACCACGGCGTGAACCTCGGCAAGCTGCGCGCGGTCGCGAAGCGGCTCAGGACACGGCAGGACCTCGCGTGCCGCCTCTGGGAGACGGACGACTCCGCGGCGAGACTGCTGGCGGTCCTGATCTGCCGGCCGAAGGCGTTCGAGCGGGACGAGCTCGACGCCATGCTGCGCGAGGCCCGCACGCCCAAGGTCCACGACTGGCTCGTGAACTACGTGGTGAAGAAGAGCCCGCACGCCGAGGAGCTGCGCCTGGCCTGGCTCGCCGATCCGGATCCCGTGGTCGCGAGCGCCGGCTGGGCGCTGACCACCGAACGCGTGGGGAAGAAGCCCGAGGGCCTCGACCTGCCGGGACTGCTCGATGTCGTCGAGGCGGAGATGAAGGACGCCCCGGACCGCCTGCAATGGGCGATGAACCACTGCCTGGCCACGATCGGGATCGAGCACGCCGAGTACCGCGCCCGCGCCCTGGACATCGGTGAGCGCCTGGAGGTGCTCAAGGACTACCCGACTCCCCCGGGCTGCACGTCTCCGTTCGCGCCCGCCTGGATCACCGAGATGGTCCGCCGGAAGGACGAGGCGTAGGGAGCCTGCCCGCCCGACCGGCAGGACACCCCCCGTAGGCCGGCCCGCCTCCGTACGGCCGCGGCGCAGGATGCCGCGGCGCCCCGGACCGCGATGCCCGTGCCGCGATGCCCGGCGCGGGGCGGGCCCCGGCGGGTGGCCGGGGCCCGCGCGGCCGGACTCAGGAGCGGTCGAAGGGGATCTCGCGCTTGAGGATCTTGCCGGTGGCACCCTTGGGCAGGGTCTCCAGCAGCATCACCTCGCGGGGGTACTTGTAGGGGGCGATCCGCTCGCGGACGAAGTCCCGCAGCTCGTCGGCGGTGGCCTCCGCTCCGGGGCGCAGCGCGACGGCGGCCGCCACCTCCTCCCCGAGGGCGGGGTGGGGCACACCGATCACGGCTGCCTCGGCGACGGCAGGGTGCTCGTACAGCACCTCCTCGACCTCGCGGGGGTAGACGTTGAAGCCGCCACGGATGATGAGGTCCTTCTTGCGGTCGACGATGAAGTAGAAGCCGTCCTCGTCGACGCGGGCGAGGTCGCCGGTGTGCAGCCAGCCGTCGACGATGGTCTCGGCGGTGGCCGCCGGGCGGCCCCAGTAGCCCTTCATGACGTTGTGGCCGCGCACGCACAGCTCGCCGACCCCGTCCTCGACGTCGGCCAGCCGCATCTCGACGCCTTCGATCGGCGTGCCCACGGACCCGGCCTTGCGCGGACGGTCGGGGTGGTTGAACGAGGCCACGGGCGAGGTCTCGGACATGCCGAAGCCTTCCAGGACGGGGCAGCCGAACGCCTCCTCGAAGGCGTGCAGGACCTCCACCGGGAGGGAGGCGCCGCCGGACGCGGACAGCCGCAGCGAACCGGTGTCGTACGCGTCCGGCCGCTGCGCGCGCGTGCCGGCCAGCGCGGCGTACATGGTGGGGACGCCCGCGAAGAGCGTGACGCCGCGGTCCTGGATGGTCCGGAGCGCCAGATCCGGCTCGAAGCGGGACAGCAGGGTGAGGCGGGCGCCCGCGGTGACCGCCGTCAGCATGGCGCAGACCTGGCCGAAGGCGTGGAACAGCGGCAGGCAGCCCAGGACGACGTCCTCGGGGCGGAGGTCGAAGAGCGAGCGCGCGCAGATCTCGGCGTTGCTCCCGATGTTGGCGCTCGTCAGCTCGGCGCCCTTGGGCACGCCGGTGGTACCGGAGGTGTAGAGGATGACGGCGGTGTCGTCGTCCCGGCGGTCCCGCGCGGGAAGGGGGCGCGGGTGCGGGGCGAGCAGTTCGGCCAGCGCTCCCGCCCGGAACGGGACCACCTCGGCCCCGGTGCCGTCCGCCGCGCGCTCGGCCTCGGCGACGGCGGAGTCGTGGGCGAAGAGCAGCGCGGCGCCCGAGTCGCGCAGGCAGTGTCCGATCTCCCGGGCCTTGAGGAGCGGGTTCATCGGCACGACGACCGCGCCGGCCCGCAGGACGCCGAAGTACAGGGCCGGGAACTCGAGCAGGTTGGGCAGCATCAGGCCGACGCGGTCGCCGGGGACCACACCGCGGTCCGCGAGCAGCGCGGCCACCCGGCCCGCGTACGCGTCGAGTTCGGTGTAGGTGAGGGAGTCGTCGCCGAGTTCGACGGCGATCCGGTCGCCGTGGACCGCCACGGTTCGGCTGAGAAGGTCGGCCAGGTTCACTGCGAACTCTCGTTTCTGCGGAGGAGGGTTGAGGTCCTGCGGGTGGGTGGACGTCGGGCGGCCTCGCAGCGCGGAGGCCGGTACACCGGGCAGTCTGCCGAAGCCGGGCTTCGCGGTGAAGCGGGTGGGCCGTCCGAGACTGGTCTCCCGGGGCCGAGTCGGTGCGGGGCGGCAGTCCACGGAGCACCCGGCGACCCGACGGCAGGGCCGGTAGCGAGACGTGAGCGGGCCGGGGACGGCACCGGAGGCGAAGCCGCGGGCGGGACCTGCGCGCCGGCCGCGGCCGGATCGCTCCCGCACCGGCGGCCCATCCGCGCGGCCGGCCGCCGAGGTCTGGATCGAAGCACTGAATGATGGTTCACTTCTTCGCATGGCCTATCGCAAGACCCCCGCAGAGCTCGAACGCCTCAAGGCCGCCCGTGAGCGCCTGGTCGACCAGGCCACCCAGGTGGTGGCCGAGGTGGGTTGGGCGAACGCCTCCGTGACCGCGGTCGCCGCCGCGGCGGGCATCTCCGCCGGCTCCGTCTACCAGCACTTCCCGTCCAAGGCGGCGCTCGCCGTGGAGGTCTTCCGCCGCGCGTCGGGCCGCGAGGTCGAGGTCCTGGGCGAGGTGCTCAGGGGCGGCGGAGATCCGGTGGAGCGGCTGGCCCGCGGGGTGCGCGTCTTCGCCCGGCGTGCCCTGGAGCGGGGCGGACTCGCCTACGCGCTGCTGGCGGCGCCGGCCGAGCCGGCGCTGGGCGCCGAGCGGCTGGAGTTCCGGCGCCGCTACCGCGAGCTGTTCGCCGAGGTGGTCCGCGAGGGCATGGCCGCCGGGCTGCTGCCCGCGCAGGACGCGCACATCACCGCCGCCGCGCTGACCGGTGCCGTCGGCGAGGTCCTCGTCGACCCGCTGGGCACGCCCGACTCCGGCTCCGTCGACGACCTGCTCACCGAACTGACCGCCGTGGCGCTGCGCTGCGCCGGCGCCCGTCCCGCCGATCGCCCGTCCCACTGACTCCGGAGGACCGTCCATGACCGCGACCGCCGACATCCCGCCGCTGCGCAGCAACCCCACGGCGCGCACCCACGAGGTGACCAACCAGGTCCCGCCCCTCGTCGGGCACGACGTCGCCGACGACCCCGTCCTGCTGGAGGGCGTACGCCGCGAGGGTGCCGGCTGGTACCTCGACGACCTGCACCGCATCGGCCGCCGCGCCGGCAGCGAGGAGGTCCAGCGGTGGGCCGACGAGGCCAACCGCCACGAGCCCGAGCTCCGCACCCACGACCGCTACGGCAACCGCGTCGACGAGGTCGACTTCCACCCCTCGTACCACGCGCTGATGGACGTCGCGATCGGCGAGGGCCTCGGCGGGGCACCCTGGGCGGACGACCGGGCCGGCGCCCATGTCGCCCGCGCGGCGGGCTTCATGGTGTGGAGCACCGCGGAGGCGGGCCACGGCTGCCCGGTCTCCATGACGTACGCCGTCGTCCCGGCTCTGCGCTCGGCCCCGGAACTGGCCAAGGAGTACGAGCCGTTGCTCACCAGCCGCGTCTACGACCCCGGGCTGCGCGCCCCGTCGGCCAAGCGCGGGCTGCTCGCCGGGATGGGCATGACGGAGAAGCAGGGCGGTACGGACGTCCGCGCCAACACCACGACCGCGACGGCGGCGGCGGACGGCACCTGGCGGCTGCGCGGCCACAAGTGGTTCACCAGCGCCCCGATGAACGACCTGTTCCTCGTCCTGGCCCAGGCACCCGGCGGACTGTCCTGCTTCCTGGTCCCGCGGGTGCTGCCCGACGGCAGCCGCAACACGTTCCGTATCCAGCGGCTGAAGGACAAGCTCGGCAACCGCAGCAACGCCAGCAGCGAGCCGGAGTTCGACGACACCGTCGCCTGGCTCGTCGGCCCCGAGGGACAGGGCGTGCGGACCATCATCGAGATGGTCACCATGACCCGTCTCGACTGCATCCTCGGCTCCGCCTCCGGCACGCGCGCCGCGCTCGCGCAGGCCGCGCACCACATCCGGCACCGCTCGGTGCTCGGCGCCCGGCTCATCGACCAGCCGCTCATGCGGAACGTCATCGCCGACCTCGGCGTCGAGTCGGAGGCGGCGACCACCCTGGCGCTCCGGGTCGCCGGCGCGGCCGACCGCGCCCAGCGCGGCGACGACGGCGAGCGCGCGTTCCTGCGGCTGGCCACCGCCGTCGGCAAGTACTGGGTGTGCAAGCGTCAGCCGGCCGCCGTCGCCGAGGCCCTGGAATGCCTGGGCGGGAACGGGTACGACGAGGCGTCGGGCATGCCCCGCCTGTACCGCGAGGCTCCGCTGAACGGCATCTGGGAGGGGTCGGGCAACGTCAACGCCCTCGACGTCCTGCGGGCGCTGGCCCGTGAACCGGAGTCGCTGGAGGCGTTCCGCGCGGAGGTCGAGGCCGCCGCGGGTGCCGACGCCCGACTGGACGCCGCCTGGCGGGAGCTGCGCGGCGGACTCGTGCTCGACGAGGACGCCCAGCTGCGTTCCCGCCTTCTGGTCGAGCGGATGGCCCTGGTCCTGCAGGGCTCCCTCCTCGTCCGGCACGCCCCCCACGCGGTGGCCGACGCCTTCTGCGCCTCCCGGCTGGCCGGCGACCGCGGCCTCGCCTTCGGCACCCTGCCCGCCCGGAGCGACCTCGGCGGGATCATCGACCGGCTCCCGGGGGCCACGGCCTGAGGCCCCGCGTTCTGCGCGGCCCCCGGTCGTAGGGCCCGGCGCCCAGGCGCGGCACCCGCCGGCCGGGCGGCGCCCCGACCCCGACCCGCGGGCGGTCCCGGTCGGGACCGCCCGCGGGCGCCTTCGGTGGTTGGGGCACCCAGGGAGTGGGACGCTGGACGTGGGGATCCGAGCCGTCGAGCCTCGGGAGGGCCGAATGGGACGCGATGTCCCGGCGCTGGAGTTCACCCGTGACGACCGCCGCCGGTTCCGGAACAAGATGCACACGTGCCTCGACGTCCTCGCGCGCATGCTGCGGGAGGCGCGCTTCGACTTCGAGCGGCCCCAGGTCGGCCTGGAGATCGAACTGAACCTGGTGGACGCCACCGGCGAGCCCGCCATGCGCAGCAGGGAGGTCCTGGAGGCGATCGCGGATCCGTCCTGGTCGAGCGAGCTGGGCCGGTTCAATCTGGAGATCAACGTCGAGCCGCGCAGGCTCACCGCGGGAGGACCGGACTCCTGGGAGCAGGAGATCCGGGACGCGCTGAACCACGCCGAGGAGAAGGCCGCGGCGCTCGGCACGCACCTGCTGATGATCGGGATCCTGCCCACGCTGGAGCTGCAGGACGTCGGCATGCCGGCGCTGTCGGAGGATCCGCGGTACCACCTGCTGAACGAGCAGATCTTCTCCGCGCGGGGCGAGGACCTCCTGATCGCGGTGGACGGCGTCGAGAAGCTGCGGACCTACGCGGACACGATCACGCCGGAGGCGGCGTGCACGAGCACGCAGTTCCATCTGCAGGTCGCGCCGCACGAGTTCGCGGACTACTGGAACGCCGCGCAGGCCATCGCGGGGGTGCAGGTGGCCCTGGCGGCGAACTCCCCCTTCCTCTTCTCCAAGGAGCTGTGGCACGAGACGCGCATTCCGCTGTTCGAGCAGGCGACGGACACCCGTCCCGACGAGATCAAGGTGCAGGGGGTGCGGCCCCGGGTGTGGTTCGGCGAGCGCTGGATCACCTCCGTCTTCGACCTCTTCGAGGAGAACGCGCGCTACTTCCCCGCCCTGCTGCCGCTGTGCGACGAGGAGGACCCGCAGGAGACCCTGGAACACGGCGGGACCCCTGGACTGTCCGAACTCACCCTGCACAACGGGACGGTCTACCGCTGGAACCGCCCCGTGTACGCCGTCGTCGACGGCGTTCCGCACCTGCGGGTGGAGAACCGGGTGCTGCCCGCGGGGCCGACGGTGGCCGACGTCCTGTCGAACGGCGCCTTCTACTACGGCCTGGTCCGCGCCCTGGTCGACGAGGACCGGCCCGTCTGGTCGCGGATGTCCTTCTCGGCGGCGGAGGACAACCTGCACGCCGCCGCGCGGCACGGCATCGACGCGCACTTGTACTGGCCCGGGATGGGTGAGGTCCCGGTGACCGAACTGGTGCTGCGGCGCCTGCTGCCGGCCGCGGACCGCGGGCTGGACCGCCTGGGACTCGACGCGGCCTGGCGGGAGCCCCTGCTCGGGATCATCGAGCAGCGCTGCGTCACCGGCCGCAACGGTGCGGTGTGGCAGTCGGAGATGTTCCACCACATCCACGACATCGACCACGCGGACCGGCACGAGGCGCTGAAGCGGATGACCCGGCAGTACATCGACTACATGCACCTCAACGCCCCCGTGCACACCTGGCCGGTCGACTGAGGTTCCGCACCGCGGAGCGGACGCGCGGGGCCCGGCGCCGCCTTCGGCGGGGACCGCCCGGCGGCGCTGAGCGGGGACTCGTCCGGCAGCACGGGGTGACCTGGGTCACCTTCACGCCGTCCCGGGGTGACCCCTGCCCGACATGAGTAAGGTTAGCCTTGCCTAAGTAGCAGCACTCGCCCGCTTGGAGTCCCGTTGAGCACCCCTGCCGACTTCGCATCCCCCCTCCCCGAGCCGACCACGGCGGAACGCGTGCGCACGGTGCTCGCCCGCGCGGCCTCGCTGTCCCTCACCACGGCGGCGCAGCAGTACGACCTGATCGGCCTGCACTCCGTCTCCCCGAGCGGGCAGGTCACCCTCGGCTCCCGGCCCGGCTGCCCCTTGGCGCGGGAGGTCTCGACGGCCCCGCGGGGCGGCCTGGCAGCCCTCCTGGAGTTCACCGACATCGCGCCCACCCCGGTCCGCGACCGCGTGCGGGCCAGAGTGACGCTCTCCGGGTGGCTGACGGCGGCGGGCGACGACGGGCTGCACCTCGACACGGCCCGCGCGACCCTGCGGACCCCGGCGGGCGCGACGGACGTCGGACTGGACGAGCTCGCGCTCGCCGGGCCGGACCCCCTCGCGGTCGACGAGGCCGCCATGCTGACCCATCTCACCGACGCGCACGGGGAGTTGACGGACGCGCTGCTCGGACTGGCGGGTCCCCGGCTGCCGTACGGCATGACCCGGGCCCTCCCCTACGCCCTCGACCGCCACGCCGTCACCCTGCGCTGCGAGTACCCCTCCGGCCACTGCGACCTCCGCATCCTGTTCCCGTCGCCGGCGCGCGACGCCGCCGAGGCGGGCGAGCGGATCCGGCAGCTCCTGACCGCTCCTGACGCGTGGTCGCACCACAGCCACCACTGAGCCGCCGGGGCCCCGCACGGACGGTCCGCCGGCCCCACGGAAGCCCGACTTAGGTTAGGCTAAGCTAAGTTGAAGCCCGGCTCGGACGGGCCCGATCACCGGGGAGGGTCCGCCATGGGCTTGCCTGTCATTCCGTCGTACCCCATGCCCGACCTCGCGGCCCTGCCCCGTTCGCACGCCTCCTGGAGCATCGATCCCCGACGCGCCGCCCTGCTGGTCCACGACATGCAGAACCACTTCGTCCGGGCGTTCCCGGCGGAACGGCCGCCCGTCGTGGAGCTCGTCGCGAACATCGCCCTCCTCCGTGAGCGCGCCGGCGCGCTGGGGCTGCCCGTCGTCTTCAGCGCCGAGCCCGCCGGGCAACTCCCCGGCCGGCGCGGCCTGGTCGCCGACGTCTGGGGACCCGGCATCGGCGACGTACCCGAGGACGCGGCGATCGTGGAGAGCCTCACGCCGCGCCCGGGTGAGCACGTGCTGCCGAACGCGCGACCCAACGCGTTCCTGCGCAGCCATCTCGGCCGCCTGTTGCGCGCCGAGGGCCGCGACCAGCTGATCGTCTGCGGCGTGTATGCCCACCTCGGCGTGCTGCTGACGGCCGCGGACGCCTTCATGAACGACATCCAGCCCTTCGTCGTCGCCGACGCCGTGGCCGACCTCTCCGCCGAGGAGCACGTCATGGCCCTGCGCTGGGCGGCGCGCAGCGGCGTGGTGTGCACCACCGAGAGCCTGCTGCGCGACCTGCCGCCCGGAGCGGAGCCGCGCGCGGCGTGAGCACGACCTCCCGGTGCGCCACGCCGGCGAGGCCCTCGGCGCCGACCGGCTCGTCATGCTCACCGACGTGGCCGGCTTGTACGCCGACTGGCCGCACGGCACCGAGGTGATCGAGCACCTGACGGCCACACGACTGAGCGAGCTGCTGCCGCGGCTCGACAGCGGGATGCTTCCGAAGATGGAGGGCTGTCTGCGGGCCGTCCGGGCCGGTGTCGCCCGCGCGCACGTCCTGGACGGCCGGGTGCCGCACGCGGTGCTCCACGGCGTGCTCGCCGCGAAGGCCCCGGGCACCACGATCGTCCCGGACGCCCGGACGGACCGCACCGGCGGGGAGGAGCCGGGCGGGTAGCCCTGTACGGCGAGGAGACGGCACCGCCCGGACGGTCCGGGCGGTGCCGATCCGTCGGAGCGGTGCCGATCCGGCCCGGGCCGGTCACGCCTCACGGCGTTCCTTCCAGGTCCGCTCTGGAGACGAGGCCGGTCCGGACGGCCCTCAGCCGCAGGCGCGGCCCGGGTAGTCGTCGCTCTCCGGGGCGCCGGCCCGGCGCATCCGGCGCAGCACCTCGGGCAGTACCGCGTCGGCGACGGGCGCGGGGATGTTGAGGAGCCTGTCGAAGACCATGGTGTCGTCGCCCGCGGTCCAGATGACCCAGCGGGGCGGCGACGTCGGAGGCTGCCAGAGGTGCGCCCACGGCGCGAGGCCGGCGTGGGTGCTCACGGCTTGCCCGCCTCCTCGGCGTCGCGGCCGTCCACGAAGGTGGTGACGACCTCGATGTCGCCGATCCGGGAGGTGTCGACACGGCGCGGGTCGTCGCCGAGGACCACGAGGTCGGCCCGTTTGCCGGGAGTGAGGCTGCCGGCGCTCCCGTCCCACCGGCAGGCGTACGCGCCGGCGACGGTGTAGGCGCGCAGTGCCTCGTCGACGGTCATCCCCTCGTCCGGGCCGATCGACCGGCCCGAGGTGGAGGCGCGTTCGACCATGAACTGGATCGCGCGCAGCGGGGAGCCGTCCGTGACCGGCCGGTCGGAGCTGCCGACGACCGTGACCCCGTGGTCGAGGAAGCTCCGCCCCCGGTACATCCACGGGGCCCGCCGCTCCCCCATCACCGTCGCGTAGTCGTCGCCGAAGTAGCGCAGGAAGCTGGGCTGGACGACCGCGCTGACACCGAGCCGGGCGAAGCGTGGCAGTTGGTCGGGCCGGACCAGTCCGGCGTGCTCGATGCGGTGGCGGGCGTCCTCGCGGGGCCTGAGCGTGTGCGCCCGCTCCAGAGCGTCCAGTGCGAGGTCGACGGCGCGGTCGCCGATGGCGTGGACGGCGAGTTGCCAGCCGCCGAGGTGCCCGTCGACGACCAGGTCGGTGAGGCGGTCGGGGTCGTCCTGCAACTGACCGGTGCCGCCGGTGCCCTCGTAG
Organism: Streptomyces sp. NPDC048338; assembly: GCF_043201055.1. NCBI lineage: Bacteria > Bacillati > Actinomycetota > Actinomycetes > Kitasatosporales > Streptomycetaceae > Streptomyces > Streptomyces sp. NPDC048338. The sequence goes on from NZ_JBICYQ010000017.1 coordinate 95,349, forward strand.
GGGGAGGTGAGGGCGGCGGTGCGGGCCATCATGCCGCCGTCGGTGTAGATCTTGAGGGCGCCGACGGAGAGCCAGTCGTCGCCGAAGCCGGTCCGCAGGCCGAGGTCGAGGGCGCGCGGGATGCCGTCGCGCTCGTGGGCGCCGGCCGGCCGCAGGGTGTCGGCGCCCGGCATGAGCTGTATCCGCAGCGGCAGCCGGCCCTCGTCGCGGAGCAGTTGGTAGGCCCCCAGTTCGACGGGGCTGTGCCCCAGCAGTCCGCCGCCGATGCCGGCCTCGGCGCAGGCGGTGATCCCCTCGGCGAGGCAGGCCCGGCCGGCGTACTCGATGGCGTCGGCGAGTTCGCGCTGCGCGTACGGCAGGCGCAGGCGCCGTACGGCCCCCATCGCGCTCTCCACGAGCAGGCCGTCGTCGTGGGGGACGTGGTCCGGGAGCAGGTCGAGCACGGCATGGTTGACCACGCAGGCGTGGCCGGACTGGTGCATGAGGAACAGCCGGCGTCCGTGGCCGACCCGGTCCAGTTCGGCGGCGGTCAGGTGGCGTCCGAGGACCCGCTGGTCGTAGCCGCCGACGTGCACCCAGTCGCCCGGGGCGCCGGTCCGTGCGGCGGCGTCCGACACGGCGGCCAGCACCTCGTCGACGTCGGTGAGACCGGCGATGCTCGGCGAGCTCGCCTTCAGTCCCGTCCACGCCAGGTGGACGTGGCTGTCGATGAAGCCGGGGAGGACGGTGGCGCCCTGGAGGTCGATGACCTCGCGTGCGGGGAGCGAGGTGACGGCGTCGTCGAGACCGGCGATCCTGCCGCGCCAGATGCCCAGGTCGTGGGCGACGGGATGGTCCGGATCCATGGTGTGGAAGGTGGCGTTCGTCAGCCTCGTGCAGAGCATCATGCGGGTGGTCCGTCCTGGGGTGTCGGGGAGGTGGGGCCAGGCGGGAGCGCGGGTCGCCGCCGGAGGTGCCCGGCCGCGTCACGGATGTCCAGGGGCTGTCCCGTAATCCGCGGTGCGCCCGCCGCGGATTACGGGACGGCCCTTACGGCCGGGATGTCCGGCCCGTGCCGGCCGTCGCCGGACCGGTGGTGGCGGAGTCCGCGGCGGAAGCGGCCGTGGACCCGTTCGCGGAGCCGGCCGTGTCCTCCCCCGCCGCCGTCCCTGCCTCGTACCGTCTGGGCGCGGCCGGCACCATGAGCGGGGTGCCGGTCTCGGGGTCGTCGATGATCCGGCAGGGCAGCCCGAACACGTCCTCGACGAGCTCGGCGGTCATGACGCCGCCCGGGGCCCCTTCGGCCGCGACCGTGCCGCCGGGGCGCATCACGATCAGGTGGGTGGCGTAGCGGCACGCCTGGTTGAGGTCGTGCAGCACGGCGACGACGGTGTGTCCCTGCCGGGCGTGCAGGTCGGCGCAGAGGTCGAGGACCTCGACCTGGTGGGCGATGTCGAGGAAGGTGGTCGGCTCGTCCAGGAGCAGGATGGGCGTCTCCTGGGCGAGCACCATGGAGAGCCAGACGCGCTGGCGCTGGCCGCCGGAGAGGTCGTCGACGGGCCGGTCGGCGAGTTCCAGGACCCCGGTCCGCCGCATCGCCTCGACCACGGCCGCCTCGTCCTCGGCGGACCACTGCTTCAGCATCCCCTGGTGCGGGTAGCGGCCCCGGGCGACGAGGTCGCCGGCCGTGATCCCGCCCGGTGCGGTGGACGACTGCGGGAGGAGCCCCAGTCGGCGGGCGACCTCGCGCGAGCGGTACGAGGCGATGGCCCGGCCGTCCAGGGTGACCTGCCCTGCCCGCGGCCTGAGCATCCGCGCGAGGGCCTTGAGGAGCGTGGACTTGCCGCAGGCGTTCGGTCCGACGATCACGGTGAACGAGTGGTCGGGGATGTCGACGCCCAGACCGGTGGCCACGGTCCGCCGGTCGTACGAGAGCGTGAGGTCCACGGCGCGCAGGCGGGAGCCCGGGCGGTCGCCGTTCGTCGAGGCCCTCGTCGGGTCGGCCTTCGGGTCGGTCGTCGGGTCGGTCGGGGCGGGTGCCTCCGTGGGCGTGGTCGAGGGCGCGGCGGTCGGTGACGTAGCGGTCATGCGCGGCTCTTTCGCGACTCGGTGATCAACAGCCAGATGAGGTACAGCCCGCCGAGGGTGCCGGTCGCGGTCCCCACCGGGAGCAGCGCGGGCGCGAAGAGGCGCTGGGCGGCGAGGTCGCTCGTGGCCAGCAGCAGCGCGCCCATGAGCGCGGCGGGTGCCAGTGCGGGACCGGAGGACCCGGTCAGCCGTCGGGCCAGTTGCGGCGCCGCCAGCGCGACGAACCAGATGGGGCCGGTCACGGCCGTGGCGACGGCGGCGAGGGCGACTCCGACGATCAGCAGGGCCGTCCGGGTCCGGGCCACGTTCACCCCGAGGGCCATGGCGGTGACGTCGCCCATCTCCAGCATCCCCAGGCGCCGGGAGAAGAGGAAGGCGGCCGGGAGCAGCAGGGCGACGGCGAGCAGGATGGCGTTCGCGTGCTGCCAGCCGCGGTTGCCCAGGCTGCCGATCAGCCATGCCTGGGCCTCCAGGGCCTCCTGCCAGGTCGCCCGGGTGATCAGGTAGGAGTTGACGGCCAGGAGCAGGGCGCTGACGCCGATCCCGACGACGATCAGGCGGAAGCCCTGGAGCCCGCGGCCCAGCATGAGGAGGTACACGGCGGCGGCGGTCGCCAGGCCGCCGGCGAGCGCGCCCAGGGCGATCTGGGTCATGCTGCCGTGCAGCACGATGATCACGACGAGCGCGCCGACGGCCGACCCGTTGGTGAAGCCGATGATGTCGGGGCTGCCGAGGGAGTTGCCGGTCAGGCTCGTCAGGACGGCGCCGCTGACGGCGAGGGCCGCTCCGACGCCGAGGGCGGTCAGCAGGCGGGGCATGCGCAGGGTGTTGACGACGAAGTCGGCGCCGCCGGAGTCCTGTCCGAGCACGGCCCGCAGGACCTCGCCGACGGTGAGCTCGAAGTCGCCGGTGGCGAGGGTCACGAGGGCGACCGCGAGGAGCAGTCCGAGCAGCGCGGCGGACGCGGCCAGGGTGCGCCCCCGGACCCGGACGGACACGGAGCCCGCGCGGCTGCGGATCACGGTACCGCTGACGACGCGCGGGGCACGGTCGGCGGTGGGCGCGTCCGGGGTCTGCCCGGCGGAGCGGGCCGCCTCCTTCGCGGCGCTCACAGCATGACCAGCTTCCGGCGGCGGCACATCGCGATGAACACCGGGGCGCCGATGAAGGCGGTGACGATGCCGACCTGGACCTCGCCGGGGGCTCCGAGCACCCGGCCCAGGACGTCGGCGCCGATGAGCAGGACGGGTGCGAGGAGCATCGAGTAGGCCAGTACCCATCGTTGGTCGGTTCCGGCGACGAAGCGGGCGACGTGCGGGACCACGAGTCCGACGAAGGCGATGGGCCCGGCGGCGGCGGTCGCCGCGCCGCACAGCAGCATGACGCCGGCGGCGCCCAGGGCCCTGGTCCTGCCGACGTTCAGTCCCAGGGCGCGTCCCATCTGGTCGCCCAGGGCCAGGGCGTTCAGGGACGGGGCGAGCCCGAGTGCGATCACGAGGCCCGTGAGGACGAACGGGAGGACGACGTACACGACGTCGAGGTACCGGCCCGCGAGGGAGCCCACCGTCCAGAAGCGGAACTGGTCGAAGGCCCTCGGGTGGAGCAGCAGGACCGCCGCGTTGAAGGCGTACAGGACCGCGGTCACCGCCGCTCCGGCGACGACCAGGCGGTCGGGGCTGGCGACCTTGCGTCCCGAGGCGCCCAGGAGGTAGACGGCCACCGAGGTCACGGCGGCGCCGGCGAAGGCGAACCAGACGTGGCCGAGCACCGATCCGACGCCGAGGAAGGCGATGGCCACGACCACGCCGGCGGAGGATCCGAGGCTGATGCCGAGCAGCCCCGGCTCGGCGAGCGGGTTGCGGGTCAGGGCCTGCATCAGGGCACCGGACAGGCCGAGGGACGCACCGACGAGGAGGCCGAGGAGGGTTCGGGGGACGCGGTACTCGTGGATGATGACGGAGGTCTCCGACCCGTCGGGATCCCACAGCACGCTCCACGTGGCGGCGAAGGGGATGCCCCTGGTGCCCACCCAGACGCTGAGGAGTCCGACGAGGACGAGTGCGGCGAGCACCGCGAGCAGGCCCGCGCCCCGGAGTGCCGTGGTGGTCCGCGTCGGTCGTGTGGCGGGCGGCGGGTCGGTGGTCCGGTCCTCGGGCACCGCCTGGGCTTCGACCGGCAACGCGCACTCCCCCTGACGGTGGTTCAGGTGACCCGCCGAGGCGCGCCGACGACTGCCGACGACCGTGGGCGACCGCGGCGCGGCACGACGACGACCAGCGACTTAGGTAAGCCTAACCGAACCCCTGATGGCCGGTCAACGCGCCTTCCCTGCAAGGGAGATGACCCGAACGAAGGACCGAAAGGCACCGCCTCGCGACCTCGGCCCGACCCCGACATTAGAGTAGCCTTACCTAACCGATTGCCGTCTGTGCGGAGGTCGCATGCCAACGGGAGGACCGACCGGGGGGCACGTCCTCCGCCGAGCGATCAGGGGTCAGCGTCGTCGTGTCGTCACGGCCTCCCTGCTCGGAATGACCCATCAGGGCTGCGAGGCCCTGGTGCCGGTGGTGATCGGCGCGGCGATCGACTCGGCCGTGGCCACCGGCTCCGCCGGGCACCTGGTGCGCTGGCTGCTCGTCCTCGCGGCCCTCTTCCTCGTCCTGTCGACCTGCTACCGCACCAGCGCCCGGATCGCGGAGGGAGCGGGCGAACACGCGGCCCACCGCCTCCGGCTGGAGCTCGGGGAGCGCGTGCTCGATCCGCGCGGCGGCGCCGACGCGGACCGGCTGCCGGGCGCGCTCACCAGCATCGCCACCGACGACGCCCGCCGTGTGGGATCGGTGGCCACCGTCCTCGCGTACGGCGCCGCCGCCGTCGCCGCCCTGGCGGTCAGCGCGGTGGCCCTGCTCCGCATCTCCGTCCCGCTCGGGCTCCTCGTCCTGCTCGGCATCCCGCCGCTGCTCTGGCTCGGACACCGCATCAGCAGGCCGCTCGAACGCCGCAGCGAGACCGAGCAGGAACGGGCGGCGCACGCCTCCGGTGTCGCCGCCGACCTGGTCACCGGCCTCCGCGTGCTGAAGGGAATGGGCGCGGAGTCGGCGGCCGTGTCCCGCTACCGGAGGACCAGCCAGGACTCGCTCACCGCCGCGCTGCGCGCGGCCCGCAGCCGGGCGGGCCACGAGGGCGCGGTCCTCGCCCTGACCGGGGTCTTCGTCGCGGCCATCGGCATCGCCGGCGCGTACCTCGCGATGGACGGCGCCATCAGCGTGGGCGAACTGGTGGCCGCGGTGGGCCTCGCCCAGTTCCTCCTCGGTCCCTTCCAGCTGCTGACCTACGTCAACGCCGAACTGGCGCAGGGCCGCGCCTCCGCGCGCCGGATCGCCGACGTCCTCGCCGCGCCCACGGCCGTGGCGGGAGGCACGGCGGCGCCGCAGGACGGCGCGGCCGGGCACGTCCGGCTGCGCGGGGTGCACCTCGGCGCCCTGCGGTCCGTGGACCTCGACATCCGCCCCGGCAGCCTGACCGGTGTGGTCAGCCGCGATCCGGCCGCCGTCGACGACCTCCTGCGCTGCCTCGGCCGGGAGGCGGACCCGGCCGGCGGACACGTCGAGCTCGACGGCGTACCGCTGACCGCGCTCGACCCGGACGGCCTGCGACGGGCGGTCCTGGTCGCGCCGCACGACGCCGCCCTGTTCGAGAGCAGCCTGCTGGACAACGTACGGGCGGGTTCGACGGCCGGTACGAGGATCCTCGCCGACGCGCTCGCCGCCTCGGCGACGGACGAGGTGGCCGGGCTGCTGCCAGACGGGACGGACACCGTGCTCGCCGAGCGCGGCAGATCGCTGTCCGGCGGCCAGCGCCAGCGTGTGGCCCTGGCCCGGGCCCTCGCCGCGGACCGTGCCGTACTGGTGCTCCACGACCCGACCACGGCCGTGGACACCGTCACCGAATCGCGGATCGCCGCGCGGCTGCGGGACCTCCGCCGGGGCCGTACCACCGTACTGATCACGACCAGCCCCGCCCTCCTGGCGGTGACCGACCGGGTGGTGGTGCTCGACGAGGGCGCCGTGGCCGCCGACGGCAGCCACGCCGAACTCCTCGCCACCGACGGGGCCTACCGGGCGGCGGTGCTCGCATGACGTCCACCGGGGAACACCGCGCCGTCGCCACCGCGCCGGCGGACCCGAACCCGCCGGAGGAGACCGGGAGCGCCGCCGCGGCGGCCGGGAACGACCGGCCGCTGCTGCCGACCGCCACCGGCGCGGAGAGCCTGGCGGCGCTCCGCGTGATCCTGCGCGGCCACCGGCTCCTGGCCGCGGCCGCCGTCGGGGTCCTCGTCACCGGCACGGCGATCGGCCTGCTCACCGCTCCCCTGCTCGGTCACGTCGTCGACGTGGTGGTCGAGCGGCGGGGCACCCGCGCCCTGACGGTGCCCCTGGCCCTGCTCGTCGCGGTGGCGCTGGCGCGCGGCGCTGCGGCCGCGCTCGGCGGCAGTCTCGTGGCCCGGCTGGGCGAGACCGTGCTCGCGGCCGTGCGCGAGCGGTTCGTCGAGCGGGCGCTCCGGCTGCCGCTCGGGCGGGTCGAGGCGGCCGGCTCGGGCGACCTGGTCTCCCGGGTCACCAGCGACGTGTCCGTGATCGCGAAGTCGGTGCGCCAGGCGCTGCCCGAGTTCACCCGCTCCGCCCTCACCATCGTGCTGACACTCGCCGGACTCGCCGTCCTGGACTGGCGCTTCCTGCCGGCCGTGCTGCTCGCCCTCCCCGTCCAGGTGCTGTCCGTCCGCTGGTACCTGCGCGGGGCCGCGCCCGTGTACGCCGAGCACCGCGTCGCCACCGGCGCGCTGCAGCACCAGCTGCTCGACAGCATCGGCGGTGTGCGGACCGTGCGCGCCTTCCGGCTGAGCGACCCGCACGCCGCCCTCCTGGAACGCCGGTCGGAGGCGGCCCGCGACGTGGCGCTGCGCGGCCTGCACATCGTGACCGGGTTCTTCTCCCGGCTGAACCTCGGCGAGTTCATCGGTCTGGCCGCCGTGCTCGTGGCCGGCTTCCTGCTGGTCGACGACGGATCGGTGAGCATCGGCACGGCCACCGCCGCCGCGCTGTACTTCCACAGTCTCTTCAACCCGATCAACGCCGCGCTGTTCCTCATCGACGACGCCCAGTCGGCGGGTGCCGGCTTCGCCCGTCTCATCGGGGTGACGAACCTTCCGGTCGAGCCGGACTCCGGGGGCGGGAGCTCCCCGGCGGACGGTTCGGTCCGGGTGGTGGCGCTGTGCCACGCCTACGAGGCAGGCCGGCCGGTGCTGCACGACGTCGGCCTGGAGGTCCGCAGCGGCGAGCGGGTGGCCCTGGTGGGCGCCAGCGGCGCGGGGAAGACGACCCTCGCCAAGGTCGTCGCCGGTGTCCACGAGGCGGTGTCCGGATCGATCGCCCTGGGCGGTGTCGACGTGCGGGACCTGGGCCCGGAGGGCGTACGGCGCACGGTCACCCTGATCAGCCAGGAGGTCCATGTGTTCGCGGGCCCGCTGGCCGAGGACCTGCGGCTGGCCCGGCCCGGCGCGACGGACGAGGAGCTGCGTGCGGCACTGGCCCGAGTAGGTGCCCTGGACTGGGCGCGGGCCCTGCCCGACGGCCTGGCCACGGTCGTCGGCGAGGGCGGGCACCGGCTGACCGTCACCCAGGCGCAGCACCTGGCGCTGGCCCGCCTGGTCCTCGCCGACCCGCCCGTCGCCATCCTCGACGAGGCCACCGCGGACGCGGGCAGCGCGGGCGCGCGCGTGCTGGAGAGCGCGGCGCTCAGCGCCCTGGAGGGACGAACCGGCCTGGTCGTCGCCCACCGGCTCCCCCAGGCGGCGACGGCCGACCGCGTCGTCGTCCTCGACCGGGGCAGAATCGTCGAGACGGGAACACACGACGAACTCGTCGCGGCGGGCGGCCGGTACGCCGAACTCTGGGCGGCGTGGTCGGCCGGCCGTCAGGGGCCCGCGGAGCGCGTCCCCCCGCCGTCGGGCGACCCCGATCTGCCGGCGAGGACGACACCGTGACGCGCTGACGGCGTGACGGCGTGACGGCGTGACGGCGAAGGGACGCCCGACGCAGGACGAGACCGGTCCACAGGACACCCTTCGCCCCGGAGCCCGCGACCGAGAGTCCGCGGCACCTCGCCCTCGGGCGCAGCACGTCGCCGCCCCGCGGAGAGCGGATCTCCGTGGGGCGGCGACGTCGTGGGCCGGTCAGGTCAGGTCGCGTCCTGGCGGGCGATCAGGCTCGCGGGGCGCAGGTCGGTCCAGTTGCTCTCGACATGGGCGAGGCACGCCTCGCGGGTGTCCTCGCCGAACACGGTCCGCCACCCGGCCGGCACTTCGGCGAAGGACGGCCACAGCGAGTGCTGGTTCTCGTCGTTGACCAGGACCAGGAAGCTGCCCTGCGGGTCCTCGAAGGGGTTGGTGGTCATGCGTGGTCACTCCTCTGGGACGGGACGGGGAACAGTTCGGAGAGCGGCTGCCCGGGGCGGGCGGTGGCGGTGCGCAGGAGCGCCGTCAGTTCGTCGGCCAGCCGCCGTGCCTCGGCGGTGCCGAGCACGTCGGTCGCGTGGGTGAGCGCGCAGTGCACCGGACCGGCGCCGCGCGGCTCGTGGAAACCGAGGGTCAGTTCCGCGCGCGCCGAGCCGGTCGGTACGACCCGGAGGGAGCCCAGGCCGCCCTCCAGCTCCGCCAGGTCCGCCTGCTCGTGGTGGACCACGGTCACCTGGGGTCCCTCGGGGGGCAGCCCGGTGGCCATGGCGACCTCGTCGTAGGGGACGTCCTGCCGGTCGAGGGCGCTCAGCGTGGTCTCCCGGACCCGGGACAGCAGTTCCGTGAAGGTGGGGTCGCCCGCGGTGTCGGTACGCAGCACGACGGTGTTGAGGAAGCTGCCGACGAGATCGGCGAGCCGGTCGTCGGCGCGCCCGGCGACCATCGTGCCCAGCGGCAGGTCGGTGCCCGCCCCGTGGGCGGTGAGCAGGGTCGCGAAGGCGGCGTGCAGCACCATGAACATGCTGGTGCCGGTGGCCCGGGCGAGCCGGTCCACGGCCTCGTGGAGTTCCTCGTCGAGGACGAAGCCGACCTGGCCCGCGGGGCGGTGGGAGGTGCTCCGGGCGGCGGGCCGGGGGCCGTCCGCCGGCAGCGCGAGCCGTCCCGGGGCGCCCGCGAGCCTCCGTCGCCAGTAGGCGAGCTGCCGGCCGCCCGGGCTGTCGGGGTCGGCGGGGTCGCCGAGCGCCTCGTGGGCCCAGTGGGCGTAGTCGGGATACGTGACCGGCAGCGGCTCCCATGCGGGTGCCAGGCCCTTCGCGCGGGCCGCGTGGGCCGTGGCGAGGTCCCGCAGCAGGGGCACGACCGACCACTCGTCGACCGCGAGGTAGTGCATGGTCAGCAGGAGTGCCCGGCTGCCGTCCGGGGCGCCGAGCAGCCGTGCCCGCAGGGGCGCCTCCGTCTCCGGGTCGGGTCGCTCCGCGGCGAGTTCGGTCAGCCGGTCGTCCAGGTCCGTGCAGCGTTCGACGGCGAGCGCGGGTGGATCGGCCGGGCGCGGGACCACCTCGCCGTCCCGTTCGGTGTACGCGGTGCGCAGCGGCTCGTGCCGTGCCACCACGTCGGCGAGGGCGGCGGCGACGGCGTCCAGCTCGAGTCCGTCCGGGGAGCGGAGGACCAGTGCGTGGTCGTAGCGGGGGTCGCTCCGGTACGACCGCCACTGGGCGCGCTGGCCGGGCGCGATCCGCCGCGGGCCGTCCCGGTCCGTGCGGGGTCGCAGTGCGGGGCGGGCCGCGGCGACGGCGCCCGCCAGCTTGCCCGCGATCCCGGCGACGGTGAGCGCGTCGAAGACGTCCCGGAGGGCGAGCTCGACGCCGAACTCGGCGCGGATGCGGCCCAGGAGCCGCATCGCGGCCATGGAATGGCCGCCGAGCGCGAAGAAGTCGTCGTGCACGCCGACGCCGTCCAGCTTGAGGACCTCGCGGAACAGGCCGGCGAGCCGGGCCTGCGTCCCGGTGGCCGGACGGGTGTCACCGGTCATGGCGGACCAGTCCGGGGCGGGCAGCGCCTTGCGGTCCAGCTTGCCGTTCGGGGTGAGCGGCAGCGGGCCGTCCAGCGGGACGACGAGCGCGGGGACCATGTACTCGGGCAGCAGCGCCGCCACGTGGGCGCGCAGCTCCCGCGGGTCCGCCTCGCCCGACTCGGGCACCGCGTAGCCGACGAGCCGGACGATGTCGCCGTCGCGGTCGGGCACCACCGCGGCCTGGGCGACGGACGGGTGCCCGGCCAGCGCCGCCTCGATCTCGCCGAGCTCGATGCGGAAGCCCCGTACCTTGACCTGGGTGTCGACCCGGCCGAGGAAGTCGAGGTTGCCGTCCCTGCGCCAGCGCGCGCGGTCGCCGGTGCGGTACATCCGCGCCCCGGGCGCTCCGAACGGGTCGGCGACGAACCGGTCCGAGGTGAGCCCGGGCTTGCCGAGGTAGCCGCGGGCGAGGCCGCGTCCGGCGACGTACAGCTCGCCCGCCACACCGGGCGGGACGGGCCGCAGCCGCTCGTCGAGGACGTAGCAGCGGGTGTTGGGGTCGGGCCGGCCGATGGGCACCCGGCCGGACGGACTGCCGCCGTGTTCACGGGCGGGCCAGAGCGTGGAGTTGACCGTCGCCTCGGTGAGTCCGTAGGCGCAGATCAGGTCGGCCGTGTCGCCGAACCGTTCGAACAGGTCCGGTGGGACGGTCTCGGTGCCGACCAGCACGGTCGAACCCTCGGGCAGGGCGCAGCCGGGGGGCAGCGCCGACACCAGCGACGGCGGCAGGATCATGTGGGTGATCCGCTGCTCGGCGAGGAAGTCGGTGAGCGCCGGTCCGGCGACCCGCGCCTCGTCGGTGACGAGGACGAGCCGGCCGCCGTGGCACAGGGCCATCGCCAGTTCGAAGACGAAGACGTCGAAGCCGATCGACGCGAACTGGAGCACGCGGCTGTCGCGTTCCAGACCCATCCGGTCGACGGCGGTGGCCACCAGGCTGGCGATGCCCTCGTGGGGCACGACGACGCCCTTGGGCCGGCCGGTGGATCCGGACGTGTAGATCACGTACGCGGCACGGTCGAGACCGACCGGCCCGGTGTCCGGTGGCAGGTCGGGCAGCGTGCCGAGGGTCCCGGCCGTCTCCGGGGCGTCGAGCAGGATCACGGGGACGCCCGCCACGTCCGGGATCTTCCCCGCGACGGGCTCCGTGCCCACCACCAGGACGGCGCCGGAGTCCTCGATCATGTACGCGAGCCGGTCGCCGGGGTGGACGAGGTCGAGCGGCAGGAACGCGGCGCCCAGTTTCGACGTGGCGAGCACCGTGGCCACCATGTCCACCGAGCGGGGCACGGCCACGCCGACCACGCTCTCCTCCCCCGCGCCGTGCGCGGCCAGGAGCCGGGCGAGGCGGTTCGCACGGGCGTCGAGCTCCGCGTACGTGACCGAGCGGGCGCGGTCCACGACCGCGACGGCGTCGGGCCGCTCGGCGAGCCGGCGGGCGAAGAGGACCGGCAGCGGCTCCTCGTCGACCTCGCGCGCCATGCCGTTGAAGTCCTCCAGGACCAGGCGCCGTTCGTCGGCGGCGAGGGTCCCGAGCCGCGACAGGGGCAGCTCGGGGGTGGCGACCAGCTCCGCGACCAGCGTCCGCAGCCGGTCTCCCATCCGCTCGGCGGTCTCCGGGTCGAACAGCTCGGTGGCGTACTCCAGGCGGCAGCCGAGCGAGCCGGCGCCGTCCTGTGCCGCGATCCGTTCCGTGAAGCTGAACACCAGGTCGAACTTGGCCGAGCGGATCCGCACGGGCAGGTACTCCGCGCGCAGGCCGGGCAGCCGGGGCCCCTCGTCGCCGCGGGCGTGATGACCCACCATCACCTGGAAGAGCGGGTTCCGGGAGAGCGAGCGGGTGGGGTTGAGCTTCTCCACGACGGCTTCGAACGGCACGTCGGCGTGGGAGAACGCGGCGAGGTCGGTCGCGCGGACCCGGGCGAGCAGCTCCCGGAAGGACGGGTCCCCGCCGAGGTCGGTGCGCAGGACCAGGGTGTTGACGAAGAAGCCGACCAGGTCGTCCAGCGCGTCGTCGTTCCGGCCCGCGATGGGTGCGCCGAGGGGGATGTCCGTGCCGGCGCCCTCGCGGTGGAGCAGGGCGGCGACGGCGGCGTGCACGACCATGAACATGCTGGTGCCGGTCTCCCGGGCGAGCCGCTTCAGGCCCTCGTGGGTGCCGGCGTCGAACGCGAGGTCCAGAGCGGCCCCGGAGAACACCGGGCGGGCGGGCCTCGGCCGGTCGGCCGCGAGCTCCAGCTCCTCCGGGGCGCCGGACAGGGTCTCGTGCCAGTGGTCGAGCTGGCGGGCGGCCAGGCTGTCCTCGTCCGCGGCGTCGCCGAGCAGCCGCCGCTGCCAGAGCGCGTAGTCGGCGTACTGGAGGGGCAGCGGTTCCCAGGCGGGGGCGGCCCCTCCGAGACGCGCCGTGTAGGCGGTGGCGAGGTCGCGCAGGAAGGGGCGGTCCGACCACTCGTCGGTGGTGATGTGGTGCAGTACCAGGACGACGACGTGGTCCTCGGGCGCGAGTTCCACGATCACGGCGCGGAGCGGGAGTTCGGCGCCGAGGTCGAACGGCCGGTTGGCGGCCGCGTCGACGACGCCGGGCAGCTCGTCCTCGCCGGCCCGCAGGTGCTCCACCGGGGGGCGGGCCTCGTCGGCGGGGAGGATCCGCTGGTACGTGCGGCCGTCGGCGGACGTGGCGAAGACCGTGCGCAGCGCCTCGTGGCGGGCCGTCACGTCGGCGAGCGCCGCGGCCCACGCCGTGCGGTCGAGCGCGCCGCGCAGCCGCATCACGAGGGGGAAGTTGTACGCGGCCGAGGTGCACTCGATCTGCTGGACGACCCACAGCCGCTGCTGGGCGTGGGACAGGGGCAGTTCGCCGGGCCGGTCGCCGGCGGTGGGCCTCGGCCGCGCGGCGCCGGCGGCGCGGGCGGCACGCTCGACGAGCTCGGCGACGGTGGGCGCCTCGAAGAGGTCGCGGATCGCCAGCTCCGCGTCGAGGGCGGTACGGGCGCGGCTGACCAGGCGGGTGGCCAGCAGCGAGTGGCCGCCCAGCTCGAAGAAGTCGCTGTCGATGCCTACGCCGTCCGCGGGGAGCCCGAGCACCTCGGCGAAGAGGTCGCGGAGGGTCTCCTCGCGGGGGGTGCGGGGAGCCCGGCCGCCCCCGGAGCCGGTGAGGTCGGGCGCGGGGAGGGCCTTGAGGTCCAGCTTGCCGTTGACGGTCAGCGGCAGCGTCCCGACCGTGACGAACGCCGAGGGGACCATGTAGTCCGGCAGGCCGGCCTTCAGGTGGTCGCGCAGCCGCCGCGTGAGCGCGTCCCCGGGCTCGGTGCCCTCCTGCGGCACGACATAGCCGACGAGGCGCCTGGTGCCCGCGTTCTCCGACACGACGACGGCCGCGTGGGCGACGTCCGGGTGTTCCGCGAGCGCGGTGGCGATCTCGGCCGGCTCGACGCGGTAGCCGCGGATCTTGACCTGGTCGTCGGTGCGGCCCAGGAAGTCGAGCAGCCCGTCGGGGCGCTGCCGGACGAGGTCGCCGGTGCGGTACATGCGTTCACCGGGTTCGCCGAACGGGTCGGCCACGAACCGCTCGGCCGTCAGGGCGGGACGGTCGTGGTAACCGCGCGCCAGGCCGGTGCCGGCGATGTACAGCTCGCCGGGGCAGCCGGGGGGCACGGGCCGCAGCATCGCGTCCAGCACGTGGGCGCGGGTGTTGCGGATCGGTACGCCGACGGTGGACGTCGCGCTGTCGGTGGTGGATCCGCCGAGGGTGTTGATCGTGTACTCGGTGGGGCCGTACAGGTTGTACCCGTACACCCCGTGGGTGCGGCGCAGCCTCGTCCACACCGTGTCGGGCACGGCCTCCCCGCCGAGCAGGACCAGTGCGGGCCGGTGCCTGCCCGTGGCCTCGTCGCGGTCGAGGAGGCCCTCCTCGATGAGCAGCTGGGCGTACGTCGGCGTCACGTTGACCACGTCGACGCGGTGGAGGTCGCAGTAGCGGACGAGGGCCTCGGCGTCGCGGCGCAGCTCCTCGTCGCAGACGTGCACCTCGTGGCCCTCGACGAGCCAGAGCAGTTCCTCCCACGACATGTCGAAGGCGAAGGACACGGTGTGCGCGATCCGCAGGCGCCGGCCGCCGGCGGAGGCGATGGCCGGGTCGAAGATCTCCTTCTGGTGGTTGAGCTGCATGTTCGTCAGCCCCCGGTAGGGGGTCACGACCCCCTTGGGGCGGCCCGTCGAGCCGGAGGTGTAGATGACGTACGCGGGGTGCTCCAGACGGTCCGGCACGTCGCGGGCGAACGCGGGGCGTTCCTCGTCGGCGATCTCCTCGTCCGGGAGGTCCGCCAGCTCGGCGGCCACGGGCTCGTCGTCCAGGAGGAGTTCGGGTGCGACGGGCCCCTCGGCGGCGCGCAGCGCGGGGGCGACGGCGGTCGTGGAGACCAGGCACAGGGGTCCGGTGTCGAGCGCCATCAGGCGGAGCCGGTCGGCGGGGTGGTCGAGGTCCAGGGGCAGGTAGGCGGCGCCGGTCCGCAGGACGGCGAAGAGGGCGGCCACCATGTCGATGGACCGCGGCAGGGCGAGTGCGACGACCTTCTCCGGCCCGGCGCCCCGGGCGAGCAGCAGCCGGGCGAGCCGGTTGACGTACGCGTCCAGTTCGGCGTAGGTGAGCTCGCGTTCGCCGAAGACCAGGGCCCTCGCGTCCGGGGTGCGGGCCGCCTGGGCGGCGAGCATGTCGGCGACGGTCTCGTCCGGTACCGGCTCGCGTCCGCCTCCGTGGCCGGCGACGAGCGCGGCGCGCTCGGTGGGCAGCAGCAGGTCGACGGCGGCGGTCCGGGTCGGGTCGGCGGTCCCGGTCCGGCCGGCGGTGTCGGCGACGGCGAGGCAGTCGGTGAGCCGGTCGAGGACGGTCGTGAAGCGGGCGAGGATCGTGGTCGCGTCCTCGGCGTCGAACAGGTCGGGCCTGGCCGCCAGGGTGACCCGCAGCCGGGCACCGGGCGTGACGATCAGGGTGAGGGGGAAGTGGGTGCCGTCCACGTTGGACACCCCGGTGATGCCGTGGCGCCGCCGGAGCGCCTCGGCCCGGTCCTCGCCGTCGGCCGAGCGGAGGACGAACAGGGTGTCGAACAGGCGGCGGTGACCGGTCTCCTGCTGCAGGGTGCCGAGGCCGACGTGGTCGTAGGGCATGACCGCCGCGCGTTCGGACTGCATCCGGCGCAGCAGGTCGAGCAGCGGCTCGTCCGGGGCGAAGGCGATGCGGGCGGGGACCGTGTTGAGGAACATGCCGATGATGCCGGCCGCGTTCGGCACGTCCGCCGGGCGTCCGGCCACGGCCGTGCCGAAGGCGACGTCGTCGCGGCCCGTCGTCGCGGCGAGCACCAGTCCCCAGGCCGCGTTGAGCACGGTGTTCAGAGTGAGTCCGTGGCGCCGGGCGAGGGTGCGCAGCCGGTCGCCGGCCTCCTCGGCGAGGAGGACCTCGTGGTCCACCGGGATGACCGGTCCGCCGTCGCGTCCGGACGGGGCGACCAGGGTGGGCTCGGCGAACCCTTCGAGGGCGCGGCGCCAGGCGTCGAGGGCGGCCGCGGTGTCCTGGCGGTCCAGCCAGGCCAGGTAGTCGCGGTACGAGCCGGGGGCGGGGAGGCCGTCCGCGTCGCCGGCCCGCTCGTACAGCGTGAAGAGCTCCTCCAGGAACAGCCAGGCGGACCAGCCGTCCCAGAGGATGAGGTGCCGGGTCAGCACGAGCCGGTCCCGGCCGTCGTCGAGCCGGATCAGCAGGAGGCGGCAGAGCGGGGCCGCGGACAGGTCGAAGCGCTGCCTGCGGTCGGCGGCCAGCAGTTCCGCCGTCCTCGCCCGGCGTGCGTCGGCGGGCAGCTGGGACAGGTCCACCTCCGTCAGGGGGATCTCGGCGCCGTCGGTGATGAACTGCACGGGCCGGGGCAGGCCGTCGCTGGTGAATCCGGCGCGCAGGCCGGTGTTGCGCTCCAGGAGCGTCCGGCAGGCGGCGCGCAGCCGGTCCGCGTCGACGCGGTGGTCGAAGTCCAGCGTCTCCTGGGACTGGTAGACGTCGAGGGCGTCGCCCGCGTCGTAGGTGGCGTGGAAGTACATGCCCTCCTGGAGCGGGGAGAGCGGCCAGACGTCCGCGACCGGCATGCCTGCGGCGGCACGGATGCGGTCGGTCTCCTCCGGGGAGAGCCGCAGCCCTCCGAGCGGCGGGTCGGCCGGGGGCTCCGGGGGCCCGGCGGCGGTCAGCCGGTCGAGGAGCGCGCTGAGCGCGGGGTCGACCGGGGCGCCGGACTCACGGTGCCGGGCCAGCATCGCCTGGAGGGCGGCGGCGGCCGGGCCCGCGTCGGAGGCGGAGACGGTCACGCCGTCGGGCGGCACGGGCACCTCGGAGGTCGGACTCGGGGTCGGGGTCGCCTCGGCCGTGCCGGCCGCGTGCGCGGCGGCGGCGAGGGCGGCGGGTGTGCGGCACTCGAAGACGTCACGGGGACCGAGGATCAGCCCCCTGGCGCGGGCGCGGGTGGCGACGGCGATCGAGGTGAGGCTGTCGCCGCCCCGTACGAAGAAGTCGTCGTCCACGCCGACGCCGGGTGCTCCGAGGACCTCGGAGAAGATCTCGCACAGGGCGCGCTCGCGGTCGTCGCGGGGCGCGCGCCCGGCCGGCCGGGGTGGGGCGTCCGGCGCGGGGAGGGCGTGGTGGTCCAGCTTCCCGCTGGGTGTCAGGGGCAGTTCGGGGACGACCACGACGGCTCGGGGCACCATCGGGGCGGGCAGCGCGTCGGCCAGTGCCACCCGCAGCCGCTCGCCGTCCGGGGCGGTGCCCGGCGCGGGGACGGCGTAGCCGACGAGGGCGCCGTCCCGGACGGTCACGGCCGCGCGGGCGACGCCGGGCAGGCCGGCGAGGGCGGTCTCGATCTCGCCCGGCTCGACGCGGTTGCCGCGGATCTTCAGCTGCCGGTCGGTGCGGCCGAGGTACTCGACCGCACCGTCGGCGCGGCGCCGCACCAGGTCCCCGGTGCGGTACATGCGCTCCCCCGGTGCCCCGAACGGGTCGGCGACGAACCGCTCGGAGGTGAGGGCGGGGCGGTCGTGGTAGGCCCGGGCCAGCTGGACGCCGGCGAGGTAGAGCTCGCCGGGCACGCCGTCGGGCACCGGGCGCAGGAACGGGTCGAGGACGTGGAGCCGGGTGTTCCAGACGGGGCGGCCGATGGGGACGGCCTGGTCGTCGGCGCCGTCGTAGGGGAAGGCGGTGACGTCCACGGCCGCCTCGGTGGGGCCGTACAGGTTGTGCAGCGGTACGGGGCCGCGGCCCGGGCGGTCCGTGAGCGCGCACCAGCGCCGGGCGTCGGCGCCGGAGAGCGCCTCGCCGCTGCAGAACGCCCGGCGCAGGCCGGCCGCCCAGTCGGGCAGGTCCGCGTCGGAGACGGCGCGCAGGAAGGCGGCCAGCATCGACGGCACGAAGTGCAGCGTGGTGATGCCCCGGGTGTGGACGAGCCCGGCGAGGTAGTGCGGGTCGCGGTGCCCGTCGGGGCGGGCGAGGACGACCGTCGCCCCTTCCGTGAGCGGCCAGAAGAACTCCCAGACCGACACGTCGAAGCTGGACGGGGTCTTCTGGAGCACCCGGTCGTCGGAGGTGAGTCCGTACGTGCTCTGCATCCAGGCGAGCCGGTTGACGATGGCGCGGTGGGTGACGGTGACGCCCTTGGGCCGGCCGGTGGAGCCCGAGGTGTAGATGAGGTAGGCGGGGTGGTCGGGACGCGCGTGCCGGACGGCGGCGTCGGGGACGGGCTCGTCGGGGGCGTCCCGGTCGACGAGGACGTGCGCGAGGCCCGGTACGGCGGGCAGGCGGCCGGCCGCGTCGGCGGTGGTGACCACGGTGCGGGCACCCGAGTCGCGGAGCATGAACGCGACACGGTCCGCGGGGTAGTCGAGATCGACGGGCAGGTAGGCGGCGCCCGCCTTCAGGACGCCGAGCAGGGCGACCATCAGCTCGGCCGAGCGCGGCACCGCGACCGCCACGTACCGCTCCGGCCCCGCTCCGCCCGCCCGCAGGCGCCGGGCCAGGGCTTCGGCCCGGCGGTCGAGTTCCGCGTAGCTGAGGGTGGTGTCCTCGAAGACGACGGCCGGGGCGTGCGGGGTACGGGCCGCCTGCCGGTCGAAGAGCGAGGCCAGGGTGGCTTCGGGGACCGGGTGCGCGGTGGCGTTCGTCCCGGCGAGGTGCTCGCGCTCCCGCTCGGACAGCAGGCCGGTGCGGGCGACGAGGCGGCCGGGCTCGGAGACGAGGGTGCGCAGCAGGGTCGTGAACCGGCTGGAGAGCACGGCCACGGACACCCGGTCCAGGCGGGCGCCGTCGTGCTTGAACCGCAGCAGCAGACCGTCGTCGGCCGGCTGGACGACCAGCGCGAGCGGGTAGTGCACCGCGTCGAGGACCTCGCACGTCTCGATCACGAGCTCGCCGGATCCCCCTGGTGCCGCCGCGGCTTCCCGGCCCGCGGCCGGGTCGGCGGTCGGGTGGTTCTCGAACACCACCAGGGTGTCGAAGAGTTCGCCGCCGCCGGCGACCCGCTGGATGTCGGCGAGACCGAGGTGCTGGTGGTCGAGGAGGGCGGCGTGTTCGTCCTGGACGCGCCGCAGCAGGTCGGTCAGCGTCTCGGCCGGGCGGAGCGTCACCCGGGCCGGCACGGTGTTGACGAAGAGGCCGACCGCCGTGTCCAGGCCCTCGACCTCGGTGGTCCGCCCGGACACCGTGGTGCCGAGGACGACGTCCCGGCTGCCGGTCAGCCCGCCGAGCAGCAGCCCCCACAGACCGTGCACGATCGTGCTCAGGGTCAGTCCGTGGGTCCTGGCGCAGGCGGTGAGCTCCCGGGTCAGGTCCCGCGGAAGCCGGGTGTCCACGTGCTCGGGCCGGTAGGGAGTGTCCGCGGCCGGGCCCGGTACGAGCCGGGTGGGGCCGGCAAGTCCGGCGAGGGCCGCCCGCCACGCCTCTCGTGCGGCGTCCCGGTCGCGGCCGGCGAGCCAGGAGAGCCAAGGCCGGGGATCCACCGGCGCGGGCAGGACGGCTCCCCGGTGGACGGCGGCGAGTTCGCGCAGCAGGAGGGCGACCGACCAGCCGTCGGCGACGATGTGGTGCAGGGTGAGCAGCAGCCGGTGCCGCCCGCCGTCCCTGACGAGGGTGGCGCGGATCAGGGGCGGCCGGTCCAGGTCGAAGGGCTCGCTCCGGTCGGCGCGCAGCAGCTCGTCGAGGCCGGTCACGGCCGTGTCGGCCACCCGCCACGGCAGGGTGACCCGGGGCGCGAGGCGCTGGACGACCTCGCCGTCGGGCAGTTGGCGGAACGAGGCCCGCAGCAGGGGATGCCGGTCGAGGAGCGACTGCAGCGAGCGGCGCAGCCGGTCGGGGTCGACGGGGCCCGTGAGGTCGAGGAGTTCCTGGACGAGGTAGAGGTCCGGTGCCCCGCCGTCGTAGTGGGCGTGGAAGAAGAAGCCCTCCTGGAGCGGGGAGACGGGCAGGGCGTCCTCGTCGAGGGTCACCCGGTGCTCCGGGGCGGCCGGGGTGCCGGTCCGGGAGGCGATCCGGGCGAGGGCGGCCACGGTCCGGTGCCGGAACACCTCGCGCGGAGTGATGACGAGACCGGCCGCACGGGCCCGGTTCACAAGCTGGATGGCGACGATGCTGTCTCCGCCGAGGGCGAAGAAGCTGTCGTGGACGCCGGCCGTGGGCAGACCGAGGACGTCGGCGAACAGGGCGGCGAGGGTCGCCTCGGCCGGGGTGCTCGGGGTGCCGGCCCCGCTCGCGGCGGTCCACCGGGGCTCGGGCAGCGCCTTGTCGTCGAGCTTGCCGTTGGGGGTGAGCGGGAGGGGGCCGTCGAGGACGACGACGGCGGAGGGCGCCATGTGGTCCGGCAGCGTGGCGGCCACTCGGGCGCGTGCGGCCGCCACCGCCGCGTCGGCGGGCGGGGCGCTTCCGGCGTCGGCGCTCGCCTCGGCGGCCGGGGCACTTCCGGGATCGGCGACGGCGACGGCGGTCGTCACGAGGTAGGCGACGAGCCGCCTGACGCCCCGGTGGTCCTCCCGCACGCGTACGGCGGCCTGGGCGATACCGGGGCAGGCCATGAAGGCGCTCTCGACCTCGCCCGGTTCGATGCGGTGGCCGCGGATCTTGATCTGTCCGTCGGAGCGGCCCAGGAACTCCAGGTTCCCGTCGGCACCCCAGCGCACCCGGTCGCCGGTGCGGTACATACGGGTTCCGGGTTCGCCGAACGGGTCGGCGACGAAGCGCTCCGCCGACAGGCCCGGGCGGCCCAGGTAGCCGCGGGCCAGGCCGCGGCCCGCGACGTACAGTTCGCCCTCGGCGCCGACGGGCACCGGGCGGAGCGCCGCGTCGAGGACGTAGGCCCGGGTGTTGGGGTCGGGCCTGCCGATGGGGGCGGGTCCGGGCCGGTCGGGATCGGCCGTCCACAGCGTGGAGTTGACGCTCGCCTCGGTGAGGCCGTACGCGACGACGACCCGGACGCGTCCGGCCCAGCGGGCGATCAGCTCGGCGGGCACGGCCTCGGTGCCGACGACGAGGACGGCGCCGTCGGGCAGTTCGCACTCCCGGGGCAGCGCGGAGACGAGCGACGGCGGCAAGATCATGTGCGTGGCCCGGTGCCGCGCGATGTACTCGGTCAGGGCGGGACCCGCGACGCGGCGCTCGGCGGGGACGAGGATGATCCGGCCGCCCACGCACAGGGACATGATCAGGTCCCAGACCGCCACGTCGAACCCCACCGAGGCGAACTGGACGACCCGGCTCGCGGCGGTGACGCCGATGCGGTCGACGGCGGTGGCGACCAGACTGCCGACGCCGTCGTGCGGGACGACGACGCCCTTGGGGCGCCCGGTGGAGCCGGAGGTGTAGATGACGTAGGCGGCCTGGTCCAGGGCGACCGGCACTCCGGGGGCGCGGGCGTCGAGCGCGGCGACGGCGTCGGAGGTGGCCGGGTCGTCGAGCAGGACCGGGGTGACGCCCGGGGCCGGCGGCAGCGCCTCCGCGAGCTCCCGCACGGTGATCACGGTCCGGGCCCCCGCGTCGGCCAGCATGTACGCGATCCGGTCCGCCGGGTGGTCGGCGTCCAGGGGCAGGTAGGCGGCACCGGCCTTCATCACCGCGAGCAACGCGACGACCAGGTCCGGGGAGCGCGGCAGGGCCACCGCGACGACGTCCTCGGTACGCACGCCCCGCGTGCCGAGATGGCGCGCGAGCCGGTTGGCGGCGGCGTCGAGTTCCGCGTACGTCAGCGCGTCGTCCTCGTACACGAGCGCCACGGCGTCGGGCGAGCGCAGGACCGTGGCCTCGAAGGCGGCGGGCCAGGAGAGTTCCGCGACCTCGCGGGGTGCCACGCCGAACTCGCCGAGCAGGCGATCGCGTTCGGCGTCCGAGGTGAGGTCGATCCGGCCGACGGGCCGGCCGGGGTGCTCGGTGAGGGCCCGCAGGAGAGCGAGGAACCGGGCCTCGTGGGCGCGGAGTCGCTCCTCGTCGCACACCTCGGCGTCCACGTCGAGGTGCAGCACGAGGCCGCTGCCGCCCGCGGTCCCGGTCCCGGTCCCGGTCTCGGTCTCGGCGAAGGTGAAGGCCAGGTCGCCGACCGGGCCCAGCCAGAAGGGGACGAGGTCGGCGCGGAGGTCGGCGAAGCGCAGGTCGGGCCGGGGCAGCACGTTGACGGTGGGGCCGACCAGTTCCTGGACGCCGTCGACGAGCCCGAGGTCCCGGGCCAGGTCCTCGGCGCGGTGGCGTCCGTGCGCGACCGCGCCGTCGACCGCGCCGCGCACCTCGGTCACGAGGTCGGCGCCGGTCGTGCCGGGGCCGACGGTCAGGCGCAGCGGGACGATGTTGGAGACCATGCCGGGCACGTCCGCCGCGGCGCCTCGCCGGGCGGTGACCGGGAGGCCGAGGACGACGTCCTGCTCTCCGGAGGTGCGGTGCAGGTAGGCCGCGACCGCGGCGACGAGGACCCGGGACGGCCGGACCCCCGCCTCCCGGGACATCGCGTCCAGCCGTGCGACGTCCGGTGCGGGGAGTTCGACGGAGCGCCGCAGGCGCCGCGTCGTCAGGGACGGTGCGCGCTCGGCCAGGCGCGGGGGTTCGGACCGGCCCGCCAGGTTCCGCCGCCACCAGGCGCGGTCGGCCGCGTGTTCCGTGGAGGCGCGGTAGGCCGCGTCGTCGGCGACGAGCCGGTCGAGGGCCCAGTCGGGGGGCGCGGGTGCGTCGTCACGGTGGGTGTAGAGGTCGCCGGCCCGCCGGGTGAGGAGGACGACGCCCATGCCGTCGAGGACGAGGTGGTGGTAGCGCTGGTACCACCGGACACGGTCGTCGGCGAGCCGCAGGAGCGCCTGGCCGAAGTGTGGTCCGCGGGCGAGGTCGAAGGGCCGTTCACGGTCCGCGGCCGCCCAGTCGGCGGCCTCCCGCTCGGGGTCCGCGGCGCCGCGGAGATCGACGACGGGCACGTCGACGGTGGCCGGCCGGGGCGTCTGGAACGGTCCGCCGGGACCGGAGCCGAAGCCCACGTGCAGGCACGCGGCCTCCTCGACGGCCTGCCGGACGGCGCGGGCCAGTCGGTCGACGTCGACGGCACCGCGCAGGTCGAGGACGTAGACGATGTTGTAGGCGGTGCTGTCCGGCTCGATCTGCTGGGCACGCCAGATGCCGGACTGCCCGCCGGTCAGGGGTGCTCCGGACGGGGATGCCGGGTCCGACTCGACGTCAAACATCGTACGCAGTGACCTTTCCCTGGCTGATGCGTCGGTGAGGTGCGGTGCTGGGGGCGCGAGGCCTGGCGCGGCGCGCGGAGGGGTTCCGCCGCGCGTGCGCGGGCGGCCCGGGGCGTGATCGCGAGGACGCGGGCGCCTCCGCCGCGCACGTCGACGGCACACCTGCCCGGCATGCCGTCGCACGCGTCCCCCGGGGCGCCCCGGGCGTGGCGGCTACTTGAGGGCCGCCACCAGCGGCTCGATCTCGTCGATCGCGTAGGGGATCGACAGCACCGTGTTGAAGGAGAACGCGGCGCCGATGTCCGGGTCCTGGTAGGGCACGAACAGGTCCCGCTTCTCCTGGTGGACCTTCAGCTTCTTGTAGAGCGGCTCCGCCTTGATGCGCTTGTCGGACTCGGTGCTCGACGTCACCCAGACCAGGCGGTCCACGTCCAGCACGTTCAGCTTCTCGGCGCTGAGCTCGGCCACGTTCCAGCCCGGCTTGGCCAGTGTGTCGATCTCGGGCTTCAGCGTGAAGCCGAGCTCGGAGAAGAAGATCGCCTTGGGGTCCGTCTTGGTGAACGCCGAGTACTTGCCCGCCTCGAAGCTGTCGGCGACGGCGAGGGTCTTCCCGGCGAACTCGGGGTGCTTCTCGCGGACGGCCTTGAACCGCGCGTCGATGCCGGAGATCAGCTTCTCGGTCTCCGTGTCTTTGCCGAGGGACCTGCCGATCTGACGGGTCATCACCTGCCACGAGGCGCCGTAGTCGGGCAGGCCCTTGGGCTGGGCGACCACCTTGGTGAACTTGGAGAGCGTGTCGTACTGCTCCTTCTTCATCCCCGAGTACTGGGCGATGACCAGGTCCGGCTTCAGCGCCGCGATCTTCTCGATGTTGTACTCGTCGCGCTCACCGACGATCTGCGGGGCGGTGCCGCCCCACTTGTCCTTGGCCCAGGGCCACTTGCCGTAGGGCTGCTCCTTGAACCAGTCCACCGCCCCCACGGGCTTGACGCCGAGCGCGAGGACCGCGTCCTGGTCGGACAGGCCGAGCGTCACCACCCGCTTCGGCTCCGCCTCGATCGTGGTGCTGCCGTACTTGTGCTCGACCGTCACCGGGAAGGCGGCCGAGGTGCCGCCCGCCGGGGCGGACGGCTTCGACTCGGTCTTCTCCGTACCGCCCCCACAGGCGGTCAGCGCGAGCGCGGCGACGGCGGCGACCGCCACGCGGGGGACGTGTCTGACGATCCTCGTCAGCACGGGACGTGTACCTGTGGACACGGGTGTTCCTTTCACGGGGTTTCACGGTGCGTACCGGGCGCTCCGCACGCGGCGGCGGGCCCGGCGGGGTGGTGCGTGCGGGGGGGGTGGCTCGCGTGGGGGGATCGGGGTGCCGGGCGGGCACGGACAGGGTGTCCGGCGGGCCGGGAGGGTACGCCGGGAGGGGTCCGCGGGGCCGGGCGGCCGCGGCCCGCGGCGGCGCGCGGCCGGTGCGGTCCGCGCGGCCGGCCGGGGCGGGCGCCGGCACCGGGGCGGGTGCTACCGGACCGAGCCGATCCCGTCGGCGACCGGCGCGGGCTCGCCCCGGGCGGCTTCCGGCCTGCGGTCGAGGACCGAGTCCAGGATCTCGCCGACCCGGATCGCGGTGTTGGAGAGCAGCGACGAGGTGATGCCGTGCGTGTGCTCGGTGCCGCCCTGGAGGTAGATGCCGCAGCGCAGTTCGGGGTCGGCCGTGACGCGGTAGTCGCGCTCGACCCGCACGCGGCCCTGGTCGTCACGGTGGCAGAGGTCGGCGACCCTGCCGAGGAGGCCGAGCGAGTCGGCCTGGCTGTAGCCGGTGGCGAGGACGACGACGTCCGCGTCCAGTACGGTCTCGTCGCCGGTGACCAGGGACGTCACGGTGGCGCGCACCCGGTCGTCGGCCTCGGCGACGGCGGTCAGCCGGGAGACGTTGAGGAAGCGCAGCCGCTCGGCGCCGAGCACCTTCTCCTGGTACGCCTGCCGGTACAGGTCGTCGATCAGGTCGATGTCGACCACGGAGTAGTTGGTGTTCCCGTGGTAGTCCATCAGTTTGCGCTTGACGCCGTCGGGGGCCGTGAAGTACTCGTCGACCGCGGCGGGGTCGAAGATGCGGTTGGCGAAGCTGCTGTCGTCCGCCGGGCTGTAGCCGTAGCGGGAGAAGACGGCGCAGACCTCCGCCCGCGGGAAGCGGCGGTGCAGGTAGGCGACGTTCTCCGCGGCGCTCTGGCCGGCGCCGACGACGACGAAGCGGGAGGGGTCGGCGCCCTCCAGCGCGTCCACCTTGGCGAGCAGGTCGGAGTTGTGCCACACGCGGTCGGTCCGTTCGACACCCTCCGGCATCAGGGGGCGCAGACCCGTGCCGACGACGAGGTTGCGGGCCCGGTGCACCACGGTGTCGGTCCCCGAACGGGCCGTCACGTCCAGGAACTCCACGATCCCGTCGCGCACCACCGGCTCCACGGCCACGACCTCGTGGCCGTACGAGACCATGTCGTCGACCTTGGCCGCCGCCCACTCGAAGTAGTCGTGGAACTCCACCCGCAGCGGGAAGAGGTTCTTGTGGTTCACGAAGTCGATCAGGCGGCCCCTGCTCTGGAGATAGCAGAGGAAGCTGTAGTCGCTGCTCGGGTTCCGTAACGTCACCAGGTCCTTGAGGAAGGACACCTGCATCGTCGCGTCGTCGATCAGCATGCCGCGGTGCCAGCCGAAACCGGCCTGTCGCTCGAAGAAGTGGGCGGTGACCGTCTCCTGCCTGCCGACCCGCGCGTTGTGCTCGCTCAGCGCGATCGCCATGGCCACGTTGGACGGCCCGAAACCGATGCCGATGAGGTCGTGGACCAGAGGTGTGTCGCCAGGAAGAACCCGTGACATGTCGCTCCCCTCGTGCGGGACAGCAGCCCGTCGGACATGGATGAACAGGGCAGGACGCCGGGCCCACCGGCGATTCCGCCCAGCCGAACTTAGGTAAAGCTAACCTGAGTTAAAGCGGGCTGTCGACAGGACAAAACGGGCATGCCGCGCGAGCAGAATCCGAACTCCCTTCAAAACAGGGCCCGTTGCACGCTTAGGTAAGCCTTGCTTTACTTGACGCCGTTCACTCGCTCTCCCGAGGAGGAAACCCATGCGGGTCGTCATGTTCGGTTACCAGACCTGGGGCCATCGCACGCTGCAAGCGCTCCTGGACTCCGAGCACGACGTGGTGCTGGTCGTGACGCACCCCAAGAGCGAACACGCCTACGAGAAGATCTGGAGCGACTCGGTCGCCGAACTGGCCGAGGACCACGGCGTCCCCGTCGTCATCCGGAACCGGCCGGACGACGACGAGCTGTTCCGGCTGCTCAAGGAGGCGGATCCGGACATCATCGTGGCGAACAACTGGCGCACCTGGATCCCGCCGCGCATCTACGGGCTGCCGCGCCACGGCACCCTGAACGTCCACGACTCGCTCCTGCCGAAGTACGCCGGCTTCTCCCCGCTGATCTGGGCGCTCGTCAACGGGGAGTCGGAGGTCGGCGTCACCGCGCACATGATGGACGAGGTGCTGGACGCCGGGGACATCGTCGACCAGCGCGCGGTGCCGGTGGGCCCCACCGACACGGCCACGGACCTGTTCCACAAGACCGTCGACCTCATCGCCCCGGTGACCGTCGGCGCGCTCGCGCGGATCGCCTCCGGGCAGACGGAGTTCACCCCGCAGGACCGCTCCCGGGCCAGCTTCTTCCACAAGCGGGCCGAGGAGGACATCCGCATCGACTGGGGCTGGCCGGCGGAGGTCCTGGAGCGCCTGGTCCGCGCCCAGTCCGCCCCCTACCCCAGCGCCTTCACCTTCCACCGGGGCAGGCGTCTGGAGATCCTGGCCGCGGTCGTGTCCGAGGGACGCTACGGCGGGACGCCGGGCCGCATCTTCTACCGCGAGGGCGAGGGCGTCGTGATCGTCGCCGGCGCCGACGCCCGCACCGGCCGGAACCACGGGCTGGCCGTCACCCGGGTACGGACCGAGGACGGCCGCGAGCTGGCGGCGACCGACTACTTCACCTCCATGGGCGGGTACCTCACCGGCCGCCCCTGACGGCCGGCGGGCTGAGCGGGCGCTGCGCCCCGCGCGGCGGCGCGAGCGCGCGTCCCCCGGCTCCCGGCTCCTGGCCCCGGGCGCACACGTCACCCCTTCGGCGGCCCCCGGGGAGCGGCGCCCCCGCCACTGCTTCGATGCTGGTCCGGGGGACGACCGCCGTCCCGGGACCGCCGCCGGGCGGAGCCACCCCGGGACCTCGCCGCCGAGGACCGGAGCACGGATGAGGCTTGTCGTCGATCTCAACAGGTGCCAGGGATACGCGCAGTGCGCCTTCCTCGCGCCCGCGGTGTTCTTCCTGCACGGCGAGGAGGCGCTGGTCTACGACCCGCACGCCGACGAGGAGCAGCGCGAGAAGGTCGCGCGCGCCGTGGCGGCCTGCCCGGTCCGGGCGATCACCGTCGACGGGCCGGACCTCGCCGGCCGGTCCGCCACGACCGCCCCTGCGCCGGGGAGTCCCCATGCCGGCCGATGAGTACCACGCGTGGCTCAGGCGCGAGGGCCGGATCGTCATCGTGGGAGCGTCGCTGGCCGGACTGCGGGCGGCGGAGACCCTGCGCGCCGAGGGCTTCACAGGCTCGCTCACCCTCGTCGGGGACGAGCCGTACGAGCCGTACGACCGGCCGCCGTTCTCCAAGGCGGTGCTGCTCGGCAAGGCGTCCCCGGACCGCACGGAGCTGCCGCGACGCCGGGAGCTCGACGCCACCTGGCGGCTCGGCGTCGCGGCCACGGGTCTGGACATGACCGCCAGACGGGTGCGGCTGGCCGACGGGGACACCGTCCCGTACGACCGGCTGCTCATCGCGACCGGCGTACGCGCCCGGCCCTGGCCGAACGAGGCGGAGGCGGCGCTGGACGGGGTCTTCGCGCTCCGGACGCGCGACGACGCCGTGGGGCTGCACCGGCGGCTGGCGGCGTCCCCGCGCCGGGTGCTGGTCATCGGCGCCGGGTTCACCGGATCGGAGATCGCCTCCGCCTGCCGGGAGCGGGGCATCGAGGTCACCGTCGCCGAGCGCGCCGGCGCTCCCCTGGTGGGCGCGCTCGGCGGGGTGATCGGCGCGGTCGCGGCGGACCTCCAGCGCGAGAACGGCGTGGACCTGCGCACCGGCGTCACGGTCACCGCACTGGAGGGCGACGCGGCGGGCCGGGTGCGGGCCGCCCGGCTCTCCGACGGCGACGTCGTCGAGGCGGACGTCGTGGTCGTCTCCCTCGGCGCGATCCGCAACACCGACTGGCTGGCCGGTTCCGGGCTCGGCGCGGGCCCGCGCGGCATCGCCTGCGACGCGGGCTGCCGGGCCTTCGACTTCCGCGGCATCGTCACCGACGACGTCTACGCGGCCGGTGACGTCGCGCGCTCCCCGAACGCGCTGTTCAACTACCAGTTCCTGGCCCTGGAGCACTGGGGCAACGCCGTGGCGCAGGCCGAGACGGCCGCGCACAACATGATCAGCGCGAGCGCGGACCGCCGCCCCCACATGGACGTTCCCGCCTTCTGGTCCTCCCAGTTCGGCGTGAACGTCAAGTCGGTCGGAGTGCCCTCCCTCGGCGACCAGGTCATGATCACCCAGGGTTCGCTCGCCGAACGGCGCTTCACCGCGGTGTACGGCCACGAGGGCCGCGTCATCGCGGCCGTCAGCTTCGACCACGCCCGGTGGCTGGAGTTCTACCAGCGGCTCATCGAGACGGGCGCGCCGTTCCCGGTGGACTTCCCGACGGTGGACCGCCGGCCGGAAGGAGCCACCCCCGTCCCGGCCGACTTCCCCGACCCGTCGCTGCCCACGCACGGCCCGACCGTCACCCTCAGCGGCTACTCGCCGTCCGACCGGCAGCTGGTCTTCACCCCCGCCCACTCCTGACCCGTCCGGGACCGCAAACGGCCGGTCGCCACCGCGCCCGGCCGGCGGCCCATCCCCCACCCAGCCCACGCGCGACCGGCCCGACCACGCTCCGGGCCGCCGCCCACGGACTTCCGCCCCGAGGACACCCCCATGTCGCGAGCCTCGCTCCTGAGCCGGATCACCGACTACGCCCACCGCGCCGACCCCTACCCGCTCTACGAGGAGCTGCGCAGGACCCCCGTCCTGCACGAGGAGGAGGGCGGCCCCTACGTCATCGGTTCGTACTGGGACATCCTCCACCTGCTCCACGACCCCCGGCTCAGCTCGGACGCCGCCAACCTCACCGCCGGCGCCGCCGCGGGCGAGCCGGGTGGCGCGGAGGAGTCGAACCTGCCGCCGAGCTTCATCCGGCTCGACCCGCCGGAGCACGACCGCCTGCGGCGGCTGGCCAACCGCTCCTTCGGCCCCCCGCACAGCCCGCATCGGATCGACTCGCTGCGCGGCGAACTGGCCGACATCGTCTCCGGGCTGCTCGACGGCCTCGGGAACGCCGAGCGGATCGACCTGGTGGACCAGTTCGCGTACCCGTTCCCCGTGACCGTGATCTGCCGGCTGCTCGGGGTGCCCCGCGAGGACGAGCCGCGCTTCCGGTCCTGGGTCGACCCCATCGTGGCCGCCCTCGACCCCGACCCGGACGGCGACGAGACGGAGCGGCGCCGGGTCGCCGCGGACGCACGGATCCAGCTCGGCACGTACCTGGCGGGGCTGGTCGAGGAGCGCGGCCGCGAGCCCCGGGACGACATGCTGTCCCAGCTGGTGGCGGGTGACGGCGACGACCGCATGACGACGATGGAGGTGCTCACGACGAGCGTCCTGCTGCTCATCGCGGGCCACGAGACGACCGTCAACCTCATCACCAACGGCATGCTCACCCTGCTGCGGCACCCGGAGGTCCTCGACCGGCTGCGGCACGATCCCGGACTGGCCGTCAACATCGTCGAGGAGCTGCTGCGTTACGAGCCGCCCGTGCATCTGGTGCCGCAGCGCACCTGCGTCGCGGACATCGAGGTGCGCGGGGTCACGATCCCCAAGGGGTCGCGGATCTGGCTCGTGCTGGCCTCGGGCAACAGGGACCCGGAGCGCTTCCCGGACCCCGACCGCTTCGACCCCGACCGCGAGGACGTGGAGCACCTCGGCCTCGGCAGCGGCATCCACAGTTGCTTCGGGGCGCCGTTGGCCCGGCTGGAGGCCCAGATCGCACTGTCCGAGCTGGCCCGCCGCCTGGAGAACCCCCGCCTGCTGGAGGACCCGCCGCCGTACCGGCACAACGCGGTGCTGCGCGGCCCGCGCCACCTGCACATCGCGGTCGACGGCGTGCGCCCCTGAACCGGGCTCCCGGAACGGGTGAGTGCCGCGCGTCCGCCCACGGCCCCGCCCCCGGACGCGGGCCCCGTGGCCCGCCGCGGGGAGGTCCCGCCGACTTCGGGACTCCCCACCGGTACGCGGGCCTCCCCCAAGTAGGCTTCGCCCAGCACGGACACGGCACGGGGGGCGGAGCACATGACGGCCGAGACGGAACACAGGTGGGGGTCGACCCTCGACTCCGTCGTGGTGTACGCGCGGGGCGCGGTCTGCCGCCGCCTGGCACGAGGCGGAGTGGGGCCTGACGGCCGGGTACGGGTGACGGGCCTGCCCCGTTCGCTCGACCCGGGATCGCTGCGGGCCCGCGTGCTCGGCGCCGCCGGGGTACGCGTCACCGAGGCCCGGGTGGAGGTCGAGGCCGAACCGCTCGGCACCGAGGCACCCGACGCGTTGCGGCGCGAGGTCGAGCGGCTGCGCGCCGCGTACGAGGCGGCCGCGGGACGCCGGGACCGCCTGCTGCGCCGGATCGAGGAGGTCGCCGCACTGCGCCCGGCCCCTCCGGCCCGCAAGCGGGAGGATCCGCACCGCCGGACGCCGGTGGAGGCGTGGCTCGGACTCGCCGAGTTCGTCGACGGGCGGCTGACGGGTCTTCACGAGCGCCTCGCCGAGGGGGAGGAGGCGCTGCGCCGCGCGGAGCACGCGTTCGAGGTGGCCGCGGACCGTCTCGCCCGCGCCTCCACGGCGGCCCCGGCCGCCCACGTCGAGACCACGGTCTCGGCTCTCCTGACCCTCGTCGGCGCCGGCGACGCGGAGGTGGCGCTGGAGCTGGAGTACGGGGTTCCGGGCGCTGTCTGGGTGCCGGGCTACCGGCTCACCCACCGTCAGGGCGACGACAGCGGGCGGCTGGTGCTGCGTGCCTCGGTCGCCCAGCGCACCGGCGAGGACTGGACCGGCGTGCGCATCGCCCTGGCCACCGCCGACCTGGGGCGGGGCACCGGCCTGCCGAAGCTCCGCTCGGTCCGGGTCGGACGCCGCCAGTCCGCCCCGGCCCCGTCCGGCTGGCGCGAGCCGCCCGCCGGCCTCGCCGACCTGTTCACGGCGTACGACGCCGCCGGGCCCCGCCCCGCCCCGGTCACGGTGGGCGCCCCCGCCGCAGTGGGCGCGGCAGGCGGGTCGGCCCCGCTGCCCAGGGCCGCGGCGCCCGTGCCCGTCGCACCACCGCCTCCCCCGCCGGCGACGCTGGGCTACGGCGCCCCTCCCCCGGCCCCGGGCAGTGCCCCCGAGGCCTTCGGCGGGCCCGTGTCCGCCCTCCCGCAGCCGTCCGGAGCGCGGCCGGGCGGCCGGCCGCGTGCCGGCGGCGCCGCGCCCATGGCTCCCGCGGCCCCGGCGCCTCCCGGCGGCATGCCGGCACCGCCCCCCGCCCCGCCGGCCGGTCCCCCGCGGCCCAAGGACACCGAACTGGACTACGCGGGCCTCGTCCTGTCCGGCCCCGAGGAGCAGGGCGGTCGCCGCGGCCGGCTGTTCCCGGGCGCTCCCCTCGACCTGGTGGCCGAGGAGTACCGCCGCCGCGCGGAGTCGGTGGCCACGCTGCCGCTGCCCGGCCACTGCGTGCGGCCCCGCGAGTCCGCGGGGTCCTTCGACCACCGCTTCGACGCCGCCGCCCGTGCCGACATCCCGTCGGACGGCGTCTGGCACACCGTCACCGTCGGCGAGATCCCGGTCGGTCTGCGCACCGAGTACCTCTGCGTGCCGTCCGTGGAGGAGACCGTGTACGCGACCCTGGTCCTCTCCAACGCCACCGACCAGGCGCTGCTGGCCGGTCCGGTGGAGGTCACCGTCGACGGCGACTTCCTGCTGACGGCCGCCCTGCCCACACTGGCACCCGGCTCGGTCCGCCGGGTCGGGCTCGGTCCGGCCGAGGGCGTCCGGGTCACCCGCCGCACCGACCTGCGGGAGTCGACCTCGGGCCTGCGCAACAACACCACCGTGCTCGACCACGGCATCCGGGTGGAGCTCGCCAACCGGCTCGCCTCGCCGGTCACCGTCGAGGTCCGCGAACGGGTGCCCGTCACCTCGGAACCGGAGGTCCGCATCGAGGAGCGGGCCGACTGGACGACACCCGAGGACGGCGCGGGACCCGACCGCCACGCCCCGGGCACCCGCCTCTGGCGCGTGGACCTGCCGGCCGGCGGCACCACCGCCCTCGACGGCGGCTACGAGATCCGCATCCCGGCCGCCAAGGCCCTGGTCGACGGCAACCGCAGGAGCTGACACACCCGATGTCCACCACCACGAAGCCGATCGCGCTCCCCGTCACCGCCGTCACCTGCCTGGAGGACCGCGCCCACGTCGAGCGCGCCACCGTCCTCGACCTGGAGGCCGGGGTGCAGCGGCTGCGCCTCGGGCCGGTCAGCGCGCTGGCCGTCGACCGCACCCTGCACGCCGAGCTGACCGCCGATCACCCGGCGACCGTGCTCGACGTGCGGATCGTCCGCGACTGGACACCGCGCGCACCACTGCCGTCCGGCGAGGACGACTCGGCCCTGCGCGGGCGCGTGCGCGCCCTCGAACAGGAGGCGCTCACCCTGGAGCGGGAGGCCGACCGGCTGCGCACCCGGCTCGACCTCCTCGGCCGGCTCGCCGCCGACCTGCTGCGGGAGATCGCCGAAGGCGCCGGCTCCGGGGAGACCGACGGTCCGCGCTGGACCGGCGAACTGGACCGGGTGGACGAGGAACGCGACACGTACGGGGAGCGCCTGCGGACCGTGGAGGCCCGGCGGGCGGCCGTCGCCGCCGAACTCCGCGAGGCCGAACGGGTCCTGGACTTCTCGGAGGAGGAGCCGGCCGACCTGGTGGGCCACGTCGAGCTGACGGTGGAGTCCGCCGTCGCCGGTCCCGTCGGCCTGCGCCTCGGCCACCTCACCTCGTGCGCGCTGTGGCGTCCCGCCTACCGGGCCGTGCTGGACGGGGACTCCGTGACGCTGGAGACGGACGCGATGGTCTGGCAGCGCACCGGCGAGGACTGGTCCGGCGTGCCGCTGACGCTGTCGACGGCCCGCTCGGCGCTCGCCTCCGAGCCGCCGCGGCTGGGTGAGGACCGGCTGACGCTCAAGGACCGCTCGGCCGCGGAACGCCGCACGGTCGACGTCGAGGTGCGCGAGGAGGAGATCGGGACGCTGGGACCGGCTCCGGTGCTCGGCCTGCCGGGCGTCGACGACGGCGGTGAGGCCCGGGTGCTGCGGTCCCCCGCGCCGGTCTCGGTGCGGAGCGACGGCCGCGCCCACCGCGTGCCGCTGTCGTCGTTCACGACGAGCGCGCGCCGCGAGTACGGCTGCTCGCCGGAGCTGTCCCCGCTGGTGACCCAGGTGGCCCGGTTCGACAACCGTGCCGGCCACGCGCTGCTCGCCGGGCCCGTGGACCTCGTGCGCGGCAGCGGGTCCGTCGGCCGCGGCACCCTGGAGTTCACCGCGCCCGGCGCCGCCGTCGAACTGGCCTTCGGCAGCTGCGACGACCACCGGGTGGTGCGGCACACCGAGGAGTCCCGTGACTCCACCGGATTCACCCAGCGGACCGTGGTCACGCGCACCGTCAGGCTGCATCTGTCGCGGTTCTCCGCCCCCGGGGAGCAGGGCGACCGGGTGGTGGCCCTGCGGGAGCGGATCCCGGTCTCCGAGGTCTCCGCGGTGGAGGTCCGGCTGCGGCAGGAGGCGTGTTCCCCGGTGCCCGACACGGTCGACGCCGAGGGCATCGTCCGCTGGGACGTCGCCCTGCCGCCCGGCGGCCGGCGGACGGTCACGCTGGTGTACGAGCTGTCGGCGAGCGCGAAGGTCACCGGCCTGTAGGCGGCGTCCTGTCGGCCGGGCGGTCGTCGCAGGTCAGCGGCGTTGTCAGACCCCCGTCGTAGCGTCGTGGACAAGGGTCGGGCGACTGCCGGCCACCGACGCACGGGAGCGGGCCATGGGTGAGATCAGTGTGGACCAGCGGCATCTCGACCACCTCCTCGCGGACAGCGCGAGCGCGTACGGCGCGCCGTACCAGAAGGCGTTCGCCGAGCTGGCCGTCTCGCACCGGGGCCGTCCGGTCGCCGAGATCCTGCCCTTGCTGCGCCGGGCCGCCGACGCCGCGCTGCTCGGCTTCACCGGCGCGGACCTGCGCGAGCAGGCCGAGGCGATCAGCAGCGGCCGGCCGTACGTCCTGCGGGTCCGGGTCACCGGCGACCGCCCGCCTGCCCACGGCGGGCCGCGGCGGGCGTGAGGCCGACAGGCGTGCGGCGGCCGCCGCACGTTCAGGCGGCGGACGCGTCGCCGCCGTCGGTGCCGCGGGGGCCGGAGCGCAGCGCCAGGGCGCACCAGACGGCGGCCGCCGCCAGCGCGGCCGCGCCGAGGGCGGCCAGCACGGGGGCCTCCGGCCGCCAGCCGAGGGAGAGGCGGGTGCCCAGAAGCGTGAGGACACACCCGATCCGCCCCGGGGCGTAGACCGGCACGCGCGCGGCGGTGGCCCGCAGGACGGCCGCCGTCAGGAAGCCGATCACGGTCCAGGCTGCCAGGTACGGCCAGAGCGGCCCCGGAGCGGCGGACGGCAGTCCGTAGTCCTCGGGGCCGACGCGGAACAGGCCGGTGACCCGGCCCAGGCCCACCCCGAGGACGGCGATGCCCGCCGCCCACAGCGCGTGGCGCCACAACGGGCCCGGGCGCACGGTCTCTTCGTCCTCGTCGGTCGTGGCGGCGTCGAAAAACTCGATCATGCCCTTCAGGACGCGCCGTACGGCATCGGCGTTGCCCGCGCGTCCACGCTCGTGCGACCGCCGCGGAGTTCGGCGGCCCGGACGGGGGATCCGGGTCCGGGTGACGGCGCCCGTTCCCAGGTCTCGGCCTACGTCCGCTGTTCGGTGGCTCCCGGGGCGGCCTCGCGGGCGCCGGCGCTGACCAGCCCGGTCTCGTAGGCGGTGATGACGGCCTGGACGCGGTCGCGGAGTCCGAGCTTGGCGAGGATGCGGGCGACGTGCGTCTTGACGGTCGCCTCGGCCAGGTGGAGGCGGGTGGCGAGTTCGGCGTTGCTCAGTCCCCGCGCCAGCAGGCCCAGCACCTCCAGTTCGCGCGGGGTGAGCGAGGCGAGGTCGCGGTGCAGGGCGGCGGTGTCGCCGCCGTGCCGGGTGAAGCGCTGCACGAGGCGGCGGGTGATGGCGGGCGCGAGGAGGGCGTCGCCGGCGAGGACCGTGCGGACGGCGGCGGTCAGGTGCTCGGGGGTGACGTCCTTGAGGAGGAAGCCGCTGGCTCCGGCGGACAGGGCCGCGTAGACGTACCGGTCGAGGTCGAACGTGGTCAGGATGATGACGCGGGGGTTGTCCGGGGCGCCGGTGAGGATGCGGCGGGTGGCCTCCAGGCCGTCCATCTCGGGCATCCGGACGTCCATGAGGACCACGTCGGGACGGGTGCGGCGGACCGCTTCGACCGCTTCGGCCCCGTTGGTCGCCTCGGCGACGACGTCGATGCCGTCGGCGCCGAGGATCAACCGGAATCCGGTGCGGACGAGCGTCTGGTCGTCGGCGAGGAGCACCCGCAGCGGCTCGGTCACGGTGCCTCCAAGGGGATCAGGGCCTCCACACGGTAGCCGCCGGTGAGCCGGCGGCCGGTGGTCAGGGTTCCGTCGTGGACGGCGAGGCGCTCGCGCAGGCCGATCAGGCCCCGGCCGCTTCCGGCGCCCGCGCCCGGGGTACCGCCGGTGTCGGTGACCTCCACCCGGAGCCGTTCCGGGCCGTACTCGACGGTGACGGCGGCGGTGGCGCCGGACGCGTGCTTCACGGTGTTGGTGAGTGCTTCCTGAACCACGCGGTAGGCGGCGAGTTCGAGGCCGGGCGGGAGGGGCCGGGCGGGGCCGGTCACCGTCAGGTCGACGGGCAGGCCGGTGTCCCGGACCCGGCCGACCAGCGTCTCCAGCTGGTCCAGGCCGGGTTGCGGAGCCGGCGCCGCCGCCGGGTCGGCGGGGTCGGCACCAGGGTCCGCGGCCTCGTCCTCGTCGGTCGTGGTGAGCAGTCCCATGACGTGGCGGAGTTCGGTCATGGCGGCCCGGCCGCCCGCCTCGACGGCGAGCAGCGCCTCGCCGGCCAGCTCGGGGGACTTCTTCATGATCGTGCGGGCGGCGCCCGCCTGGATGATCATCACACTGACGTTGTGCGTGACGACGTCGTGCAGTTCGCGGGCGATCCTGGCCCGTTCGTGCTCCACGGCCCGGCGCAGCGCGTCGGCCTGCTCGCGTTCCAGGGCGGAGAGCCGGGTGCGGCCCTCGTCGGTCCGGAGTTTCCAGGTGCGCAGGCCGACGGCGGCCACGGCCATCGGCACCAGGATCAGCAGCGCGATGTACTCGTCGGGGACGATCGGTGTCACCGAGTTCCCCGAGGTGCCGACCAGGACGACCGACACCGGCAGGGCCGCCAGCGTCGCCACCCGGTACGGGCTGTACACGGCGGCGCTGTAGACGGCGATGACGAACGCGTAGAAGGTCAGCCGCATGACGCTCTGCGGTGTCGCCAGTGTCGCGGCCGTCACGACGCACAGCACGGCGAGCGGGTGGCGGCGGCGCAGCGCCAGGGCGCCCGAGGCGACGGCCGCGAGGGTGACCATCAGGGCGAGGCCGCCGGGGCCGGTCGGGCGCGGCACCGCGCGCAGCACGCCGGGCGCGATCTCACGGACCACCACGTTGTCGACGTTGTCGACGCCGTAGTAGACGGTGGCGATTCCGAGCACCAGCGCCACCAGCACGTCGAACTGCCGGGCGCGCCGGGTGGGACGCGGCGGCGGGCCGCTCGGCACCCCGGCGTCGCGGACCGTCCGGCGGGCGGCTTCCCGGAGCCGCGCCGGCATCGTACGTACGTTCCTCACCGGTCCATTGTCGCCGTCGCGCCGGCCCTGGGAGTCCCTCCCGGTGGTCATTCCCGCCGCGTCGTGTACATCGCCCGCCTACATCGCAGGGATGACGTCCCCGGCGCTCATCCGGACGCGGTAGTGGAAGGGGGCCGGGCGGCCGACGCGGGCGGGCCGGACCCGCTCCTAGCGTGCACGCATCCCGTCGCCGAGGCCCGAGGAGCCCTTCATGACCCTGCCGGTGATCGAACTGCGCGAGGTGAGCCGCCGATACGACGACGGCCCGCCCGCCCTGCACGAGGTGTCGCTGACCGTGCGGCCGGGCGAGGCCGTCGCGATCCTGGGCCCGTCCGGGAGCGGCAAGTCCACGCTGCTCAACCTGATCGCGGGCCTGGACCGGCCCGACTCGGGGACGGTCACCGTGGACGGGGTGCGGGTGGACCGGCTGGGCGAAGCCGGATCGGCGCTCTACCGGCGGTCGAGGATCGGCATGGTCTTCCAGTTCTTCAACCTGCTCGACGACCTGACCGTCACCGAGAACATCACGCTGCCCGCGCGTCTCACGGGTACGGCACGGGGCGAGGCGGACCGCCGGACGGCGGAACTCCTCGAACTCCTGGACATCGGCCGGCACGCCCGCGCCTACCCGGGGCGGCTGTCGGGCGGCGAGCGGCAGCGCGTCGCGGTGGCCCGGGCGTTGATGAACCGGCCGGCGCTGCTGCTGGCCGACGAGCCGACCGGGGCCCTGGACACGGCCGCCGGGCAGGACGTCAGCAGGCTGCTCTCCGAGCTCAACGCCGAGGGCCAGACCGTCGTCGTGGTGACCCACGACCTGGCGTTGGCCCGGTCCTGCACGAACCGCACGGTCCGGATCGCCGACGGCCGGATCACCGAGGACGTCCGGACGCGGGCCGTCGCGCCGGAGGCCGTCCGATGAGCGCGCTCGGCGGAGTGGTGCGCTCGGGGGTGGGGCGACGGCGGGTGCAGACGCTGGTGATCGGGCTCGCCGTGCTGATGGCGGTGGCCGCGTCCGTCCTCGGCGGATCGCTGGTCGTGGTCTCCGGTGCTCCGTTCGACGACGCCTTCGCGGAGCGGCACGGCGCGCACCTGTCCGTGCAGTTCGACGCGGGCACGGTGGGCGCCGGACAGTTGGCGCGGTCCGCGGACACCGAGGGGGTGAGCGCCGCGGCCGGGCCGTTCCGCACGACGACGGTCAGCCCGCGGTCGGACGGGGCGGGCCCGGGGTGGCCGATGACCGTGGTCGGCCGGGGCGGTCCCGGCCGGGACGTGGACGAAGTGGCCCTGCTCGACGGCCGGTGGCCCGCCCGGGCCGGCGAGATCGTGCTGTCCGCGGACTCCGCGCTGTTCCCGGCCCTGGGCATGGAGCTCGCCTTCTCCGGTCTGCCCGGCGATCCGACGCTGACGGTGGTCGGTGTGGCCCGCTCGGTCACGAGGACCGCCGACGCCTGGGTGGTTCCGTCCCAGATGCCGGCGCTGACCGCGCCCGGCGGCGGCGGGTACCAGATGCTCTACCGCTTCACCGACGCGGGCACCGACGCGCAGGTCGCCGCGGGCGGCAGGGCCGTGACGGAGTCCCTGCCGCCGGGAGCGGCCGTCGGCGAGCAGTCGTGGCTCACCGTCAGGAGCGCCGCCGAGCGCGACACCGCCCTCTACGTCCCGTTCCTCATCGCGTTCGGCGCCCTGGGCCTGGTCATGTCGGTGCTCGTCGTGGGCAACGTCGTCGCGTCGGCCGTCGGCACGGGAACGCGCCGTATCGGCATCCTCAAGGCCGTCGGCTTCACCCCGGCCCAGGTCGTGCGGGCCCACGTCGGTCAGGCGCTGGTCCCGGCCGCCGTCGGCACGGCCCTCGGCGTCCTCGCCGGCCACCTGCTCGCCGTCCCCGTACTGGCCGAGGCCGAGGAGGTCTACGGCACCTCGTTCCTGGCCGTCGCCCCCTGGGTCGATGTGGCGGTGGTCGCCGGCGTGCTCGGCCTGGTGACGGCGACCGCGTGGGCGAGTGCCTGGCGGGCCGGGCGGCTGCGTACGGTCGACGCGCTCGCCGTCGGGCGCACCGCTTCGGCAGGGCGCGGCCGGTGGGCCGCGCGGGCGGCCGGGCGGCTGCCGTTGCCGCGCCCGGTCTCGCTGGGCCTGGCCCGGCCGTTCGCCCGGCCGGCCCGCGCGCTGGCCATGGGCGCGGCGGTCCTGTTCGGCACCGTCGCCGTCACGTTCACCGTGGGGTTGAGCGCCTCGCTCGGCGAGGTGATGAAGGCCAAGGCCCACGACGCCGCCGACGTCACGGTGCCCGCGCCGCTGCCGGACCTCGGGCCTCAGGGCCCCGGTCCCGGGCGGGGCCCCGGCATGGCGAAGCGGCCCGAGGTCGATACCGCCGCGGTGACCGCGGCCATCGAGGCCGGCGCCGGCACCGGGCGGTACTACAGCGCCGCGACGGTACGGGCGACCGTGTCCGGGGTGACCGGCACCGTCGACGTGATCGCCTTCACCGGCGACGCCTCCTGGGGCGGCTACACGATGGTGTCGGGGCGCTGGATCGGCCGTCCCGGCGAGGCCGTGGTCCCGACCCCGTTCCTGACCACCACCGGCACACGCGTCGGCGACACGGTCACGCTGAACGGCCTGGCCGAGCCGGTCACGGTCCGCATCGTCGGCGAGGTCCTCGACCCCCGCAACGACGGCATGCAGGTCTTCACCGACGCCTCGACCCTCGCGGGCGCGGATCCCGACCTGGCGGAGACGAGCCATCACATCGCCGTCGCCTCGGGCACCGACGTCTCCGCCTACGTCGACGCGCTGAACGAGGACCTGGCACCGCTGGGGGTCACCGCCCGAGCCGGTGGGCTCGAGGCCGGCGGCGACATGGTCGCCACGCTCGACGCGCTGTCCGTGACCCTCACGCTGATGCTCGTCGCCGTCGCCGCGCTCGGCGTGCTCAACAGCGTGCTGCTGGACACCCGTGAGCGCGTCCGTGAGATCGGTGTGCACAAGGCACTCGGCATGACGCCCCGGCAGACGGTCACGATGGTCGTCACCTCGGTCGTCGTGACCGGCCTCGTCGCGGGCGCGCTGGGCGTGCCGCTCGGCGTGGCCCTGCACGGCCGGGTGGTCCCCGCGATGGGCGACAGCGTGGGGCTCCGCCTCCCCGGTTCCGTCATCGCCGTCCATCACGGTGCCGACGTGCTCCCGCTCGCGCTCGGCGGCCTGCTCATCGCCGTCCTGGGCGCGCTGCTGCCCGCCGGCTGGGCGGCCCGGACCCGTACCGCCACGGCTCTGCGCACCGAGTAGGAGCCGGGTCTCGGGGCCCACTCCCCGCCGCGCACCGGCGACGGCCGTGGGCGCCGCGGGGCGCCCTCCCGGCGGGCCGGGCGGCGTACACGGGGCGGCGACGGCGCATACGCGGCCCGGCGCGTGCCACCGATGGGGCGCGTGGGCGGCAGGATGTGCGGAGTGGCATACGCCGCGCCGTCTGACCTGCGGATCCGCGGGTAGACGGCCCCGGAGGACTCCCGCGACACCTGGAAGCGAACGATGACGACTCCCCGCCCCCGCCCGGTCCACCGCGCGGCCCGCCGTGCCCGCGGCGCGCGGTCGGCCGCGGCCCGTTCGGCTCGACGCTGGTGGCCGGCCCTGCGGGCCACCCCCGTGGCCCTGTGGCGCGACGACGTGGCCGACTGGGCGGCGGCCCTGACCTACT
The DNA here is from genome assembly GCF_043201055.1 of Streptomyces sp. NPDC048338. Taxonomy (NCBI): domain Bacteria; kingdom Bacillati; phylum Actinomycetota; class Actinomycetes; order Kitasatosporales; family Streptomycetaceae; genus Streptomyces; species Streptomyces sp. NPDC048338. The sequence continues at coordinate 136,061 of NZ_JBICYQ010000017.1, forward strand.
ACGCGATCCTCGCCCTCGTTCCCGCGCTCCTCGTCGCGGTGACGCTGACCGGCCTGGTGAGTCCGGAGGGGACGGACCGGCTGATCGTGCTGGTGTCGTCCTGGGCGCCCGCCGAGTCCGGCGCCACCCTCCGGGACGCGCTGCGCGGACTGGCCGAGGAACGCTCGGCGGCCTGGGTGCTGATCGGCGCCGGCAGTGTCAGCTCGCTCTGGTCGGCTTCCAGCCATCTCGCCGTCTTCCGGCGCGCGCTGCACGCCATGCACCGGGTCGAGGACCGCCGCCCGGCGCTCCACACCGCGCCGCTGATCGTGCTCAACGCGCTGCTCCTGCTGGCCCTTCTGGTGGCCAGTGCCGGCGTCCTCGTCTTCACCCAGCCGGTCGCGACCACGGTCGAGGGCTGGCTGGGCATCGACATCGTGTCCGCGACGACGTGGACCCTGCTGCGCTGGCTCGGCCTGCTCACCCTGGTCACGCTGCTGGTCGTGGTGCTCTTCCGGACCGGTCCGGCCGCGGCGAAGGGCCGTTCCCACGCCGCGCCGGGCGCGGCGCTGGCGGTGCTCCTCTGGCTCGCCGGTTCGGCGGGATTCTCGTTGTACGCGACGGGATTCGGCACGTACAGCAGGGTCTACGGCTCGCTCGCCGGGGTGGTGGTGTTCCTCGTGTGGCTGTGGAGTTCCCATCTGTCGCTGCTGGCGGGCGCGCAGTTCACCGCCGAGCTGGCCCGGGCCTCCGCCCCGGTGCCGCCCTCCCCCGCCGACGGGACGCCGCGGTCGTCGGTGCCCGAGCCGGCCCGGTCGTGCGCCGCCGACGGCCGTACGGACGGTGTGGATCCGGCGCGTAGGTCCTGAGCCCCCTGAGGGGCGGCCGCACCTGCGGAGATCACCCCCCGCACGCCGATCGCGGCGGACAGGGCGGATCGGCACATCGTCCGGCCGCGTGCGGGGAGGGTTTACAGCATCCTTTCAACGATGTAAAAACCTGCGTGCAGTCGCTCCGCCGCGCTGTCGACCGGTCCGTGGGACCGGTCCCCGGCGTCGCTGCGCGCTGCCCTGCGCACCTCTCTCCGCCCCGCACGGCACCTCCTCGCTCCGCCCCGCTCCGACCGGCCCCCGCACCGCCCCGGCCGGCGCGGCCCCTCGCACGACCTCGCGCACGTTCCCCTCCAAGGAGCTCCGATGCGTACCTCCCCACCCCGGCGAACCGGCCGTACCCGGCAGGCGCTCACCGCGCTGCTCACCCTCTACGCCCTGGTGTGCGCCGGCCTGCTGGCGACCGGCGGCCCCGCGTCCGCCGGCCCCCGCGCTCTCGCGGCCGCCTGGAACCCCCAGCCCTCCCCCATGACCACCCCGTGGACCCAGCAGGTACCGGTGGACCAGCCGCTGCCGGAGTACCCCCGTCCGCAGCTCACCCGGCCCGACTGGGCCAACCTCAACGGCATCTGGGACTTCGCGGTCACCGGCGCGAACGCCGGCCAGCCGGCGTCCTTCCCGGAGCAGATCCGGGTGCCGTTCGCCGCCGAGTCGGCGCTCTCCGGCATCCACCGCAAGATCACTCAGAACGACAGGCTCTGGTACAAGCGGACCTTCACCGTCCCCGCCGGGTGGAACGGACGACGCGTCCAGCTCAACTTCGGTGCCAGCGACTGGCGCACGACGGTGTGGGTCAACGGACAGCAGGCCGGCGCGGTGCACAGCGGCGGCTTCGACGCCTTCCGGTACGACATCACGCCGCTGCTCAACGGCGGCGTCAACACCGTCGTCGTGTCGGTGTGGGACCCGACCGAGACCGGTGGCCAGGCCATCGGCAAGCAGCGCATCCGTGACGTCGCCCCGCACGACGGCGGGGGCATCTTCTACACCGCCGCCTCCGGCATCTGGCAGACGGTGTGGCTGGAGCCCACCTCCGCCGCACACGTCGAGCGGCTCGACATGGTGCCGGACCTGACGAACAACACGCTCCGCGTCACCGTCCGGGGCGCGGGCACCGACGGTCACACGGCACGCGTCACGGTCTCCTCCGGCGGGACCGTGGTGGGGTCCGCGACCGGGCCGGTCGGCAGCGCCTTCTCCGTCGCGGTCCCCGGCCCCCGCCTGTGGACGCCCGAGGACCCGTTCCTGTACGACGTGAAGGCGGAGATCCTGTCCGGCGGCACGGTCACCGACACCGTCGGCAGCTACACCGGCATGCGGTCGGTGTCGCTGGGCCGTGTGGGCGGCGTGATGCGGCCCCTGCTGAACGGCCGGTTCGTCTTCCAGACCGGCACCCTCGACCAGGGGTACTGGCCGGACGGCATCTTCACGGCGCCGACCGACGCCGCGCTCCGGTTCGACCTCCAGAAGCACAAGGATCTCGGCTTCAACATGGTGCGCAAGCACATCAAGGTGGAACCGCAGCGCTGGTTCTACTGGGCCGACCGGCTCGGTCTGCTGGTGTGGCAGGACATGCCGGCCATGGACCTGCGGACGCCCGACGCGGCCGCCCGGACCCAGTGGGAGGCCGAGTACGACCGGATCATCGACCAGCACCGCTCCTCACCGTCCGTCGTGATGTGGGTCGACGAGAACGAGGGCTGGGGCCAGTACGACCAGGCCCGGATCGCCGACAAGGTGAAGGCGTACGACCCGTCGCGCCTGGTCGACAACATGAGCGGCATCAACTGCTGCGGCTCGGTGGACGGCGGCAACGGCGACGTGATCGACCACCACGTCTACGTCGGTCCGGGCGTGACCCGGCCGTCCGCGACCAGGGCCGCCGTCCTCGGCGAGTTCGGCGGCCTCGGGCTGCGGGTGGCGGGGCACGAGTGGTTCCCCGGCGGCGGCTTCTCCTACGAGAACCAGCCGACCACCGCGCACCTGAACAACCGCTTCGCCGGACTCCTCGACGCCATCCGGGAGACCCAGATGCCGGCCGGCCTCTCGGCCTCCGTGTACACCGAGATCACGGACGTCGAGAACGAGGTGAACGGGCTGCTCACGTACGACCGTCAGGTCGTCAAGGTCGACGAGGCCCGGGTGCGCGGCGCCAACCTGGCGCTGATCCAGGCGTCGCGGAACCCCGCCGGGCCGGTCACGCTGCCCGTCGGCCAGTACCGGTCCCTGCGGGCGACCACGCCCGGCTACACCGACCGCTACATGCGCCACCGGAACGGCGCCGTCGTCACCGAGGTCGTCGACGCGGGCAGCAGCGCTCTGCTCAAGAACGACGCGACGTGGAAGGTCGTCTCCGGCCTGGCCGATTCCCGGTGCCACTCCTTCGAGTCGCGCAACTACCCGGGCCAGTACCTGCGGCACCGCGACTTCCGGGTCTACAAGGAGGCCGGGGACGGATCGGCGCTCTTCCGGGCCGACGCCACCTTCTGCCCCGTCCCCGGCGCCGGCGGGGTCCGGCTCTCGGCCTACAACTTCCCCGAGCAGTACCTGCGGCACTACGAGGCGCAGTTGTGGCTCGCCACCCCCGGCGGCGCACACACCTGGGACAACCCGGCCCTCTTCGCCGAGGACACCACCTGGGCCGTCGACGCGCCCTGGGCGCCCTGACACGATCGCACCCCGGCGCGGCCCCGCCCGCACGGCGGTCCACCGGCCGCGTCCGCCCCGGGGGTCCTGTCGATCACGCCGTGAGCCCGGCGGGATCGGCACGGCACCCCCCGGGGGCGGGCGCGGCCCCGTCGCGAGAAAGGGCGATGCGGACGGGCCGCGAGGTGTTTCAAGTGCCGGTGTGCGGTCAGCCGAAGAGGAGCGAACCCGTCCGCACACACCCCAGGAGGCACTGATGGAAGGCTGGCGCGCATCCGCCGCATGCCGGAACGTCGATCCCGACCTCTTCTTCCCGGTGGGCAACGGAGCGCCCGCCCTGATCCAGGCCGAGGAGGCGAAGGAGATCTGCCGCCGCTGCCCGGTGCGGGAGGCGTGTCTGGACTGGGCCATGGACGACTCCCGCCAGGTGACCGGGGTCTGGGGCGGCCTGCGGGAGGACGAACGGCGCGCGCTCAAGCGGCGGTTGCGACGCCGGGCGGTCGGCTCCGACCGGCCGGGCGGCGCGGCCGCGGGCGACCGTTCCCCCTGATTTTGGTTGCATGGTCTACCGCAGCGAACGTGTCTAGAGTGGTGCACAGGGGATGTCCCGGCTACACGATGGGAGCAGTAGCCATGGGCAGGCTCACCCACCATGCCTACGAGACGTACAAGACGGTCGCCGACGGTGCCCGCGCCGCGGAGCTCGCCGCGACCACCTCTCCTTTCCAGATCGAAGTGCGCTTCATCGGCGGACTGACGAGCAGCCAGAGGGACGTGTTCGCCGAGGCCGCGGACCGCTGGGCACGCGTGATCGTGGGAGACCTGGAGACCGCCGTCGTCCAGGACTTCACCGGGACGGTCGTGATCGACGACCTGCTGATCGACGCGGAGGGCGTGCCGATCGACGGTGTCGACAACGTCCCCAACATCCTCGGCCAGGCCGGCCCGACGCGGTTCCGTCGGAGTGACGCGGCCACCGGGGCGGGGCTCCCCGCCACGGGCCGCATGCGCTTCGACAGCGCCGACCTGGCACAGATGGAGGAGGAGGGCACGCTCCTCGACGTGATCACCCACGAGATGGGGCACGTGCTGGGCATCGGCACCGTCTGGGACACCTTCGGCGTCCTGAAGGACTTCCCCGGCCCCGACCCGACCTTCGTCGGCCCCGGCGCGATGGAGGAGTTCGGCAGGCTCCGGGACACCGGCCCCCTGCCGGTTCCGGTCGCCAACGTCGGCGGTGTCGGCAGCGCGGGCGGCCACTGGCGGGAGTCCGTCTTCGACAACGAGCTGATGTCACCGAACATCGACGGCGCGCACAACCCGCTGAGCAGACTGACGGTGGCGAGCCTGGGGGACCTCGGCTACCAGGTCGATCTCGACGCCGCTCAGGACTACGCGCTGCCGGACCTCTTCGAGATCGCCCGCTCGGGCCGCGTACCGCCGCCGACCCCGCAGTACGTCGTCCTCCCGACGATCCCGACCCGCGTCCCCGCCGACCGGGCCTGACGCGGAGCGCGGCGCCCCGGCCGGCGCACTCCCCGCCGCGGCCGCCACCCCGCCACCGCCACCTCTCCTGCCACTTCCGACGACGACCATCGACCGACGACCGAGGAGACACCCCTTTCCGGGGTGTCTCTTCGGTCGTGAGCGGCCCGGCCCGGGCGGACGGCGTGACGGCCTCCGAGCGGCTCGACCCGTTCTCGCGCCACGGCGTCTCCGTCCGGCACATCTCCTCAGCATGCGCCCCTATGGCATGACTTGACCGCAATCATCCGTTTCGCGCTCCTCCCGCGCCGCCGACCCGAGACGTACCGGCGGCGCGCATTCGCGCCAATATGACCGTCGGACAAGTGATTTAATCGCTCGCCGTCTAAGTTCAAGGGCGCGCCGGTTGATCCCAGGAGGTCGGATTTTGAAGTTCGGACGTACCCATGCCCGTCGCCGTGGGCTTCGCCGTTCGCACCTGCTGGTCGCCGCCGGCCTCGCCGCGGTCGGAGCCGGCCTGACCCCCTGGCTCGGAATCGCGGGGCAGGCGCCCGCCGCTTCCACGCCGAAGCCGACTCCCTTCCTCCAGCAGGCCGGGACGACGCCGCCGCACCACGGCGTCGCGCCCGCCAACGCCATGCGCCGCTCGGCTCCCGTCCTCGACCGGACCGGCTGGACCGTCACCGCGAGCGACCAGGAGACCGCCGGCCAGGACGGCCGCGCGGCCAACGTGCTGGACGGCGACGGGAACACCCTCTGGCACAGCAAGTGGAGCGGGACGGCCACCCCGTTCCCGCACAGCATCACCATCGACATGCACCGCACGGCGGTCGTGTCCGCGATCCTCTACCGTCCCCGGTCCGACAGCGCCAACGGTCGGATCGGCGAGTACAGCATCAGCCTCAGCACGGACGGCCAGAACTGGGGCACTCCGGTCGCCGGAGGCACCCTCGCCGACGACGGCGGCGCCAAGTCGCTCGGATTCGCCCCGCAGGGAACCCGGTTCGTCCGGCTGACGGCGCTGTCCGAGGCCGGCGGGCGCGGCCCCTGGACGGCCGCCGCGGAGCTCAACCTGCTGGGCGACCCCGGCACACCGGCCGCCACCGTCAACCTGTCCCGGTCCGGCTGGACCGCGACCGCGAGCGACGAGGAGACGGCCTCCGAGGACGGCCGCGCCGCCAACGTGCTGGACGGCGACGACGCCACCATCTGGCACAGCAGGTGGAGCGGCACCCCGGCTCCGCTGCCGCACAGCATCACCATCGACATGCACCGCACCCAGGCCGTCTCGGCCCTCACCTTCCAGCCGCGCCAAGGGAAGGCGAACGGGCGGCCGGGCGCGTTCTCCATCACCACCAGCACCGACGGCGCCAACTTCGGCACCCCGGTGGCCATGGGCACCTGGCGGGACGACGACACCGTCAAGACCGCCACCTTCACCCGGACCCGGAGCGCCCGCTACATACGTCTGACGGTGACCACCGAGGCCGGCGGGCGCGGCCCCTGGACCTCGGCCTCCGAGATAGGCCTGAGCGGACCCGCCACCGCCGGCGTCCACGGTTCCTGGGGCCGGATCACCGGCTTCCCGCTGGTGCCGGTCGCCACCGCGGTGCTCCCCGGGGACAAGCTGCTCGCCTGGTCCGCGTACGCGACCGACCGCTTCGGCGGGAGCAACGGCTACACCCAGACCGCGATCCTGGACCTGAAGACCAACAAGGTCACCCAGCGCCGCATCGACCACACCGGCCACGACATGTTCTGTCCCGGCATAGCGATGCTCGCCGACGGCCGGGTGCTGGTCACCGGCGGCAGCAACGCCGAGAAGGCCAGCATCTACGATCCGGTCCTGGACGACTGGATCACCACGACCGACATGAACATCCCCCGCGGCTACCAGTCGATGACGCTGCTCTCCACCGGCGAGGCGTTCGTTCTGGGCGGCTCGTGGAGCGGAGGCGCGGGCGACAAGGCGGGCGAGGTCTGGTCGCCGGAGACCCGCACCTGGCGCAAGCTCACCGGTGTACCGGCCTCCTCCGCGCAGACGGCCGACCCGGCGGGCCCCTACCGCTCCGACAACCACATGTGGCTGCACGCCACCTCCGGCGGCAAGGTGCTCCAGCTCGGCCCGAGCAAGCAGATGAACTGGATCACGACCACCGGCACCGGCAGCATCACCTCCGCCGGCACCCGGGCCGACAGCGGCGACGCGATGACGGGCAACGCCGTCGCGTACGACATCGGCAAGCTGCTCACGCTGGGCGGTTCCCCGGCGTACGAGAAGACCCCCGCCACCAGCCGCGCGTACACCGTGGACATCTCGGGCGGCCAGGTCCGGGCCGCGCGCACCGGCGACATGGCGCACGCCCGCGCCTTCAGCAACAGCGTCGTACTGCCCGACGGCAAGGTGGCCGTCTTCGGCGGCCAGGGGTACCCGGTGCCGTTCAGCGACGCCACCTCCGTCCTGGCCCCCGAACTGTGGGACCCGGCGACCGGATCCTTCACCCCGCTCTCCACGATGGCCGTGCCGCGCAACTACCACAGCGTCGCGAACCTCCTGCCGGACGGACGGATCTTCTCCGGCGGCGGAGGGCTGTGCGGCGACTGCGCGACCAACCACGCCGACGGCGCGGTGTTCACCCCGCCGTACCTGCTCAACTCCGACGGTTCCCCCAAGCCGCGTCCCGTCATCGCCGGCGGCGTCCCCTCCCGTGCCGCACCCGGCGCCTCGCTGACGGTGGACACCGAGGGTTCGGTCGCGTCGTTCGTCCTGATGCGGGCCGCCGCGGCGACGCACTCGACGGACAACGACCAGCGGCGGGTCCCGCTGGTGTCGACGGCCGCGGGCAGCGGCAAGCACACGGTGCGGATCCCGTCCGACACGGGCGTGGTCCTGCCGGGGAACTACATGCTCTTCGCGCTCGACGCGCAGGGGGTGCCGAGCATCGCCACGTTCCTGACGATCTCCTGACGCCCGCCCGACGTACGACGGTGCCCGGCCTGGTGGAGGCCGGGCACCGTCGTACGTGCGGGGTCAGACGTAGGTCACGGTGACCCGTTCGAAGCCCAGGGCGCGGAGCAGCCCCTGGAGCATGGACGTGGTGTTCTTCTCGGCCCGCAGCGGCAGGTCGCTCTCCTTGGCGGCGTCGCCGATGCGCTGGGCCGCGAGCACGTGCACGGCCCGCTCGTCGTTCGGGTTGTCGGAGAAGAGGTCGCCCAGCCGGTCCAGCAGTCCCCGCTGCTTGGAGACCGCGTACGACCTCTCGGGGTCGAGGGCGGGGTCGGCCAGGCGCGCGTGCGGCAGGCGCAGGGTGGCCGTGGTGCGCTCGGCGTCGACGGTCACGCTGTCCTGACCGATGCCGCCGAGGTCCACGTACGCGCCCACGGTGCCGCTCGCCACGTAGAGCGTGCGGGTGCCACGGATCGAGTCCGGCAGGAAACGGGCGTCCTTCTCCAGGTCGACAACGACCTGGAAGTTGCCCGCGGCTCCTTCGTAGCGGTGCATGTCCTGGATCGACTTGAGCAGCGCGGGGCCGGAGCGGTCCTTCGTGTCCACGCCGAACACGTCGCCGAGGCCGGGCAGCAGGCTGAACCGCCCGAGGAGGACCACCGCCAGGGCCAGCGCGAGGAGAGCGACGGCGACGGCGACGGCGGGACGGCGGCGGGCCGCCCGACCACGGGCCGAGGCCTTGCGCGGTGATGTGTCATCATCTTCTGCTCGCATGTACTCCGGGTGCCCGCCCCGTGAAGGTCCATGCCTCAACCAAGCCCCGTCGCAAGCGAGTTGATACGCGAGAGGCGGGGGAGGCCGCCGTGGCCTCCCCCGCCCCCGCGCCCCTCGCCGGGGCCGCGGTCCGCCCGTCAGGCCTGCGGCCCGCCGTAGTGCCCGCTCAGCATCCGCCGGTACTCCAGGTCCTCCAGGTGCCGCTCGCGCACGAACTCGGGAGCGCTGCGGATCTCCTCCTTCGTGCGGTTCAGGCGCACCACCCGCTCGTCGGGGTCGATCCGGGTCACGGTCCCGGCCGGCAGCAGAACCTCCTTGCCGAAGATCCACACGCCCGTGTCGACGACGATCCAGGCCGAGCCGAGCTCGTCGGAGTGCTTGTCGACCTTGCCGATGGAGCCGTCCAGTGCCTCGACCTTGTATCCGCTCAGCATCGCGCCGGCGGCGTGGCCGGAGGTGTCGCCGTAGGCCCACAGACTCTTGTCGGTCATCCGTTCGTTTCCTTCCACGTCATGGTGCGGTCGATTCGCCCGCCGCCTTCCCCTCGGCGGAGGAGGCGGCACGGACGTTCGCGTTCCCCCGCTCGGCGATCCCATGCCCGCGGAGCCGCGCCGTCGCCGGATGTTCGGGAAACGTACGGGGAGGGCGGCGGCCCGTCGGAGGGCGGAGACGTGCGGTTAGCATCGACGAGGCTTACCGCACCTGAGAGGCAGAGATGACGGAGTCCAGGGGCCTCGTGCTGATCGTCGAGGACGAGCGCCACATCTCCGATGTGCAGCGGCTCTATCTGGTCCGCGAGGGCTTCGGCGTCCACGTGGAGGCGGACGGGACGGCCGGGCTCGCGGCCGCGCGGCGGATGCGTCCGGTGGCGATCGTGCTGGACATCGGCCTGCCCGGCGTCGACGGCATCACCTTCTGCCGGGCACTGCGGGAGGCCGGCGACTGGACGCCCGTCCTCCTCGTCACCGCGCGGGACGAGGAGGCCGACCGGATCCTCGGCCTCGAACTGGGCGCGGACGACTACCTGACGAAGCCGTTCTCGCCACGCGAGCTGGTCGCCCGTGTCAAGACCGTGCTGCGCCGGGCCGCGGGGCCGCCGGGCGGGGCGGCGCCGCAGCGCGTCGGCCGCCTCAGCCTGGATCCGGCGGCCCGCACGGTCCACTGCGACGGCGAGCCGGTCGACCTCACCGCCACCGAGTTCAACCTGCTCGCGCATCTGCTCCGGCACCTGGGCCAGGTCCTCACCCGCGACCGGCTCCTGGCGGAGGTGTGGGGGTACGCGGGCTACCGCGACACCCGGATGGTCGACGTCTTCGTCTCGCAGCTGCGTGCCAAGCTCGGCGACGCCAGCCCCATCCGCACGGTCCGCGGGGTCGGGTACCGCGCGACGGCGCCCGGCGCGTGAAGGGGGCCGGCACCGGCGCCCGCCGGGGCTCGCTCGCCCGCCGGCTCGTGCTGCTCACCACCGTGGTGGCCGCGCTCGCGGTGACGCTGACCGGGCTGGTCGCCTGGCAGACGGCCGCGCGGGGCGCCGAGGAGCGGGAGCGCGACCGGCTGGCGCGTCAGGCGACCGTGCTCAGCCGGCTGCCCGTCCTGTCGGAGGCGCTGTTCCACGGCGCCCAGGTACTGGGGGGCCCGGACGGGGTGCAGCTGGCGGTCATCGCCCCCGACGGCACGGTGAGCGGCACCGCCACACCGGCCGTCGACACCGCGTCCAAGGCGTCCCTGCTGGCCGGCGAGCCGGTCGCCGGCCACGGGATCCTCGGCGGCCAGGACGTGCTGCTGGTGGGACGGCCGGGTGTCCGCGGCGGGGCGGTCGTGCTGACCGAGCCGTACGCGATCGTCACCGAGAACACGAACCGGGTCCGCCGCAACGTGATCGTGCCCCTGGTCGTCGGCATGCTCGGCGCCGGGCTGGCCGGGGCGCTGCTGGCGCGCCGGATCGGCCGGCCGCTCGTCCGGGCCGCGGGGATCGCGCACCGGCTCGCCGCCGGCGAACGCGGCGTGCCGGCGCCGGTCGACGGCCCCCGCGAGACCGCGGAGATCGGGCGGGCCCTGAACGTCCTGGACGAGGCGCTCGCGCACAGCGAGAACCGGCAGCGGGAGTTCCTCCTCTCCGTCTCCCACGACCTGCGCACCCCGCTGACCGCGTTGCAGGGGTACGCGGAGGCGCTCGCGGACGGGCTGATCGAGCCGGAGCGGGTGCCGGAGGTCGGTGCCGTCCTCGCGGACGAGACACGGCGGCTGGACCGCTTCCTGGCGGACCTGCTGGACCTGGCCCGGCTGGAGGCGGACGACTTCCGCCTCGACATGGCGCCGTCCGACCTGGGCGCGGTCGTCGGCGAGGCCGCCGTGTTCTGGGCCGGGCCCTGCGCCCGGCGGAACGTGGACCTGCGATGCGAGCGGCCGGAGCCGCCCGTCGTCGTCGAGACGGACGCCTTCCGGATCCGGCAGCTGATCGACGGGCTGGTGCAGAACGCGCTGCGGGTGACGCCCGAGGGGGCACCCGTGGTGCTCGCCGTCCGGGCGGCGGCGGACGGCGGGGCCCTGGTCCAGGTCCGCGACGGCGGTCCCGGACTCTCCGGGGACGACGTGCGCGTCGCCTTCGAGCCCGGCGTCCTGCACGCCCGCTACCGCGACACCCGGCCGGTCGGCAGCGGCTTGGGGCTGGCCGTCGCCCACCGCCTGACCGGCCGCCTCGGCGGCTCCCTCCGGGTCGAGGGGCACGGGCCGGAGGGCGGCGCCTGCTTCACCGTCACCCTGCCGCCGACGCCCGGCGCGTCCTGAGCGCCCGGCACGGAGCGGGCCGGCCCCGTGCGCCCCGCCCGTCACGCACCGGTGCGCCGACCGCCCCGACCGCCCCGACCGCCCGTACCTTCCCCGAACAATCCGCCGACGGACGCCTTACCCGCGCCGGGCACCGTGAGGCGCCATGAACAGTTCATCGACCGAGGCGCCCGGACTCCTGTACCGGAGCGGGCGCTGGTGCGCGCGCCGCGCCTGGCACGTGGTGACCCTCTGGGTCCTCCTCCTGCTCGCCCTCGGGGCGGCCGACCGCGCCTGGGGCGGGGCCTTCGCGGACAGCTTCTCCCTGCCGGGCACCCGTACCCAGACCGGCGCCGACCTGCTCCAGGCACACACCGGTACGGCCGGCGGCACGGCCTCGTCCGTCGTGCTGCGCTCCGAGCGGGGCGCCGTCACCGGACACCGGGCGGCGATCGAGGCGACCGTCCGGGACCTGGAACGCCTGCCGGACGTCCTGTCGGTGGCCGACCCGCTCACCACCCCGGGAGCGGTCTCCGCCGACGGAGCCGTCGCCGAGATCACGGTCCGCTTCCGCGACAACCCGGCGAGCTTCGACCCCTCCTACCTCGCCGGGGTCGACAGCGCCGTCCGGCCGCTGCGCGCCGACCACGTCACCGTCGAGTACGGCGCCCCGCTCGGGCAGCTCGCGACACCGCGTTCCGCCGACCGGGCGTCGGAGGCGATCGGTCTGGGCGTCGCCGTGCTCGTGCTGCTGATCGGTTTCGGCAGCGTCCTGGCCACCGCCCTGCCGCTCCTCACTGCCGTGCTCGGTCTCGCCGTCGCCCTGGCCGGACTCGGGCTGCTCGCCGGACCCGTCGACTTCGCCCAGGCGGCCCCCACCCTGGCGGCGATGATGGGCCTGGGCGTCGGCATCGACTACGCGCTCTTCCTCGCCACCCGGTACCGGGCCATGCTCCAGGCGGGCACGGAACCCGACGAGGCCGTCGGACGCGCGGTCGCCACCAGCGGCCGGGCCGTGCTCGTCGCCGCCGCCACCGTCGCCCTGGCCCTGGGCGGGCTCGGGGTGTCCGGGGTCGGCTTCATCGGCACCCTCGGCCTGGCGGCCGGGCTCGGCGTCGTGGTCGCCGCGGCCGCTTCCGTGACCCTGACCCCCGCGCTGCTGGGTCTGATCGGCGACCGCATCGACCGCCTCCACGTGCGGCGGCCGGTCGCCGAGCCCACCGGCGCGTCGGACGTGTGGCACCGCTGGGCGCTCCGGGTGAGCCGGCGCCCCTGGCTCTGGCTGACCGCCGGGGCGCTGCTGCTCGGCCTCCTGTCGGTGCCGGTCGCCTCCCTGCGCCTGGGCCACGTCGACGCCGGGGCACAGCCCACCGACCGGACCGACCGCCGTGCCTACGACCTGATCACGGAGGGCTTCGGCCCCGGCGCCAACGGCCCGCTCACCGTCGTCGTCCAGCTCGACAGCCGGCTGATCGCCGACGGTGCCGGACGCCGCGCGCTCGGGGCCTCGGTCCAGCGGGAGCTGGGCGACGTGCCCGGCGTCGCCTCCGTCACGCCGCCGGCCCCCAGCGGCGACGGGGTGCTGCTCGTCACCGAGGTGACCCCCACCACGGGACCGCAGGAAGCGGCCACCACCGAACTGATCCACACCCTTCAGGACACGACGGTCCCCCGGATGCTGGCGGGCACCGGGGCGACGGGCTATGTCACGGGCGTGACCGCCTCGGCACAGACCTTCACCGACACGCTCGTCACGCAACTGCCCCTGATCATCGGTGTGGTGGTCGCCGGCGCGTTCCTGCTCCTGCTCGTCGTGTTCCGCAGTCCGCTGATCGCGCTGAAGGCCGCCCTGCTCAACCTGCTGTCCCTGTGCGCCGCCTACGGCGTGGTCGTCGCGGTGTTCTCCTGGGGCTGGGGCGGGGCGCTGTTCGGCGTCACCGAGAAGGTGCCCGTCGAGTCGTACGTGCCGATGATGATGTTCGCGATCGTCTTCGGGCTCTCGATGGACTACGAGGTCTTCCTGCTCTCCCGCATCCGCGAGTCGTGGCTGCGGGAGCGGGACGACCACCTGGCCGTCGTCACCGGACTCGCCGCCACGGCCCGGGTCATCACCTGCGCCGCGCTGATCATGACGAGCGTCTTCCTGGCGTTCCTGCTCTCGTCGAACGTCGCCGTGAAGATGCTGGCGCTCGGGCTCGGCGTCAGCGTCGTCCTCGACGCCACGGTGGTCCGCCTGCTGCTGGTGCCGGCGTCCATGTACCTGCTGGGCCGCGCCAACTGGTGGATCCCGGGGCCGCTCGACCGCCTCCTGCCGCGGCTCGAACCCGAGGGGCCCGCCGCAGGGCACCCGCCGACGGCCGCACCGGTCCTCACGACCGCCCCGGGCGGTGACCGGTGAGGCTCCTCCCGGCGCGGCTCCGCGCGCTCCCGCGCCGCCGTCTGGTCCCGGCGCTCACGGCCGTCGTGGCGGTGCTCGCCGTCGTGGCCGCGGGCGCGGCCGAGTACACGGCCCGCGCCGTGATCCGGGACCGGATCACCCGCGCCGCGCCCGCGCTCGGCGACGACGTGACGGTGTCCACCGCCGGCGACTGGGCCCTGTGGGACCTGGCCCGGCGGACCATCCCGAGCCTCCGGGTCAGCAGCGACGACGCGGCGTTCGGGCCGCTCCCCCGGGTCGGCGTCCGGGTACGGCTGGACGGGGTGCGCCTGGCGGGTGAGCCCGCCGTGAGCGGCAGCCGCGCCCAGGTGACGGTGCCGACGGAGTCGCTCGCCGCCGCCCTGCGCGCCGCCGCGCCGTCGGTCCAGGTGTCCGGGGTCGCCACCGATCCGGCGCGGGGCACCGTCCTCGCCGCCGTGGGGCCCGGCGGTGCGGGACTCCTGACGCTGCGTCCCGTGCTCGCGGACGGGAAGGTCACGTTCACCGTCGAGAGCCTCACCGTGTTCGGGCGCTCCGTCCCCACCGGCCGGCTCGGGGCGGGCGGCGGGTTCGGGGTGGACGGCCCCGGATCACGGGCGGGCACGCCGAAGGAGTACCCGCTGGGACTCCGGGCCACCTCGCTGCGGGTCCGGCCGGACGGCCTGCACGTCGACCTCGCGGGCGGGCCGAGCCGACTGCCCGCCGCAGCATGACGGTACGGCGGCACCGGGAACGCTCCCCGGTGCCGCCGTACCGTGCCGGACGATCAGGCGCCGATCGGTCCCAGCATGCCTTCGCGCAGGCGCTGCAGGTTGCGCGAGAGGAGCCGGGAGACGTGCATCTGGGAGATGCCCAGCTCCTTGCCGATCTCGGACTGCGTCATCTCCTCGACGAACCGCAGGTGCAGGATGCGGCGGGCCCGCTCGTCGAGCTGGACGAGCAGCGGGGCCAGGGTGTGGAAGTCCTCGAAAAGTTCGAGCGCCGGGTCCTCGACGCCGATGAAGTCGGCGAGCGCGGCGTCGCCGTCCTCGGCGTCGCCGCCGCCCACGACGGCGTCCAGCGAGGAGGAGTTGTAGCCGTTGGAGGCGAGCCGGGCCTCGATCACCTCGTCCTCGGAGAGGTTCATCAGGGCCGCCAGCTCCGCCACACGGGGCGCGCGGCCGAGCCGGGAGCTCAGCTCCTCGGTCGCCTTGGCCAGCTCCACCCGGGCCTCCTGCAGCCGGCGCGGCACGTGGACCGCCCAGGAGGTGTCGCGGAAGAAGCGCTTGATCTCGCCCACGATGTACGGGACGGCGAAGCTGGTGAACTCCACCTCACGGGAGAGGTCGAAGCGGTCGATCGCCTTGATGAGGCCGATGGTGCCGACCTGGACGATGTCCTCCATGTCGTCACCGCGGCCGCGGAAGCGACCCGCCGCGTAGCGCACGAGCGACATGTTCATCTCGATCAGGGTGTTGCGGGCGTACTGGTACTCGTGGGTCCCCTCCTCCAGTACCGCCAGTTCGTCGAAGAACACCTTCGACAGCTCGCGTGCGTCCGTAGGGGCGACCTTGCGGGGAGCCTCGACCAGCGGCAGGTTGCCCACCCGCGCCTCCGCACCGGCCCTCGTCTGCGTCGTCACCGTAGTCGGCACTTCGATGCCCTCCCTTGCCCCTCGACAACTGTTCCTGCCCCGTGGAGGCGTCGCCTACCCCCACTTCCGCGACCCATGCCGACGAATCCCGAACAATTTTTCTCCGGGTCCGCCCCGCCTCGCGAGACGCGGTCGGAATCCGTGGGCGTGCGGTTCACACCAGCGCCAGGCGCGCCCTGACGCGCTTGCCCGACGGCAGCGGCTCCACGCTCACGCTCTCGCACACGGCCACGACGATCTCGACACCGTGCTGACCGACGCGCGCCGGGTCGTGGCCGCGGGGCACCGGTGACGCCTCACGCCCGTCGAACACCGAGATCTCCACGGCCTCCGCGAAGAGCTCCAGCAGGACCCGGCAGGGACCCGGGGCGTGCCGCACCACGTTCGTGACCAGCTCACTGACCACCAGGCGGGCCAGATCGATGCGCTCGCCGGTCACCGCGTGACCGGCGGCCGACGCGGCGGACAGGAATCCGGCGGCGAAGTCGCGTGCCGACGCGATCATGTCGTCGGTTCCGTCGTACGTGACGCTCGCCGACCGGGCCGGTCGTCGGGTCCTGTTCTCCGCGGCGATCGCGTCCGTCATCGACGCCTCTCCTCCTCACACGGCATTCTGTGTGTCGTCTCGTCCTGCGCATTTTCCCCCAGGCACGCGTTCCACACCGCCTGTATCCGAAGACGCGGACATCGGGGAAGGTACGCGGTCGGTTCTCTCCTCCGCCGCGAAGATAGGGTGGATGGGCGGGAAAGGCGACCCGTGGGCCCGGATCGACACGGAGGGAGTCCATCGGCCATGGACGAGAACCCCGACCCGTCCCGGCGGACGCCGGAGGAGACGACGCGGTCCGCCCGGGAGCTCATCGAGCTGCTCGAGGTGCTGTGGGAGCGCGGCAGGGACACCGTGTCGCCCACGCCCGTCTCGGCCTCCCAGCTGCGGGTCCTGTACAGCCTGGACCGCGAGGAAGGGATCAACCTCCGCGCCCTGGGCGAACTGCTCGGCTCCGCGCCTCCGTCGGTGAGCCGGATGTGCGACCGGCTGGAGGCGCTCGGGTTCGTGCAGCGGCTGCCGAGCCCGGTGAGCCGGCGGCAGCTCGAACTGCATCTGACCGGTCCGGGCAAGGCGTATCTGCGCGATCTGCGGGTCCAGCGGGAGGAGTCCCTCCTGGGCGTCATCACCGCCATGTCGCCGACGACCCGCAAGGCGCTGCTGCGGGGGCTGACGGGATTCCAGGAGGCGTGGGAGAAGGCCGGGCACTCGCCACGGCCGGGCCGGCCGCTCAAGGACGCCCGATCGGCCTGACCGCGGCCGGTCGCCCGTGCCAGTCGAGGCAGACCACGAGGGCGTCGTCGTCCAGGGGTGTGTCGCCGTGGTGGGCGGCGAGTTCGCGCAGCAGGGCCGCGGGCACCTGGGTGGGCGGCAGGAGCGTCGTCGCCGTGAGCGCGCGGGCCAGCGCCCGCCGGCCGTAGCTCTCGCCGACCGGCGAGTGCGCGTCGTACACACCGTCGCTGCCGAAGAGCAGCCGGTCCCCCGGCAGGACCGAGAAGCGCTCGACGACGTAGTCCGTCTCCTCGAACATGCCCAGCGGGAGCTGGGCCTCGAAGAGGACGGACTCGACGGACCGGTCCCGCAGGCGCCACAGGCGGGGCGACCCGGCGTCGACGACCTCGACCTCACCCGTGTCGAGGTCGAAGCGCAGCAGCAGGACGGCGACATGGGCGGCGCCCCGGTACCGCCCGTACACGGCCTGGTCCGCGAGGGCCGCCTGGTCGGCGAGGCCGAGGCCGGCGCGGCGGGCGTTGCGCAGGGCGTGGACGGCGAGGTTGCTCAGGAGGGCGGCCTCGATGCCCTCCCCCATGCCGTTGGTGACGGTCAGCGTCAGGTGGTCGGCGGAGACCGACCAGTCGTAGTTGTCGCCGAAGATCGCGTAGGCGGGTTCCAGGTGCGCGCCGAGCTCGAACTCGGGCCGGGCGCAGGCCCGCCCGGGCAGCAGCTGCCACTGCATCTCGGCGGCGAGGGTCAGCCGGGTGGCCCGCCGGGCCAGCGCGTACAGGTCGGTGTCCCGCTCGGCGACGAGGATCTCGTGACCGAGCGCCTCGGCGATGCGCAGCAGTTCCGGCAGCAGGGGCCGGGGGTCCCGCTCGGGCGGCAGGGTCACCGTCAGGACGCCCATCCGGTCCCCGCGGACGGTGACCGGGAGGTGTACCAAGACGGCGTCGGCGTGCCGGGTGACGTGCGGCTCCTGCGAGCCGAAGGCACGTCCCTGCGGGCTGTCGTGGACGGCCACGGGGGCGTCGGCGTCCGGCGTGGGGGGCACCAGCTGCAGGGACCGCAGGCCGTAGTCGACCAGTCGCAGTTCCGCGAGCCGCGCTCCGTAGTGCTTCCGCAGGGCGTCCTGCACGACCGTCGGCAGGAGGTGCGGTGCGGCCTCGCGCAGGGCCAGTTCGACGGCGGCGATCTCGTCCACGTGCTGGTCTCTTCCTCTTCTCGGCTGACGGACCCCTGCCGCGCGGCCCCGGATGCCGGGCCGCGCGGCGGAGGTCGGCTATCTCGCGCCGCCGGCCGCGGTGAGCGCCTGCTCCACGTCGGCGTGGAGCGGGGTCGTCGTGGTCAGTCCGGTGATCTCCAGGATGCGCCGTACGGCGGGAGTCGGCGCGACGAGGTGGATGTCGCCCCGCGCGTCCCTCGCCGACCGCCCCGCCCTGATCAGGACGTTCAGTCCGGAGGAGTCCATGAACTCGAGCGAGGACAGGTCGAGGACGACGTGGTGACGGCCGTGCAGGATCTGGTCGGCCAGATGCTGGTGGAGGAGGTCGGCCGTCTCGATGTCGAGCTCGCCGCCTACGGACAGCACCGCCGTGTCCGCGCCGCGAATGGCCACCTCGACGTCCAGGTTCACTGCTCGCTCGGGCATACTCCCTGCTTTCTGTGGATGGAGATCTACCGACGCGCCTACCCCGTCAGGAGACACGCACGCCGATCAGGCAGGTGTCGTCGTCGGTGTCGGACCTGCTGTGGGTCAGCAGCGCGTCCAGACGGGCTTCGAGGCCGTCCGCCGGCGCCTTCGCGGCGGCCAGGAGGTGGGCCAGGGACTCGTGCACGGAGGTGTCCCGGCGCTCGACGAGGCCGTCGGTGTACATGAGGATCGTGTCCTCGGCCTCCAGCCGGCACTCCGCCTCCTCGTACTCCGCCTCGGCGAGTGCGCCCAGGAGGAGCCCGCGGAGCATCGGGAGCGTGCTCGCCTCCTCGCCGCGCACCAGCACCGGCGGGAGGTGCCCGGCCCGGGCCCAGCGCAGGACGCGGGTCTCGGGATCGAACACGCCGCAGACGGCGGTGGCCGTCACCTGCTCGGTGAGGTGGTGCGCGACGATGTTGAGCCAGGAGAGCAGCTGTCCCGGGCCCGCCCCGGTCACCGCGAGGCCGCGCAGGGCGTTGCGCAGGACGACCATGCCGGTGGCGGCCTCGATGCCGTGGCCGGCGATGTCGCCGACGCACAGCAGGATCTTCTTGGAGGGGAGCACGACGGCGTCGTACCAGTCGCCTCCGACGAGGGACTCCGTCTCGGCCGGCCGGTAGCGCACCGCGACGTCCAGTCCGGGGGCGTCGAGCGGGGCCCGGGTGGGCGGCATGATGGCGTGCTGCAGCTGGAGGGCCAGGCGGTTGCGCTCGGCCGACTCCTGCTCCGTGACGGCGAGCTGGTCGCGGGTGGCCGCCAGGGCGACCTCGGTCCAGTGCTGTGCGGAGATGTCCTGGTAGGCGCCCCGTACGGCGAGGAGCGCGTCGTCGGGGTCGAGGACGGGTTCGGCGATCACCCGGATGTGCCGGGTCACGCCGTCCGGGCGGAGCAGCCGGAAGGCCGTCGAGGTCGCCCGTCTGTGGTGCAGGACGGCCTGCAGGAAGCGGCCGATGGCGACGGAGTCGTCCGGATGGGCGTGGGCGGCGAGGTCCCGCAGCGAGACCGGGGTCTCCCGGGGGTCCCTGCCGTACAGGTCGAAGAGCTGGCTGTTCCAGGTGATCTCGCCGGTCAGCACGTGCTCCTCGAAGCCGCCGATGCGGCCGAGGCGCTGGGCGTGCTGGAGCAGGCTCGCGAGGCGTGCGGTCTCGTCCTCGATGCGCCAGATGAGGAGGACGCTGTCGCCGTGCCGGCTGATGCTCAGGTCGGCGACGGACGCCAGCGGCACCTGGTCCACGAGGGCCGTCACCCGGGCCCGCCGGGCGCGGAACGGCTCGCCGGTGGCGTAGACGCGCTCGACCCGTTCGAACAGCTCGCCCTCGCCGGCCGCCGCGGGGTACGCCTCCAGGAGCAGCGCGCCGTCGACGGCGCTCCTGGGGCGGCCGGCGGGGTCCTGGAAGTGCTCGTTGGCGTGCCGGATCCGGAAGTCCTTGAGGCGGCCCTCCGGATCCAGGTACGGCGTGAGGACGAGTGCGGGGTCGTAGAGCCCGCCGGCGAGGTCCACGAGCTCGGACACGCCGGTCGCGGGGCGCGGGACGACGGCGACCGGCGGGGCGGAGACGCTCTCCAGCGTGTGTCCGCACAGTTCGGCCAGAGCCTCGATCTGGCGCTCCACCGCCTGCGGCTGGGGCGGGAGCGGCCGGGGCCAGCAGATCTCCAGGACGCCGTGTATCCGGCCGCCGGTGCCGGCGGGTACGGCCACCCGGGCGCCGTCGGGGTGACGCGTGTGCCCGATCGAGGGGATGCCGGCGGCTTCGAGCGAGGAGAACCATTCGGTGCGGCGCCCGGTGAGCGCCTGGCGGGCGACCGTGGCCACGCCCGGCGGGACGTAGCGCCAGCGCTCGGACTCCTCGGCTCCGAAGCCGGCGTGGCCGCAGAGCGTCAGCGAGGCGTCGGGGCCGACGGTCCAGACGGCGACGGCGGTGGCTCCCAGAGGTGCGAGGGCGTGTTCCAGGAGGGATTCGGCGACGGACTGGGTGTCCCCGGCGTTGAGCGCGGCGCTCTCTGCCGTGCGCAGGCGCACGGCGACCGACGCGTCGGGGGCGTCGTCCGTGCCGGACTCGCCGACGGCCCGCCGGACGAAGTCGTCGGCGACCTCCGCGACCTGGTCGCGGGCGGCCTGGTTGACGATGTCGGCGGCCAGTTCCAGCTGCGACAGCCCGGCCTGGGCGGCGAGTTCGGCGAGCTGGCGCGCCGCCTGCGCCGGGCCGCACCGCAGGCGTTCGACGAGGACGCCCTTGGCCAGTTCGATCAGGGCGCGCCCGTCGGCCGCGGCGTGCGCCGCCTTCACCTCTCCGCGCAGCCGTTCCACCGTCGCGGCCAGCCGCCCGACGGTGTCGCCGTACGGGGCGTCGGCGGACTCCCGGCCGGGCGCCGGGCCGTCGGGCCGGCCGGTGGCCGGAGCGGGAACGGCGCGGTCCGGTACGGGGACGTCGACGGCCCGCCCCGCGGACGGCTCGATGCCCAGGGGGCCGGCGCCGCCTGCCGGGCCGGTCGGGGCCGAGGCCCCGTCGGGGCCGGCGGCGGTGGCGCCGCCGTGCTGGTGGGGTGCGCTCATGGCGCGGGACTCCTCGGATGCGACGGCCTGGGGCCGCGGACGGACGGGACGGGATACGGGGCGGGCGGCGCCCCGCGGGCTATCCGTCGCGCAGCCACCGCCGGATGCAGTCGATGAGGTCGTCGGCGTCGACCGGCTTGGTGACGTAGTCGCTGGCCCCGGACGCCAGGCTCTTCTCCCGGTCGCCGGGCATGGCCTTGGCGGTGACCGCGATGATCGGCAGGCCGGCGTGGGCGGGCATCTGGCGGATCGTCGCGGTCGCCGTGTACCCGTCCATCTCGGGCATCATCACGTCCATCAGGATCAGGTCGATGTCCGGGTGGGCGGCGAGCGCGTCGATCCCCTTGCGGCCGTTCTCCGCGTGCAGGACCTCGATGCCGTGCAGCTCCAGGATGCCGCTCAGGGCGTACAGGTTGCGGGCGTCGTCGTCGACGACGAGGACGGTGCGGCCGTGCAGGCCGGGGTCGACGGTCCGCGGGGCGGGGACGCGCTGCTCCGCGCCGAGGAGCGGCACGACGTCGCCCGGCTGGTCGGCGGACAGGTGCAGGGCGATCCGTTCACGCAGTTCGTCGAGGCTGGAGATGAGTTCCAGCGGGCGCTGCTCGGCCCGCTTCTGGAGGGCTCGTTCGTGGGCGGCGGCGAGCCGCCGGTTGTTGTGGGCGAGGACCGGGACGCCGCGCAGTGCCGGGTCCCCGTCGACGGCGTCCAGGAAGTTCAGGGCCTCGCCCTCGGCCATGTCGACCTCGAGGACGACGCAGTGGAAGGTCCGGGTGGCCAGGGCGGTCGCGGCCTCCTGCGGACCGACGGCCGCGACGACCTCGATGTCCTCGCGGTCCTGCGGGCCGCGGCCGGAGCCGAGTTCGGCGACGGCGTTCTCGGCGACGAGGGACAGCAGGCCGCGCGGACGCTCCTCGATCACGAGGAGGCGCCGCGGCTGACGCTCCGGCGCCGGTACGGGCGCGGTGGCGCGGGCCGGGGTGTCCGCCTGGTCCGCCGGCGCTCCGGCGGCGTCGCGGTCGGGGTGCTCGTGGGCCGACTCCTCCTGGAAGTCGGCACGGGCCACGGGCAGGTAGAGCGTGAAGGTGCTGCCCTCGCCGGGCTCGCTCTCGGCGGTCAGGGCGCCGCCGAGCAGGTGGACGATCTCGCGGCTGATGGACAGGCCGAGTCCGGTGCCGCCGTACTTGCGGTTGGTCGTGCCGTCCGCCTGCTGGAAGGCGCCGAAGATGGCCTCCAGGTGCTGTGCGGCGATGCCGATGCCGGTGTCCTTGACCCGGAAGGCCACCACCGCGCCGCCGCGGTGGACCGTGCCGGGCAGCTCGTCGTCGGCGGCCGGCTCGATGCGCAGCTCGACGCCGCCGCGTTCGGTGAACTTGACGGCGTTGGACAGCAGGTTGCGCAGGACCTGCTTCAGCCGCGAGTCGTCGGTGAACAGGTCGACGGGCACGCCGGGCGCGGTGGAGATCGTGAAGGCGAGGCTCTGCTGGGTGGTGAGCGGCCGGAACGTCGCCTCGACGTAGTCGAGGAGCTGGCGCAGGGAGACCCGCTCCGGGTTGAGGTCCATCTTGCCGGCCTCGACCTTCGACAGGTCGAGGATGTCGTTGATCAGCTGCAGGAGGTCGGATCCGGCCGAGTGGATGATGCCGGCGTACTCGACCTGCTTGGCCGTGAGGTTGCGGGTCGGGTTCTGGGCGAGCAACTGGGCCAGGATGAGCAGGCTGTTGAGCGGGGTGCGCAGCTCGTGGCTCATGTTCGCCAGGAACTCGGACTTGTACTTCGAGGCCAGCGAGAGCTGCTGGGCACGCTCCTCCAGCTCCTGGCGGGCCTGCTCGATCTCCAGGTTCTTGGCCTCGATGTCGCGGTTCTGGGTGGCCAGCAGGGCGGCCTTGTCCTCCAGTTCGGCGTTCGAGCGCTGCAACTCCTCCTGCTGCACCTGGAGTTCCTCGGAGCGCGCCCGCAGCTCGTCGGCCAGCCGCTGGGACTCGCCGAGGAGTTCGTCGGTACGCGCGTTGGCGACGATCGTGCTGACGTTGACGCCGACGGTCTCCATCAGCTGGGCGAGGAAGTCCCGGTGCACGGAGGTGAACGGGGTGAAGGAGATCAGCTCGATGACGCCGAGGACCTGGTCCTCGACGACGATCGGCAGCACGACCAGGCTGCCGCGGGTGGTCCGCCCGAGGCCGGAGGAGATGGAGACGTAGTCGCCGGGCACGTTCTCGGCGGCGATGACCCGGCGGCTGCGGGCTGCCTGTCCGACGAGCGACTCCCCCAGCCGGAACCGGCTGTGGCCGGCGCTGTCGGCGGGGCGGCCGTAGGAGCCGACGAGGACGAGCTCGGTGCCGTCCTCTCCCTCCTGCGCGAGGTAGAAGGCGCCGTACTGGGCGGAGACGAGCGGGGTCAGCTCGTCCATGACGAGCTCGGCGACGACGGCCAGGTCGCGGTGGCCCTGCATCAGTTCGGAGATCCGGGTCAGGCTGGACTTGAGCCAGTCCTGCTCCTGGTTGGCCCGGGTCGTCTCGCGGAGCGAGCCGACCATCGAGTTGATGTTGTCCTTGAGCTCGGCGACCTCGCCCGAGGCGTCGACGGTGATGGAGCGGGTCAGGTCGCCCTCGGCGACGGCGCTGGCGACCTCGGCGATGGCCCGGACCTGCCGGGTGAGGTTGCCGGCGAGCTCGTTCACGTTCTCGGTGAGCCGCTTCCACGTGCCGGAGACGCCCTCGACCTCGGCCTGGCCGCCGAGGCGGCCCTCGCTGCCGACCTCGCGGGCGACCCGGGTGACCTCGGCGGCGAACGAGGACAGCTGGTCGACCATGGTGTTGATCGTGGTCTTCAGCTCCAGGATCTCGCCCTGGGCGTCCACGTCGATCTTCTTCGACAGGTCGCCGTTGGCGACGGCGGTGGTGACCTGGGCGATGTTGCGGACCTGGCCGGTGAGGTTGTTCGCCATGGAGTTGACGTTGTCGGTCAGGTCCTTCCAGGTGCCGGCGACGTTCGGCACCCGGGCCTGGCCGCCGAGACGGCCCTCGGTGCCGACCTCGCGCGCGACGCGGGTCACCTCGTCGGCGAACGCCGACAGGGTGTCCACCATCGTGTTGATGGTGTCGGCGAGCGCGGCGACCTCGCCCTTCGCCTCCACGGTGATCCGGCGCGACAGGTCGCCCCGGGCGACGGCGGTGGCGACCTGGGCGATCGAGCGGACCTGGCCGGTGAGGTTGGACGCCATCACGTTGACGTTGTCGGTCAGGTCCTTCCAGGTGCCCGAGGCGCCACGGACGGTGGCCTGGCCGCCCAGGTTGCCCTCGGTGCCGACCTCGCGGGCCACGCGGGTCACCTCGTCGGCGAACGCCGACAGCTGGTCGACCATCGTGTTGATGGTGTTCTTCAGCTCGCGGATCTCCCCGCGGGCGTCCACGTCGACCTTCTGCGAGAGGTCGCCCTTGGCCACCGCGGTGGCGACGTGCGCGATGGAGCGGACCTGGGCGGTGAGGTTGCCGGCCATGGAGTTGACCGAGTCGGTCAGGTCGCGCCAGGTGCCGGACACGCCCTTCACGTCCGCCTGACCACCGAGGATGCCCTCCGTGCCGACGTCCCGGGCCATGCGGGTGACCTCGTCGGCGAACGCCGACAGCTGGTCGACCATCGTGTTGATGGTGTTCTTGAGTTCCAGGATCTCGCCGCGGGCGTCCACGTCGATCTTCTGGGACAGGTCGCCCTTGGCGACGGCCGTGGCGACCTGGGCGATGTCACGCACCTGCGTCGTGAGGTTGCCGGCCATCGCGTTCACCGAGTCGGTGAGGTCCGCCCAGGTGCCCGAGACCCCGGGCACCTCGGCCTGGCCGCCGAGCGTGCCCTCGGTGCCGACCTCGCGGGCCACCCGGGTCACCTCGGAGGTGAAGAGCGACAACTGGTCGACCATGCCGTTGAAGACGCTGGAGATCTCGCCCATGAGGCCGCTCGCCTCGTCGGGCAGCCGGGTGCCGAAGTCCCCGTCCCGGACGGCGGTGAGGCCGGCCAGGAGCTGTCGCAGCTCCGGCTCGCTCACGGCTGCGGCTCTCCGCCGGCGTGGCGCGGCGGAACTCTCGATCGTCGTCTCGGACATGGCTCATCCTCGCTGGTTAGCCGGGCACCTGCCAAGGGGCTCGGCTGCCGACGGCCCCAGGTCCGGCCGTCACCCCTCGCGTACGTCTCCGGCCTCGCGACCGTTGCCGTACGACAATCGACAGGAGCCTACTCCCCCGTGATCGCCGGAGGGGAACGGCGGCGGATCAAGCGGCCGGAAACCTCCGGTCAGCACGCTGTTTCCCGGGCATCCGGCCGTGACGACGTGGCGGGAGTCACGTCCCCGCGCGACGGCATGCGTCCGGGAAACCGGGGTAGGCGGCGCACCGAGCCGGGCGGTCGGCGCCCTGGCGGCGAGGAGAGATCCACTGTGCTGATGGCCCATCCCGTGGTGCTGAGCAAGCTGGTCGAGGAGTACGAGGCGCTGAGCGTGCTGCACGCGGAGAACGGCAGCGCCCAGGTGCGTCGGCGCGTGGAGGACCTCGCTTACACGCTGTGTGTCTCCACCGGTACCAGGGACGTCGACACGGCGCTGATCGCCGCCCGCCACCGGCTGCCGGGAGCGCGTCCCGAGGACGACTCGGTCCTGATGGCCTGAAGTGGTCCGACCCGCGCCGGGGAGGGGCGCGGGCCGCTCCCCGGGACGCCCCGAAGGCGCCTGCCGGCACGTGGCCGGCAGGCGCCTTCGTCGTGCCAGGGGTCAGGAGGCCGGGACCTCGTCGACGAAGGCCGTGCCGGCACTTCGCAGGCCGGCGACCTTCGCGGCCACCTGGGCCGGCGTGAGGACCTGGTCCTTGACGTGCAGGACGTAGTCGACCTGCTGGTCGTAGGCGCGCGGGGTGGTCGAGGTCTGGCCGTTCAGGTCGATCAGCCACTGGTTGAAGTTGATCGACATGGGCCGCTCGGGCAGGTACTGGGCGCCGTGGGTGCCGAACTGCTGCCCGTCGATGTAGTAGGTGATCGCGTCGTTGTCGATGGTCACGACGAGGTCGTGCCAGCCGGCGAAGCTCGTCCGGCTCTCGCTGTGCTGGTTGACGGCCTGCCAGGGGTCGGGGTTGTAGGTCTCCCACGAGGTCGTGTAGAGGATGTTGGCGGGCTCGCCCCAGCCGCCGTTGGGCAGGTACTCGAAGTCGTACTCGGCGTAGTCGTCGGCCATCGGCGCCTTGAGGTCGTTGATGGTGAAGAAGGTCTGGACGAGGTGGTCGCCGTCCGGTCCGGACACCGGCGCGTCCGAGAACCTGACCCGGGCCGCGTAGGTGCCGTTGCGGAACTTCGTCGCCCGGGTGAGGACCTCGGTGTGCCGGGTGGACTCGCCCGTGCCGGCGGTGGACGTCCGCAGGTTCATCACCTTGTTGCCGCCCTGGTCCACGAAGGTGACCTTCGAGGGGTCCCAGACGGCGCCGGGCACGCCCGGGCCGCCGGAGTTGGAGCGGACGCTCCAGCCGTGCGCCGCGATGGCGGGGTCCGTGTGCGCGGTGTAGCTGAAGTCGTCGAACAGGGTCTGCCCGCCGCCCGGCGGGTCGGTCGGGTCCGTGGGGTCGGTCGGATCCGTCGGGTCGTTGCCCTCGGGGGCGACGCCCCAGACCGTCGTGCCGTTCACCTGTGCGGTGACCTTGGCCCAGTCGGCGTACGCGGTCTGGCCGCCGCCGAAGGAGTAGTCGTCGCTCTGCTTCAGCGGCTGCCAGGTGGACTGGTGGAAGCGCAGCTGCATGTCGCCGGTGTCGGCGCCGGGCGCGAGCGTTCCCGCCCCCGGGGTGAACCCGATCTCCAGGTAGCGGTCGGCGGTGGCGGTGGGGTGGTCGAGGGTGCCGAAGGTGCCGGTGACGGAGGAGCAGCCGCGGACGGCCCACGAGCAGGCGAAGCGGTAGGCGGCGCCCGGGGAGTCCGCCTTGAAGTAGTAGCGGACCTTGACCTGGCTCAACTGGACGGTGGCGGAGCCCGTGTTGCGGACCTTGAACCACGGTTCGCTCTGGTCGGCGGTGGCCCCGCCGGCGCTGGTGCGGTACTGGACGGCCAGGCCGTCGGCGGCGGCCGAGGCGGTGGTGACGGGCAGGGTGGCCAGCGCGGCGCTGCCCACGAGGGCGGTCAGGGCGAGGGCCGCGCGGGTGCGGCGGCCGAGGGGGCGAGTGCTCATCCGTGTCCTTTCGTTGGCTCCCGCTCGGTGCGGGAGGACGGCAGTGGGTGGTGCACGGCGGATCGCCGGGGGGGGTGGGGCCGGAGGCGACGGGCGCACGGGCGCGCGGAGGCCGGCCGGGGTCACACGGGCGTGGGCACGGCGGCGTCCGGTGGCACGGCGTGCGGGACGCCGAGCGCGTCCAGCCGGGCGCGGTGCCCGGTGAGCCGGGCGGCGAAGTCCGGCCAGTCGGCCGTGGTCCCCCAGGCCCGCTCGGCGAGCGCGCACAGACGGGGGAAGCTCAGGTACTCGATGTGCGCGGGCGTGGTGACGAACTCGGTCCACAACTGGCCCTGCGCGCCGAGGATCCGCTCGGCCAGGTGCGGTTCGGCGGCCGGGGGCGTGAGGTCCATGTCGTGCACGGTGCGCAGGCCGACGATCACACCCGGCTGGGCGGCGGGTTCGCGGGGGTCGTCGCTGCGCGCGTAGTCGAGGTAGGTGGCGCGGTGGTCGGCGTAGACGACCTGGTGCCCGCGGCGGGCGGCCGCCCAGGCGTGCGCGGGTTCGCGCCAGCTCATCACCGTGCACTCCAGGGGCAGCGTGGTCCCGGTCTCGGCCCAGGCGACGGGTCGCCGGCCGGCCCGGACCACGTGCTCGGCGATGCGCGCCAGGAACCAGCCGTGCAGGGCGCGGGGGCCGGACAGCCCCTCGCGCGCGGCGCGGGCCAGGGCGGCCGGGCTCCGCTCCCACTCGGTGGTGGGGCACTCGTCGCCGCCGATGTGGACGTGGGCGGAGGGGAAGAGGTCCATCACCTCGTCCAGGACCGTGCGGAAGAAGTCGAGGACGTGGTCGCCGACGCCGAGCACGTCGGTGCACACGCCCCACCGCGTCCAGACGTCGAGCCGCCGTTCGGGGCGGTTGCCCAGGGCGGGGTACGCGGCGAGGGCGGCGCGGGCGTGGCCGGGTACCCCGACCTCCGGCAGCACGGTCACGCCGCGGGCGGCGGCGTACCCGACGAGGCCGGCGAGTTCGGCCCGGGTGTACGAGCCGCCGTGCGGCCGGCCGTCGAAGCGCTCGCTGCCCGCCGGCCCGACCATCGACTCGGCCCGCCGGCCGCCGACCTCGGTGAGCCGCGGGTGGGCGGCCACCGGCATCCGCCAGCCCTGGTCGTCGGTGAGGTGGAGGTGGAGCACGTTCAGCTTGTGCAGGGCCAGGAGGTCGACGTAGCGGCGGAGGTAGGAGACCGGCTGGAAGTGGCGGGCGACGTCGAGCATGGCGCCGCGCCAGGGCCGGTGCGGAACGTCCGTGATCTCCACACCGGGCAGCTCCCAGTGGTCCGCGCCGCGGAGCTCGCCGGACAGGGCCTCGTAGGGCAGCAGTTGGCGGAGGGTCTGGACGCCGCGCAGCATGCCCGTCGGCCGGGCCGCGCGGAGCAGGACCCCGTGCGGCCCGACGGTCAGTCCGTACCCCTCCTCACCGAGGCCGGCCAGGGTGGGGTCGACGGCGAGGACGAACGTGCCGTCCTCGGCGTGTTCGGGGCGGAGCCCGGTGAGCGGTTCGAGGTAGTCGCGCAGCAGGGCGGCGGCGGGTTCGGCACCGGGGGTGACGCGGAGCCGGGTGCCGGCGTCGATGCGGAACCGGCCGGGGCGCGGGGAGAGTTTGCCGGGGCGGGGTACCAGGGCGAGTTCGGGGCGTGGCAGGTCCACGGGACGGGTCTCCGGTGATCGGCGGGGCGCGGGACGGACGGCGGGGCGCGGCTCAGCCCTTGACTCCTCCGGACGCGAGGCCCGAGGTCACGTGGCGCTGCAGGGCGAGGAAGACGATCAGCGCGGGCAGGGCGAAGAGCGTGGAGGCGGCCATGGTGGCGCCCCAGTCGGTGCCGAAGGTCGACTGGAAGGAGGAGAGCCAGACCGGCAGGGTGCGGCTGTCCTGCTGTTTGATGATCAGGAAGTTGGCGTAGGTGAACTCGTTCCAGGCGGTGATGAACCCGAACAGGGAGGTGGCCATGAGGCCGGGCGCGAGGAGCGGGAAGGCGATCCTGCGGAACGCGCCCACCCGGGTGCAGCCGTCGACCTGCGCCGCCTCCTCGAGTTCGGGCGGGATGCCGGCGATGAAGCCGCGGAGCACCACCACGGTGAACGGCAGGGTGATCATGAAGTAGACGAGGGTCAGCGTGGGCAGCCGGTCGAGCATGCCGGTGTCGCGGGAGATGATGTAGACGGGGATGATCAGCGACTCCCACGGCGCCATCTGGGCGATGAAGACCGCCAGCATGAACTGCCGCCGGCCGCGCCACCGCAGCCGGGCCACGGCGTAGGCGGCGCCCACGGCGACGAGGAGCGCGAGGAGGACGGCGCTCAGCGTGACCAGGATGCTGTTGCGCCAGAAGAGGCCGAAGCCGTCCGCGTCGACGGCCCGCCGGAAGTGGTCGAGCGTCCACTCCCGGGGCAGCAGCCGGGGTTCGTAGGACTGGATGTCGCGGGAGGGCCGGAGCGCGGTGGCGACCATCCAGTACACGGGGAAGAGGCAGAGCACCACGGTCGCGGTGGCGGCGGTCCACAGCGGGAGCCGTCGGACCGCGCGCCGGACGGCGGCCCGGCGGGAGGAGGGGTGGTGGGCGGGGTGCGGGGTCCCGGAGGCCACGGGGGCACCGGTGGTGGAAGCGGCGCTCACAGGTTCTCGCCCTCCTGACGGAACAACTGGCGGAAGTAGAGGACCAGCACGCCGCTCATCAGCAGGACCGTGAGCATCGAGGCGGCGGAGCCGAGGTCGTACCGCTGCTGGGAGAGTGCCGTCTGCACGGCGTACACCGGCAGGATGGTGGTGGCGTCGCCCGGGCCGCCGCGGGTCATCACCCAGATCTGGACGAAGGCCTTGAAGGTCCAGATGACCTCCAGCGACACCACGAGCATGAAGATCGGCCGGAGCAGGGGGAAGGTCACCGAGCGGAAGATCCGGGCGGCGCCGGCGCCGTCCATCCGCGCCGACTCGTACAGCTCGGCCGGGACGGTGGTCAGGGCCGAGTAGAGGGTGATCGCCGCGAACGGGACGGACTGCCACACGACGAGGACGACGACGATGGCGAACGCGGCGCCCTCGTGGGCGAACCAGGCGTAGCCCTCGAAGGAGTCGAGGCCGAGACCGGTGAGAGTCTCGTTGACGATGCCGAACTCGGAGTGGAACAGCCACTGGAAGACGGTGGTGGCGGCCACCACGGGAACCGCCCAGACCAGCACCAGGGAACTGAGGACCGTCGTCCTGCCGATCCGGCCCAGCCGCTCGATCATCAGGGCGACCAGCGTGGCGAGGACCATGATGACGACCACGTTGACCGCCATGAACACGAAGGTGCGCCGTACGACCTCCCAGAAGCGGGGGTCGGCCAGCAGGGTGCGGTAGTTGCGCAGCCCCACGAACTCGGCGTCGCCCAGGATGAGCTGGCGCAGCCGGAAGTCCTGCAGCGAGATGAGGATCGCGCGGGCGAGCGGATAGAGCAGCAGGTAGAGCATGCCCAGGACGGCCGGGGCGATGAGCAGGTAGGGCCAGGGCGATCCGCCGCTCGTACGGTGCGGGGCGGCGGTCCCGGCGGGGCGCCGTGCCGGGCGGCGGGTTGCGGAGCGGGGCGCGATCCGCTCTCGGACGGTCGACACGGCGCCTCCTCGTCTCGGACGGTCGGGGGACGGCGGGGGCGGGGTCAGGAGCCGCTGTTCAGGGTGGTGGTGATGGTCCGCGACGCCGTGGCGGCCGCGGACCCGGCGTCACGGCCGGTGAGCACGGCCGTCATGTAGTCCTTGATCGGGTTCTTGGCCTCGACGGCGGCCCACTGGGGCGTGTTGGGCGTGGCGTGGCCGTTGGCCGCGCCGACCGCCATCGCCGCGGCGCCCGGGTCGGCGGACACGGCGCCGGCCAGGGTGGTCCGGTTGGGCACGTAGCTCATGGTCAGTGCGAGCTTCTTCTGCCAGGTGTCGCCGGTGAGTTCGCGGAGGAAGGTGAGCGCCTCCTTCTGGTGCGCGGCGACGGCGGGCACGACCAGGTCGGAGCCGCCGGTGAAGACGGCGCCCGGGGTGTCCGCGGTCTTCCCGGGGATGGGGAAGAAGCCGAGCTTGCCCTTGAGTTCGGGGTTGTTCTGGGTGACGACGGCGGCGCCTCCCGGGGCGGCGATGATCTGGGCGATC
The DNA here is from genome assembly GCF_043201055.1 of Streptomyces sp. NPDC048338. Taxonomy (NCBI): domain Bacteria; kingdom Bacillati; phylum Actinomycetota; class Actinomycetes; order Kitasatosporales; family Streptomycetaceae; genus Streptomyces; species Streptomyces sp. NPDC048338. The sequence goes on from NZ_JBICYQ010000017.1 coordinate 167,449, forward strand.
TGCCCCTTGGCCATCACCTCGGCCTGGGGCGGCTGCGACTCGTCGGAGTCCTTGGGGCCCTTGCCGAGCGCCTGGAGCCGCTGGTAGAAGGCCATGGCCCGCAGGGCCTCGGGGCTGTCGAGGCCGCCCTTCCAGCCGCCGCCCTCCCGGACGGCGAGGTCGCCGCCCTCGTCCCAGACGAAGCCGGCCAGGGCGTACCAGTTCTGGCCGGGCAGGTAGATGCCCTGGGTGCCGCCCCGGTTGAGCTTCTCGGTGGCCGCGATCCACTGGTCGCGTGTCTTGATGGTGGTGGCGTCGACCCCGGCCTTCCGGAAGAGGTCGGTGCGGTACACGACCACGCGGTTGGCGGCGTAGTACGGGATGCCGTACTGCTTCCCGTCGTACGCGCCCGGCTCCGCGAGGCCCTTCAGCCAGGTGTCCCCGCCGAGCTCGGCGACCTTGTCGGTGAAGTCGGTCAGACCGCCGCTCTGGGCGTACTGGGCGACCTGGGTGTTGCCCACCTCGATGACGTCGGGCGCGTCGTTGCTGGCCAGTGCGGCGGTGACCTTCTCGCCGATGCCGTCCCACTCCTGGATCTGGATCTTCACGTCGATCTCGGGGTGGGCCTTCTCGAAGCCCGCCTCGAACTCCTTCTGGAAGGCGTCCGAGACGCTGTCCCGCATCAGCCAGACGTCGAGGACGGTCCTGCCGGAGGCGGCGTCGTCGGACGAACCGCCCGACGAGGAGCATGCGATGAGCCCGCTGCTCAGCAGCATGGCGCCGAGCAGAGCCGGGGAGCGGTACTTCACGGTTCACCTCTGGGGCTGGGGACGGACGGCACACGGAGCACGACACGACACACGACCACCCCGCTTGACCAGTTGCCTGCCAGGGGTTTACCAGTCGGTGCGGGATGAAAATGGCATGGACCAATCGCGGCGTCAACCCTCCGGCACAGAAAGGGACTTCACCCTCATAGCTCCCGCGCGACCGCGAGCAGGGACAGGTAAGCGCACACTGGTCGCCTGACCAGCAGACCAGTTATGATGACCAGTGCCCGTGTCGCCGACGAACGAGAGCCCCGCATGGAGATCGACGCCGCCGCCTCCGGTGCGGTACTCAAGCGCGAGCGCGTCCGGGACGCGATCCTCGAACTCGTCGAGGCACGCCGCCCCGGCGACGCCATCCCTTCCGAACGGGTGCTCAGCGCCGAACTGGGCGTCTCCCGGCCCACCTTGCGCGCGGCGGTCGACGAACTCGTCGTCGCGGGGCTGCTGGTGCGCGAGCACGGCCGGGGCATGTTCGTGGCCGCCGAGAAGATCACCCAGGAACTGGTCTCGGACCGGCACGCCTTCAGCCTGCCGCAGGCCGGCGGGGTGTGGACCAGTCGGCTGCTGGAGTTCCGCACGCTGCCCGCGGGCGCCCGGGTGGGCCGCAAGCTGCGGATCTCACCGGCGGCGGAGATCCGGTACGTGGCGCGGCTGCGGCTGGTCGACGGCTCGCCGATGGCCATCGAGTACCTGCACGTGCGCGCCGACCTCGTCCCCGACCTGACCAGTGACGAACTGGAGCAGGGCGACCTGTACGAGCACCTGCGCGACCGGCACGACGTGCAGGTCAGCGAGGCGGTGCAGTCGATCGAGCCGACGGTGGTGACACGCGCCGAGGCCGACCTGCTCGACGTGCCCGAACTCTCCCCCGCGCTGCTCTTCGAGCGCCTCACCACCGACACCCGCAACCGGCCGGTGGAGTACGTGCACTCGCTCTACCGGGGCGACCGCTACCGCATCGTGTCCCGCCTCGCGCTGGGCCCCCGCGCCGAGGCCCCGGCGCCGAGCGAGGGGCATCACCCGGGCATCCCGCCGGGCGACTTCACCGGCGGCGATCCCGTCACGTTCTCGACGCGCGGGGTCGTCCAGCACGGCATGTGAGTCACGGGGCGGCGGACGACCCGACCCGGGGCGGACGGACGTCCGCCCCGCCGGAACGGTCCCCGGCTCCCCCGTGCGCCGAGGACCGGCCGCGGAGCCCCACCCCGCGACCGGCCCCGTCGTCCGGCCTCCGGGTCCGGGTCCTACTGGGCCATCTCGTACGCCCCCGAGAGGGCCTCGACCCGCTGCCAGACCCGCTCGGACCGCGCCTCGTCGACGACCGGGCGCCGGACCGAGCCCAGCGCCCACAGCTGCTGCTGCTCGGTCGCGGAGTCCTTGCCGTGCAGTTCGACGGCGTGCGCGGAGAAGTCGCGGACGAGGACGGCGAACAGTTCGTCGAGGACGTCCTCGTCGAGGCCGGTCAGGTCCGCCTGCTCCAGGACCAGCTGGCCGTGGACGACGAGCGCGAAGAGCTGGCCGACCGCGAGGAGCAGGTCGAGGTCGCGGCTCTGCTTCTCGTCGGGAGCGGCCGTGGTGACGAACTCGCAGAGCGCGTCGGCCTGTTCACGGAACCGGGCGACGTTGGGCAGGTGGGCGAAGGTGTCGTAGGCGGTGCGCCAGTCGTGGAAGCGCACCGATCCCAGGCCGCGGGCCGGACCCTGGCGGAAGAGGAACGTGTCGTCGGCCGCGTCCAGGCGGGTCGGGACCGGCTCGTAGGCGACGGGCTCCAGCAGGTGGTTGCGCATGAACTTCAGGATCAGCGCCAGGTTGACGTGGACCGTGCCCTCCAGCTTCGGCAGCCCGCGGATCTCCACGGCGGCCTGGGCGAAGTAGTTGTCCTTCTCGAACCCCTTGGCCGCGATGACGTCCCACATCAGGTCGATGACCTTCTCGCCCTCCGTGGTCACCTTCATCTTCGTCATCGGGTTGAAGAGGAGGTAGCGACGGTCGTCGGGACCGGCGGAGCGGAAGTAGTCCACGGCCCGGTCGCTGAAGAGCTTCATGCCGACGAGGCGGACGTAGGCGTCGGTCAGCTCCCGGCGCACGTGCGGGAACGCGGTGACGGGACGGCCGTAGAGGATGCGGTTGTGCGCGTGGGTGACGGCCTCGTACATCGCGTGCTCGCAGATGCCGATGGAGGCGGTGCACAGGTTGAACTTGCCGACGTTGACCGTGTTGAGGGCGGCGTCGAAGGCGGCGCGGCCGGTGTGCAGGACGTCCTCGGCGGCCACGGGGTAGTCCTCGAGCCGGAACTCGCTGACGTACTTCGACGAGTCGACGACGTTCTTGACCAGATGGTACGCCGGGTGGCGGCTGTCGGCGGCGAAGAAGACGTAGCCGTCGGGGCCTTCCACGTCGGTGCGGCGGCCGAAGACGGAGACGAGTCCGGCGGCGTTGCCGTTGCCGATGTAGTACTTGGAGCCGGTGGCGCGGAAGCCGCCGTCGGCGCCGGGCTCCAGGAGCATGTCCGTGGAGTAGATGTCGGCGCCGTGGGACTTCTCCGACAGGCCGAAGGCGAACACCTCGCCCTGCGCGAGGAGTTCGGCGGCGCGGCCGCGCGCGGCGGCATTGTCGCTCTGCCAGACCGGGCCGAGGCCGAGGATGGTGACCTGCCAGGCGTACCAGTAGTCGAGTCCGTAGAAGCCGAGGATCTCGTTGAGCGCGGCGATCCGGGCGGTGTCCCAGCGCCCGTCCTGCCCGTCCCCCTCGGACGACGGGGTCAGGAAGGTCGCGAACAGCCCTTCCTTGGCGGCGAAGGCGAGGAAGTCCCCGAGCCAGGCCCGGGTCCGGTAGTCCTCGATCAGCTGTCGCTTGCCGCGCTCCTCGAACCAGTCGACGGTGGCGCGCAGCAGCCGGCGGGTCTCCGGATCGAAGTGCGCGGGGTCGTAGGTGCGCGGGTTGAACAGCAGCGGGTCGGTCATGGTTGCCGCCTTTCGACTGGAGGATGGAAGGAGTGGGAGGTACGGGCTGAGCGGTACGGCCGGTCAGTGTCCGGGACCGAACCGGCCGAGGGTGGCGAGGACGTCGTCGAGCCAGGCGAGCATCATGCGTTCGTACGCGATGCCTCCGCGCAGGACGGCGTGCTGGAGTTCGCGCTCGGGGTCCGGCGCGACGGGTGCGAGGGGCTCGGCGTCCGGCGCGTCGCGGTCGACGGGCCCGGCGTCGAGGGCCCCGGGGGCGGACCCCGGGAAGTCGCGCGCCTCGCCCGCGAGGTAGTGGGCCAGCCGGGCCGCGTGGGCCTGCTTGTGCCGGTCCACCTCGCTCATCAGGGCGGCCGGATCGTCGAAGGCGGCGCCGCGGATCTTGACCGCGAGGTCGTGCCGGACGCTCTCCGGCTCGATCGGTTCGTGCAGCCAGGAGGAGAGGGCGGCCCTGCCGAGGTCGGCGACGGAGTACTCCTTCTTGTCCGGGCGCCCCTGCTGGGGCACGTCCCGGACGTCGACCCAGCCGTCGTTCTCCATGCGCTTGAGCACGCGGTAGATCTGCTGGTGGGTGGCGGTCCAGAAGTACCCGATGGACCGCTCGAACCGGCGGGCCAGCTCGTAGCCGGAACCCGGCTTCTCCAGCAGGGACACGAGGATCGCGTGTTCGAGCGCCATGGCTCCGATCTTGCTATGCAACGAGTTGCATAGACAAGCGTCGGGACTCCGGTGAGACGCGGCTCACCCGGCCGCCCGCACCCCACGACCCCCCGCCGCATCACGCCAGGGCGACCGCGCCCCCGCACGGCGGATCTCGCGCGGAGCCTTGCCACTCCCCTCGGTGCGCCCTATCGTCGCCGCCGGAAAGCGCTTTCTCCGTAAGGGAGTTGGCCGCTCCCCTCTTCGGCGATCCATAGGGAAGAAGAGACAGAAAGCGCTTCCATCGCACGATCGGCATCGAGGTCCTCACAGCTCCTGTTCCCCTGAGGCCCCACCGACCCGGTCGTCGACGAGCGGCACCACCCCTGCCGGACCGACCGGCCCGGCAGGCGACGACCCACCGGGAGACTGTGATGAAACGACGAGGTGTACGACGGCTCCAGGCGGCGCTGGCCACCATGGCCCTCGCCGCCGCCACGGGAGTGCTGCTGACGATGCCGGAGGCGTCCGCGGCGACGGGCAGCGCCACCGGCTACGCGACACAGAACGGCGGCACCACCGGCGGCGCGGGCGGTCAGACCGTGCGGGCCACCACCGGAACGGCCATCCACGCGGCCCTGTGCGGCCGGGCCGGCAGCAGCACCCCGATCACCATCGAGGTCGAGGGGACCATCAACCACGCCAACACCGCCAAGGTGTCGGGCGGCAGCTGCAACACGGCGGACGGCGTGATCGAGCTCAAGCAGATCAGCAACGTCACCATCGTCGGCGTCGGCGGCGGAGCGGTCTTCGACCAGCTCGGCATCCACATCCGCGAGTCCAGCAACATCATCATCCAGAACGTCACCGTACGGAACGTCAAGAAGTCGGGCTCACCCACGTCCAACGGCGGTGACGCCATCGGCATGGAGAGCGACGTACGCAACGTCTGGGTCGACCACGTCACGCTGGAGGCCTCGGGCGGCGAGTCGGAGGGGTACGACGGCCTGTTCGACATGAAGGACAACACGCAGTACGTGACGCTGTCCTACAGCATCCTGCGCAACTCCGGACGCGGCGGGCTCGTCGGATCCAGCGAGACCGAGCTCTCGAACGGCTTCATCACCTACCACCACAACCTGTACGAGAACATCGACTCCCGCGCCCCCCTGCTGCGGGGCGGCATCGCCCACATCTACAACAACCACTACGTGAGCCTCAACGAGTCCGGCATCAACTCCCGGGCCGGGGCGCGCGCCAAGGTGGACAACAACTACTTCGAGGACTCCAAGGACGTCCTCGGCACCTTCTACACGGACGCCGCCGGGTACTGGCAGGTCAGCGGCAACATCTTCGACAACGTGACCTGGTCGGCCCCCGGCACGGACAACAACCCGGCCGGTCCCGACCCCCGGTCGAACACCACGGTGTCCATCCCCTACGCCTACAGCCTCGACGCGGCCTCCTGCGTACCGGACGTCGTGCGCCAGACCGCGGGCTCCGGCACGGGCCTCCGGGTGTCGAACGGCACCTGCTCACCGCAGACGCCGACTCCGACGCCCACTCCGACCGGCCCCACGCCGACGCCCACGAACCCCACTCCGACGCCGACCACGCCGACCCCCGGGCCGACCCCGAGCGGCACGAACCTCAGCATCGGGGCGGGCTCCGACGGCTCCAGCAAGGCGGACGGCACCAGCTACGGCAACGTGCGGGACGGCGACACCGGCACGTACTGGTCGCCGGCCGGTTCGACCGGTTCCGTCTCGATCAAGTGGGGCTCCGCCACCGCGGTCTCGGTGATCGCCATCCGTGAGACCTCGGGCGGGGCGGGCCGCATCGGCGCCTGGCGGGTCCTCAACGGCGACACGGGGGCGGTCCTGACCTCGGGCAACGGCGCCGGCGTCATCACCTTCCCGAAGACCTCGCTGCGCAAGATCACCTTCGAGATCACCGGCTCGACCGGGACGCCGCAGGTCGCCGAGTTCGAGACGTACGCGGGCTAGGGGAGCGTCTTGTCGATCAGGCCGGATCAGCGAGCGGTGTGCTGGGGCTTCGGATCCAAGGCGGAGGAAGAAGTCATGGCGGAGCCATGCCGACTGACGACAACGCCGGAGACGGAGTCGCAGGACGCCGCGAGCCCGGCAAGATCGGCAAGACGCCCCCTAGGGCATGTCCGGGGGCCTCGCCCGGTCCCGCGGAAGGGGGTCCGCCGGCACCGTCGGCGGGCCCGTCTCGCGTCGCCCCGCGGCCTCCGCCGGTCCTCGCGGTGCGCGAGCCCGGGTCGTCGCAGCCATTGACCCACTGGCCCTACTTCGCGGTAACTTACCGTCGGCAGAGCAGAGGGGGCAGGCGCGTGGCAGACCACGATCTCACCGGCTTCACCCAGGGCACGTTCACCCACGACGGCGCCACCCGGCGGGTGCTGCGCCGGGGCACCGGACCCGCCGTGATCGTGCTGGCGGAGATCCCGGGCATCACGCCCAAGGTCCTGGAGTTCGCCGAGCGCGTGGCGGCGACGGGCTGCACGGCCGTCCTCCCGGTGCTCTTCGGTACGCCCGGCCGCGACCCGAACCCCGCCGCCCACGGCTGGGCGCGAACCGGCCTCACCACGGCGTCCGCCCTCTGGCGGGTCTGTGTGAGCCGGGAGTTCACGCTGCTGGCCACCGGGCGCAGTTCGCGCGTCGTGTCGTGGCTGCGCGCGCTCGCCGCGGCCGAGCACGAGCGGTGCGGCGGCCCCGGGGTCGGCGCCGTCGGCATGTGCCTGACCGGCGGATTCGCCCTCGCCATGGCCACGGACGAGCGGCTCGTGGCCCCCGTCCTGTCCCAGCCGTCGCTGCCCCTGGCCGTCACCCCGGGCCGCGCGGCCGGCATCGACATCGATCCGCGCGAGCTCGCGATCGTGCGGGGGCGCTGCGAGCGGCAGGAACTCCAGGTGCTCGGGCTGCGCTTCCGGAGCGACCGGCTCGTTCCGGAGGACCGCTTCGCCTTCCTCCGGCGGGAACTGGGCGACGCCTTCGTCGCGGTCGAGCTGGAGGACGACGCCGCGAACCCGGAGGCCGTGCTCGCGCCGCACTCCGTCCTCACCGAACACCTGATCGACGAGCCCGGTCAGCCCACCCGGCAGGCACTGGACCTGGTCCTGGACCTGTTCCGCACCCGGCTGCTCGGCGAGCGGCCGGGTACCGTCGGCTGATCCGGGCGGACGGGCCCGCCGGCCGGCACCGGCCCGACGCGCCGCGGCCGGCCTCGCGCTCCGGGGCCGGTCAGGTGCCGAGGTTCCGCCACAGGAAGGTGTGCACCAGGGCGTTGTTGTGGGCGGACTGCTCGTTGTCGCCGGCGCCCGCGTGGCCGCCCCCGGTGTTCTCGTGGAACAGCACCCGGTGGCCGAGTTCGCGCAGCCGTGCCGCCGCCTTGCGGGCGTGGCCGGGGTGCACGCGGTCGTCTCGGGTGGAGGTCATCAGCAGCACCGGCGGGTAGGTCCGGTCGGCGGCGAGCCGATGGTAGGGGGACAGCGCGCCGAGGTGGGCGCGGTCGGCCTCGTCGTCCGGATCCCCGTACTCGGCGATCCAGGACGCGCCGGCGAGGAGCCGGTGGAAGCGGAGCATGTCCAGCAGCGGCACCTGGGCGACGATCGCGCCGAACAGTTCCGGGTGCCGGGTGAGCATCGCGCCCATCAGCAGTCCGCCGTTGCTTCCCCCGGCGGCGCCGAGCATGGCCGGCGTGGTGATGCCGCGCGCGACGAGGTCCTCGGCGACGGCCGCGAAATCGTCGAAGGCGCGGGTCCGGTGGGCGCCGAGCGCGGCCTGGTGCCACGCGGGTCCGTACTCGCCGCCGCCCCGGATGTTGGCGATGACATGGGTGCCGCCCCGCTCCAGCCAGCCGCGGCCCGTCACGGCCCCGTAGAAGGGGGTGAGGGAGACCTCGAACCCGCCGTAGCCGTAGAGCAGTGCGGGGCCGGGGCCGGTCGACGCGTGGTCCGGGCCGATCACGAAGTACGGCACGCGCGTCCCGTCCCGTGAGGTGGCGAAGTGCTGTGCGACCGCCAGCCCGGCGGTGTCGAATCGGGCCGGGGCCTCCTTGAGGATCTCGCTGTCGCCGCCGACCACCCCGCGGTGGAGCGTGGACGGCTGCAGGAATCCCGACACGTCCAGGAAGTACTCGTCGGAGACGTCCGGGTCGGTGTCGACGACGCTCACGGCGGACAGCGCCGGGACGTCCGCCAGCGGCTCGCGCGTCCAGCCGCCGCCGGGGGCGGGGGTGAGCACCTCGATGTGGGTGGTGACGTCGCGCATCGTCTCCAGGATCAGGTGCCGGCGGGTCCAGGAGTGTCCGGCGAGTGCCGTCCGCGGGTCCGGGGCGAAGAGCACCTCGGCGTCCCGGCCGCCCGCCAGGAAGGCGTCGAAGCCGAACGCCAGCAGCGAGCCGGCCCGGTGTCCGAGCCAGTCGGACTTCAGGGTGACGACGAGGTGGTCGCGGTGGGCGTATGCCTCCGCGTCCTCGGGGACGTCGATCCGTACGAGCGTGCCGTCGGCGGCCAGCAGGAACTGCTCGCTGCGGAAGAAGTCGAGGGAGCGGCCGACGAAGTCCCGCTCGTAGCCGGGTGTGGGGTCGTGGGTGCCCCAGGCCGACACGTCGGCCGTCTCCGCCTCGAAGACCAGGGCGGCGTCCTCCAGGGGGGTCCCCCGCCGCCAGCGGCGCACGGTGCGGGGATAGCCGGAGTCGGTGACCGAGTCCGGCCCGAGTTCGGCGCCGACGAAGACGGTGTCGTCGTCGATCCAGCCGATCCGGGTCTTGCCCTCGGCGACCCGGAAGCCGTCCTCGACGAAGGCCCGCGAGGCGAGGTCGTACTCGCGGACGACGACGGCGTCGCCGCCGTCGCGGGACAGGCACACCAGGGCCCGGTCGTAGCCCGGCCTGCGTACCCGGGCGCCGGCCCACATCCACTTCTCGCCCTCGGCGGCGGCCAGCGCGTCGACGTCGAGAAGGACCTCCCACTCGGGGAGGTCCTTGCGGTACTGCTCCAGCGTCGTGCGCCGCCACACCCCGCGGACGTGGTCGGCGTCCCGCCAGAAGTTGTAGAGGTACGCGCCCCGGCGGGTGGTGTACGGGATGCGGTCCGAGGCGTCGAGGACCTCCCGCAGCCGTTGCTTTCGGGCGTCGAAGCCGGCGTCGGCGGCCAGTTCGGCCCGCGTCTCGGCGTTCCGCTCGGCCACCCACTCCAGCGCTTCCGCGCCCTCGACGTCTTCCAGCCACAGATACGGGTCGTCTTCGCTCACACGCCGCATTGTGCAGGTCCGGGGGCTGTCGCGGCCACCTCGTCCTCCGCCGCCGGAGGTCCGGCGGCGGAGGACGGGGGGCGCTTCCCGGCTCCGCGGTCAGACGCGGCGCCAGCGGCTCATGCCGAAGGAGAACAGGCCGAACAGCGCGAGTCCGGCCGCGAGGGCGACGAGCAGCCACGGTCCGGCGCCGGTCTGCGCGAACGAGCGGATGGCGTCGTCCATGCCCTTCGCCTCGTCGGGGTCGAAGTCGATCGCCGCCCGCAGGGCGAAGTAGCCGACGGCGGCGAGAAGGACGCCGCGCGCGACACCGCCGGCCACGCCGGTGACGTCCATGTAGCGGCGCGCGTTCTTCGACATCGCCCGGTCCAGATGCTTGCGGTACTTCCTCCGGACCGCCTGGGCGGCGATCCACAGGCCGGCGACGACGATGCCGACGGCCGCCGCGCCGACCAGCCACCGGCCGGCCGGGAGGGCCAGCAGACGGGCGGTGGCGTCCTGGCTCTGGCGGTCGGTCTCGCCGGCGCCGCTGTCCCCGGCGCCGGCGGCGAAGGCCAGGACGACGGCCGCCACGAACGCGTAGAAGACGCTCCTGACGGCGGACAGCGCCCGCTTGCCCGGCTTGTGCCCGTCGGGGCCCGCGGCTCCGAAGACCGCCTCGGTGAGCCGCCACACGGCCATGCCGGCGAGTCCGGCGCCCAGCGCCCACAACGGGACGGCGCCGGCGGGGGTGGCCGCGATCTGCTCCAGGGCCCCGCCCCGGTCGGCCTGCTCGCCCCCGCCCGTCATGCCGATCCGTACGGCCAGGACGCCGATCAGCAGGTACAGCACACCTCGTGCCGCGAAGCCGGAGCGGGCGCCCACCCTCACCGCGTCGCTCCGGGCCACGCTGCGCATCGAGGATCTCGGCGAATGCGCGTCAGCCATCTCTCTCCCTCCCTCGGCGCGGTCGTCGGGCTACCAGCGGTACCAGCGGCCCGAGCCGCCCTTCGGCCGGGCCACGAAGCCCAGCAGCCACACGACGAGCAGGATCACGGCGATCCACCAGAGTGCCTTCAGCGCGAATCCGGCGCCGAAGAGAATCAGTACGAGAAGCAGAACGAGAAGAAGGGGAACCATGTTTATCAACCTCCGGACTTCCGCTTACCCTGCCTTCACACCACCATTCCGGTGGATTTTCGGGTTTCTGCGCGGCAATCCCGGGAATTCGGCGCGCCGCGTTCCGGGAGAAATTCAGGATGGGGCGTTTACGAGCGCCCGGACAGGTCAGACGCCCAGACGTCAGACACGATCCAAGCGCAGGGAGTGATCGACTGTGTCCGGTGAGCAGAAGATGAAGGGCAAGGCCGAACAGGCCAAGGGAAAGGTCGAGGAGACGGCCGGCCGCGCGGCGGGCAACGAGCGTCTGACGGCGAAGGGAAAGGCCGACCAGGCGAAGGGCGACGCTCGTGCCGCCAAGGAGAAGGCGAAGGACGCCGCGAAGGACGTCTTCAAACACTGACATCCGCGGAGAACGCGTGAGGTCCCCCGGCGTCCCGCACCCGAGGACGTCGCTGATCGCCGAGAGGGCCACTCCAGGGTGCGGAGCGGCCCTCTCGGCGTGTGCGCGCCGGCCGGTGCCCCCGCGGCGGGGGCACCGGCCGGCGGCCGCGTTCAGCAGATGCGCGGCAGCTGCTCCCCGAGCGGCAGGTCGACCACACGGGTGCCGCCGAAGCCGGTGCGCGCCACGACGAGACCCGGGTGGGACTCGACGGCCTCGCCGATGACGGCCGCGTGCCGGCCCAGCGGGTGTGCGTGCAGGGCGTCGAGGACGGCGTCCGCGTGGGCGCGCGGGACGAAGGCCACCAGCTTGCCCTCGTTGGCGACGTACAGCGGGTCCAGGCCGAGGATGGCGCAGGCGTTCGCGACGGCGGGGGGCACGGGGACCTTGGCCTCCTCGATGACCACGCCCGTACCGGAGGCCGCCGCGATCTCGTTCAGGGAGGCCGCCAGTCCACCGCGCGTGGGGTCGCGCAGGACGTGGATGTCGGGGGTGACGACGAGCATGGACCGCACGAGCCCCCCGAGCGCGGCACAGTCGCTCTCGATGTCCACGCCGAACTCCAGGCCCTCGCGGACGCTCATGATCGCCACTCCGTGGAGTCCGATCTCGCCGCTGACGATCACGACGTCTCCCGGCACCACGCGCTGCGGGCGCAGGTCCACCCCGTCGGGGATGAGGCCGATGCCGGCGGTGTTGAGGTAGATGCCGTCGCCGTGTCCGGCCTCGACGACCTTCGTGTCACCGGTGGCTACCTCGACCCCTGCGGCCCGTGCGGCGGCACCCAGGGCCTCCGCCACCCGGGCCACCGTGGAGACCTCGACCCCTTCCTCCAGGATGAACCCGCAGGACAGGTAGGCGGCCTGGGCCCCGCTCATCGCCAGGTCGTTCACCGTGCCGTTGACCGCCAGGTCACCGATGCTGCCGCCGGGGAAGAAGAGCGGCCGGACCACGTAGGAGTCGGTGGAGAAGGCCATCCGGACGCCGCCCAGGGTGAGCGCCGCCGAGTCACCGAGCCCGGCCAGGAGCTCGCCGCCGAAGGCCGGCGCGAACAGGTGCTCCACCAGTTCGGCGGAGAGCGCGCCGCCGCCGCCGTGCCCCATGACGATGCGGGGACGGTCACGCAGGGGCGCCGGGCACGTCCAGCCGGTGATGTCGAGTGCGGTGTCAGGCAACGGGGCTCGCCTCCCGGGACGCGGCGGTGCCGGAGGAAGCGGCCGGGGTGAGGCCGAGCCGGCGGTAGAGGTAGTACGCGGCGCAGGCCCCCTCGCTGGAGACCATCGTGGCGCCGAGCGGGGTGCGCGGGGTGCACCGGGTGCCGAACGCCTCGCACTCGTGCGGTTTGAGCAGGCCCTGGAGCACCTCGCCACTGCGGCACTCGGCGGGCTCCCGGGTGTCGATGCCGGTCACCGAGAAGCGGTGCTCGGCGTCGAACTCGCGGTACCGGGCGGACAGCCGCCAGCCGCTGTCGGGGATGACGCCGATGCCGCGCCAGGCCCGGTCGGTGACCTCGAAGACGTCCTCCAGCATGGCGAGGGCCGCCGGGTTGCCCTCGGGTCGGACGGCCCGTTCGTAGGCGTTGTCGACCGTGTGCTCGCCGCGTTCGAGGAGGTGCACCGCGCGGCGTACGCCCTCCAGGATGTCGAGCGGCTCGAAGCCGGTGACCACGATCGGCACGCGGTGGCGCGCCGCCAGGTCGGGGTACTCGCCCGTCCCCATCACGCTGCACACGTGCCCGGCCGCGAGGAACCCCTGCACGCGACAGCTCGGCGAGTTCATGATCGCCTCGATCGCCGGGGGGACCCGGACGTGGGAGACCAGCAGGCTGAAGTTCGCGATGCCCAGCTTCCTCGCCTGGTACACCGTCATCGCGTTGGGCGGCGCCGTGGTCTCGAAGCCGATGCCGAAGAAGACCACCTCGCGCCCCGGGTTCTCCTGGGCGATCCGGAGCGCGTCGAGCGGGGAGTAGACGACGCGTACGTCGCCTCCCTCGCTGCGCACCTGGAAGAGGTCGCGGCCGGTGCCGGGCACGCGGAGCATGTCGCCGAAGGAGCAGAAGATCACCCCCGGGCGGGAGGCGATCTCCAGCGCCTTGTCGATGACCTCCAGCGGGGTGACGCACACGGGGCAGCCGGGACCGTGGATCAGCTCGATCTCGTCCGGCAGGATCTGGTCGATGCCGTGCCGGATGATGGTGTGCGTCTGGCCGCCGCAGACCTCCATCAGCGCCCACGGGCGGGTGACGGTCGCGTGGATGTCGTCGAGCAGCCGACGGGCGAGGGCGGGGTTCTGGAACTCGTCGATGTACTTCACGGCCGTACCTCCGAAGCCTGCTCCCACGGGTCGCCGAACTCCTCCTGGAGCATGCCGAGTTCCTCGAAGAGCGCGAGGGTCCTGCGGGCCGACTCCTCGTCCAGGCGCTGGAGGGCGAAGCCCACGTGCACGATGGCGTACTCGCCGACCCGGAGGTCCGGGAGGTACTCGAGGCACACGTCCTTCTTCACTCCGCCGAAGTCGACGCTGGCCATGCGGGTGCCGTCTCTCTCGGTGATCTCAAGCACTCTGCCGGGTACCGCCAGGCACATGGGCCTCTCCTCGCTGTGGATGGGATGGGGTGAGGCGGGCCGCCGCCACCATGAGCTGACCGAGCGCCAACCCGCCGTCGTTCGGCGGTACGTGACGGTGTCTCAGCACGGTGAAGCCGCGCGTCCGCAGGGCTGCGGCGCAGGCGGCGGAGAGCACCGTGTTCGCGAAGACCCCACCGGTGAGGGCCACGGTGTCGGTCCCGTGCCGGTCGCGGGCGCGGGCACACAGGGCGACGACCAGCGCGGCCGCGGCGGCGTGGAAGCGGGCGGCGATCACCGGGCGGTCCGTGCCGGCCCGGACGTCGTCCGCCACGGCGGCCAGGACGGGTGCGGGGTCGGCGCGCAGCGGGCCGTCGCCGCCGGAGGCCGACAGGCCGAAGGAGTACCGGCCGTCCACGGCGGGGCCGGTCCCGTCCGCGGCCGGCGGGGCGGCCCGGAGCGCCGCGGCCTCCAGTTCGATCGCGGCCTGGGCCTCGTAGCCCGCGCGGTGGCAGATGCCCGCGAGGGAGGACACGGCGTCGAACAGCCGGCCCATGCTGGAGGTCGGCACGCAGTTCAGGTCGCGGTCCAACTGCTGCCCGAGGAGACGGAGTTCGTCGTCCGGGCACGCCGCAACGCAGGGCAGGTCCGGCGTCCACGCGATGCCCGCGGCACGCAGGTGGGACAGGGCCATGCGGTAGGGCCGGTGCACCGCGGCGTCGCCGCCCGGCAGCGGCACGTACGCGAGGTGGGCGAAGCGCTCGTAGCCGGCGTAGTCGGCCACGAGGACCTCGCCGCCCCAGACGGCACGGTCGTCGCCGTAGCCGGTGCCGTCGAAGGCGACGCCGATGACCCGGTTCTCGCCGGTCAGCCCGTGCTCGGCCATCGCGGACGCGAGGTGCGCGTGGTGGTGCTGGACGCGCGTCAGGGGGCGGCCCCCGGCCCGTCGGGAGGCAAGGGCGGCGGACCGGTAGCCGGGGTGCCGGTCGGCGGCGAGGAAGGTGGGGGTCACGCCGGTGATGGACTCCAGCTGGCGTTCGGCGCGTTCGTGGGCGTCCTGGGTGGCGAGGTCGTCCATGTCGCCGATGTGCGCGGACAGCCAGGCCCGGCGGCCCTCGCCCAGGCAGAGGGTGTTCTTGAGGTCGCCGCCGACGGCGAGGGTCGCGGGCACGGCGAACGGCAGGGGCAGCGGGAGCGGGGCGTAGCCGCGGGAGCGCCGCAGGACCGTGGGTTCGCCGTCGAGGACACGGACGACCGAGTCGTCGCAGGGCACGTGGATGGGGCGGTCGTGCGTCAGCCAGGCGTCGGCGAGTCCGGCCAGCCGCTCCAGGGCCTCGGCGTCGTCGGCGACGATGGGTTCGCCCGAGAGGTTCCCGCTGGTCATCACCAGCAGGCGCGGGCCGGGCGGGTCGCCGGGCAGACCGAGCAGCAGATGGTGCACGGGGGTGTACGGGAGCATCACGCCGAGGTCGGGACAGCCGGGCGCGACGCCCTCGGCCCGGTCCACGGCGCCGGCCCGGCGGCGCAGCAGCACGATGGGCCGCGTCCCACCGGTGAGCAGGGCCCGCTCGCGCGGGTCGAGGTGGACGAGCGGCTCCACGTCGGCGAGGTCGCGGGCCATCAGGGCGAACGGCTTGTCGCCGCGGCCCTTGCGGCGCCGGAGCTCCGCCACGGCGTCCTCGCGGGCGGCGTCGCAGGCCAGGTGGTAGCCGCCGAGCCCCTTCACGGCGAGGATCGCCCCGGCGGCCAGCAGCCGGCGGGCCTCGGACACGGGGTCGTCGGACGCCGTCTCGCGGGGCGGGCCGCCGAGGAGGAGCCTCAGCCGCGGTCCGCAGGCCGGGCAGGCGACGGGCTGGGCGTGGAACCGGCGGTCGCCCGGGTCGGCGTACTCCCGGGCGCAGTCGGGGCACATCGGGAAGCCGGCCATGGTGGTGTGGGCGCGGTCGTAGGGCAGCCCGGTGACGATGGTGAAGCGCGGCCCGCAGTGCGTGCAGGTGATGAACGGGTGCCGGTGGCGCCGGTCGGCGGGATCGGCCAGTTCCCTCAGGCAGTCGGCGCAGGTGGCCGTGTCCGGGGCGACCAGCGTCCGGCCTCCGCCGTCGGTCCGGGAGGCGACGATGCGGAAGCCCGCGTCGCCCTCGACGGGGACCTCGCGGTGGTCGACGGTGTCCACCACCGCGAGCGGCGGCGCCTCCGCGGCGAGCCGCTCGCAGAACAGCAGCACCGCGGCGGCGGACCCCTCGACCTCGGCGACGACGCCGTCCGGGGTGTTGGTGACGTGCCCGGCGAGGCCGAGGCCGGTGGCGCGGGTGTAGACGTACGGGCGGAAGCCGACGCCCTGCACCACGCCCCGGACGACGACCCGCCGCCGCTGCACCGCCTCCATCAGCGGGTCTGCGCCATGTCGTGGTCGTGGGGCCGGCCGTGATGGTCACCGTGGTCGTGCGCGTGCTCGTGGGCGTGCGGGTGCGCGTGCTCATGGGCGTGGGTGTGTCCGTGTCCATGACCGTGCTCGGGGCGCGCCATCACCGGCCGGTGCGGTGCCGCGCCCTCCGCGACGGCGAGCGCGCGGTCGAGCAGGACGCCCACGCCCTCGTCCGCGCGGGCCGAGGTCAGGACCATCTCCACACCGGGGTTGACCCGCTGGACGTTCTCCCGGAAGGCGGCCTCGTCGAAGTCGACGGCCTGCGCGATGTCCGTCTTGGTGACCACGACCAGCTGGGCGAGCCCGAAGGCCGTCGGGTACTTGAGCGGCTTGTCCTCGCCCTCGGTCACCGACGCGAGGACCACCCGCAGGGTCTCCCCGAGGTCGTACGAGGCCGGACAGACGAGGTTGCCCACGTTCTCGACGAACAGCAGCCGGGCGTCATCGGGCAGCCACCCGTCCAGGTACCGGCCCAGCATCGCGGCCTCGAGGTGGCACAGACCGTCGGTGAGCACCTGCCGGACGGGCACGCCGGAACGGGCCAGCCGTGTCGCGTCGTTCTCGGTGGCCAGATCGGCGGTCAGCGCGGCGACCGACAGACCGCGCTCGCGGGCCAGCGTCAGCTCGCGTTCCAGGAGGGCCGTCTTCCCGCTGCCCGGGCTGGAGAGCAGGTTGACGACAGCGGTGCCGCGGGCGGTGAGCGCGGCGCGCAGGGCGTCGGCCGCCGCGTCGTTCTTGGCGAGCACCGCCTGTTGCAGGTCGACGACTCGGCACATGGTCAGGCCTCCTCGGGAATCGGTTCTCGGGTGGGCGCGGCGGCGGCCGGGTCGGTGCCGTCCTCCCAGGTGACGCTGAGGATCCGTAGTTCGCGGCCGGCCAGGAGCTGCACGTCGGCGGCCGTGCCGCACGCCGTGCAGCGCAGCTCGGGCGGCATGCCCACGGCCCAGGTGTGCGCGCAGGATCCGCACCGGGCGCGCGCGGGCTCGGAACGGGTGACGAGTCGCGCGCCGTCGAGGACCGTTCCGGCGCAGGCCAGTTCGAAGGAGAAGGCCAGCGCGTCGGGGACGACTCCGGCCAGCTCACCGACCTGGAGTTCCACCCGGGTGACCGCGTTCGCCCCGCCGGCCAGGGCCGCTTCTTCCACCTGGGCCACCACGGCCATGGCGATCGACATCTCGTGCATCGGACTCCGTCCTGCCGGGGCTCATTAGACCGACGGGACGGCGACGACGGCGTCGGCCACGCCGAGAGCGGGCACCGCGCGTCCGCCATTCGGGCGTGGCCGTGGGCCGGGGTGCGTCACATCCGGCGCATGCGCAGGTAGCGCCTCACGTCGGGCAGCACCTGCAGGGCGACGACGAGCGCGACCGCGGCCATGCCGCCGATGACAGCCTTCTTCATGAGCTTCTCCTCAGTTCGTGGAGGGGCCGGTGGTCCGTGCCCCCGGTGTCGTCCCGGAGCAGGTCGCGCAGCATCCCGACGGCCCGCGGCACCGCCTCGGCCACCGGCCGGCTCAGGCCGATGCCCTCCTCGACGACGGCGGGTTCGCAGCCGACGACGTAAGTCCGCCGGGGCGGTCGGGAGCCGGTGCCGGCGCACAGGGTGCCGAGCAGGGCGAGGACCGCGTCGGGGGACATGTGGTGCCCGTCGAGCACGGCTCCGCCCGGCTCGGCCGGCCCGGGCCCGGCGACCGCGCCGGTCTCCGGGTCGTCGACGTCGATCAGGTAGAGCGTGCCGGGCTCGCCGCCGCGCGCGGTGGCGTCGACCAGGACGAGCGTGTCGTAGCCGTCGAGCAGCTGGTAGGCGAGGTGGACCCCGCGTACGCCGAAGTCGGTGACCTCGACGCCGTCGGGCAGCGGGTGCGCGGACAGGGCGCGTACGGCTTCGCCGCCGAAGCCGTCGTCGCCGAGGAACATGTTGCCGATCCCGGCGACGAGGGTCCGGCCGTTCACGCCTCCTCCAGCGGGGTGACCTCGTCGGGCTGGAAGTAGAGGAACCGGCCCTGCTCGCGCCGGATGTCGGCTCCGGGGTCGCCTTCCACCGTCACGGCGAGGTGCACTCCCCCGTCGACGTCGTGGAGGACCGCCTCGACCAGGGCTGCGCGTCCCTGGACGAACAGGTCCTGGGCGTCGGTGCGGCGCAGGCCGGGGCGGAGCAGGACGCGGCTGCCGACGCCCACCGAGACGCCCTCGACCGTGATCCGGTCGCGCAGCGGGTCGGCGGTGTCGTCCGAGGCCGGGTCCCACCACGGCTTCTCGGGCCGGAACACCGCCTCCTCGTCGGGGAGTTCGGTGAACACCTCGGGCCCGGCGGGGTCCGCCGCATGCGCGGCGGCGTCCGGGCCGGTGATCTCGCGCAGCGCGCGGACGGCGCCGTGCAGCCGCTCCAGGACCTCGGGGGGCATGGAGTCGGCGAGGTCGATGACGGCGGCCGCCCGGGCGTCGGTCCCCCGGGCCTCGCGCTTCTCCTGGTCGGTCAGGGCCGCCGTGCGCAGGGCGAGGATCTCGTCGATCTCGGTGGCGTCGTACATCGCGCCCGCGCTCTCCGGCGCGATGCTCGGATGGTCCTCCAGGATGATCGGCGAGGAGAGGACGACGTCGGCCCGTCCGGGGCCGCCGGCGAGGACCGGCCAGGTGTGCTCGTTCGCACAGGCCGAGACCGCGCTCCTGGCCCATTCGGGCGGGTCGGTCATCGAGAGGAACGAGCCCGCGCCGAGCCCCAGCAGGAGGTGCGCGGCGACCAGGGAGCGGGCCAGGGCCGCGTCGCGGTCGGTGTCCGGCGTCTCCGGGGTCCACGGGCTGGTGTTCTCCACGACCGCGGTGAGTTTCGACACCCGGTAGGGGCCGGGGACTTCGGCGGCCGAGAGGGTCACGGCGCCGTCGATCCGCTCGGTGCGCCGCACGAGTCGGCCGACGCACCGGCCGGCCTCGTCGAGGACGGACTCGATGTCCTCGCCGGCGACGCGGTGGAACGGGACCCGGACCCCGTCGCCCGCCAGCTCCGCGATGTCCACGGAGAGTTCCACGCGCTCCTCGGTGCCCTCGTCCCAGGGGACGAGGACCCGGTCGGCCAGGTGCAGTTCGGCGACGTCGGCGAAGGTCCCGTCGGGCAGGGCCTGTTGGACCGTGCGGCGCTGGGCGTGCAGGAAGCGGAGCTCCACGGTGAGCGTGGTGCCGCGCCTGGGCTCCATCAGGATCTCCGTGCGCTGCCGGGTGTGCTCGTCCTGGCGGGGGCCCCAGGAGGGCGGGACGAGCACGCCGAACTGCCACCGCAGCCGGTTCTTGGCCGCCGAGGCCCGGTAGGGGTAGAGCACGTATCCCTCGAACAGGACGGCGTCGGCCACGTGGCGTGCGGTGTCGAAGGGCGACTGCGGGGCCGCGGTCGTCGTCATGGCGTCCTCTCGGTGACGCGCGGGCGTCCGGTGCCCAGCCGGAACGGGGGCGGGGCCGGCTCGGCGCCGTCGGCCCGGTCGAGCAGCGCCCGTACGGTCGCCTCCCAGGAGGCCAGTGCGTGCCGGGAGCGGAAGGCGAGCAGGTCGGCCATGGTGTCGCGGGGCAGCCGGAGCCAGGCCGTGCCGGGGAAGTGCTGTTCGACCATCTCGCGCCAGACGGCCACGGGCATCCGGCAGGTCGCCTCGCGGTCCCAGGGGACCGGTTCGACGCGGAAGCCGGCGTCGCCGGTGAAGGCGGTGCCGGAGAACAGCAGGAGCAGCGGTGCCTCGCCGTCCTCCAGGGCGTCGAGGTACCGGGTGGCCGCGATGTCCATGTCGTAGGTGCAGGGCACGACCAGGTCGGTCTCGGTCTCCCCGGTGAAGCTCGGCACCATGACGGACACCTGGGCGATCTGCACGGGCTTCAGGGTGCTGCTCCAGCGGGAGCGTTCGCCGAACAGGTCGGCCAGGGCGTCGGCCTCGCCGTCGCCGTAGGACCGCAGGGCGGGTTCGGCGCGGATCTGGCAGCGCAGGGCGAGGGCGTGCACGCGGTCCTCGCCGGTGGCCGTGATGCGCAGCCGGAAGACCAGGGTGGGCCCGGCGGCGTAGGGGTCGGCGCGTACGCCGGTGCAGGTGAAGGCGAACTCGGTCATGACGGCCTCGCCTCCGCGGGGATCCTGGCCCGGCGTTCGACCTGGGCGAAGAACTCGTCCAGCGCGGCGCGGGCCTCGGCTCCGCCGTCGAAGCCCTGCCATGTCAGGCGCATGCGGCCGACGAGCCGGTAGCAGATGTCGATGGGGACGAGGTGGCAGGTGGTGCGGCCGTCCGGGGTGCGGTGGAGCAGCAGCGCCTCGACGTCCGGCTCCAGCAGGCCGGCGAGCCGTCCGGAGCCGAGGACGGATTCCCAGACCAGCGGGTCGAGTTCGCTCTCGGTGGCGCCGGCCGGGCTCGGGTAGAGCGCGACGAGGCGGTCGAGTGCGGCGTTGTGGAAGAGGAAGGCGACCGAGACCGGGATCCGGAGGGTCTCCCAGGCCGCCGCGTCGATGCCGTGCCCGGGATCGGCGAGGTAGCGGTCGGGTACGGCGCGGTAGCGGCCGGTCCGCGCGCCGGGGCGGTCGAACAGCAGGCCGCAGGCGGTGCACGCGCAGACGAGGGCCCGCCGCTCGGTCTCCACCAGGTGCCGGTGGCCGTCGGGGGGCACCACGACGCCGCACAGCTCGCAGGTCTCCGGCCGGGGCGGGCGCGGGCCCGCGAAACGTCGCAGGCCGCGCGGCCCCGCCGCGGGGGTGGCGGGGCCGGTCACGGCACCCGCACCGAGGTGGGCGGGCGGACCCCGATCTGGAGCAGCGGCGGAGCGGGAGCCGGGGCGGGTTCGATCTCCACCGCGGTCACCTCGGGGACGAAGGCGGCCAGGACGTCCTCCACGCCGCGGGTGTCCGCGCCCTCGCCTCCGGAGCAGCCGCAGCCGCCGCCGGTCGCCGTGGGGCGCAGCCGCAGGACTCCGGTGGCCGCGTCGAAGCCGACGGCCTCCAGCGGGTCGCGGGCCGCACCGAGGGCGCGGCCGATCCGGGTGTGCACGTCCTCGGGGTGGAGTTCGTGGAGGGTGAGCAGGGAGGCCACGAGCTCGTCGTCGAGCAGCTCGGCAGGGAGTCCGTCGGCGAGGCCGCCGACGATCCGGGCGAGGCCGGCGCCGTAGAAGTCCATGAGCACGCGGACCAGTTCCTCGGCGGCGGCGCAGGCGTCCCGGTCGCCGGTGGCGGCGAGCCGGTCGAGCACCTCCTCGACCCGGCGCCCGGTCAGGGTCGCGTCGGCCGTCGCGCTCATCCGCCCAGTCCGCTCAGTCCGGTGGGCACGTGCATCGTCTTCACCGTCTTGCCGCCGCCGACGTACATGTGGACGCCGCACGGCAGACAGGGGTCGAAGCTGCGCACCGCGCGCATGATGTCGATGCCCTTGAAGTTCTCCGGGGTGTTCTCCTCGAAGATCGGGGTGTTCTGCACGGCGTCCTCGTACGGGCCGGGGGTGCCGAAGGTGTCGCGGGTGCTGGCGTTCCACGGGGTCGGCGGGTACGGGTGGTAGTTGGCGATCTTGCCGTCGCGGATCACCATGTGGTGGGACAGCACGCCGCGGACGGCCTCGGTGAAGCCGACGCCGATCGACTCGTCCGGCACGTCGAACTTCTCCCAGGTCTGGGTGCGTCCGGCGCGGACCTCGGCGAGCCCCTTCTCCGCGCAGTGCAGCGCGATGGCGGCGGCGTACGCCTGGAAGTACGTCCGGGCGCGGTTGCGCTCCAGCGCGTTGCTCCACTTCGGGATCTTCCACTCGAAGCGGGTCTCCGGCTTGGTCATCGTGCGCGGCAGGTTGATGACGACGCTGTGCCCGGTCGCCTTGACGTAGCCGACGTCGACGAGGCCGGACAGGGCCGTCGACCAGAGGCGGGCGATGGGGCCGCCGCCGGTGTCGAGGGCGAGGTGGTCCTTGCCGTCGAACCAGCGCGGCGACATCACCCAGCTGTACTTGTCGTCGAAGTTCCGCTTCTGCGGGGCGGGGAGGGTGTGCTGGTTCCACGGGTGGCGGGGGTCGACCGGGTTGCCGAGGGGGTCGTGGGTGACGAACTGCTCCTGGCCCGCCCAGTCGTCGTAGTAGGAGCTGCCGAGGAGGATGCGGATGCCGAGGTTGATCTCGGTGAGGTCGTTGGTCACCAGCTTGCCGTCGACGACGACGCCCGGGGTGACGAACATCTTCCGACCCCAGTCGGTCATGTTGGCGTAGGTGAAGTCGCAGTGCTCGGGGTCGTTGAGCGCGCCCCAGCAGCCGAGCAGCACCCGGCGGCGGCCGACCTCCTCGTACCCCGGCAGGGCCTCGTAGAAGAAGTCGAACAGGTCGTCGTGGAGGGGGACGACCTTCTTCATGAACTCGCAGTACCGCATCAGGCGGCTCATGTAGTCCGTGAAGAGCTGGACCGAGGCGATGGTGCCGGTGCCGCCCGGGTAGAGCGTGGAGGGGTGCACGTGGCGCCCCTCCATCAGGCAGAACATCTCCCGGGTGTAGCGGCTGACCTGGAGCGCCTCGCGGTAGAACTCGCCCTCGATGGGGTTGAGGGAGCGCATGATGTCGGCGATGGTGCGGTAGCCGTGGTCGCCGGCGTGCGGGGCCTCGGTGCGCTCGGCGAGCTCCAGGACGCCCGGGTTGGTCTCGCGGACCATCTTCTCGCAGTAGTCGACCCCTACCAGGTTCTCCTGGAAGATGTTGTGGTCGAACATGTACTCCGCGGACTCGCCGAGATTGATGATCCACTCGCCGAGGTGCGGCGGCTTCACCCCGTAGGCCATGTTCTGCGCGTACACGGAGCAGGTGGCGTGGTTGTCACCGCAGATGCCGCAGATGCGGCTGGTGATGAAGTGCGCGTCGCGGGGGTCCTTGCCGCGCATGAAGACGCTGTAGCCGCGGAAGACCGACGAGGTGCTGTAGCACTCCGCGACCCGCTTCTGCTTGAAGTCGATCTTCGTGTGGATGCCGAGACTGCCCACGATGCGGGTGATCGGATCCCATGCCATCTCCACCAGGCCGCTGCCGTCGGCGGCCTTCTTCGTCTGCGGTGTCATCGTTTGTGCCGTGACCCTTCTGGTGCGGGGAGGTTTGCCGGGCCCGGGGGGCCGGAGCCGGGGTGGAGCGGGAGGTTCACCAGCGCGATCGGTAGCCCGTGGTCAGCTTCTTGCCGCTGTGCCGCCACTTCGGCTCCTGGTCCACGGTGTGCACGGTCATCGACCGGAGCCTGCGGACGACGGAGCCGTAGGCGCCGCTGGCCTTGCTGGACAACTTGGCGCCGGGAGGCTCGTCCATGAAGGGCATGAACTTGTCGGGGAAGCCCGGCATCGTGCAGCCGATGCAGATGCCGCCGACGTTCGGACAGCCGCCGATGCCGTTCATCCAGCCGCGCTTGGGGACGTTGCACTTGACGACCGGGCCCCAGCAGCCGAGCTTGACCAGGCAGGTCGGGGAGTCGTAGGTCTGCGCGAACTGGCCCTGCTCGTAGTAGCCGGCACGGTCGCAGCCCTCGTGCACGGTCGCGCCGAACAGCCACGACGGGCGCAGCTTGTCGTCGAGCGGGATCATCGGGGCCGAACCCGCCGCCTGGTACAGGAGGTAGGTGAGGGTCTCCGAGAAGTTGTCCGGCTGGATGGGGCAGCCGGGGACGCAGACGATCGGGATGCCGGCCTTCGACGTCCAGTCCCAGCCGAGGTAGTCGGGCACGCCCATGGCACCGGTCGGGTTGCCCTCCATGGCGTGGATGCCGCCGTACGTGGCGCAGGTCCCGATGGCGACGACGGCGAGCGCCTTGGGCGCCAGACGGTCGATCCACTCGCTGGTCGTGATGGGCTGCCCGGTCTCGGGGTCGTCGCCGAACCCGCACCAGTAGCCCTCGGGCTTGATCTTCTCGTTGGGGATCGAGCCCTCGACGACGAGCACGAACGGGTCGATCTCGCCCCGTTCCCCCTTGAAGAACCACTCGATGAAGGTGTCCGCGCCGCCGACCGGACCGCATTCGAAGTCGATCAGCGGCCAGTGCACCGCGATCTTGGGGAGTCCGGGCAGGGTGCCGGTCACGATCTCCTCGATGCTGGGCTGCATCGCGGCCGTCAGCGACACGGAGTCACCGTCACAGCTCAGCCCCGCGTTGATCCAGAGGATGTGGATCGTCGGGTCCTCGGTCGCCGTCTCCGGCATTGCTGCGGTCATCGGGTTGCCTCCTCGGGGAGGTGTTCTGGGAGGGGGTGGGCCGGGACGGTCTGCCCCGGACCCCACCTTTCTTGCTAGCAGTCCGCCGGCCGGTGCGCCTCGTCCTGTACGGCCAGTCCAGTGACGGCGCGCGGGCCGGAGGTGGTGCGCGCCGGGTCGCCGGGGGCGCCGCGGGTGAGGTGGGGCGGGGTGGCGGTGGCGGGCTCCTTGCGGACGAAGGCGCGCCGCAGCGCGTGGTACGGGGCCTCCGGGTCGTCGAAGATCCGCCGCATCCGGTCCAGCTCGGCCTCCCGGTAGGCCGCCAGCGGCCGCAGCGCCTCGTCGCGTTCGCGCCCGGCCTTCTTGCCGGCGATCCGGGTCGCGAGGGACGGCAGCGCGGCCAGGTGCGCGGCGAGCCGCGCCGTCTCGCCGGCGAACGCCTGGGGACCGCAGGGGAGGGTGCGGTCGACGAGCCCGAGGGACTGTGCGGCGGCGGCGCTCACCGGCAGGGCCTCGGCGGTGAGCCGCTCGGCGACCTCGGCGCCGACCCGGCGGGGCAGGGTGTAGGTCCAGTACTCGGAGCCGTACAGGCCCATCAGTCGGTAGTGCGGGTTCAGGACGACCCCGGTACGGCACCAGACCTCGTCGGCCGCGAGGGCCAGCATGACCCCGCCGGCCGCCGCGTTGCCGCCGAGCGCGGCGACCACCAGGCGGTCGGTGGTGGTGAGGACGGCCTCCACCAGGTCGTCGATGGCGTTGATGTTGGCCCAGGACTCGGCGGCCGGGTCCTGGGCCGCTTCGACGACACCGAGGTGGATGCCGTTGGAGAAGAAGTCGCGGCCGCCGCCGAGGACGAGGACCGAGGTGGGCCGGGTGCAGGCGTTCCGGTAGGCGTCGAGGAGGCGCCGGCAGTGCTCGGTGCTCATCGCGCCGCCCGGGAAGGAGAACGACAGGAATCCGACCTCCCCTTCCTCGCGGTAGGCGATGTCGGACCAGCCGGGCGGGGCGGTCGGGTCCGCCGGGGCGGCGAGGTCCCGCGGCGTGGCGAGGTGGGGGCTGGTGAGGTCCGGCCGGGCGGTGGGGTCCGACGCGGTCGGGAGCGGGGTGGTGACGTCCGGCGGGTCGGTGAGGAGCGGGGTGGCGAGGTCCGGCAGCGCGGGGAGTCGGCCGGCGAGGGCCGCCGTCGCGGGCAGCTTGACCTGCCCGGGCCCGCCCGGGGCGCGGCGGGCCCGGAGTTCGGGAATCCACACGGCGCCGTCGACCGTGGCCCGGCAGATCGCCCCGGCCCGGGTGGCGAGCAGCTCCCCCGGCCGGCCGCGGAGCACGGGCTCGGGGTGTCCGCCGTGCAGGAACCACACGTCGCCGAGCAGTTCGTCACGCACCCCCGGCTGCGAGTCGGCGGCGCGCAGCAGCCGCAGCACCCGCTCGGTGGAGTCCGTCCGCCAGTCGATCCGCCGGCCGTCCTGGCGCAGCGCCGCGCGGGTCCGGCTGGTGGTCTGCGGCTTCGGTACGTACGTGCCGGAGGCGAACCGGCGGACGGCGAGGTGCACGGCCGCGAGCGCCGCGTCGGCGATCTCGCCGCGGTAGAGGTCGCCCTTGGCCACCGCCGGCAGCGGGCACGCGACGCTCGCCCAGACGTCGCCGGCGTCCATCTCCGCCTCGGCCTGCAGGACCGTGACGCCCCATCGGGTCGCGTTCTCCTGGACGGCCAGGTCGAGGGAGGAGGGCCCCCGGTCGCCGATCGGTCCCGGGTGGACGATCAGGCAGGTGTGGGTGGACCACACCTCCTCGGGGACGGCGGTCCTCAGCATCGGGGCGATGACCAGGTCGGGCCGGTGCCGGTGCACGGCCTCCGTCAGGGAGACCCCGGGCAGGGCGAGTTCGACCGTGACGGCGTGCCCGTGGTCGCGCAGTTCGGCGTGGACACGCTGGGTCAGGCTGTTGAACGAACTCGCGAGGAGCAGGACGCGCACGTGACCTCCCAGCGACGGGCCCGGGGCCGCGCGGGAAGGCGGCCCCGGGCCGGTCGGCAGTACGTGCCGGTGCGTTCGACCGGCCGCCTGCGATGCTCTGCCATGGGGGCGGGCGGTTCCCGAAGCCGTACGGCCATGTCACCCGAAAGGCGCAGCGGCAGCGGCCAGTCGGCGGCAGGACGGGACGGCGGCGGCGCTGTCCGGAGCGGGCGCGCGGACACGTCGGGGCCGGGGGTGGGCGCGCTTCGGGTCGTACCCCGGGCCCGTGGTTTCCGGCCGCGCCCGGGTGTGCCGGCGGGCGGTCGCCGGAGGCGCCAAAGGCGTTGTGGGAGCGCTCCCTTGGGTGGAATCGTGCGTCGCATGACGAACGAACCGTTCATCCGGCCCTACCGTCCCGCGGACCGCGCCGCGCTCGCGGACATCTGCGTCAGAACGGCCCACGAGGGCGGGGACTCCTCGTCCCACTATCCCGACCCGGAGCTGATGCCGACGATCTTCGCCTATCCCTACGTCGCCCTGGAACCGGACTTCGCCTTCGTCCTGGACGACGGCGAGGGCCGCGCCGTGGGCTACGTGCTGGGAGCGCCCGACACCGCCGGGTTCGCCAAGCGGTTCCGCGACGCGTGGCTGCCGGAAGCGGGCGCGCGCCATCCGGCCGTCGAAGGGACGCCCCGGACGCCCGCCGAGGAGATGACCGTCCTGCTCCACACGCCGGAGCGGATGGTCCGGGACGAACTCGACGGGTTCCCGGCCCATCTCCACATCGACCTGCTGCCGGCCTGGCAGGGTCGCGGGTACGGCCGGTCCCTCATGCGGACCCTGCTGGAGGCACTGCACCGTGAGGGCGTGGCGGCGGTCCATCTCTGCATGGTGCGGTCCAACACCTCGGCCAGGGCGTTCTACGACCGGCTGGGTTTCCGGCAGCTGGCCGTCGACGACCCCGGACCCGTCTGGTACCTGGGCCGGCCGACGGCTCCCGACGCGGCGCTCGGCGGGTGACGCTCCGGCCGGGCGATGCCGGCGCGGCCCCGCCCGGGACGATCGCGAACCGGCGGCTCGGGGCGGACGCGCGCGAACGGTGCCGCCGGCGACCCTGCCCGGTGGTGTGGGGGTGGGCCGGGCCGCCGGGGCGCGTGCGGACGCGTCAGATGTCGATGACGCGGTAGGCGATGGTGTACACCCCGCCGGAGCCTTCCAGGGAGCGCCACTGGGTCTCGCCGCCGAACTCGCTGCCGGTGACGAGGGTGGAGCCCAGCTTGTCGTCCGAGCTCGTCGTGTCGTCGTCCCAGAGGGTGAGGGTGCGGGCCTGCTGCTTGCCGAGGACGAGCGCGGCGTTGCCGTCGGCGTCGGTCAGCGAGCGGACGTAACCGGCGCCCATCGTCTGGTACGAGAGGCTTCCGGGCCACACCTTCACCGCGTTGCCGTTGGCGTCGGTGATCTTGATGTAGGCCTCGTCGTGGCCCCCTTCGCTGTTCTGGTGGCAGGTCAGCTCCAGGAGCTCGATCCGCACGTAGTCGATCGGCTCGGCCTGCGCGGTGCCGGCGAAGGCGCCGAGGCTGCCGAGCCCCAGCAGTGCGACGGCGGTCAGTCGAGCGGCTCGGTTCTTGCGCATGTGGTCCCCCCACACGGTCGGGTCACTGTGATGACGACTCGGACCGGATCCCGCCGTCCAGGCGGGCCGGTGTGCCGATCTCCCCCGGCACGACATCCACTGTGCCGGTCCGCCCGCCGTGGTTCTACGCGCGTTCCGCTGGACGGAACGACGGTGTCGGGCGACCGGGCGCGCCGGGGACGCCGGCTCGGGGCGGCGGTGCCGTGGCGAGGGCGCGCGTGACGGCGCCGCTCGCCTCGGCCACGGCCTGGACCAGGGGTTCGAGGCGGCGGCCGGCCCGGACCATCCCGGTGAGCACGGCCACCGTCCGGCCGTCCGGCGCCCGTACCGGCAGCGCCGCACAGCACACCCCGGCCATCACGTCCTCCCGGTCGAGCACGGCCCCGGGGCGCCGCGGTCCGCGCAGCGCCCGGCCCGCCGCCGTGTCGAGGCCGAACGCGACGCCATCGTTCACCTGCACGATCGCCTCCACCTCGCCGGGCACGGAGCCGACGGTCAGGGCGAGGTCCTCGCGCAGGACCGAGAGCACGACTCCGGCGCCGGTCGCCGCCCGCAGCCGGTGCAGCGGCAGGCGGGCGGCGGCCCGCAGGCCCGGGTACGGTTCCCAGACCTGCCCGAGCCGGTAGAGCTGCGGGCCGACCCGGTAGCGCCGGTCACGCCGCTCCACGGCGCCGACCGCGACGAGTTGGTCGAGCAGCCGGTGCACGGTGCCCTTCGGCACCCCGCAGAGCTCCGCCAGTTCGGTCACACCGGCCCCGTCCCCGTACCGGCGCAGGGAGTCCAGCAGGGCGAAGGCCCCCTCCAGCACTCCACGCCCCCGACCCGTCGCCGCCTCGCCCGGCGCGGTGGCCGTCCCCGTCGTCCCGCCACCGCGGGCGCCCGCTCTCGCGGCGTCGGCGGTCCCGGCGTCGCCGCCGCGCGCCTCGGTTCTTCGCGCGTCCCGGCGGCGGGGTTCCAGCCGTCTCGCGTCGACGCGTCGTGCGTCCCGGTGTGTCACATCCCTGTGTGTGGCATGCACATGGGTCGTGTCCCCGTGTGTCGCGTCCATACGTCCCCCCGGACTCCGTACCCCGGCCGGTCCCCCGATGGCGCGGCCGCGGGCACAAGGGACACCATGCGACAGACCGGTCGCGTCGACAAAGCCTTTCGTCGTCCCTGATCCGGCGCGTCGGCCCCGCGTACCGTCACCGGGTCCGGACGAGGAGCTCTTCGGCGACACGGCCCGAGGCCCGGGTACCGCACAGGGCACACGGGTTCATCGGCCGGCCGCCCGCGCCGCCGTCGGACGTCGGACGGAGGCCGACCACCGATTCACCCCCCGACCACCACCCGCCGCCGCGGCCGTCGTCCGGTGAGGCGGTCAGAGGCGGACGACGACGAGCGCGATGTCGTCGCGCACGCCGGCGGCGGCCCCCAGCTCTGCGAGCAGGGCGTCCGCCAGGCGCTCGGGCCCCAGCGCGGTCAGCCCGGCCAGAGCGCCGGTGAGACGGGCGAGGCCCTCGTCGATGTCCTCGTCACGACGCTCGATCAGGCCGTCGGTGTACAGCACCAGGGTGTCGCCGGTGCGGAAGGCCGTGCCGGCCTGCGGGCGCGGCACGTGGTCGGGCCGCGCCCCCAGGGGCGGGTCGGTGGCCTGGTCCAGCAGCTCGGCGGAGCCATCGGCGCGCAGGAGCACGGGAGGCGGATGCCCGGCACTGGAGTAGACGATCAGCTTCGAGCGGCTGTCGACCAGGACGTTGACGGCCGTGGCCGCGAGCGCGCCCTCGACGGAGCGGGCGTACATGCCCAGGATCTCCAGGGCCTGGGCCGGCCCGGCGACCGCGCGGCTCGCCGCAGACAGGGCGCTGCGCAGCATCCCCATCACGGTGGCGGCCTCCAGGCCGTGCCCGACGACGTCGCCCACCGCGAGGGTGAAGCGGCCGTCGGGCAGGTCGACGGTGTCGTACCAGTCGCCGCACACGTTGAGCGAGCCGATCGCCGGCAGGTAGCGGACGGCGACGTCCGGGTGGTGGGCCAGGTCCGGCGAGCGGAGCATCGCCTCCTGGAGCGTCACGGCGACCTCCAACTCGCGGGCGTGCGCGGCGCGCAGTTCCTCGTTCAGGCGCTGGAGTTCCCGGGCCCGGGCGTACAGCTCGGCCTCCATGCCCTCCTCGCGTTCGGTCCACTGCCCGCCCTGGCGCCGGAAGCGGCGGGACTGCACGAAGGCCGTGACGTCCTCGACCCGGTGGATGATCCAGGCGACGCGCTTGTCACCGTCGAGAACGGGCGTGTTCACCGGCGACCACCAGCGTTCCTCGAACGCTCCGGGCCGGCCGACGACCGGGATGTCGTACTTCTGCACGGCCATCGTGTCCGCGCGGCCCGTGGCCAGGACGCGCCCGAGCGAGGCACCGAGGTTGCGCACCCCGTCCGCGTCGGGGTCGGCCGGGTTGTCGGGGAAGGCGTCGAAGAGGTACTGGCCGAGCAGGTCGTCCCGGCTCCGGTTGGTGGCCCGGAGATAGGCGTGGTTGACGTCGACGATCACCAGGTCCGGCGCCAGCACCAGATACGGGCTCGGCGTCGCGGCGAACAGCGCCCTGTAGTCGATCTCCAGCGTCACAGGCTCACCGGCTCCTCATGTCCGGGCGGGGGACGGCCTCGGGGCCGTCCGGACGGTCCCGCCTGTCCGGCGGCTCCTGCCCGAACAGGTCCTGACGCCAACGTACGCACCTGCCGCGCGGTCCGCTCGTCGTACCGGCGCGGAGCGTGGGCCCCTCGCCGCGGGCGGAAGGCACGGGTCGGCGCGGCCGGGTGTCACGGAGTGTCCGCACCCGGTCAGCCCCCGCCCCGCGCGGCCTCCCCCTCCTCGGCCTCCACGGCACGCGCGGCCTCCTCCGCGGCGCGGCGGGCCTTGTCCGCCGACCGTTCCGCCTCCCGCGCCGCCTTGTCGGCGCCCGCGGCCTCGGCCCGGGCGGTCCGCTGCTCCCGGCGCGCCACACGCAGCTCCTCCTCCGCCTCGGTGACCCGCACCGCCGCCTCGTCCGCGGCGCTCCGCGCGTCGTCGCGCGCCCGCCGCGCCGTGTCGAGCGTCGCCGCCCGCTCCCGGGCCGCGGCGTCGGCCTCCCGTGCCGCCTTCCGGGCCCGGCGCAGCCGCGCGTCGTCCGGCGGTCCGGTCTTCCCGTGCGGGCCGGGGGCCTTCTTGCGGGGAGGCGGCGGGGCGTCGCCCTTGGGACGCCGCGCGACGGCCTCCGCCTCGGGGGCCACGGCGCCGAAGCCGACGACCGGTTCCGGCGCCCGGACGAGCCGGCCCGCCGCCCACCGCTCGCCGGCCTCGGGATCCGCGAGCACGGCGTGCAGGATCTCCGTCACCTCGCGCAGGACGGCCTCGCTCACGGACTGTCCGGCGTCCCGCGCGAGGGCGGCGGCCTCCCGTGCCAGGGCGGCGGTGACCTGGTGCTGCCGACGACCCGCCTCCCGCAGCTGAGGGGCGTCGAGGGTGCGGTGGGCCTCCCGCAGGGTGCGGCCCAGGGTCAGCAGTCCTTCGGCCTCCTCCGGCCGCTCCCGTGCGAGGTGGTTCGCGACCCAGGCCGCCAGGGTCGGGCGGCGCAGGCCGGCGATCGTCTTCGCCGCCTTCGTGTCCTTCGCCTCGCGCGCCTCGGCGACGTACGCGTCCCGCGCGGCGACGAACCGCTCCGGCGCGAGACCGTACAGCTCGGTGGTGATCCGCTCGACGTCCACGCCCCCACTCTGGCCACCGCGCGCGCCCCGGGCGAGCCGGGCGGGCCTGCAACGCGCCCCTGGGGGTGTCTTGTCGATCAGGCCGGGTCAGTGAGCGGTGTCCTGGGGCTTCGGATCCAAGGCGGAGGATGGGGGTCCCTCCCACGCCGAAGGCTGTGGGGGCGAGGCATGGCGGAGCCATGCCGACCGACGACAACGCGGGAGACGGAGTCGCAGGACACCGCGAGCCCGGCAAGATCGGCAAGACACCCCCTAGGCGCAGGAGGGGCAGAGTCCGCGGTACGTGACCTCGACCTCCGAGACGCTGAAGCCGAACCGCTCCCCCGCCGCCAGACCGGCCAGCAGGTCGCCGGTCGGGTGGACGTCACGGATCAGGCCGCAGCCGGAGCAGACCAGGTGCTGATGCGGGTTGCGGGCGTTGGGGTCGTACCGCTTCGCGCGGCCGTGGGTGGACACCTCCAGGACCTCGCCGAGCAGGACCAGTTCGCCCAGCGTGTTGTACACGGTCGCCCGGGAGATCTCGGGCAGCCGCGCCGCCGCGCGGGCGTGCACCTCGTCGGCCGTGAGGTGCACGTGGTCGCCGTCGAGTACCTCGGCGACGACACGGCGCTGCGAGGTCATGCGCCAGCCGCGCCCGCGCAACCGCTCCAGCAAGTCGCTCATATCGGCTCACCCATTCAGGTTCGGCGGAGTTCCCGGCGGACTGGACGTGCGTCCGGACTCCTATCGGGTAGGGCTTTGGCGTGCATCTTGACTTGGATTGAGTCCATCGTAGGATCGGTTCTGTTGAGAGCCAAGGGGACGGAACAATTCCAGTACGGCAGGAGACAGCGACGTGAGGGCCACCGCCGGAACACCGCGCGGCGCCGGCGTGCCGGTGCGGCCCGGCCGCGTCCCGGCGCCCGGCGCCCGCCGCCGTCGACGCCCGCCGCTCGAACCGCGGGACGCCCTGCCCGACACCGCCCGAGGCCCAGTACTTCTCGGCCCGCGAGGCCGAGGCCGCTCGCCGGGGCTCACGCCCCGAACGTTCCACCACCACCAGCAGTGCCCGAGCACCGTGAACCGCCTGGTCCGGAGGGATTTACATGTCTGAGAACCACGACGCGATCGTCGCCGACGCGAAGAGCGAGGGCGGCGGTGGCTGCCCCGTCGCGCACGGGCGCGCCCCGCACCCCACCCAGAGCGGCGGGAACAGCCAGTGGTGGCCGGAGCGCCTCAACCTGAAGATCCTGGCCAAGAATCCGGCTGTCGCCAATCCCCTGGGCGAGGAGTTCGACTACGGCAAGGCGTTCGAGTCGCTCGACCTCGCCGCGGTGAAGCGCGACATCGCCGAGGTGCTGACCACCTCGCAGGACTGGTGGCCGGCCGACTTCGGCAACTACGGCCCCCTCATGATCCGGATGGCCTGGCACAGCGCGGGCACCTACCGGATCAGCGACGGCCGCGGCGGCGCCGGCGCCGGCCAGCAGCGTTTCGCTCCGCTCAACAGCTGGCCGGACAACGGCAACCTCGACAAGGCCCGCCGCCTGCTGTGGCCGGTCAAGAAGAAGTACGGCCAGAGCCTGTCCTGGGCCGACCTCATGATCCTCACCGGCAACGTCGCCCTGGAGTCGATGGGCTTCGAGACCTTCGGCTTCGCCGGCGGCCGCGCGGACGTCTGGGAGCCGGACGAGGACGTCTACTGGGGCCCGGAGACGACCTGGCTCGGCGACGAGCGCTACAGCGGCGACCGGGAGCTGGAGAACCCGCTCGGCGCCGTCCAGATGGGGCTCATCTACGTCAACCCGGAAGGGCCGAACGGCAACCCGGACCCGATCGCCGCGGCCCGCGACATCCGGGAGACCTTCCGCCGGATGGCGATGAACGACGAGGAGACGGTCGCCCTGATCGCCGGCGGCCACACCTTCGGCAAGACCCACGGCGCGGGCCCCGCGGACGCGGTCGGCGCCGACCCCGAGGCCGCCCCGATCGAGCAGCAGGGCCTGGGCTGGAAGAACTCCCACGGCACGGGCAAGGGCGGCGACGCGATCACCAGCGGCCTGGAGGGCATCTGGACCGACACGCCGACGCAGTGGGACAACAGCTTCTTCGACATCCTCTTCGGTTACGAGTGGGAGCTGTTCAAGAGCCCGGCGGGCGCCCACCAGTGGCGGCCGAAGGAGGGCGCCGGGTCGGACACCGTGCCGGACGCGCACGACCCGTCGAAGCGGCACGCCCCGACGATGCTGACGACGGACCTGTCGCTGCGCTTCGACCCGGTCTACGAGCCGATCTCGCGCCGCTTCCACGAGGACCCCGCCGCGTTCGCGGACGCCTTCGCCCGCGCCTGGTACAAGCTGACGCACCGTGACATGGGCCCGGTCGCGCGCTACCTCGGGCCCGAGGTCCCGTCCGAGGTGCTGCTCTGGCAGGACCCGCTGCCCGAGGCGACGTACGAGCCGCTCGCCGCCGACGACGTGGCCGCGCTCAAGGAGCTGGTCCTCGGCTCCGGCCTGACGGTCTCCCAGCTCGTGTCGACCGCGTGGGCGTCGGCCTCCTCCTTCCGCGGCAGCGACAAGCGCGGCGGCGCCAACGGCGCCCGGATCCGCCTCGAACCGCAGCGGGGCTGGCAGGTCAACGAGCCCGACGAGCTGGCGTCCGTCCTCCGTGTCCTGGAGGGGGTCCGGGAGTCCTTCAACTCCGCCCGGTCCGCCGGTCAGGGCGTCTCGCTGGCCGACCTCATCGTGCTCGCCGGCTCGGCGGGCGTGGAGAAGGCCGCCGAGGCCGCGGGCTTCGCGGTCGAGGTGCCGTTCACCCCGGGCCGCGTGGACGCCGCCCAGGACCAGACGGACGTGGAGTCGTTCGCCGCGATCGAGCCGTCGGCCGACGGGTTCCGCAACTACCTCGGCAAGGGCAACCGCCTTCCCGCCGAGTACCTGCTGCTCGACAGGGCGAACCTGCTGACGCTCAGCGCCCCGGAACTGACGGTCCTGGTCGGCGGCCTGCGCGTGCTCGGCGCCAACCACCAGCAGTCCTCGCTGGGCGTCTTCACGACGACCCCCGGGTCGCTGACGAACGACTTCTTCGTCAACCTGCTCGACCTGGGCACCGAGTGGACGGCGACCTCCTCGGACGCGAACACGTTCGAGGGCCGCGACGCCGCCACGGGCGAGGTCCGGTGGACCGGCAGCCGGGCCGACCTCGTCTTCGGCTCGAACTCCGAGCTGCGCGCGCTGGCCGAGGTCTACGCGAGCGACGACGCGAAGGAGAAGTTCGTGCGGGACTTCGTCGCCGCCTGGAGCAAGGTGATGGACCTGGACCGGTTCGACGTCGCCTGATCCCGTGCGGGGTGTCCCGTCGGCCCGGCCGGGTCGACGGGACACCCACGGCCCGGGCGGCCGACGCCCGCAGGGTCCGGGCCGGCCGGTGACGGCGGGCCCGGACCTTCCCGCTCCGGGAGGTGCTCCGCGCCGCCCCGGACCGGTGCATGACGGCCGCGGTCCGCCCGTCAGCGGGCCGCGGCCGGCTCCGCCGGAGCGGAGACGGGGACGCGGCCCGACGGCGCCGCCGCGTGCTCGGGCGGCACGGTGGCCCGGAAGACGGTGCCCTCCCCCGCCACCTCGGTCCGCTCCCCCGCGGGTACGTAGACGGCACGGCCGGGCCCGATCCGCACCGTGGCCGCCGCGGACGTCAGCAGGGCCTCCCCCTCGGTGCACAGGACGATCTGGGGCGCGTCCCCGCCTAGGTGCCGCGGTGCGCCGTCGGCCCTCAGCGTGATCCGGGAGAGCCGGAAGTCGTCGACCGGGGCCGGGTAGACGTACTCGTCCGCGAGCCCCTCCGGCCCCGGCCCGAGGACGCGGGACGGCGGAGCGGCGAACCGGACGACTGCGAGGAGTTCGTCCGTGTCCACGTGCTTGGTCGTCAGCCCGCACCGCAGGACGTTGTCGGACCCGGCCATGACCTCCACCCCGAGCCCGGACAGGTACGCGTGCGGCACACCCGCCTCGAGGTGGAGCGCCTCGCCCGGGGCGAGTCGCACATGACGCAGCATCAGCGCGGGCAGGAGCCCGGCGTCGCCCGGATGCGCCCGCGCGATCGCCCGGTACGCGACGAAGTCCGGCCGCCGTGCCCCTTCCCGCCCGGCCGCGCGCGCGAGGGCCTCGGTGACGGCGTCCAGCAGGCCGGGCCCGGGGGCGAGGAACGCGGTGAACACGGCCCTCAGCGCGGACTCCTCCGGAGCCGTCCGCAACGTCCCGGCGTACGGACGCAGGGCGGGAACCCCCAGATCGTCGAACAGGGCCGCGCACTCCGCGGGCGGCCTGAAGCCGCACAGCCCGTCGAAGGCGGTCAGGGCGACGATCATCTCCGGCTTGTGCTGCCCGTCCCGGTAGTTGCGGTGCGGGGCGTCCAGCGGGATGCCCCGCGCGTTCTCCGCCGCGAAGCCCGCGGCCGCCCGCTCCGCGTCCGGGTGGACCTGGAGGGAGAGCGGGGCGTCCGCGGCGAGCAGCTTCAGCAGGAACGGCAGCCGGGGACCGAAGCGGCGCAGCACGGACGCTCCCAGCTCGCCTCCGGGGTCGGCCGTGATGACGCGGTCGAGGGGGATCGTGACACCACCGCGTTCGACGAGCGACGGCGCCGCCGGGTGGGCGCCCATCCACAGTTCGGCCTGGGGTTCGCCGGTCGGCGGGAGGCCCATGAGCCGGGGCAGGGCGGTGGTGGAGCCCCACGCGTAGGGCTGAACGGTGGTGGAGAGGAGGTCCATGGCGTCTGTTTCCTGGGCGGAGGAGGCGTGCGGGCGAACACGGTTCCGGCGGGAGGCGACCGGTGGGAGAACACCTGTCGGAGCGGGGGCGGTTCCGAGGCTTCGGGGTCACTTTCGGTCGTTCCGGGCAGGCGTGGCCGGCGGTACCGCGACGGTTCCCGTCCATGGCGTCCCGACGCGTCCCGCTCGTGCGCTCCGCACACTCTGCCTCGGTTCTGACAACGTTGTCTAGTGCGGGGCGCACCACCTGACCACCCCCGGGTCCTGTCGTCACGTGCCGCCCGGAGCGCGACGCTCTCGCCCCGGGGCCGGTCAGCCCGTCACGATTCCGGTGACGAGGTTGATCGTGGTGGCGAGAATGCTGGCCCCGAAGACGTAAGACAGCAGACAGTGCCGCAGGGCCACCGCCCGGATCCTCGAGCTGGAGACGTCCGTGTCCGAGACCTGGTAGGTCATGCCCAGGTTGTAGCTGAAGTAGAGGAAGTCGCTGTAGGCCGGCGGGCTCTGGGTGTTGAAGTCGATGCCTCCGTCGGACGTCAGGTAGTACAGGTGCGCGTAACGGGTGGCGTACATCAGGTGCAGGGCCGCCCAGGCCATGAAGACACCGCCGAGCGCCGTCGCCGCGGCGGTGTGGCTGTCGCGCGAGTCGCCGACCAGGAGCAGCAGCACGATGCCGGCCAGACCGCACACGGCTGCCGCGACGACGGCGAGTTCCTCGACGAGCGGCCTGAAGTCCTCGCGCCGCGCGTTGCGATGGGTCTCGGCGGCGTCCATCGGCCAGAGCACGATCCAGCCGGTCACGACGAAGAAGGTCTCGGCGGCGAAGATCCCGGCCAGGATCCCGAGGGGTGTCTCCCGCCCCAGACCCACGAGGACGCCGACGACCAGTCCGAAGAGCGACGCGTTCACGAGCCGGGGAACCGCGGAGCGCGGAAGCCAGAGTTGCACGGGCCCTCACAGTGGCGACGGAAGCCGTCCCGCCTCGGGAGACGGCGGGACGGGCGGGACGGCGGGGCGGGCGGCCCGTCAGGCGGCGGGGTCGATGGTGACCTTGACGTGCTTCATGATCGGCTGGTCGCTCTGGGTGCTGTAGTCGCCGAGGGCGCACAGGACGTTCATCTCGGGCATGTATCCGGCAGCGCAGCCGCGGGGGATGTCGTAGGGGACGGCGAGGTAGCCCTCGAGGTGGCGCCGGCTGCCGTCCTTGGCGGTGCTCGTGATGTCGACACGGCCGAGTTCGGTGATGCCGCGCTCGCGCATGTCGTCCCGGTTCATGAAGACGAGCGTGCGCAGGTTCTTGATGCCGCGGTAGCGGTCGTTGTCGGAGTAGATGGTGGTGTTCCACTGGTCGTGGGACCGCATGGTGCCGAGCGCCAGGGTCCCGGGGGCGGGGACGACGTCGGGCAGGGCGGCGGTGGAGAACTCGGCGCGCCCGGACGGGGTGAGGAAGACCAGTTCGCGGGCCGGCTGCTTGATGCGGAACCCGAGGGGCAGGCGGACACGGCGGTTGAAGTCCTCGAACCCGTCGAGCGCCCGCGCCATCGTGTCGCGGATGCGGTCGTAGTCCTCGATGTACCACTCCCAGGGCGTCTCGCTGTCGGGCAGCGCGGCGCGCGCCATGCCGGCGACGATGGCCGGCTCGGACAGCAGGTGCGGGGAGGCGGGACGCTTCATGCCGACGGACAGGTGCACCATGCTCATCGAGTCCTCGACGGACGTGCTCTGGACGCCCTTGCGCTGGTGGTCCTTCTCCGTGCGGCCGAGGCACGGCAGGATCAGCGCCCGCCGTCCGTGCACGATGTGGCTGCGGTTGAGCTTGGTGCTCACCTGGACGGTCAGGTCGCAGGCACGCAACGCCTCGTAGGTGTACGGGGTGTCGGGGGCCGCGAGGGCGAAGTTGCCGCCCATGCCGACGAACACCTTCACCTCGCCCGCGTGCATGGCCCGGATGGTGCGGACGGTGTCCAGACCGTGCTCGCGCGGCGGGTCGATCTTGCAGACCTCGGCCATTCGGTCCAGGAACGCGTCGGTGGGCCGGTGGTCGATCCCGCAGGTGCGGTTGCCCTGGACGTTGCTGTGGCCGCGCACGGGCGACGGCCCCGCACCCTCACGCCCCAGGTTGCCCCGCAGCAGCAGGAGGTTGACGATCTCGCGCACCGTGTCGACGCCGTGCTCGTGCTGGGTGAGGCCCAGGCACCAGCTGACGATGCTGCGGTCCGCCTCCCGGTAGACCCGGGCGGCCTTCAGGATGTCGGCTCGGGTGACGCCGGACTGGTGCTCGATCTCGTCCCACGGCGTGGCCTCGCACACGGCGCGGTACGCGTCGAAGCCGGTGGTGTGGCGCTCGACGAACTCCCGGTCCAGCGCCTTGGGGTCGGTCGCGGACTGCTCCAGGATCGCCTTGGCCATGCCCCGCAGCAGCGCCATGTCGCCGCCGATGCGCGGCTGCAGGTTGAGGGTGCTGGTCCGGGTCGTTCTGAACAGCGCCATGTCCGTGAAGTCGTGCGGGACGATGGTGCGCGTGGCGGCCGCCTCGACCAGCGGGTTGACGTGCACGATCCGGGCGCCGCGGTCGTGCGCCTCGGCGAGGGCGGTGAGCATCCGGGGCGCGTTGGAGGCGGCGTTGACGCCCAGGATGAAGAGCGCGTCGGTCACCTCCCAGTCCTTGAGGTCGACGGTGCCCTTGCCGGTGCCGAGGGACGCCTGCAGCGCGCGCCCGCTGGCCTCGTGGCACATGTTCGAGCAGTCCGGCAGGTTGTTGGTGCCCAGCTCGCGAGCCATCAACTGGTACAGGAAGGTGGCTTCGTTCCCGAGGCGCCCGGACGTGTAGAACGACGCCTGGTGCGGGGACTCCAGCCCGCGCAGGGCCCGGCCGACGACCTCGAAGGCGTCCTTCCAGCTGACGGGGACGTAGTGGTCCGTGTCGGGGTCGTAGACCATCGGCTCGGTCAGCCGGCCCTGGTTCTCCAGTTCGTGGTCGCTCCACCCCGACAGCTCGGTCACGGAGTGGGCGGCGAAGAACTCCCGCCCGACGCGCTTACGCGTCATCTCCCAGGTGACGTGCTTGATCCCGTTCTCGCAGATGTCGAGGTGCAGGCCCTTGGTGTCGTCCGGCCAGGCGCAGCCCGGGCAGTCGAAGCCCGTGTTCTCGTGGTTCATCCGCATGATGGCCCGGGGGCCGTCCACCAGCGCGCCCTCGCGCACCAGGAAGTTCGTCACGCTCTTGGCGGCGCCCCAGCCGGCGGCGGGATGGTGGTAGGGACGGAACTCCGGGTCTCCCGTGGGTTCGGGCCCCACACGGTGCTCGACCTGTCGCTGTTCCTCGTCGGACGCGCTCAAGACTGTCACCCTTCCGCTGCGCGGATCTGGGCCGGAATGCGGCACTCCTGCCCAGGCTAGGTCGGTGGCCAGGACGTCGCCATGCGACCGTGCCGGCGCCGGCGCACGCGCGTGGTTCGGGTGGCGGACCGACGGGGCACCGCGTGCTTCCGGTGGCGGACCGACGGGGCACCGCGTACGCCCGACCGGGGGACCCATCGGGATTCCAATGCCGGACATCGGATTCCCCATTGGATATCGATGACCGACCGGCCTACCGTCGAAGACGTCGCCACGCCGGCGGTCCGTGCACGGAACGTCGGCGCGCGACGGCGCGGACGACGCCGCCTCGGGCCGACCGAGCCCCCGGCGAGCACCCGTCCCGCCCTCGGCCCCCGTCCCCCCCTCCCCTTCCTTCCTTCCGGAGTGAGCTCAGCATGTCGAAGATCCTTTTCGTGATGACCGGCGCCGACCACTGGACCCTCGCCGACGGCACCAAGCACCCGACCGGCTTCTGGGCCGAGGAGGCCGTCGCCCCGTACGAGGCGTTCACGGCCGCGGGACACGAGGTCGTCGTGGCCACCCCGGGCGGCGTCGAGCCCACCGTCGACCAGGGCAGCCTCGCCCCCGAGTTCAACGGCGGGCCCGAGGGCGCCGAGAAGGTCGCCTCGGCGCTCGCCTCCCTCTCCGCCCTGCGGCATCCGGTGCGGCTGGAGGACGTACGGATCGACGACTACGACGCCGTCTTCTACCCCGGCGGCCACGGCCCCATGGAGGACCTCGCCGTGAACGCCGACTCGGGGCGGCTGCTCGTCGCGGCGCTGAAGTCGGGCAAGCCCCTGGCCGTCGTCTGCCACGGCCCGGCGGCCCTGCTCGCCGCCGTCGACGAGGGCGGCACCAACGCCTTCGCGGGCTACCGGGTCGCCGCCTTCAGCAACGTGGAGGAGACCCAGGCCGGCCTCGCCGAGAAGGCGAAGTGGCTGCTGGAGACCCGCCTGACCGAGGCGGGGGTCGACGTCCGGGTGAGCGAGCCGTGGGCGCCGTACGTGGTCGTCGACCGCAACCTCGTCACCGGGCAGAACCCCGCCTCCTCCGCGCCCCTCGCGGCGGAGGTCCTGAAGAAGCTCGCCTGACCGAGGGGACGGCCGGCCGTGGGGGGGTGCGGGGGCCCCGGGCCCCCCCCCGCCCGGGCCCCCCGGGGGCGGCGCCCCCCCGCGCCCCCCCCGCGGGGGGGGGGGGATAGCCCCCCGGCGGGGGGGGGGCCCGCGCACGCGCCCC
>NZ_JBICYQ010000018.1:0-166942 GCF_043201055.1 Streptomyces sp. NPDC048338
CAGGGGGGACCCTGTGGGAGAGTAGGACGCCGCCGAACAATCATTGTGGGAAAGCCCCGCACCTTATGGTGCGGGGCTTTTCTGCGTTCCGGACCGGATGCGGCCGGCTCGACGGCCCGCGGCAGGCCGAGGGGCGCGGAAATCCGTGGACGGACCCGCGGAAGATCACGTACTGTGTGGCTTCACGCCCTGAGATGGATGGAAGGAGGCGAGTGCCGTGCAGTTCACACCTTTCCAGCGCTCCCCCTTCTGCTGTCCCGGCGTAGTTCGTCCGTTCTGACCGGGAGCGCTCCAAGCAGCCTGTATCCCGGAGGAATCCATGACCGATCCGGTCATCCGCGCGCTCTCCGCGAGCGACGCACATCTTTTCGACGCACACCCCGACCCCCTCGGCGCCGGTGAAGGCCACCGGCGTACCCGGTTCCGCCCCGACTGGAAGCGCGTCGCCCTGCGCGACGGCGAGGTCGTCGCACGCGGTGCGTGGTGGGGCGGCCCCGACGACTCGGAGCCCGTCAACATCAACTGGTTCGACGTGGCCGAGGGCGAGGAGGAGGCCGGGGCCGAACTCCTGCGCTCCGCTCCCTGGCAGGTCGAACTCGAGATCAACCTGCCCGGCGGCTGGCGGGAAGAGACCCACCTGCGCGCCGGAGCCGAGGCGCGCTTCGCCGCCGCACGAGCCGCAGGGTACGAACTCCTGGTGGAACGCTTCCTGTACCGCTGGACCCCCGAGCGAGGTCTGCCCGAGCGGCCCGGACGCCTGCGCTTCAGCGCCGAACCCGACGACACCGTGTTCTTCGACGCGTTGCGCCGCATCCACTCCGCGACCCTGGACGCCCACGCGCTCAGGGCCATCGAGGAGGGCGGCCTCGACCAGGCCGCCCAGGAGGAACTCGACTTCTTCCACTGGTGCCCCTCCCCACGGGAATGGTGGCAGGTCGCACACACGCCGGAGGGCGACCTGGCCGGCATCCACATCCCGGCCCACAACCCCTCCGGCCCGACGATCGGCTTCATCGGAGTCGTCCCGGAACAGCGCGGTCGCGGCTACGCCTACGACCTCCTCGCGGAGTGCACCCACCTCCTCGTCGAGCAGGGCGCGGAGTTCGTCAGCGGAGCGACGGACCAGTCCAACTTCCCCATGGCCAGGAACTTCGCCAAGGCCGGCTTCCCCGTCATCCGTGAACGCATCAACTTCCACCCGGCGGGCCAAGCGGCCTAGGGGGTAGCACGCGGTGAGCGGTCCGGTCCGAGGGCAGGTCCGGACCGCTTGCCGCTGCCAGGCGGCATGCCGGCCGACAGTGCTGGAGCACCAAGCCGGCACCCCAGGCCCCGGGCATCCCTACGCGGGTGACACCAGCTGGGTGTCGTACGCGAGGATCACCGCCTGGACGCGGTCGCGGGCGCCGGTCTTCGCCAGGATGCGGCTCACATGGGTCTTCACCGTGGACTCCGCGAGATGGAGACGGCCGGCGATCTCGGTGTTCGTCCAGCCCTGCCCGATGACGGTGAGGATCTCCCGTTCCCGTTCCGTCAGGGAGGCCAGCCGCGGATCCGGCGCCGGAGGCGTCGACCGGGAGCCCGGGGCAGCGGGCAGGTGCTGGACGTAGGCGTCCAGCAGCCGACGGGTGAGGCTCGGGGCCACCACCGCGTCGCCGCTCGCGACCGCGCGGACGCCCGCCAGGAGCTCCTCCGGCTGGGCGTCCTTGACGAGGAATCCGCTGGCGCCGGCGCGCAGGCCGTCGTAGGCGTACTCGTCCAGGTCGAAGGTGGTGACGATCAGGACCCGGGTGCGGGCACCCGTGGCGATGATGCGGCGGGTCGCCTCGATGCCGTCGAGACCCGGCATCCGGATGTCCATCAGCACCACGTCCGGGTGGAAGCGGTCCACCAGCCGGATCGCCTCGGTGCCGTTCGCCGCCTCCCCCACGACCGTCATGTCGTCCTGGCTCTCCAACAGCATGCGGAATCCGAAGCGTTGCATCGCCTGGTCGTCCGCGATGAGCACGGTGGTCACGAGGGGGAGCCCTCCAGGGGGAGTCGGAGCAGGATGCGCCAGCCGCCGGCCGGCAGGGGGCCGGCTTCGAGTGTGCCGTCGTAGAGGGCCGCCCGCTCACGCATTCCCGTCAGGCCCTGCCCGGCTCCCGGGACGGCGGGCCCGCCCGTCCCCGAATCCGTCACCTCCACCGTCAGTTCCTCTTCCCCGTACGTCAGGAGCACCGATGCCGTCGCCCCCGCGCCCGCGTGGCGGAGGGTGTTGGTCAACGCCTCCTGGACACAGCGGTAGACGGTCAGCTGGGCGCCGGCCGACAGGGGCAGGGTCC
Source organism: Streptomyces sp. NPDC048338 (assembly GCF_043201055.1). Lineage (NCBI taxonomy): Bacteria > Bacillati > Actinomycetota > Actinomycetes > Kitasatosporales > Streptomycetaceae > Streptomyces > Streptomyces sp. NPDC048338. The sequence goes on from NZ_JBICYQ010000018.1 coordinate 2,322, forward strand.
CCCGACCGGGGGCGTCGGCGATGACGACCCGTACCGGAAGCCCCGCGTCCCTCACTCCGGCGAGCAGGGTGTCGAGGTCGGCCAGCGAAGGCTGCGGATCGCGGACGGCGTCCGTGCCGGTCGCCGGGTCCTCGCGCAGTACCCCCAGCAGGCGACGGAGTTCGGCGAGGGCCTCCCGGCTCGTCGTCCCGATCGCGTCCAGGGCCTGGGCGGCTCGCTCGGGGCTTCTCGCCGCCGCGTACCGGCCGCCGTCCGCGAGGCCGGTGATGACGGACAGGTTGTGGCCGATGATGTCGTGCATCTCCCGCGCGATCCGGGTGCGTTCGGCCGCCGCGGCCAGCCGGGCCTGCTGGTCGCGTTCCACCTCCAGCCGACGGGCCCGTTCGACCAGCCCCTCCGTGTAGTCCTTCCGCGAACGGACCGCGATGCCGAGCAGTACGACCATCGCGTACGTCGTCAGGGTCGGGACGACATGCTGGTCCCAGCTGCCCTGCGGGTGGCGGATCGCGAGGACCACCAGTGGGGGGACGACCAGGGCGGGAGTCAGGGCCAGCGAGCGCAACGGCAGCCGCAGCGCGATGTGGAAGACCGCGATCAGCTGGAGGTACGCGGCCTGGAGGGCGGCGCCGGACCAGGAGTCGACCAGCGACACACACGCCATCAGCAGCAGTACGGGCATCGGACGGGTCCGCCGCCACAGCAGCGGTACGGCGAAGCCCAGGCTCATCGCCACCACCAGCCAGACCGGAACGGACGGGTCGCGGGCGATGTTCCGCCAGCCGCCCGCCGCGTCCGTGAGTACGGCGATCGTCCAGAAACCCGTGAGGGCGAGGTCCCAGACCCGGGGGCGGCGCGCGTCGAAGACCCGTGCCCGGGCCGCCTGGTTCTGGAGGTAGCGGCTGAGCGGTGGGGCGTCCGTGCCGTCCCCCGGGTCCGTACCGCCATGCGTGCCCGAGCTGCCTCCTGGGGTACGTCCCGGCTCCATGGTCACTCGGTCATCCTCATACGTCCGCCCTCCTCGGCGACACCCTCGATCGTCGCCCGTGCCCTCAGACGTCCCGGCGGCGCAGCAGCACCGCGGGGACGGCGAGCGCCGCCGCGGCCCACAGGCACAGGGCTGTCAGCGCGGCGCCGGGAGCCGCCGCGCCGGGCATCGGGGCGGCCGAGCCGAGGGCTCCGGCGGCCTGGGTGGGGAAGTACTTCACCGCCGTTTCCACGGCCTCGTAGGGCAGGATGCCGAGGACCTCGGGCAGCACCATCACCCCGCCGATGAAGGCGCCCAGTGCGCCGGGCACCGAGCGCAGGGCGGCCCCGAGGCCGAGGGCGATCAGTGCGAGCAGCGTGACGCCCGCGGCGTTGCCCGCGACGGCGCCCAGGACACCGTCGTCCGTCAGGGAGGCGGCCTGGTCGGTGTCGGACAGGAAGACCTGGGCGACCTCGAACGTGACCAGGGCCGTCACCAGGGACACGGTGAAGGCGACCCCCGTGAACACCGCGGCCTTCGCCCACAGCACCGGCAGCCGGCGGGGCACCGCGGTCAGCGAGGCACGGATCAGGCCCGTCGCGTACTCGCCGGCCGTGACCAGGATCCCGAGGACCGCGAGGCAGATCCCGCTGAGCTGGGAGCCGTAGAGCGCGAGGACCACGGTGTCCACGTCGGAGTCGCCGCCGCCGGAGGTGTAGGTGGCGCCCATGAGGACGCCGACGCCGAGCAGCAGTACGACGCCGAGGGTGAGTGTGGTCCATGTGGAGCGCAGGGTCCGGAGCTTGTGCCATTCCGCGCGCAGGACGCGGGACGGGGTGATGCCGTACACGGAGGCGGTCATGCCGTGGCTCCCTGGTATTCGACGGAGTCGTGGGTGAGGTCCATGAACGCCTGCTCGAGGGAGGCGGTCTGCGGTGTCAGCTCGTACAGCGGCACCCCGTGGGCGGCGGCGGTGCGGCCGATGTGGGAGGCGTCGACGTCGCTGACGCGGAGGGTGTCGGGCGCCTCCGTCACGATCCGCGCGCCCGGCAGGAGCCCGCGCAGCCGCTCCGCCTCCGGGGTGACGACCCGGACCGAGGCGCCGCCCGACTCCCGCACGAGCGCGGCGACGCTCGTGTCGGCGAGGAGGCGGCCCTTGCCGATGACGATCAGATGGTCGGCGGTCAGTGCCATCTCGCTCATCAGGTGGGAGGAGACGAGCACCGTACGGCCCTCGGCGGCCAGCGACCTGAGGAGCGTACGGATCCACCGCACGCCCTCCGGGTCAAGGCCGTTGACCGGCTCGTCCAGGATGATCGTGGCGGGGTCCCCGAGCAGGGCCGCGGCGATGCCGAGCCGCTGGCCCATGCCGAGCGAGAAGCCCTTGACGCGGGTGCCGGCGACCTCGCTCAGCCCGGTGAGGCCGAGGACGTGCTCCACACGGGAGCGGGGGATCCCGTGGGTGAGGGCGAGCGCCGTCAGATGGTGGAAGGCGGAGCGCCCCGGATGGAGGGAGCGGGCTTCCAGCAGGGCCCCGACCTCGGTGAGCGGCGCGGGATGGTCCGCGTAGGCCCGGCCGCCGACGGTGGCCCGGCCGCGGGTCGGGGCGTCGAGGCCGAGGATCATCCGCAGGGTCGTGGACTTGCCGGCGCCGTTGGGGCCCAGGAAGCCGGTGACGGTGCCAGGGTGGACGGTGAAGCCGAGGTCGCGGACGACGGTCCGGTCGCCGTACCGCTTGGTGAGTTCTTCAGCTCGGATCATGTCCACGACGCTAGGCACCGCGCCCCGCCGGAACGTCCGCCCGTGGTCGGGCCGGTGGCCGGCCGCGTAGTACCGCGGTACGAGGGAGGGCCCGCCGGCGCGTATATGCGCTTGTCAGCGCGGTGCGGCCGTCGCGAGGATGGACGCATGGACTATTCGATACGCACGATCCGCGCCGACGAGTGGGAGAAGACCCGCGAGATCCGGCTGGCCGCCCTGCGGGACCCGGTGGCGCACATCGCCTTCCTCGACACCCACGAGGCCGCGTCCGAGCGCCCCGACTCCTTCTGGCAGGAGCGGGCCGAGGGGGCCTCCGAGAGCGGGACGGGCGTGCGCCAGTTCGTGGCCGAGGCACCGGACGGAAGCTGGGCGGGCACGATCTCGGTCCTGGTCGAGCGGCCTTCGGACGAGGTGCGCTTCGGTGAGGCGGCGACCGTCGACCAGACGCACATCGTGGGGGTGTACGTACGGCCGGAGGCGCGCGGGACGGGGCTGACCGAGGAACTCTTCCGGGCGGGCGTCGAGTGGTCCTGGTCTCTGCCGGAACCGAGGGTCGAGCGGGTACGGCTGTACGTCCACGAGGACAACGCCCGGGCCGCGGCCTTCTACCGGCGGTTCGGCTTCGTCGCGACCGGCGAGCGGGTGGCCGTCCCGGGGGACGAGTCCGCGCAGGAGCTGGAGTACGAGCTGCGCCGGCCCTGACGCGTGTCCGGCCCCCCGGCCCGGGCAGGTCCCTCCCGCGGTCGTGGTGGCGAAAACCCCGCTGGAAAGGCCGCGACCTGCCAGGCTTGGGTGCGAGCGACACCGTGCGAACTCGGGGGAAGCGTGCAGGATTTGACGCCGGAGGATCCGGCCGCGATCGGACCGTACCGGCTGACCGCCCGGCTCGGTGAGGGCGGGATGGGGCAGGTGTTCCTGGGGGAGTCGGTCAGCGGCCGGCGGGTCGCGGTGAAGGTGGTGCGGCCCCACCTGGCCACCGACCCCGGCTTCCGGCACCGATTCCGGCGGGAGATCGAGGCCGCCCGCACGGTCGGCGGCTTCTGGACGGCGCCGGTCGTCGACGCGGACCCGGAGGCGGCGATGCCCTGGGTCGCGAGCGCCTACATCGAGGCGCCGGACCTCGGACAGCTGGTCGTGGACGAGGGGCCGCTGCCCGAGGGGGAGTTACGGCGCCTGGCCGCCGGCCTGGCCGAGGCGCTGGAGGCGGTCCACCGCGCCGGTCTCGTCCACCGCGACCTCAAGCCGTCGAACGTGCTGGTCACCGGGGACGGGCCACGGGTCATCGACTTCGGCATCTCCAAGGCCCTGGAGGGCGCCACGGCGCTGACCGGGACGGGGCTGGTGGTCGGCACGCCCGGGTTCATGTCGCCGGAGCAGGCGACGGGGGCGAAGGTCGGGGCCGCGAGCGACCTCTTCTCGCTGGGCGCGGTACTGGCGTTCGCGGCGACGGGCGCGGGCCCGTTCGGCGCGGGGAGCGTGCCGGCGCTGCTGTACCGGGTGGTCCACGACGCGCCGCGCCTCGACGGGGTGCCGGAGACGCTCCGGGGGTTGGTCACGCTCTGCCTGGCGAAGGAACCGGAAGGCCGGCCCACGGCGGCGGAGCTGCTCGAACTGCTCAGCGCGGGCGGGGCGATGGCCCGCCCGGCGGGCGGCACGCGGCGCGTGGCGGCGCGGCCCGGGCCGGAGGCCGTGGGCGGGGTGCCGGAGCCCGCGGACGAGGTGCCCGAGGACGCGGCCCCGCCCGTACGGCCCTCGTCGGGAACGCCGGACCCGAGGGTGGTGCACCTGCCCGCCGCGAGGAAGAACGTGTCGAGACCCGCCTCCGCGCCCGGTGCCGGGCGGGCTTCCGCGCCGCCGGCCGGCGAGCCCGCCGCGAAGGCCGCTTCGGAGCCCCGGTCGACGACGCCCGCCCGGGCCGTGGCGGGGGGCAGGCCCGTCACCCCGGCCTCCGCCGGGCGCGCCGCCGGCCGACGACGCCCCGCCGCTTCCGTCGTCGGGCGGGCCGCCGACCGTCCGCCCGTGGCCGGGCCCGCCGCCGGGGTGGTCGCCGTGCACTGCGGGAAGCCCGTCCGGAGCCCGGGCAACCGGGCGCTGCTGTACGGCGCGCCCGCGGTCTTCGTCGCCGGACTGCTGCTCGGGCTCTTCCAGGGCTCGTTCCTGCTGGTGGTCACGGCCTTCCTCGTGGCCCTCGCGATGGCCGGCTTCGGGTCCCGGCTCGGGGCGGACGAGACCGTCGTGCGCGTGGACGCGAGCGGACTCTCGGTCACCCGGGGCGCTTTCCGGTGGCGTGCGGGCTGGTCCGTCGTGGACGCCGTGACCGTGGTGCCGCGGGGAGCCGCCCGCGACGAATGGCTCCTGCTGGGTGTCGTGCGGGGCAGGGCGGCGACCTCACTGCCCCAGGCCTTCCGGGGGCGCTCGGGCAGCGGCGCGGTACGCGTCCCGCTCGGCTTCGCCGACGCGGCGGCCGCGCGGTCGGCGCTCCGTCCGCTGCACACCGCACTCGGCCGGGAGGCCGGGGCCGTCTACGCGCCCGACCGGGAGTTCAGGAGCTGAGGGTCTCCTCCGGCCAGCGCGCCCGCGCCTGTTCCCGGGAACGGAGCAGGACCAGGGCGGGCATCCCCTTGTCCTGGCCGTGCGCCAGCAGCTCCGGAAGCCGGGGAAGGGGGGCCACCGCGGCCACGTCGTCGAGGACGAGCGTCATTGGTGGGTCGAGCCGACCGTCGGATGACCGTGCGGCCATGCGGCGGCCGTGCTCGACCACGCTCGCGGTGAAAGCGGTCAGCAGGGGCATCGCGCCGGGTCGGGTGCGCGGGTCCTCGATCGGTTCGCCCACCACATAGAGGGTGCCCCCTTCGTCGACGAATGATTCCAAGGTCAGGGAATCCGTTCGATGGGGGGTGCAGGCGTCCCGGATGTGGATCGACGACAGCGAGGACAGCGCACGGGCCGTCAGCTGCTGTGCCATCTCGCGGCGTTCGGGATGTGCGGTGAGCGCGGACTCCAGGAGTCCGGCGTGACCGGAGCCGGCCTTGGCGTGCGTCCTGAGGACGCGTACGGGTTCGTGCGCGCCCGCGCCCTGGGCCCAGCGGTGGACCTGCTTGAACGGGCGGCCGTCGATCGCGGCGGCGTGCAGCCAGCAGCGCAGGAGCGTTTCCGCGGTGTCGGCGACCGCGGCGTCGAGCCGGGACGGCGGGCGGACGGGGGCGAGCAGCGCGACCGCGCGTTCCCGGGCCGTGTCGGGGTCCTCGCAGCGGTCGGTGGGGGACCAGTGGAGCCGGGCCGGGGTGTCGCACAGGTGTCCGGGGTCGTAGACGAGGACGGGGCCGAGCTTGGCGCGGGCGTCCTTGGTGTCGGCCCACACGGTGGGGTCGGAGGTGACGACGAGCGCGGGCCCCTCGGCGTCCTGGACGGCTTGGAGGACCGCGGGGCGGCGGGTCGCGGGGGTTCCGTAGAGCAGACGCGGGGCGCGGGGCGAGGGAAGCCCGGGCAGGAGGGGCCCGGCCTGTGCCGTCGCCCCGAGCGGGTCGGGCCCGGGGGCGGTCACCGGGGCTCCGGGCACCCGGGCCGGAGCGGGGGTGACGGTCCCGAGGGCCCCGCCCCCCGGAACGGCGGCCTCGACCGGCCCGGCGATGCCATCGGCGACGTGCCCGGTGACGGGCGGCGGAGGGGGCCCGGCGGGGGATTCCTCGACGGTGACCGGCCTCTCGAAGCCGGGCGGCGCCTCATCGGCGACCCGTGTGACCTCGCCGCCCTGCGTCACCTCGCCGCGCTGCGTCACCTCGGCGTCGGCCTCCGCACCGCGCGCGGCCTTCGACGAGACCCGGCGGCGTGCCGAGGCCGAGGCGGGGTGCCCGGCGCCGTACGGGTTCCTCCTGTCCTCCCGTACCGCCCGCCAGCGCGCCAGCGTCCCCACGACGAACACCGTGAGAACCGCGAGCACCATCAGCTCGCTGATGAGAACCCCCCAGAACAGGCCGTACCCCGACAGCGCGGCCGGCGGCGTCTCCGGCCACGCGGCCGCCAGGTCCTGCGGCCGGCCGACCAGCGAGCGGACGGCCAGCGGGGTCCTGGCGAAGGTGACCCCGGCCGGCCAGGCGCCCTGCGAGAACAGGGCGGCCAGGCCGGTCGCCGTCCACACCAGCAGGATCAGACTGAGCAGGAAGCCCAGGAGCCCCACCAACAGCCCGTCGGGCACGCCGCCTTCCCGCCGCTCCCCGGTCATCTCACGCCACCGTGGACTCGGAGGGGTTGTTCAGCTGCCGTTCCATCAGGGCGGCCCGTTGCTCCGCCTCCCATTCGGCGGCCTGGACGTCCTCCGGGAGGTCGTGGAGCGGCGCCGACTCCGTCATGGCGCGGTCGGTGTAGACGAGCGGCCGTTCCTTCTCCGTGATGAGGTGCTTGACCACCTGCACGTTGCCGTTGACGTCCCAGACGGCGATGCCGGGCGTCAGGGTCGGGATGATCTCGACCGCCCAGCGCGGCAGGCCGAGGACCCGGCCCGTCGATCTGGCCTCGTCGGCCTTCTGGGCGTAGATCGTCCTGGTCGAGGCCATCTTCAGGATCGCCGCCGCCTCCCGGGCCGCCGCTCCGTCGACGACGTCCGAGAGATGGTGCACCACCGCCACGAAGGACAGGCCGAGGCGTCGCCCGAACTTCAGCAGCCGCTGGAACAGCTGTGCCACGAACGGGCTGTTGATGATGTGCCAGGCCTCCTCGACCAGGAAGATGCGCTTCTTCCGGTCGGGGCGGATCCAGGTGTGCTCCAGCCAGACGCCGACGATCGCCATGAGGATCGGCATGGCGATCGAGTTGCGGTCGATGTGGGACAGGTCGAAGACGATCAACGGCGCGTCGAGGTCGATGCCGACGGTCGTCGGACCGTCGAACATGCCGCGCAGGTCGCCGTCGACCAGCCGGTCGAGGACGAGCGCCACGTCCAGGCCCCAGGCCCGCACGTCGTCTATGTCGACGTTCATCGCCTCCGCCGACTCCGCCTTCGGATGCCGCAGTTGCTCGACGATGTCGGTGAGGATCGGCTGGCGGTCGGTGATGTGCTCGTTGACGAAGGCGTGCGCGACCTTGAGCGCGAACCCGGAACGCTCGTCCAGGCCGTGCCCCATCGCGACCTCGATGATCGTACGGAGCAGGGCGAGCTGCCCCGTCGTGGTGATCGACGGGTCGAGCGGGTTGAGCCGGATGCCGGCGTCGTTGGCGACCATCGGGTCGAGGCGGATGGGGGTTATCCCCAGCTCCTGCGCGATGAGGTTCCACTCGCCGACACCGTCCTCGCCCTGGGCGTCCAGGACGACCACCTGACGGTCCCGGAAGCGCAGCTGGCGCAGGACGTACGTCTTCTCCAGCGCCGACTTGCCGTTGCCGGACTCGCCGAGCACCAGCCAGTGGGGGGCCGGGAGCTGCTGCCCGTACAGCTGGAAGGGGTCGTAGATGTACCCCTTGCCGCTGTACACCTCACGGCCGATGATGACGCCGGAGTCGCCGAGGCCGGGGGCCGCGGTGGGCAGGTAGACGGCCTGGGCCTGTCCGGTCGAGGTGCGCACGGGCAGCCGCGTGGTCTCCACCTTCCCGAAGAGGAAGGAGGTGAACGTTTCGGTCAGGGCGGTCAACGGATCTCGCATGTGCACGGGCCCCTTAGCGGCTAGCGGCGGATGCCGGTCGCGAACGGCAACGTGTTCACAAAGGCCCGGTGGTGCTCGCGGTCGCACCACTCCAGCTTCAGATACGACTTGCCGGCGGAGGCCCTGATCGTGCGCTTGTCCCTGGCGAGGGCCTCGGGCGAACGCGCCGACACAGTGATGTACCCGACGAGGTTGACGCCCGCCGCGCCACTGGCGAGATCTTCACCCCGCTGGTCGAGCCGGCCGTGCGCGGCGATGTCGCGCGGGTCGACGGTGCGGTTCATCTTGGCCTGGCGCGAGGCCTCCGCCTCGTCGTTGGTCTTCTCCGTGAGCATGCGCTCGATGGCGACCTCGGTGGGCTCCAGGTCCATCGTCACCGCGACCGTGCGGATCACGTCGGGCGTGTGGACCAGCAGTGGGGCGAGGAAGTTGACGCCGACCGGGGTCATCGGCCACTCCTTCACCCAGGCCGTGGCGTGGCACCAGGGCGCGCGGGTGGAGGACTCGCGGGTCTTCGCCTGGAGGTACGTCGGCTCCATCGCGTCCAGCTCGGCCGGCCAGGCGTTGCGCTTGGTCATCGCCTGGATGTGGTCGATGGGGTGGTCCGGGTCGTACATGGAGTGCACGAGCGAGGCCAGCCGGGACTGCCCGAGGGGCTGGCGTACGCGGATGTCCGCCTCGGCGAGCCGCGCGCAGATGTCGGTGAGCTCGCGGGCCATGACGACGGCGAGACCGGCGTCGCGGTCCAGCTTGCGCGCGCCGGACGCGTGCCGGGCGGCCCGCGCCATGGCGTTGGCCTCGGCGGCCAGCTCGCGGGTGAAGTGCATGCAGGCGACGAGATAGGCGCGGTGCTGCTCGCTGGAGGTGGAGACCATCGACTGCAGCTGGTCGTACGACTCCCGGAGCCACTCGGGCGCGTGCGCGTCACCGCGCTGGCCGACGTCCTTGGCGTGCGCGTCGGGGTCGGCGGGCAGGGTGCGGGCGAGCATCTGGAGACGGGTGACGAAGCCGTCCCCGTTGGCGACGTGCTTCAGCAGCGTGCCGAAACGGTCCACCAGTGCTTCCTGGTCCTCGCTGTCGCGCAGTCCGACACCCGGGCCCTCGATCTCGATGGCGGCGGTGACGGTCCGGCGGTCGGCGTGGAGGAGTACGGCGATCTCGTCGGGCCCGAAGGGCGCGGCCAGCCAGTTGATCCGGCCGATGCCGGGCGGCGGCCCGACCTCGACCTCCCGCCCGTCGAGCCGGGTGCCGGCCTCGGTGGCGGCGGACCGGTAGGCCGTACCGCGCTTGAGCGACCGCTTGTAACTGCGGTTGATCTCGAACCACTTGTAGAAGGTCCGGTGCTTGTACGGCACGTACACGGCGGCGAGGGCCAGCATCGGGAAGCCGGTGAGCAGCACGATCCGCAGGGTGAGGGCGGGGACGAGGAGTCCGCTCATCATGCCGAGGAACGCCCCGGCGATGATCAGGGCGATCTCGCCGGTCTCGCGGTTCTTGCCGACGATCGCGTTCGGCCGGGCACGGCCGATGAGATACGTGCGGCGGGGCGTGACCGGCTGGGACTGGGTCGTCAACGCCCTCCACCTCCAGAGTTCTTGCGGTTGCTGTGCGGTGTGCCTGCGGTGGGACTGGTGCTGCTACGCGGCGGGGGTGCGGCGGAGGGGACAGATCCGCCGCCGCCCCCGCGGCTGCTGTGGGCGGCGACGCCGCCTGCCAGGGGGTTGGCGGGACGGGCGGCGCCCGCGTTCCCGCCACCGCCGCCCTGACCGCCGTCGCCGCGTGCGCTGTGGGTCTTGATGCCCTGCGACACGAGCGAGGCGGGGGAGGAGATGACGGCGGCGGCCGCGTTCTCACCGGCGCGGTGGAGCCGGTTGTTGCGCGAGGCGACGATCTCGTCACCGAAGCCGGGCACGAAGCGGTAGATCATCGCGGAGGCGAAGATCGCCAGCAGGATGATCGCGAGCCCGGACACGACCGCCGAGAACGAGTCGGGTCCGGTCCCGGAGGACAGCGCGCCGGCGAGCCCGAGGACGATCACGATGACCGGCTTCACCAGGATGACCGCGATCATGATCCCGGCCCAGCGGCGGACGTGCCCCCACATGTTCTTGTCGACGAGCCCCGCGTACACGACGACGCCGAGGAGGGCGCCGACGTAGAGCAGGACGGCCCGCAGGAACAGCTCCAGGTACAGCACGCCGGCGGCCAGCACCGTCACCAGGGACACGATGATCAGCATGATCGGCCCGCCGCCGATGCTGTCGCCCTTCTGCAGGGCCTGCTTGAAACTCCCGAAGAAGACGTCGGTCTGCTGCCCGGTACCGGACGCGATCACCTCGGTGACGGCGTCGGTGGCGTTGACGACCGTGTACAGGATGAGCGGCGTGAACGCGGACGCCAGGACGGTCAGCCACAGGAACCCGATGGCCTCGGAGATCGCCGTGGTGAGCGGCACCCCGCGAATGGCGCGCTTGGCCACGGCGAGGAGCCAGAGGAGCAGTGTGAGGACGGTGGCGGCGGCGAAGACGATGGCATAACGGGCGAGGAACTCGGTGTTGGTGAAGTCGACGTCGGCGGTCTCCTTCACCGCCTTGGAGAGCGTGTCGACGATGGACACGGCGGCATCGGCACACCCCCGCGCGAGGGAGGCGAGGGGGTCGAGGGCGGTGGCGGGGTCGTCGAGGCGGGCGTTGGGGGAGCGGGAGCCGGATTCACCGTTCTGGCAGTAGTCGCGGGCGGGGCCGCGAATCAGGTCACAGGGGTCGTTGCTCGCGCTGGGACTCGGTGTGGGCGTCGGAGCTGCGAACGCCCGGGCGGACACGAGGACGGCAAACGCCTGCGCTCCCACGGTCAGTGCGGAAAGCGAAAGGACTCGTCGAGATCGGTTAGCGGGCATAGGTGAACCCTCCGAACTGGTCAACGGCGTCTGCCATTTCACTCGCACTGGATGCGGCCTGGTCGCGGGCCACCGGCACGGGACCGTCCTTCTGTTGGAAGTCGGCCACCTTCCAGTCGCCGTTGACCCATCTGAGCTGATACGTCGTCGTGTACCAGGACTCGGACACGGGGTTCTGCGACCCCTCGCCCGCCAAGCCGAACAGCGACGAGAACCAGACGGAGACGGACGCCTGGTCGCCGTTGTAGTCCTCGACCTTCGAGCCGACGGGAATGACGCGTGAAATGAACGTCAGTCCGCTTGGGGCCTTGCCGTCCGCTTCGAGCCCGATGCGAGTCAGGAAGCCCTTGTCGGAGTGGACCTTGTCGAGATCGCTTCGCCGCGCCGCGGCGATGTCCGGGGCGTACACGGCGTCCACGATCGCGTGGCGACGCGATGTGTCGAACATGTCGGCGGAACCAAGCGGAACGGAGTAGTTCACCGCCGCGCTCTGCGCCCCCTGCTGGTCGTGGGCGAAGCCCGCGGGGATCTGGCCGTTCTTGCCCGTCACCGGTCGTACGCCCGTCGCCGACGTCGGCGCGCCGGAGCCCGGGCCCTTGCCGGTGGACGTGTCCGGGGAGTCCGCGCCGTCGCTGCCGCCGCGGTTGGCGAAGGCGATCGCCGCGACCAGCAGGACCACCACACCCACCACCGTGATGAGCGAACGCGAGCTGCGCGCCGCTGGGCGCCGGGCGCCCTCGTACACGTCGCCGCTGCCGCCCTCGGGCAGGCGGGTACGGGTCTGGCCCGAACCGCCGCCGAAGCCGTCGTTCTCGTCGCCGAGACTCATGACGGGTACGCCCCCTCAACCGTTCGCGGGTACGACACAAGCCGTGCTGGTCTCCGCGCAGGCGCGGTGTGGTGACTGGACATCAGGGAGTGCGTCCTCGGTGGTTAGACGGCCATCCCGTACACGATGGTGAAGAGCGTCCCCAGTGACCCGATGATGAAGACCCCGGTGAGGCCGGCCACGATGAGGCCCTTGCCCTGCTCGGCACTGAACGTGTCCCGGAGGGCGGTCGCGCCGATACGCTGCTTGGCCGCACCCCAGATGGCGATGCCGAGGCAGAGCAGGATGGCCACGGCCATCACGACCTCGATCATCACCTTGGCCTCATTGCCCAGGCTCCCGAAAGGCCCCCAGTTAGGGGCGATTCCACCGATGATGGTGGTGATGTCGCCCTTCTCGGCCGCCAGGTACATGTAACTCACCGCCCCTGTTGGGTAGTTCGTCGCCCCTGCCTGATGGCATGGGGCATCGCCCTATCTTCGCTGATGAAACCGCCCGCGTGTGACGGCTTGGCGGCTCTCTTTACCCGATCCCCGCACATTTGACCGAACCGACCGCGTTGACCTGCGACGGCGCGACCGGTTGTATGCGAAGAAGCGTATGGTCACTCTGTGTATCACGGAGGGTGACTCCGGGCAATGATTGTCGTTGTTGCACTCTTGGGGTGGTTGCGACGCGCGTAGGCGCTGGTGGAGGGGGTCTTGGGGGGGGTCTGGCTCTTGGGGCCGGCCGGTCTTGGGTGGCTTCTGGTGGTTGGCCGCCCTCTCTCCGAGTGTGGCAGCCGGGTCCGTGCCCTCAAGGGCGCTCCTCGTTCCTCGTCGCGTCGCTGCGCGATGGGCTGCGCCCACCCTTGACCGCCCGGTCCCGGCTGCCTTTTCACACTCGGAGGGCGGCCCGGGGAAGGGGCATCCGCTCCGGGGCCCGGTGCCTCTCGGGCGCCGTCGGCGGCCGTCGGGTCCGGGGGTGGCTTCCCGCACTCATTGAATGGGGTGACCCGGCAGCGCTTGGCGGCAATCCGTCGTGTCCTGGCGGGGATTCATGCCCCGCTGGTCATTCTCCGGTGGTGGGTGAAGCCGAATCCGCGGGCCCTTGGAGAGTCGACGCCCCAGAGACCGGTCGCCAGCCGGTCGGGTCTATCCCGGCAGGGAGAGTCATCCCAAGTGACGCTAGCGCGTACATTACTCGCGGTAACCGGATGGGGTATGGGACTTCACGGGTCATATCGGACTCTTGGGAGGCTTAATGTACGCCGTAGCGTCATTGCACGGTCGAATACCGACGGGCGATGGGGCGGGTGTGACGGATGGGACCTGCACGGCCCGCCGCCCCGCGCGACCCATGCCCCTGGCCCGTCCTAGCGATGCCGGCTGCGGATCCGGCTTCACCCACCACCGGGAATGACCAGCGGGGCATGAATCCCCGCCGCGAGACGAGTGGCACTCGCTAAGCCGTGCCCGACTGCCCCATTCAATGGCTGCGCTTAACCACCCCAAGACAGACGGCCGCCGACGGCGCCCGAGAGGCACCGGCCCCCGCCCTGGACCCCCTCCCCGGGCCGCCCTCCGAGTGTGAAAAGGCGGGTGAAGGCGACGGGTCAAGGGTGGAGCGAAGCGAAATCGGCGAAGCCGACGCGACGAGGAACGAGGAGCGCCCTTGAAGCGGCGCCGTAACCCGCCACACTCGGAGAGAGGGCGGCCAACCACCAGAAGCAAACGAAGACCGGTCGACACCAAGCGCCCAGGACCCGCACCCCCCCAGACCGGCCCACCTGAGTACCCCACCCTCCCCAGCTGAGTACCCACCCCGAAGCCCCCGCCCCCACCTCCGCTGTCTCATGGGGACATGACCACCCCTCAGCCCGCGACTGCCACCCGGACCCCCGCCCCCACCCCCGCCCCCGCTCCGCCACGGGCGTGGCGGGTGCCGGCGCCGGAGCCGGGGGATCGGGACGGGAACGCCTGTGTGCCGGCCGCGGCTGCCGCCGCCGTCGCCGTCGTGACGCACGTCTTCTGGGTCCTGGTGGTCGGCTTCTCCGCCATGGCCACGGACAGTTGCGGACCCGACGACTGTGCGGCCGGTGTCGTGGGCCCGCTGACCGTCATGTACGGCGCCTACTACGCCATCTACGTCGTCACGCCGCTCGCCCTCGTCGCCTCGCTCGTCCTTCCCTGGCGTCGCCGCTGGCGCCGTACCCGCGTGCGGCTGGCCCTCCTGGCGCTCCTCCCGCAGGCCGTCGTCGTCGCGAGCCTCGCCGCCCTGCTCGTGTTCGGTGACTAGGGGCCCAGGGAACCGGACCCAGGGTGTGTCCTGCCGCTGATCGACAAGACACCCCCTGGCGTCGCGACGCGTGGATCTCCGGAGGGGTGTTCCGCGGATCCGGGACACTTCCGTTCCGTCCTCTTCGTCCTGCTCCCCGGCGGCGGCCCGCCGCCTAGACTTGTCCGCGGGTGGACTGCCGAAACCCTAGGGGTGGTTGACGGTGCGTAAGGCGCGCAAGGCGTGGCTGGTGGCCGGTGGGGCCGTCGGGGTGTGCCTCAGTTTCGTCGCCCTGCTCGTCGTCGGGACGTACTCCGCCGCCGCCGGGCTCCTCGGTGGGGCGGGCAGCGGGGTCAACGGGACCGTCGCGCTCGCCAAGGGGGCGGTGCCGGCCGCGTACCAGGGGCTGGTGCAGAAGTGGGGGAACCTCTGCCCCGCCATCAATCCGGCGCTGCTCGCCGCGCAGCTCTACCAGGAGAGCGGCTGGAACCCGCGGATCGTCTCGCCCGCCAACGCCATGGGCATCGCGCAGTTCATCCCCGGCACGTGGGCCGGGCACGGCATCGACGGGGACGGGGACGGGGACCGTGACGTCTGGGACCCGAAGGACGCGATCCCGTCGGCGGCCTCGTACGACTGCGAGCTCGCGGGGTACGTGAAGAAGGTGCCCGGTGACGCGACGAACAACATGCTGGCCGCCTACAACGCGGGCGCGTACCGCGTCATAAAGTCCGGTGGTGTTCCGCGGATCAGCGAGACGCAGAACTACGTGCGGATCATCCGGTCCCTGGAGAAGAGCTTCGCGCGGCCCGTCGGCCGGGTCGAGCCCTCGCGTCAGGCCGCGAGTGCCATCTACTACGCCCAGCAGAAGCTGGGCACGCCCTATCTCTGGGGTGGTACGGGAACGGCGGCGCAGAATGGCCGATTCGACTGCTCCGGGCTGACGCAGGCCGCGTACCTCTCGGTCGGGATCGAGCTGCCGCGGGTGGCCAACGACCAGTACAACGCCGGGCCGCATCCGTCCCGCGACGAGCTGCTGCCGGGCGATCTCGTGTTCTTCTCCGACGATCTCACCAACTCCCGTGCCATCAGGCACGTCGGCATCTACGTCGGTGGCGGCTATATGATCGACGCTCCGCGTACGGGGGCCGTGATCCGGTTCGACAAGATCGACACGCCGGACTACTTCGGGGCGACCCGGGTCACCAAGGACGGTGCGGCCGCACTGCCGACACACCTTCCCCAGGTGTGACGCGAAGTCGGCCCACCTGGCTGGAACTCTTCGGAAGACACAGGCCCTGAGCTGCGGCGACGTGTCACTCTTCGGTAACGTCGGAGTGATCGTCAGGGAAGAGCGGAACGCATGCCTCAGGCGGTTCGTTCCCGATCCGACCGCCCATGGTCGAACGGTCGACTCACGTGACAAGGCAAGGGGCCGCTGCAGATGGCTGGACTCGCATCGGACGGTTCGAACCCCGATGTCGGCCTGCTCTACGACATCAACGGGCTGGCGAAGGACGCGCCGCCGTGGTTCGACCGCGTCATGGAATTCGTCGGCGAGTACGGGATCATGCTCGGGCTCGTCCTCGTCGCGCTCTGGTGCTGGTGGAGCGTCCGCCGGCGTGCGGCCCTGACCGACGCCGTCGCCGGTGTCGCCGCGCTGGTCTGGGCGCCGCTCGCGGCCGGTGTGGCCCTGCTGGTCAACATCCCGATCCGCGGGTTCGTCGAACGGCCCCGGCCCTTCAACGACCACCAGGGTCTCGAGGTCCTCGTCGACGGGAAGACCGACTTCTCCTTCGTGAGCGACCACGCCACGATGGCGATGGCCATCGGCGTCGGTCTCTTCGTCGCCCACCGCAGGCTCGGTCTGGTCGCCATCGCGCTGGCCTTCACCGAGGCCTTCTGCCGGGTCTACATGGGCGTTCACTACCCGACCGACGTGATCGGCGGTCTCGCCCTCGGTACGGCGGTGACGCTGCTCCTCGCCCCGCTCGCGCACGCCCTGCTGACGCCGGTCGTGTCCGCGATCGCCCGATCCGGGGCCGGCGCCCGGCTGGTCAGGTCGCGCCGCGTCGCCGCGCGCGGTCCGGTGCCCGAGGCGCTGGACATCCCCGAGCCCCGGCTCGGCTCCGGCGAGAACGACCTGGCGGCGTAGGTCCCGCTCGCCCGGTCCGGTGTGATCGACGAGACATCCCTTGGAGCCCCTCCCCGCACGGCGGGTGAGGGGCTCCGTCGTCAGGTGGTGCCGTCCGCCGGCACGCCGTCAGGCGCGGTGGCGTGGGCCGCCGCGTCCGTGCGGGCCCGCTCGCGCGAGCGGCGTGCCGGGCCCCTCCATCCGCAGCTGCACCTGGCTGTCGCGAACGAGCCGCGTTCCGTGGTGGTCGTCTCGTGGGGGGCCTGCTCATGCACGTGTCCACCGTACTGCGCGTGACGAGGGGCCGGTGCCGTCGTTATCCGGATGGGTTCTCACCAGGCCCTCGGGGCTCGAGGAGGGCGCGTCCCGGGCAATCGGCGTCACGGCGTTGGGGGTTGGCAGGCGATGGCGGAGCGGTACGGGCGGCTGTACGGACGCGGAGGCGGCGCGTGGGCCGTCGCCGCGACTCTGGTCGCGGGCGTGGCCACCGGAGGCTGTTCCGCTTCCGGGGACGCGAAGCCGGCCGGGGACCCGATGGCGACGGTGCGGGCGGCGGCCGAGGTGCTGGCGCGGGCCGGGACCTCCCGGACGAGCACGTCGATGGAGATGGCGACCGGTGGGACCCGGGTGACGATCCGGGGCGAGGGCGGCTACGACTTCCGGCAGCGGACCGGCCGGCTCCAGGTCGTCCTGCCGAAGGACGCCGCGGGTGCCAGCGAGCACCGGCCGATCACCGAACTGCTGGCCCCGGGCGCGCTCTACATGAAGAACCGCGGTGCGGGGGTCCCCGCGGACAAGTGGGTCCGGGTGGACACCACCGCGCTCGACGACGGCAACCTCGTCACGGGCGGGGCCACCGATCCGGCCGCAGCCGCCGAGCTGCTGCGCGGCGCGCAGCGGGTGACGTACGTCGGCGAGGTGGAGCTGGCGGGGGTGAAGGTCGGCCACTACCGCGGGGTCGCGGACATCGCGGCGGCCGCCCGGGTCGCCTCACCGCAGATGAAGGGTGCGCTGACCGCGGCGGCGAAAGGGTTCGCCACGGACACCGTGCCTTTCGACGCGTACCTGGACTCCGAGGGCCGGCTCCGGAAGGTGCGGCACCAGTTCAGCTTCGCCAACCAGGAGCGTACGGTCGCCGTCGCCTCGACGACGCTGCTGTACGGCTTCGGTACGCCGGTGGTCGTGAAGCTCCCGGAGCGGAAGGACATCTACGCCGGGAAGATCCGGACGTAGGTCCGGTCGGCACGGGGGCGCCGTTCTGCCGAGGGGCCGGGCCCCGGGCGGGGCCCGGCGCGGTGCCGGGCGGCAGGGAGGGGGCACCGGGCCACGGGCAAATGGTCCGGACGTGTCATGCGCGGTACGTGGCGTGCTCCCTACGCTGGGAGACCGACGCCGGCAGGAAGAGGTGAATGCGCGTGGCCCCGCCCAGTACCGCGATCGTGCCCCTTGACCAGGAGTGCATCGCCCTCGCCGAGATCGAGCTGTGCGGCGAGCTGATCATCGCGGCGTCGGCCGCCGAGGGGGAGCGCCTGAGTCCGGACCGGATCGACGAGGTGCTCAGGGTCGCGGGCGGCCAGGCCGGCGGGGCCGACGAGGAGTGCTGACCGGACCGGGCCGGGTCGGTCCGGCGTCCGGTTCCGGCCAGGCGCGCGATCCTCCGGTCCCGGTCCTTCGGGTCTTCCGCCGGGGTCCGCGGGTCAGGTGCGGAGCATCCGGGCGATGGCCTTGGTGGCCTCCTCGACCTTCGCCTCGATCTCGTCGCCGCCCTTGAGGGCCGCGTCGGCCACGCAGTGGCGCAGGTGTTCCTCCAGGAGCTGGAGGGCGAAGGACTGCAGGGCCTTGGTGGACGCGGAGACCTGGGTGAGTATGTCGATGCAGTAGACGTCCTCGTCGACCATCCGCTGCAGGCCGCGGATCTGGCCCTCGATCCGGCGCAGCCGCTTGAGGTGCTCGTCCTTCTGCTTGTGGTAGCCGTGCACGCCGTGGTCGTGGTCCGCCGGCTCGGCGGTCTCGGGGGTGACCTCGGCCGCCTCGGTGGTCGTCATCGCGTCCTCCCGTTGTCCAGAAAGGGTAGGTATACCCCTCGTGGGTATATGGTACCGATCCCCGCCGGTCCGGGCGGGGGCCCGTGCAGATCACTGTGCCTGATGGGCGACACTGAAGGGACGCCGGTTAGCCGTGGCCGGATGATGCGCCTAGCATCAGCCTGACCGAAACCCAGCACCCCGAGGACCCCACGTGCGATTTCGTCTGACCCCCAG
Organism: Streptomyces sp. NPDC048338; assembly: GCF_043201055.1. NCBI lineage: Bacteria > Bacillati > Actinomycetota > Actinomycetes > Kitasatosporales > Streptomycetaceae > Streptomyces > Streptomyces sp. NPDC048338. The sequence continues at coordinate 21,059 of NZ_JBICYQ010000018.1, forward strand.
GGAGACGAGCTTCTACGACATGTTCGCCGCGTCCGCGGACAACATCGTCACGGGCTCGAAGCTCCTGATGGAACTGCTCGGAGCGGACACTTCCGCCCGGGCCGAGATCGCGGAGCGGATGCGGGCAGCGGAACACGCCGGTGATGACGCGACCCACGCCATCTTCCACCAGCTGAACTCCTCCTTCATCACGCCGTTCGACCGCGAGGACATCTACAACCTCGCGTCGTCCCTCGACGACATCATGGACTTCATGGAGGAGGCCGTCGACCTGGTCGTCCTCTACAACGTGGAGGAGCTGCCGAAGGGCGTCGAGCAGCAGATCGAGGTGCTGGCCCGCGCCGCGGAGCTGACCGCCGAGGCGATGCCGAACCTGCGGACGATGGCCAACCTCACGGAGTACTGGATCGAGGTCAACCGGCTCGAGAACCAGGCCGACCAGATCCACCGCAAGCTGCTCGCCCACCTCTTCAACGGCAAGTACGACGCCATCGAGGTGCTGAAGCTCAAGCAGATCGTGGATGTGCTGGAGGAGGCGGCCGACGCCTTCGAGCACGTGGCGAACACGGTGGAGACCATCGCGGTCAAGGAGTCCTGAGGCTTCGTGGACACCTTTGCGCTGATCGTGACCATCGGTGTCGCGCTCGGCTTCACGTATACGAACGGCTTCCACGACTCGGCCAACGCCATCGCGACCTCGGTCTCCACGCGGGCGCTGACCCCGCGGGCGGCGCTGGCGATGGCGGCGGTGATGAACCTCGCCGGTGCCTTCATGGGCAGCGGGGTCGCCAAGACGGTCAGTGAGGGTCTGATCGAGACGCCCACCGGCGACAAGGGGATGGGCATCCTCTTCGCCGCTCTCGTGGGCGCGATCATCTGGAACCTGGTCACCTGGTACTTCGGTCTGCCGTCCTCGTCCTCCCACGCCCTGTTCGGCGGCATGGTGGGCGCGGCGCTGGCGGGTGGCACGGAGGTGATCTGGTCGGGTGTGCTCGACAAGGTCGTGATCCCGATGTTCGTCTCGCCGGTGGTCGGCCTCGTGGTCGGCTACCTGGTCATGTGCGCGATCATGTGGATGTTCCGCAAGGCGAACCCGCACAAGGCGAAGCGCGGCTTCCGTATCGCCCAGACCGTGTCGGCGGCCGGCATGGCGCTCGGTCACGGTCTGCAGGACGCGCAGAAGACGATGGGCATCGTGGTGATGGCCCTGGTCATCGCCGACGTGCAGCAGTCGGGCGACGACATCCCGGTGTGGGTCAAGATCGCGTGTGCCGTGATGCTCTCGCTGGGAACGTACGCGGGTGGCTGGCGGATCATGCGGACGCTCGGCCGGAAGATCATCGAGCTGGACCCGCCGCAGGGTTTCGCGGCGGAGACGACGGGTGCGTCGATCATGTTCGGCTCGGCGTTCCTCTTCCACGCGCCGATCTCGACGACGCACGTCATCACCTCGGCGATCATGGGTGTCGGTGCGACGAAGCGCGTGAACGCGGTGCGCTGGGGTGTCGCGAAGAACATCGTCCTCGGCTGGTTCATCACGATGCCGGCCGCCGCGCTGGTCGCGGCGGCGAGCTACTACGTGGTGGCGCTGATCTTCGGCTAGACACCGCGGTCGCGGTACGACGCAAACGGGCCCGGCTCCCCTGTGGGGGAGCCGGGCCCTTCGTCGTGCGGTGGCACCGCCATGCAGCACCGCAGGACGGTCCTGGGGGAGCGGCCTATCCGAAGCGGCCCGAGATGTAGTCCTCGGTGGCCTGGACGCTCGGGTTGGAGAAGATGCGCTCGGTGTCGTCCAGCTCGATGAGCTTGCCCGGCTGGCCCACGGCCGCCAGGTTGAAGAAGGCCGTACGGTCGGAGACGCGTGCCGCCTGCTGCATGTTGTGCGTCACGATGACGATCGTGAAGCGCTCCTTGAGCTCGCCGATCAGGTCCTCGATGGCGAGGGTGGAGATCGGGTCGAGGGCGGAGCAGGGCTCGTCCATCAGCAGGACGTCGGGCTCGACCGCGATGGCGCGGGCGATGCACAGACGCTGCTGCTGGCCGCCGGAGAGGCCCGAGCCGGGCTTGTTCAGCCGGTCCTTGACCTCGTTCCAGAGGTTGGCGCCCTTGAGGGAGCGCTCGACGATGTCGCCGAGCTGGGACTTCCGGTACTTGCCGTTGAGCCGCAGGCCCGCCGCCACGTTGTCGAAGATCGACATGGTGGGGAAGGGGTTGGGGCGCTGGAAGACCATGCCGACCGTGCGGCGCACGGCGACGGGGTCGACGTGGGAGCCGTACAGGTTCTCGTCGTCCAGCATCACCTTGCCCTCGACGCGGCCGCCGGGGGTGACCTCGTGCATGCGGTTCAGGGTGCGCAGGAAGGTGGACTTGCCGCAGCCGGAGGGGCCGATGAAGGCCGTCACCGAGCGGGGCTCGACGGTCATGGAGATGTCGTCGATCGCCTTGTGGGCGCCGTAGTAGGCGGAGAGGCCGCTGACGTCGATTCGCTTGGCCATATCAATTCACTTCCAGAGGTGACCGCGGTCAGCGGCCGGTCTTCGGGGCCTTCCAGCGGGCGATGCCGCGGGCCACCAGGTTGAGGATCATGACGAAGGCGATCAGGACGAGCGCGGCGGCCCAGGCGCGGGCCACGGCGGCGTCGGTGCCGACCGCGTACTGCTCGTACACGTAGAGCGGCAGGGAGGACTGGGCGCCTTCGAAGGGGTTCGGGTTGATGAGCTTCGTACCGAACACGAGGAGCAGCACGGGGGCCGTCTCACCGGTGATGCGGGCGACCGCGAGCATGACGCCCGTGGTGATGCCGCCGATCGCGGTGGGCAGGACCACCTTCAGGATCGTGCGCCACTTCGGGATGCCGAGGGCGAGGGAGGCCTCGCGGAGCTCGTTGGGGACGAGCTTGAGCATCTCCTCGGTGGAGCGGACCACGACCGGCATCATCAGGATGGCGAGGGCCATCGCGCCGGCGAATCCGGAGGGCCCGAAGCCCAGCATCAGATTCCAGGTGGCGAGGATGAACAGGCCCGCGACGATCGAGGGGATGCCGGTCATCACGTCGACGAAGAAGGTGACGGCCTGGGCGAGCTTCCCGCCGCCGTACTCGACGAGGTAGACCGCGGTGAGCAGGCCGATCGGCGCGGCGATCAGGGTGGCGATGCCGACCTGCTCGATGGTGCCGAGGAGTGCGTGGTAGACGCCGCCGCCGGCCTCGGCGTCGAGGACGCCGTTCATCGAGTGGGAGAGGAAGTAGCCGTCGAGGACTTCCAGGCCCTTGCTGAGGGTGACCCAGGCCAGGGAGAGCAGCGGGATGACGGCGAGGACGAAGCAGACCCAGACGAGGCTGGTCGCGACGCGGTCCTTGGCCTGGCGGCTGCCCTCGACCCGTGCGGTGATCGCGTAGGTGGCGAGGACGAAGAGCAGGGCGGCGACGAGGCCCCACTGGACGCGGCTGTGCCAGCCGGCGGCGAGTCCGATGCCGACGGCGGCGGCGATCGAGCCGACGGCGATCGCGGCGGGTGTCCAGCGCGGGACGCGGGCGTGCTTGAGCGGGTCGTGCCGCACGGTGGTGGTGGTCACCGGGGGACGGTCCTGTATGGCGTGCTGGCTCATGCGGCTGCCCCCGAGTACTCCTTGCGGCGCGCGATGATCCACCGGGCGGCGCCGTTGACCAGCAGGGTGATGGCGAAGAGGACCAGGCCGGAGGCGATCAGGGCGTCCCGGCCGAACTCGTTGGCCTCGTTGAACTTCGCCGCGATGTTCTGGGCGAAGGTGCCGCCACCCGGGTCGAGCAGGTGGCCGGAGATGACGAAGCTGGGGGAGAGCACGACGGCGACGGCCATGGTCTCGCCGAGCGCGCGGCCCAGGCCCAGCATCGAGGCGGAGATGATGCCCGAGCGGCCGAAGGGGAGGACCGACATGCGGATGACCTCCCAGCGGGTGGCGCCGAGGGCGAGGGCGGCCTCTTCGTGCATCTTCGGGACCTGGAGGAAGACCTCACGGGTCACGTTGGTGATGATCGGCAGGATCATGATCGCCAGCAGGATGCCCACGGTGAAGAGGTTGCGGGCGACGCCGTCGCTGGACTTGTCGAAGATGTACGTCCAGCCCAGGTAGTCGTCGAGCCACTGGTTCAGGCCGCCGAGGTAGGGGACGAGGAAGATCGCGCCCCACAGGCCGTAGATGATGCTGGGCACGGCGGCGAGCAGGTCGACCACGTACGCGAGCGGCTTGGCCAGCCTGCGCGGCGCGTAGTGCGAGATGAACAGCGCGATGCCGATCGCGACCGGCACGGCGATGAGCATCGCGATGACCGACGAGACGACCGTGCCGAAGGCGAGGACGGCGATGCCGAAGACGGGCGGCTGGCCGGCCGGGTTCCACTCGGAGGTGGTGAGGAAGTTCGTGGAGTCCTCGGAGATCGCGAGGACGGCGCGGTAGGTGAGGAAGACCGCGATCGCGGCCATGATCACCAGCAGGGTGATGCCGGATCCGCGGGAGAGACCGAGGAAGATCCGGTCTCCGGGGCGGGTCGCGCTCCTGGCGCGCCGGCTCTTTCGTATGGGTGGTGTGGTCGTCGTAACCATCGGTCTCTCCGGTCTGCGGGGCCGGTACGGACGTACCGGCACCTGGCGGCGGTGCACCGGATGCCGGGTCCGGCCCGTCGGTGGAGCGTGACGGGCCGGACCCGGCCGGGGATCAGGACAGGGTGGGGACGATCGTGCGGACCTTGGCCGCGATCTCGGCCGGGAGCGGGGCGTAGCCGGCGTCGGAGAGGACCTTCTGGCCCTCCTCGCTGGCGGTGTAGTTGAGGAAGGCCTTCAGGGTGGCCAGGGTCTCGGCCTTGTTGCCCTTGTCGCAGGCGATCTCGTAGGTGACGAGGATCAGCGGGTAGGCGCCGTCGGCCTTGGTGGCGTAGTCCAGGGACAGGGCCAGGTCGCTGCCGGTGCCCTTGACCTTGGCGGCGGCGATGGCCTTGGAGGCGTTCTCCGTGGTGGCCTCGACCGGGGCGGCGGCACCGGTGTTCACCTTGACCGTGGAGATCTTGTTGGCGGTGGCGTAGGAGAGCTCGAAGTAGCCGATGGAGCCCTCGGCGTCCTTGACCGCGGTGGCGACACCGGAGGAGCCGTTGGCGGCCTGGCCACCGGGGGCCGGCCACGACTTCGACTTCGGGTCGTGCTTCCAGTCGGCCGCGGCGGCGGTCGAGAGGTACTTGCCCAGGTTCTGGGTGGTGCCCGACTCGTCGGAGCGGTGGAAGGCCTGGATGGTGGTGTCGGGCAGCTTGACGCCCGGGTTGAGCTTGGCGATCGCCTCGTCGTTCCACTTCGTGATCTTCGTGTCGAAGATCTTGGCGATCGTGGAGGCGTCGAGGACGAGGTCGTCCACGCCGTTCAGCTTGTAGCCGATGGCGATGGGGCCGCCGACCATGGGCAGGTTGACGCCCTTGCCGCCCTTGCAGATCTTCTGCGACTCGGTGACCTCTTCGTCCTTCAGGGCGGAGTCGGAGCCGGCGAGGGCGACCTGGCCCTGGTTGAACTTGGTGATGCCGCCGCCGGAGCCGATGGCCTGGTAGTTGACCTCGACGCCGGAGCAGGCCGCCTGGAAGTTCTTGACCCACAGGTCCATGGCGTTCTTCTGCGCGCTGGAACCGGCGGCGAGCAGCTGACCCTTGGCACCGTCGCACTTGATGTTCGAGGCGGCGGCGGAGGTCTTGTCGCCGTTCGGGGTGGTGCCGCTGTTGTTGTCCGAACCACACGCCGTGAGGACCAGGGCGCCGGAGACGGCGAGGGCACCGATCGCGGTGGCGCGAAGCCCGTTCTTGCGCGAAAGCTTCACTTTCGGGTGTTCCTTCCAGAAGCCGCCTGCCGCGGACCTTGATGTCCTGAACGTTGTACGGCGGCGCGTGTCGGGGTTGTGGTGCGTTGCCGTGCCTGTGCACCTTGTACGGCCGAAATTAGGCAGATCAGGTGAAGCGGCCGACGGGGGAGAGTGAACGGAAAGTGAACCGTGCCGGAAGGCCGGGTGCGACACGGCGGGGCGTGCGGCGGGGGCGCGGCCAGAGGGCGGCGCGGAGGCCGCGCAGCCCGGGGCGCGGGGGAGGCGCGAGCCGGGCGCGCGTGCTGCGGGCGGGAGGGGCGCGGGAGGCTGGGGCGCCCCGGCGGCAGGGCGCGGGGTGGGCGCGGGGTGTCCCGGCGGGAGGTGGGGGGAGAGGTGCGGGGTGCCGGCGCCGGGGCCGTCAGGGCAGGGACGTGGTGTCCAGGAGGGCGTCGAGCAGTTCGCGGTCCCGCGGCTGGGTGAGGCGGCCGCGCGCCTGTGCCGGGGCGAGCCACAGCAGCCGGTCGACCTCGTCGCCGGGGACGAAGGTGCCGCCGACGGCCTCGGCCGACCAGTAGGAGACCTCCTTCGGCCGGCCGTTCGCCAGGTAGCGGCTCGTCGGGAGGCGGGCGCCCAGGACGCACTCCTGGCCCGTCTCCTCCCTGACCTCGCGCACCGCGCACGCGCGCAGGGTCTCGTCGTGCTTCAGCTTGCCCTTGGGCAGCGACCAGTCGTCGTACTTCGGCCGGTGGACCAGGGCGATCTCGATGCCCGGGCCCCGGTCCTCCGGGGCCCGGCGCCACAGGACGCAGCCGGCCGCGAGGATCACGGGACCGCCGCCGTCGCCCTCTGCCAGGCGCGCTGGAAGGCGAAGCGGGCCGCCTCGACCTCGTGGCGCTGGTCGGCGTGCAGGACACCCAGGGCGTACGCGGTCGCCGGGGCGATCCGCGGGGTGCGGGCCGCGGTGGCCGCCGCGGACGCCGCCTCGGAGGCGTCGCGGTGCCGGTCCAGGGCGCGCCCGGCCTCGTAGAGGGTGGGGTCGGGCGCGGTGCCGCGGTGGAGGACCTCGGAGGCGTAGCGGTGCAGCCGGAGCAGCACCCGGGTCTGGTGCCAGGGGGCGTCCTGGGCCTCGCCGGCCGCCAGGGCGAGCGCGTCGGCGTTGTACGGGTGCGCCGCGCGGGCCAGCGGGAGGCCGGCCACGGAGTCCAGGAGCCGGCGCTCGACGGTCTCGGCGGGCGTCTCGAGGACCTCGACGGCGGGGGCGGAACCGGCGGGGCCCAGCGGCACCTCGGAGGCGAGCAGGGCGACCGTGTCCGCGAGGGCGTGGAAGCGGGAGGAGCCGAGGGACTGGAGCGCGGCCGAGTGGGCGCGGGCGCGGGCCAGGGTCAGCTGGCGCTCCAGGAGGGCGCCCGCCCGGGCCGCGCCCACGGTGAGGCCGGCCCGGTCGGTGCCCCGGGCGGCGGGCACCGGCCCGCCGCCGTTCGACAGGCGGGACAGTGCGTCCACCAGCCGGACCAGCCGGGAGGTGCAGGCGTGCTCCAGGGCGAGCGTCCCGGAGAGCCAGGTCAGCTCGGTGCGGAGCTGGTCCGCCCAGGCGGTGTCGAGCAGCGGCCGGAAGGTGTGCAGGGTCCCGCCGATGCGGCGCGCGGCGCCTCGCAGGGCCCGGGCCGCCTCCTCGGAGCCGGCCGTGTCGGCGCCGCTCCCGGCGTGCAGGCGCAGGCCGCGCAGGAAGTCGCCGGCCCGGGCCTGGAGGTAGGGGGTGAGGACGTCGCCCGCCGTCGCTCCGGCGGGGACGTCGTGGTCAGGGTTGTGCACGCCGGCGCCTCCGCGCGTCGATGAGCATCTCCTGGACGTGCCGCAGCGGCTGGCCCTCCGGGTCGGTCGCGTGACGCGTCCAGTTCCCGTCCGGGCCCAGGTGCCAGGAGGAGGTGGTGTCGGACATCCCGGTCTCCAGGAGCCGGGTCAGGGCCGCCCGGTGGGCCGGGTCGGAGACCCGGACGAGGGCCTCGATCCGCCGGTCCAGGTTGCGGTGCATCATGTCGGCGCTGCCGAACCAGACCTCGGGCTCGCCGCCGTTGCCGAAGGCGAAGACCCGGGAGTGCTCCAGGAAGCGGCCGAGGACGGAGCGGACCCGGATGTTCTCGGAGAGGCCGGCGACCCCGGGCCGTACGGCGCAGATGCCGCGGACCCAGATGTCGACCGGGACGCCGGCCTGCGCCGCGCGGTAGCAGGCGTCGATGACGGCCTCGTCGACCATCGAGTTGACCTTGATCCGGACGTAGGCGGGGCGCCCGGCGCGGTGGTGGGCGACCTCCTTGTTGATCCGGGCGACCAGGCCGTCCCTCAGGGACTTGGGGGCGGTGAGGAGACGGCGGTAGGTCTCGCGCCGGGAGTAGCCGGAGAGCCGGTTGAAGAGGTCGGAGAGGTCGGCGCCGACCTGCGGGTCGGCGGTGAGCAGGCCGAGGTCCTCGTAGAGCCGGGCGGTCTTGGGGTGGTAGTTGCCGGTGCCGACGTGGGAGTAGCGGCGCAGGAGCTCGCCCTCCTGGCGGACGACGAGGGAGAGCTTGCAGTGCGTCTTGAGCCCGACGAGGCCGTAGACGACGTGGCAGCCGGCCTCCTCCAGCTTGCGGGCCCACTTGATGTTGGCCTGCTCGTCGAAGCGGGCCTTGATCTCGACGAGGACGAGGACCTGCTTGCCCGCCTCGGCGGCGTCGATGAGCGCGTCGACGATCGGGGACTTGCCGGAGGTCCGGTAGAGCGTCTGCTTGATGGCGAGGACGTCCGGGTCGGCGGCGGCCTGCTCCAGGAAGGCCTGGACGGAGGTGGAGAAGGAGTCGTACGGGTGGTGCAGCAGCACGTCCCGCTCGCGCAGCGCCATGAAGATGTCGGGCGCGGACGCCGACTCGACCTCGGCGAGGTCCCGGTGGGTGCCGGCGATGAACTTCGGGTACTTCAGCTCGGGCCGGTCCAGGCCCGCGATCCCGAAGAGTCCGGTGAGGTCGAGCGGGCCGGGCAGCGGATAGACCTCGGCGTCGGAGATCTTCAGCTCGCGGACGAGGAGGTCGAGCACGTACGGGTCGATGGACTCCTCGACCTCCAGGCGGACCGGCGGGCCGAAGCGGCGGCGCAGGAGTTCCTTCTCCAGGGCCTGGAGCAGGTTCTCGGCGTCGTCCTCCTCGACCTCCAGGTCCTCGTTCCGGGTGACCCGGAACATGTGGTGGGCCAGCACCTCCATGCCCGGGAAGAGCTCCTCCAGGTGGGCGGCGATGACGTCCTCCAGCGGGACGTAGCGCTCCGGGGAGGCCTCCAGGAAGCGGGTGAGCAGCGGCGGCACCTTGACGCGGGCGAAGTGGCGGTGGCCGCTGACCGGGTTGCGGACGACGACGGCGAGGTTGAGCGAGAGCCCGGAGATGTACGGGAACGGGTGCGCGGGGTCGACGGCCAGCGGGGTGAGGACCGGGAAGATCTGCTGGCGGAAGAGGGTGAAGAGGCGCGCCTGTTCCTTCTCGGTGAGCTCGGGCCAGCGGATGAGGTGGATGCCCTCGTCGGCGAGCGCCGGGGCGACGTCCTGCTGGTAGCAGGCGGCGTGCCGGGCCATGAGCTCGCGCGAGCGGGTCCAGATCAGGTCGAGCACCTCGCGGGGCTGCAGGCCGGAGGCGGAGCGGGTGGCGACGCCGGTGGCGATGCGGCGCTTGAGGCCGGCGACGCGGACCATGAAGAACTCGTCGAGGTTCGACGCGAAGATCGCCAGGAAGTTCGCTCGTTCGAGCAGCGGCGTGGTGGGGTCCTCGGCGAGTTCGAGAACGCGTTCGTTGAACGCGAGCCAACTGCGTTCGCGGTCGAGGAAACGTCCCTGGGGAAGCTCGCCGGCGGAGTCGTCGCCCTCGTACGCGTCGAGGTCGGAGTCCAGGTCGGGTTCGAGGTCCGACACGGGGCCCGCGTTGACCGTGTGGGGGCGGTGCGCGGCTATGGAACCGATGGACGGCTGCGGGGACGTTCGGCCGTTCTGCGCGGAGGGCGAGGCGGGCGACGTGGCGGAGGACTGGACCGGTACCTCGGCGGGCTGCTGGCTCATGGCCCCATTCTTCCGCGCGAAGGGGTGGTCGGGCGCGTCGGAGCGGGCCGTGGCGGAGGGAAGCCTCCCTTTGGGGAGGGCCTTGCGGGGCGCGGGCACGGCGGGCTTCATTGCGTGAGCGTCGCAAGCGCGTCTGAATGCCCGGTAACGAGGACGTGTCGTGCGGGAATCGGGGGCCGATCGAGGGCGGGGCCGCCGAGGGGCCCCGCCCCCGGTCGCAGGGGCCCCGCACCCCCGTGCCGGGGCCCCTCGGTTCCGGTGGCGGGCCCCGGGGTCGTCCGCCGGGGCACCCTCTACGGAAGCCGGGCGCGCAGGAGGCGGAAGGCGGCGAGGAGGGCGAGGGCGGCGAGGGCGAGGAGGATGCCGGCCTCGATCAGCTGGGTGGGCCAGAAGTGGGACTCGGGGTGGTAGTCGACGTACTGGCCGACGACGTCCGTCGGTGCTCCGCACGTCTCGGGGGACGCCCCGTCGACGCAGCTCCATCCCTCGACGCGTTCCCCGTCGCGGGTGAGCATGCCCAGGTCCGTCATGATCCCGTTGTCGGGGACGTCGAGCGGGGCCCCGCCCCGCCTGACCGGCCCCGTCACCGTCTCGACGGCGACGAAGCCCCAGCGCAGGCTGCCGAGGACGAACAGGACGAGGCCCATGACGAGACCGGTGGCGGCCATCGCGAGGACGGTGCGCCGGATCAGCTGGCCGACGAGGGCGCCGACGGCGACGGCGGCGAGGACGTAGGCGACGAGCACGATGCCGGTGGCCTCGTACGGTCCGCGGTCGCCCCAGGAGAGCTGGTAGCTGCCGGAGACCCGGGTCCAGCCGATCCGGTAGACGCCCATGAGGACGACGGTGATCGCGAGGGCGGCGCCGCCGGCGGTGAGGACCTTGGCGCGCAGCCAGGCCGTCGGGGTGACCGACTGGGTGAGGCCGAGGCGGTACGTGCCGGACTCGAACTCGCGGGCGACGAGGGGGCCGGCCACGAAGGCGCCGGCGAGGAGCGGCAGGAGGATCAGGCCGGTGCCCGCGTACTCCATGGCCAGGCGCAGCATCTCGTAGCCGCGGCTCTCGTCGGCCGGGACCCAGGTGCCGTCCGGGAGCCGCCGGTCGGGTATCCGCCCGGACCAGATCCGCAGCCCGCCGATCACGGCGAGGGAGAGGGCGACGAGGGCGCCGGCGGTCCACAGGGTGCGCCGGTACTGGCGGACCGTCACCCAGTAGGAGCCCTTGAGGGCGAGCGTGCTCACGCGAGGATGCCTTCCTGCTGCGGGGCCTGGGGCCCGGTGGAGCGGAGATGGGCGAGGAGCAGGTCCTCCAGGGAGGGCCGGGCGACCTCCCAGGGGCCTTCGACGGGGCCCTCGTGGCGGATCAGGGCGGTGAGCTGACGGCCCGTCGTGCGGGTGTCGATCACCGTGTGGGGTGCGAGGTCGCCGACGGGGCCGGTGAGCAGGGTGTGCCCCGCGAGCAGGTCGTCGACGTCGCCGTCGAGGCGGATCCGGCCGTCGGCGAGCAGCAGGAGGTGGTCGCAGGAGCCCTCGAGCTCGGTGAGGATGTGCGAGGACATGACGACGGTGGTGCCGTGCTCGGCCGCGTCGGCCATGAGGAGGCCCATCAGCTGGTGCCGGGCGAGCGGGTCGAGGTCGGCCATCGGCTCGTCGAGCAGGAGCAGCTCGGGGCGCTTGCCGAGGGCGAGCGCGAGGGCGACGCGGGTGCGCTGACCGCCGGAGAGGTCGTTCACGACGGCGCGGGGGTCGAGTTCGTCCGCGACGACCCGCCGGGCCGCGGCGTCGTCCCAGCGGCCGGGGTTGAGCTCGCGGCCCATCCGCAGGGTGTCGGCGACGGTGAGGCGGGGGTGGAGCGGCTTGTCCTGGGCGACGTACGCCAGCCGTTCGCGGGCCGGTCCGTGGAGCGTGCCCTCGGTGGGGCGGAGGAGGCCGGCGGCGAGGGCCAGGAGGGTGGACTTGCCGGCGCCGTTGGGGCCGACCAGGGCGCAGATCCGGCCCGTGGGGAGGGCGAAGTCGCACTTCCGCAGGGCCCAGCGGCGGGCCCTCCCTCCGTACCGTATGCCGAGGCCCTCCGCCCTCAGCGCGGTGTCCTCTGTCATGCGTCCCCCTCGAAGAATTCGTTCAGTACGGATGTGAACAGCGCGGCCACGTCGTCCCGGTCGACGCCTTCGGCGCGGGCCCGGCGCGCCCAGTCGGCGAGTTCGCCGCGCAGGGGCGAGTCCGCCGGGGTGGCCCCGAGCGTGGTGCGGACGAAGGTGCCCAGTCCGCGGCGGGCTTCGACGAGACCTTCGCGTTCGAGTTCGCGGTAGGCCTTGAGGACCGTGTTCGGGTTGATGGCCGTCGCCTCGACGACCTCGCGTGCGGTGGGCAGCCTGTCGCCGGGTTCCAGCAGGCCCATGCGCAGGGCCTGTTTCGTCTGCTGGACGATCTGGAGGTAGGTGGCGACTCCGCTGCGCCGGTCGATCCGGTACTCGAGCACTTCCTTCCACCACCCTTTCACTAATCAAGTAGTGAAAGGGTGGTGGAAGAGAGGGGGCGGTGTCAACCGCCCCCTGCTCGGAAGGACTTCGCGCGCGGGTCCGCGGCCGGGGTGTCAGGACTCCGTGCGGTACATCAGGTCCACCTCGTGCGTGGTGAACCCCAGCCGCTCGTACACCGTCACGGCCGCGGTGTTGTCCGCGTCCACGTACAGCATCGCCGTCGGCAGCGTCTGCGCCGCCAGGTGCCGCAGCCCGATCGCGGTGAGCGCCTTGCCGAGGCCGCCGCCCTGGGCGTCCGGCAGGATGCCGACCACGTAGACCTCGCCGAGCTGCTCCTCGGCGTGCACCTTCGTCCAGTGGAAGCCGATCAGGCGCCCCTCCTTCTCCGCGAGGAAGAAGCCCTTCGGGTCGAACCACGGCTCGGCCATGCGGTCGTCCAGATCGCGCTGGGTCAGCGAGCCCTGCTCGGGGTGGTGGGCGAAGGCCGCCGCGTTGACGGCGAGCCAGGCGGCGTCGTCCTGCCCGGGGACGAAGGTGCGGACGGTGACGCCCTCGGGCAGCACCGGCTCCGGGATGTCGAGCGGGGCCAACGGCCGCCGCAGCTGACGCAGTTCCCGGAACAGGGTGAGGCCGAGGACCTGCGCGAGATGCCGGGCCGCCGACTTCCCGCCGTGCGCCCACACCCGCAGCCGCTTGCCCGAGGCGGCGAGCAGGGCCGAGCCGAGCGCCCGCCCGTGCCCGCGGCCGCGGTGCGAGGGGTGCACGACCAGCTCGGCGGCCGGCGCCTCCACCGGGTCGGTGTCCTCCAGCTGGGCGTATCCGTAGAGCTGGTGGCCGACGGTGAGGAGGAAGTGGCGGATGCCCTCGCGCCGTCCGTGGCGCAGGTACAGCCGGCCCTGCTCGGACACGGCGTGCATGCCGTCGGCGCGGTCGGCGGACGCCAGCAGGTCGAGGACGTCCTGGACCTGCTCGGGGGAGAGCTCGTCGAGGGTGTGGATCTGGCGTCCGGGTTCGAGGGCCGGGGCCGCGTCAGAAGTCATGGGTACGAGCCTACGGCGGCGGTGCGCCGAGCCGCGGGAAAGGCGACGGCAACCCTCTTGTAACCCGTTACCCCCTGTTGCGCTACGCGCGTTGACTCTAGGCTGCGCGGGCAGAGCAGGTAGTCGTATGGGGACAAGGGGAAAGATGTCAGCGACACCGAGGAAGAACAGGGCGGGGCGGCGGATCCTCGTCGCCGGTGCGGGACTTGCCACCGTCGGCGCGCTCGTCGCCGCGATGCCGGCCGGTGCGGCGCAGCAGTCGGCGCAGGGCCACGGCGGGCACGGCTGGGGCCGGACGGTCGACGTCCAGCTCCTCTCCTTCAACGACCTGCACGGCAACCTGGAGGCGCCGGCCGGTTCCTCCGGCCAGGTCACGCGGGTCAAGGAGGACGGCACCACCGAGAAGATCGACGCGGGCGGCGTCGAGTACCTGGCCACCCACCTGCGCCAGGCGCGCGAGGGGAACCGTTACTCCGTCACGGCCGCGGCCGGTGACCTGATCGGTGCCTCCCCGCTGCTCTCCGGGCTCTTCCACGACGAGCCGACGATCAACGCGCTGAACAAGCTGGACCTCGACGTCACCTCGGTCGGCAACCACGAGTTCGACGAGGGCGCCAAGGAGCTCGCCCGCATGCAGGACGGCGGCTGTCACCCGACGGCCGGCTGCTTCGTGCCGGGCGAGAAGTTCAAGGGCGCCGACTTCCCGTACCTCGCCGCGAACGTGACGAAGGAGAAGACGGGCAAGCCGCTGCTCGACCCGTACTTCATCTGGGAGAAGAACGGCGTCCGGATCGGCTTCATCGGCGTGACCCTGGAGGGCACCCCGAACATCGTCACCGCCGAGGGCGTCAAGGGCCTGAAGTTCGGTGACGAGGTCGAGACGATCAACAAGTACACGAAGGTCCTGGAGCGGCAGGGCGTCAAGTCCATCGTCGCCCTGGTCCACGAGGGCGGGGCCCCGGCCTCCTCCTCGTACAACTACGACTGCGACAGCCCCGGCCCGGGCGACGGCGTCTCCGGCCCGATCACCGAGATCGCCAAGAACGTGAACCCGCAGGTCGACGCGCTGGTCACGGGCCACACGCACCAGGCGTACGTGTGCACCATCCCGGACCCGGCCGGCAAGCCGCGTCTGGTCACCTCGGCGTCCTCGTACGGCAAGCTGTACACGGACACCACGCTCACCTACGACCGCCGCACCCGGGACATCGTCCGCGCGTCGGTCGACTCGGCCAACCACGTCGTGACGCGTGACGTCCCGAAGGCCGCCGACATGACGAAGCTGATCGAGGACTGGCGCACGCTGGCCGCCCCGATCGCGAACCGGCCGCAGGGCTACATCGCCGCCGACATCAACGGCCGCGGCTCGACGGCCTACGAGAAGCCGCTCGGCGACGTGATCGCCGACGCGCAGCTGGAGGGCCTGGCCCCGGCGGACAAGGGCGGCGCGCAGCTGGCCTTGATGAACCCGGGCGGCATCCGCTCGGACCTGGTCCACAAGGCCTCCGGCGCCGAGGGCGACGGCGTCGTGACCTACGGCGAGTCGTTCACCGTGCAGCCGTTCACCAACATGATGAACGTCGTCGACCTGTCCGGCGCGAACCTGCTGGCCGCGCTGAAGCAGCAGGTCAGCGGTTCCAACGCGACCTCGATCAAGATCCTTCAGGTCTCGAAGGGGCTCACCTACACGCTGGACATGACCAAGACGGGCGCGGACCGCGTCGTCGACGGCTCGGTCAAGCTGAACGGTGAGGCGATCGACCCGGCGAAGACCTACCGCGTCGCCATGAACGAGTTCCTGGCGGGCGGCGGCGACGGCTTCCCGGCCCTCGCGGCGGGCACGAACAAGCTGGTCGGCGCGTCCGACCTGGACCTGTTCAACGCCTACCTGGCGGCCCACTCCTCGCCGACGTCCCCGCTGGCGGTGCCGGCGTCGGACCGGATCACGGTCGTGCAGTAAGCCTTCGGGCCCTCCGGGAGGGGGCGGTGCCCGCTGCGGCGGGCACCGCCCCCTCCCGCGTGTCCGGGCCCGGCGGCGGCCGGCCCATCCGCGCGTCCCACACTCTGGGATTCTTGACGCGTCCCCGACATAATCCCGTGCCATGGACCGACGAAGCTTTCTCGCGGGAGCCGCGGCGACCACCGCCACCGTTCTCATCGGAGCCCCGCCCGCGCACGCGCGCACCCGGGTGCTCACGACGCAGGACTGGATGGCCGGCCACGGCGACCCCACCCCGCTCCAGAAGCTCACCATCCCCGGCACCCACGACTCCGGGGCCCGATACGGCGGGCCGTGGGTCGCCTGCCAGAACACCTCCATCGCCGACCAGCTGAACAGCGGCATCCGCTTCCTGGACGTCCGCTGCCGGGTCACCGGCGGCTCGTTCGCCATCCACCACGCCGCGTACTACCAGAACCTGATGTTCGGCGACGTCCTGATCGCCTGCCGCGACTTCCTCGCCGCCCACCCCTCCGAGACCGTCCTCATGCGGGTCAAGCAGGAGTACTCCGAGGACTCCGACGCCACCTTCCGCGCCGTCTTCGACGACTACCTGGACAACCGCGGCTGGCGCTCCCTGTTCCGGATCGGGGCCGGCCTGCCCACCCTGGGCGAGTCCCGCGGCCGGGTCGTCCTGCTCGCCGACAACGGCGGGCTGCCCGGCGTCCGGTACGGCGACGGCGCGCTCTTCGACATCCAGGACGACTACATGGCCGAGCCGTTCGCCAAGTACCCCAAGATCCAGGCCCACTTCCGCAAGGCGGCCGCACAGCCCGGCAAGCTGTACGTCAACTACGTCTCCACGGCCGCCCTGCTCCCGCCCCGCTGGAACTCCGACCGTCTCAACCCGCAGGTCCACGGCTTCGTCGACGGCGCGGAGGGCGCCGGCTGGAAGGGGCTCGGCATCGTCCCGATGGACTTCCCGAACACCCGCCCGGGGCTGGTGGAGTCCCTCATCCGGCACAACTGACCCGGCACCACCGACCCGGCACCACCGACCCGGCACGGCGCAGCCGGTACGGCCGCGGGGCCGTACCGGCCGCACCGCCGTACCGGCTCAGTCCTCCGCGAAGGACCGGCCCTCCGGCGGCGGGGTCGGTGCGCCGGGCAGCCGGAGCACCGCGACCGTGCCGCCGCCCTCGGCCGCCCTGAGCTCCGCCGAACCGCCCGCCTGCTGGACCGTGCGGGCCACGATCGACAGACCCAGGCCCGAACCCGGCAGGCTGCGGGCCGAGGGGGAGCGCCAGAAGCGGTCGAAGACGTGCGGGAGCTCCTCCGGGGGGACTCCCGGCCCGTGGTCGCGGACCGTCAGTTCGCCGCGCATCAGGGTCACCTCGACCGTGCCCCGTGGCGGCGAGAACTTCACCGCGTTGTCCAGGACGTTCACCAGGGCCCGCTCCAGCGCGGCCGGCTCGGCCCGGACGTACCAGGGCGCGAGGTCGACGACGAACGTGAGCTCCGGCCCCCGCAGCCGCGCCCGGGTCAGGGCCGAGCGCAGGATGCCGTGCAGCGGCACCACCTCCAGCGGCCCGGGCGCCGCCGCGTCCGGGCGGGCCAGCTCCTGGAGGTCGCCGATCAGCGCGGCCAGCTCCGTCATCTGCGCCTTCACCGAGGCCATCAGGGCACGACGGTCGTCGGGCGGCAGCGCGCGGCCCGTCTGCTCGCTGCGCGCCAGGAGCTCGATGTTGGTGCGCAGCGAGGTCAGCGGGGTGCGAAGCTCGTGGCCCGCGTCCGCGATCAGCTGCGCCTGGCGGTCCCGCGAGGACGCCAGCGCCGCCGTCATCGCGTTGAAGGAGCGGGACAGCCGGGCGATCTCGTCCTCGCCCTCGACCGGGATGCGCACGGTCAGGTCCTCGGTGGCCGCCACGTGCTCGACGGCCCCGGTCAGCCGGTCCACCGGCTTCAGCCCGGCCCGCGCGACCCACAGGCCGGCCGCGCCCGCGCCGACGACGCCGATGCCGGAGACCAGCAGCAGGACCCAGCCGAGCGTGGACATCGAGTTGTCGATCTCGGAGAGCGGACGGGCGACCGAGACGGCCACCGTCCGGTCGCTCACGGGGTAGGTGTACACCCGCATCTGCGAGCCGTCCTCGGCCGTCGTCGTGTGCAGCGCGTAGGGCTCCTGCCGCTCCACCACCGCGATGTCCTCGGGGGTCGCCGGGATCTTGGAGGTGCCGAGCGAGCACACCACGCCGTCTGCGGACACGATCTGCCGCGTGTCCGAGCCGTACGGCGGGTACCCCGGCGGCTTCCCCGCCTTCGGGCCGCAGGAGTTGAGCAGTTCACGGGCCTGCTGGTCGGTGAACTGCGTGCGGCGCAGCGCCGCGTCCAGTTCTCCCTCCAGCTGCGCCCGCGTCACGAGCCAGCACGCCAGGGAGACCGCCGCCACGGCCACGGCCACCGCCGTCGCCGTCAGCAGCGCCAGCCTCGACCGCAGGGGTCTCGACCGGAACCAGGCGAGCGGACTCCTCATTCCGGGCCTCCGCCGCGCAGCACGTACCCCACGCCCCGCACCGTGTGCACCAGGCGCGGCTCGCCGCCCGCCTCGGTCTTGCGGCGCAGGTACATCACGTAGACGTCCAGCGAGTTCGAGCTGGGTTCGAAGTCGAAGCCCCAGACCGCCTTCAGGATCTGCTCCCGCGTCAGGACCTGCCGAGGGTGGGCCAGGAACATCTCCAGGAGGGTGAACTCCGTCCGCGTCAGCTCGACGGGGCGCCCGGCCCGGGTCACCTCGCGGGTCGCCAGGTCCATCCGCAGGTCGCCGAAGGCCAGCACGTCGCCCGCGGGCGTCTCGCCGGTCGCCGCCGCGTACGAGCTGCGGCGCAGCAGGGCCCTGATCCGGGCGAACAGCTCGTCCAGCTCGAAGGGTTTCACCAGGTAGTCGTCCGCGCCCGCGTCGAGGCCGGTCACCCGGTCGCCGACGGTGTCGCGGGCGGTCAGCATCAGGATCGGCACGGTCGAGCCGGACGACCGGATGCGGCGGGCCGCGGTCAGGCCGTCCATCCGGGGCATCTGCACATCGAGGACGACGAGGTCCGGGGCGTACGACTCCAGCGTGGCGAGGGCGTCCAGGCCGTCGACGGCGACCTCGGTCCCGTAGCCCTCGAACGCCAGGCTGCGGCGCAGCGCCTCCCGGACCGCGGGCTCGTCGTCGACGATGAGGATGCGCTCGCCTTCAGTCATGGCCCCAGCGTCCCACGGGTCGCTCGGGCCGTACGGATCGCTCCGCCCGGTGGGGTCGTGCGGGTCGCCGTTCAGTTGGCGCCGCCCGAGCGCAGCTGTTCCAGATCGGCCTTGACGGTGTCGACGGGGATGGCGAATCCGAGGCCGATGCTGCCGGCCGAAGAACCGTTCGAGGAGCTCGGCGAATACATCGCCGAATTGATTCCGATGATCTCCCCGTTCAAATTGATCAGCGCGCCGCCGGAATTCCCCGGGTTGAGCGAGGCGTCGGTCTGGAGCGCCTTGTAGGTGGTCTTCGACGAGCCGGTGTCGCCGTTGAACTCCTGGCCGCCGAACTCGAAGGGCCAGCCCTGCCGGGGGTCGTACTGCGGCTGCTGCCGGTCCTGGCCGTCGTCCTTGGCGACGGTGACGTCGCGGTCGAGGGCGGAGACGATGCCGCTGGTGACGGTGCCGGTCAGGCCCTCGGGGGAGCCGATCGCCACGACCTCGTCGCCGACCTTCACCTTGCCGGAGTCGCCGAGGGTGGCCGCCTTGAGTCCGGACGCGCCCCGGAGCTTGATCAGCGCCAGGTCCTTGTCGGGGTCGGTGCCGACGACCGCGGCGTCGTAGGAGGTGCCGTCCGACAGCTGGACCTTGATCGAGTCGGCGCCGGAGATGAC
Source organism: Streptomyces sp. NPDC048338 (assembly GCF_043201055.1). Classification (NCBI taxonomy): domain Bacteria; kingdom Bacillati; phylum Actinomycetota; class Actinomycetes; order Kitasatosporales; family Streptomycetaceae; genus Streptomyces; species Streptomyces sp. NPDC048338. The sequence continues at coordinate 40,302 of NZ_JBICYQ010000018.1, forward strand.
GTGGTTGTTGGTGACGATCTCGCCGTCGCCGGTGATGATCACGCCGGATCCGGTGGACTTGCCGGATGTCGAACTCGCGGAGATCTCCACGATGGAGGGCGAGACGGCCGCGGCGACCCCGGCGACGGTGCCCCGGCTGCTCGCGGAGACGTTCGTGCCGTTGACGCCGCCGGACGCGTTCGCGGTGCCGTCGGCGGTGAGCTGCTGGACCAGGGTGGCGGTGCCGCCACCGACAGCGGCCGCGGCGATCGCCACGGCCACGAGCAGTCCGACACCCCGCTTGGCGCGGCGGCGCGGCTCGGGAGCGGCGTGCGCGGGGCCGGGGGCGGTGGGGGCGGCCGGCGGCGGGACGTACCCGCCGGCGGGCCAGATCGTCGTGCCCGGCTCGGTGCTGAGGGGCTCCGCCGGGTCGTACGGGTGCCTCGGGGGCTGCGGCGGGTAGTACGGCTGCTGCTGCGGCTGGTGAGGGTAGTCCGTCATGGCAATGACTCTGCGGGCCGTTCATGAGAGCTTCCTGAGGAGGCCCTGAGAAGCCCGGCAGAACCCTGTATGCCCGAAATAAAGACCTGCGGCGGGACGGGGCCCGCCGTGATCGCCCCCTCCGCGGCAGCGGAGGGGCATCGCCCGGACGGGGCCTACGCGCAGCCGCAGCTGCGGCGGAGGATCAGGGCCGAGGGGAACTGCTTGACCCGCTCGCGCCGCGATCCCGCCACCCGCAGCGAGTCGTCCAGGACCAGATCGACCGCCGCCCGGGCCATCGCCGGGCGGTCGGACGAGATGGTCGTCAGCGGCGGGTCCGTCAGCGCCGCTTCCTTCACGTCGTCGAAGCCGGCCACGGCCAGTTCGCCCGGCACGTCGATCCGCAGCTCGCGGGCGGCCCGCAGCACGCCGAAGGCCTGGTCGTCGGTGGAGCAGAAGATGGCCGGCGGCCGGTTCGGGCCGGAGAGGATGTCCAGCGCGATCCGGTAGGCGTCGTAGCGGTTGTACGGGGCCTCGAAGAGCCGGCCCTCGACCGAGCGCCCGGACTCCACCATCGCGCGCCGCCAGCCCTCGACGTGGTCGGCGACCGGGTCGCCGACGGCCGGGGTGTTGGGGACGCCGCCGAGACAGGCCACGTACGGGTGGCCGTGCTCCAGGAGGTGCCGGGTGGCGAGCTGCGCGCCGCCGATGTCGTCGGTGACGACGGCGACGTCGTCGAGCGCCTCGGGCCGCTCGTGCAGCAGCACCACGCGGGCGTCCCATGCCTCGATCTCGCTCGCGGCGCGCTCGCTCATGCCCTGGCTGACGAGGATCAGCCCGGAGACCCGCATCCCGAGGAAGGCGCGGAGGTAGTGGATCTCGCGTTCGTCGCGGTAGTCCGAGTTCCCGACGAGGACCATCTTCCCGCGCTCGGCGGCGGCCTGTTCGACCGCGTGCGCCATCTCGGCGAAGAACGGCTGCCGCGCGTCCGGGACGATCATGCCTATGAGGTCGGTGCGCCGCGAGGCCATCGCCTGGGCCACCCGGTCCGGGCGGTAGCCCAGCTCCTTGATGGCGGCGAGGACACGCTCGCGCGTGGCCGGGGCGACCGGCCGGGGTCCGTTGTTGATGACGTAACTCACGACGGCGGTCGAAGTACCCGCAAGTCTCGCTACGTCATCCCGCGTCACCTTGGCCACGCGCGGCAGTCTACGCGGGGTGACCTACCTACCGGCAGGTCGCACTGTGGCTTCCACCACGTCGACCCTGTCCTCCGTCGGAGTGACGTCCCGCGTGGGCTCCTTGACGCGGGCCTCTTCCTTGGCCCGGGCCTCCTCCGCGGCGCGCTCCACCTTCTCGGGGGTGACGAAGCGGTAGCCGACGTTGCGGACGGTGCCGATCAGGGACTCGTGCTCGGGTCCGAGCTTGGCCCGCAGCCTCCGTACGTGGACGTCGACCGTTCGGGTGCCGCCGAAGTAGTCGTAGCCCCAGACCTCCTGGAGGAGCTGCGCGCGGGTGAAGACCCGGCCGGGGTGCTGGGCGAGGTACTTCAGGAGCTCGAACTCCTTGAAGGTCAGGTCCAGGACCCGGCCCTTGAGCTTGGCGCTGTAGGTCGCCTCGTCCACCGACAGGTCCCCGTTGCGGATCTCCATCGGGGAGTCGTCGGAGACGATCTGCTGGCGGCCCATCGCCAGCCGCAGCCGGGCCTCGACCTCGGCCGGGCCCGCGGTGTCGAGCAGCACGTCGTCGATGCCCCAGTCGGCGGTGACGGCCGCGAGGCCGCCCTCCGTGACGACGAGGATCAGGGGGCAGCCGGGGCCGGTGGAGCGGAGCAGCTGACAGAGGCTGCGGACCTGCGGGAGGTCGCGGCGGCCGTCGATGAGGATGACGTCGGCACCGGGGGTGTCCACCAGTGCGGGCCCCTCGGCCGGGGCCACGCGCACGTTGTGCAGCAGGAGGCCGAGTGCGGGGAGCACCTCGGTCGAGGGCTGCAGCGCGTTCGTCAGGAGCAGAAGTGAACTCATCGCGCCCCACCTGCCTGGGTCGTCGTCGGTCGGTCGTGCTTCGTTCGCTCGCCCATAACGTCGGGTCCTCCTCGTCCCTGCGAGAGGGGATCCCCCCACGCCGGGCGTGAGGGGCGTCTGCGGCACTTGATCACGGCTGGTACTGCTGCGGCTCTCGCGCCCTGAGAGCCTTTGTTCATCTGGCCGTAACAACGGTCGGGAAACACAAAAGGACCCGGGGGCTGCGTTGCCCGGATCCTCTGGCAAGCAGAATAGCTCACATGAGTTCCGAGGCAGAGGGTCGATTTCACATGGTGGATGTTTCCTCGATCACTTCCGGTCCTCGACGTGCAATGTTGCTCACTGATGACGGTGTCCGTATCGAGGCGGTTTACGAACCGTGTACGACGAGTGTCACCGATACGGCCGTCGTCGTCGCGCACGGGTTCACGGGCTCGGCCGATCGGCCCTCCGTGCGCCGGGCCGCGCGGGCCCTCGCCGGGCGGGCGGCGGTCGTGACCTTCTCCTTTCGGGGCCACGGCAGGTCGGCCGGGGTCTCCACGGTCGGCGACCGCGAGGTCCTCGATCTCTCGGCGGCGGTGCGCTGGGCCCGGGAGCTGGGGCACGCGCGCGTCGTGACGCTGGGCTTCTCGATGGGCGGTTCGGTGGTGCTGAGGCACGCGGCGCTCGAACGGGGGCTCACGGGAGCGCACACCGATGCGGTCGCGGCCGTGAGCGCCCCCGCCCGTTGGTACTACCGGGGGACGCCGTCGATGCGGCGGGTCCACTGGGTGATCACCCGGCCGGTGGGCCGGCTCGTCGGCCGCTACGGGCTCGGCACGCGGATCGACCGCCGCCCGTGGGACCCGGTGCCGCTGTCGCCCGTCGAGGCCGTCCCGCTGATCGCCCCCACCCCGCTGCTGATCGTGCACGGCGACCGGGACCCGTACTTCCCCGTCGACCATCCGCGCATGCTGGCGGCGGCGGGTGAGGCCGAGCTCTGGCTGGAACGGGGGATGGGCCACGCGGAGAACGCGGCGGACGACGAGCTGCTGGGCCGCCTCGGCGGCTGGCTCGTGGACGGATAGCCCATCATGGGGAGCGGCGCGCACACGAACGAAGGGAGCGCCGCTATGGCAGCGGGGACCATCCGCTACTGGGCCGCGGCCAAGGCCGCCGCCGGTGTCGCCGAGGAGCCGTACACCGCCGAGAACCTGGCGCAGGCGCTGGAGGCGGCCCGCGAGAGGCACCCGGGCGAGCTCGTCCGGGTACTCCAGCGGTGTTCGTTCCTCGTCGACGGTGACCCCGTCGGGACCCGCGGCCATGAGACCGTACGCCTTGCCGAGGGCGGCACGGTCGAGGTGCTCCCGCCGTTCGCAGGAGGGTGAACCGCACAGCATGAGCAGCGATCAGCAGCATCCGTACGATCCGTACGCCACGGGACAGCAGCACCAGGAGCCGCGGTACGGGTACCAGGACCCCGACGTCACGCAGACGTGGGAGGGCCAGACCTGGGACACGCAGTACCAGCCCGTGGTCCGGCCGTACCCGGCGCCGCAGCAGCCGGCCCACCCGGCGCCGCACGAGGCCCAGGCCCAGCAGCCGGTCCACCCGGCTTACCCGTCGGACCGGACGGCCCGCTTCGCGCCGCAGCACGGGGCGCCCCAGCCGCCCGCCGACCCGTACGGGCCCGCCGCGACCGCCTACGGCACCCAGGCCGTGCCACTCCCGGCCGAGACGCCGGCGGCGCCCGACGCCCCGCTCGCGGCTGCCGGCGGGCCCGCCTACTCCGCGCCCACCACCACCGGCAACGCCCGGATCACCGATGCCCAGCGCGCCCGCGCCGAGGGGCGTTCCCCGATCCTCGCGCCGGGGATGCAGCCGGCCGCCCTCACCGCGGTCCTGGGCGGCCTGCTCGCCGCCGGCGCGGCCGTCGGGTCCTACGCGCTCCTCGTGCCGGTGGTGCTGCTCCAGGCGGTCACCGCCGCCGGCTGGTTCCGGCTCAACGGCATGTGGCCGGCCCGGCAGGGCATCGCCCTCGCCTTCGCCGGCGGGCTGGTCGCCGACGTCGTCCTGCTGGCCGCCGGCCGGGAGCACGCGCCCGCCGCGATCCTCGGCACTCTCGGCGTCTGGGTGCTGCTCACCCTCGTCCTCCAGCTGCGCAGCCACGCCGACCCGGACGAGCGGATGTACGGCCTGATGGCCACCGTCACCTCGGCCGCCCTGACGATCGTGGCCACCGGACACCTCGGTTCCGCCCCGGACGCCGTGGTCGTCGGCGGGCTCGCGGTCGCCGCAGCCGTCCTCGCCCGTGCGCTGCCCCTGCCGGGCCCGGCCTCCGTCGTGGCGGCGCTCCTCGCAGCGGCGGGCGCCGGGATCGCCGCCGGCGGGGCCGTCGGCCCGGACGCCGTCTCCGGCGCCCTGCTGGGCCTCGGCGCCGGCGTGTGCGCGCTGGCCGGCCTGCGGGTCGCCAGCTACGACTACCCGTCCCGCTTCGTGCACATGACGGCGGGCGTCGCACTGCCGCTGGCGCTGGCCGCACCGGCCGTCCACCTGCTCGGCCGCGCCCTGTTCTGAGCCCCCAGGGAACCAACCGGCCCCCCGACACGTCGATCTTCGTGTCGGGGGGCCGGATCCGTTTGCGAAGCTTCGAGGGGGACGTACAGGCCATGCGAGCACTGCGCGTATTGCTGATCATGGCCGTCGTACTGGGCGGGATCCTCGTCGGTGTGGACCGCCTCGCCGTGTCCTACGCGGAGTCGGAGGCCGCCGACCGCGTCCGGCTCGGCCCCGCCCGGGCCGGCTCGACGGAGGTCGACATCAAGGGCTTCCCCTTCCTGACGCAGATCATGGACAAGCGCTTCGACGAGGTCGACGTCACGCTCACCGGCGTCGAGGCCACGGCCGGCGGCAAGAAGATCCGGATCGGCCGGATGACCGCCGCGCTCCGCGACGTGACGCTGAACGGCGACTACACCAGCGCCCGGGCGGGCTCCGCCACCGGCACCGCGCTGATCTCCTACGCGGACCTGGCCGCCGCGGCCGACCGCGACGTCGTCGTGGCCTACGGCGGCAACGGCAAGCTGAAGGTCACCGGGGGCGTCCGGATCCTGGGCCGCACGGTCACCCGCAGCGTCGTGTCGACGGTGACGCTGGTCGACGGGGACACGATCCGGGTGCGGGCCGACAAGGTGCCGCTCGAAGGCATCCCCGGCATCGAGGACGCGATCCGGCAGCGCACCGACTTCGACCGGGAGATCGGCGGCCTGCCCGCGGGCATGAAGCTGGAGAGCGTCGAGGCGCGCGAGGACGGCGTGGCCATCGCCGTCACCGGCAAGGACGTGGTCCTCGCCGGCTGAGACGGCCCGCAGACGGCGGCGTGCCACATGGTGAGACGCCCCCGTCCGAACCGTAGAAACACTGGACGGACGCCCCGCTCGCGGGGCGTCCGTCGCTGCTTTCCGGGGACACGTGTCCCATTCCTCGGACGATCGCGTCTCAAAATACGACACACCGGTGACACAGCCGCCTGTCCGTCCCTACGATCGAGGGCATGAAGCGACAGGCGGATCTCACGAAGCGGCGGGCAGTAGACCTGTGCCGCGTCGCCGCCATGCTCTGTCGCTCCGTCTGAGCGGGACGTCCGAATCCCGTATTCCTCAGACCCTTTGACGCACCGTCGGGGTCACCCGTGTAGCCCGTACGCACGTGATGACGCGTACCCGCACCATCCTGCGCCACACCGCACCACACCGCCGAAGACTGCCCCGGAGGAGAACAGCATGAGCCGCAGCGACGTCCTGGTAGACGCCGACTGGGTCGAGGCCAACCTCGACGACCCGAAGGTCGCCATCGTCGAGGTCGACGAGGACACCTCGGCGTACGAGAAGAACCACATCAAGAACGCCATCCGGATCGACTGGACCAAGGACCTCCAGGACCCGGTCCGCCGCGACTTCGTCGACCAGGAGGGCTTCGAGAAGCTCCTGTCGGCCAAGGGCATCGCGAACGACACGCTCGTGGTCCTCTACGGGGGCAACAACAACTGGTTCGCCTCCTACGCGTACTGGTACTTCAAGCTCTACGGCCACGAGAACGTGAAGCTCCTCGACGGCGGCCGCAAGAAGTGGGAGCTCGACTCCCGCGACCTGGTCGCCGAGGTGCCGGCCCGCCCGGCCACCGAGTACAAGGCCAAGGCCCAGAACACCGCGATCCGCGCGTTCCGCGACGACGTCGTGGCCGCGATCGGCAGCCAGAACCTCGTCGACGTCCGCTCGCCCGACGAGTTCTCCGGCAAGCTGCTCGCCCCGGCGCACCTCCCGCAGGAGCAGTCGCAGCGCCCCGGCCACGTGCCGAGCGCCCGCAACATCCCGTGGTCGAAGAACGCCAACGACGACGGCACCTTCAAGTCGGACGACGAGCTCAAGGCCCTCTACGAGGACGAGCAGGTCGACCTGGCGAAGGACACCATCGCCTACTGCCGCATCGGTGAGCGCTCCGCGCTGACCTGGTTCGTGCTGCACGAGCTCCTGGGCGTCGAGAACGTCAAGAACTACGACGGCTCGTGGACCGAGTACGGCTCCCTCGTCGGCGTGCCGATCGAGCTCGGCGCCAACAAGTAAGGCCCCGGACCCCCTTCTCCGGACCCCTCGACCGTAAGGACAGAACATCATGTGTGGAGCGCAGCCCGGCGGCCCCGACGCCTCGACGATCAAGCCCGGTGAGACCACCATCCAGGGCTTCGTGACCAAGGACGGCGAGCCCGTCACCGGTTACGTCCGCCTCCTGGACTCGACCGGCGAGTTCACGGCCGAGGTCCCGACCTCCGCCACCGGCCAGTTCCGTTTCTACGCGGCCGAGGGCACCTGGACCGTCCGTGCCCTGGTCCCCGGCGGCACCGCCGACCGTCAGGTCGTGGCGCAGCAGGGTGGCCTCGCGGAGGTCGCCATCGCGGTCTGATCCGCGTTGCCCGAACGGCCTGAGGGCCGTGCCTCCTGGGGGGTTGGACGCCTGAACCAGGACGAGAGGCACGGCCCTCAGGCATGCCCGCGGTCGTACCCTGAAGGTGTGTACGCACGCCGTCGGCACGTCTACTTCTGGATGATGGGTGCCTGCCTGGTGCTTTTCGTGGGCGCCTGGGCCGTCGTGCGCCTGTTCTCCATGCCGGTCGCCATCGGGATGTGCGTGGTCGCCATGGTGATCCCGCCGCTCGCCGCGATGATCGCGAACCGGCGGGGACCCGAGGACCGCTGGTGGGACGACCCCTCCGGCGACCCGAAGTCGGACGAGTGGTGGGACGAGCTCGACGGCAAGAAGCGCCGCGAGACCTGACGCGCCAGGTCGCGGCCCGGACCCGGCCGGGCCCCGACCCGGGCCGATCGGTCGGGGGACGCGGCCGACCCCGGGATCAGTAGACGAGCGCCTGCGTGCCGTCGGCCATGGCCTCCTGGACGAAGACCTGCGCGCCGGCGATGCGGACGCCCTTCAGGACGTCCCCCTCCGTGATCTCGCGCCGCGCCGCGCACTGCGTGCAGAGCGTCAGGCGCCCGGCCGCCAGGATCGAGTCGATGAGGTCCGGCAGCGGCGCCGCGTGCGGCAGTTCGAACTCGGCCGCGCGGCCGGGGAGCGCGAACCACGACGCCTCGCCCGTCAGCCACAGCGAGACCTCGACCCCGCTGGCGACGGCCACCGCGGCCACCGTGAAGGCCTGCGAGCAGCGTTCGGGGGCGTCGGCCCCGGCGGTCACCTTGATCACGAGCTTCTTCGCCATATACCGAACTGTAATGCGGTCCCCTGCAACCTCATGCGTCACTCGCGAGTCAGGGGGATGCGCAGGTTACGGAATCTGCGATTCAGGTCTCGTGGGGGGACCCCTTTGGAAGCCACAGAAACACCGGAACACGCCGAGAGCGCCGCCGCGCCGGAGCGTTCCGCACCAGGGCAGCAGGCCGCGCCGCACACGCCGGAGGCTGCCGCACCGGTCGCGCCGGAGGCCGCCGTGCCGGAGGCCGAGACCGCCGTCCTGCCGTCGCGTGGCCGCCGGGCCGGGCGCACCGTCGCGCTGATCGCCGTCGCCGCCGTCCTCGGCATCGTCGGCGGCACGGCGGTGGGCTACGGCGTCCAGGCCGAGCGGGAGCCGACCCCGCTTCCCGCGCTGAACCAGGCGGACCTCGCCTACCCGAAGCCGCTGCCGAAGGGCAGCACGATCGAGCCGCTGCCGGTCTCCGAGGACCGCGGGGCCAAGACGGAAGGCGATCTGCGCAAGCTGCTGCTGCCCAGGCCGGCGGGAGCGAAGAAGACGGACTTCGCGGACGACGACGGCTGGCTGACGGTGCCCGAGTACGCCAGGGAGTTCGACAGGCCCGGTCCGGCACTCGGTCACGAGCTGGGGAACGGGATCCGCCGTGTCGCGACCACGTCGTGGCAGACGGGCGAGTTCCGGGTGACCGAGATCCGGCTGGTGCAGTTCCGGCCCAGCGACTTCCTCGGTGCGAAGGATCACTCAGAGGACCAGATGTCGTACATGGGCGACGACGAATTCGCCGGCAACGAGGGCGACGCCCTCAAGAGCTCCGCGAACGGCCGCTTCTACGTCTTCCCCGTGCACAAGGAGGCGGGCTACCTGGACCTCTACGAGGCCAGGGCCTACCTGCACCGCGGGGACGTCGCCGTGGAGATCTTCATGATCGACACCAAGAAGATCTCCAAGAAGGACATCGCCTCGGTGGCCGAACGACAGCTGGGGCGCCTGTGAACGAGGACCGGAACGACGTGACCGATGTGACCGACGGGGCCGACGCGGCGGACCGCGCGGTGCCCGCCACCGCCACCGTGCCCGAGGCGCCCGCCGCTGATGCGCCGGGGAAGAAGGGGCGCGCTCGCGCGCTGCTGACCGTGGCACTGCCCGCCGTCCTCGTCCTCGGCGCCATCGGCGGCGGCCTCACCTACACGGGTGTGACCGTCTCCGGCGCGGACCGCGCGGCGGAGACGGTGGTGTGGGAGAAGACGGAGTCCTCGGCGGCGGACAAGGACCCGGCCGCGGGGTTCGAGCGGGGCAGGGCGTCGACGCCGCTGAGCAAGCTCCTGCTGCCGGTGCCGTCCGGCTACGAACTCGGCCCCGACGTCGAGACGTACGGGAACGACGGCGAGCTGGGCGCGAGGGAGGCCACCGCCCTCATGAAGCAGGAGGGCAAGGGGCTCTCGGGCAAGAAGCGTCGCGACTACGAGAAGCGGGTCGACCGCCTCGGCGTCCAGGGCGTCGCGGTGCGCACCTATGTCTCGTCCGACGAGGACCTCGTGGTGTACGTGCACCTCACGCGGATGAAGGACAAGAGCCGTATCCGGGACATGTTCGAGCTCCGCAAGGAGATCGCCGGGCTGCTGAAGTTCCCGAAGGGCCCGAAGATCGACGCGCAGGCGACGTCCATGTGCCACCTCTTCCCGCAGGAGAAGGGGCTGAGCAAGAAGGAGCAGGCCGACCAGCTGGACGGGATGCTCTGCGCCGCCTACGACTCCGATGTCTACGTCACCGTCACCGCCGAGGGCGCCAAGCCGTTCGACAAGTCCGCGGTGGCCGCGCTGGTGAAGAAGCAGCTGGACCACATCGAGTCCCCGGGGGAGTACGTATGACCGAGCAGACGGACACGAAGATCCCGGCCCAGGCCGAGGAGGCGGTGGTGTCGGAGACCGCTGAGGCCCCGGAGACCGCTGCGACTCCCGAGGCTCCGGCGGCTGCGGAGACGGAGAGGGCTCCCGAGACCGCTGCCACCCCCGAGGCCACGGAGGCCCCCGCGGCACCCGCCGCCCGCCGGCCCTCGAAGCGGGTGCTGTGGGCCGTGGCCCGCTGGACGGCCGCCGTCGTCGTGTGCGGCGGGCTCGGGGCGGGCACGGCGCTCGGGATCACCTCGATGGAGCGCACCGACGTGCCCGGTCTGGCGACCGAGAACGACGGCCGGTGGGCGTACCCGAAGCTCAGCCTCCCGGCTCTGCCGCAGGACGTCCCCCGTCCGTACACCGACGGCAACGAGGGCGAGGTCCACTACGCGGACCTGCGCAAGCTCCTCCTCCCGGCCCCGGCGGGCGCCACGGTCGACCCGAAGCTGAACGGCGGCTGGGTGAGCGTGGACGAGTACCTGTCGCAGTACGACAAGGACGCCGGCGTCGCCCTGAAGCAGGCCCTCGACGAATCCGCCCTGCGGCACATCGCCGCCCGGGGCTGGACCACGCCCGACGGCACGACGACCCGCATCCACCTGGTGCGGTTCACGTCGGTGGCCTTCGCGGAGGACTTCAAGGACAACGCGCTGGACGCGGGTTCGTCGGACGGCCACCACCCGAACGGTGTCGGGGCCGCGGTGATCGACGACTCGACCCTCGACATCCGCGTGCCGTTCAACGTGCTGTACGGCTTCGAGGAGACGAAGCCGTACGGTCCCGAGCAGACCCGGTGGGTGCACATCCAGGCCGGCGACACCCTCGCCCTGATCACCCAGTCCCGCAAGGGCGGGGCGCTCACCGTGCCGTTCCAGCAGACGGTCGCCCTCCAGAACCAGCTGCTGGGCTGACGGACGGCGTCACCGCAACCGGACCCACCTCACACGCGGCGCCGGACACCAGCCCACTAAGCTGGTGTCCGGCCCGTCCTGCCTTCACGCTCATTCGAGGAGCACCTGTGATCTTCTTCTTCGAAACCCTTCTGGTCCTGGTCTGCGTCGGTGTGCTCGCCTTCACCGGTCTGGCCGTGAAGAAGCTGTACCAGGGCCAGCGCTAACCCCCTCAAGAGATCGCCTGAGCTGCTCATGATCGAGATTCCGTCCGACCTCAACCCGGACCTCCTCCCCCTCGCGTTCCTCCTCGGCACGTGGGAAGGAGCGGGTGTCTCCGACTTCCCCGGTGCCGAGAAGTGCAACTTCGGCCAGTCCGTGACCTTCAGCCACGACGGCCGTGACTTCATCGAGTACGTCTCGCACTCCTGGGTCCTCGACAACGACGGCAAGCAGGTCCGTCCGCTGGAGAGCGAGAGCGGCTACTGGCGGATCGACAAGGACCGCAAGGTCGAGGTCGTCATGGTCCGTGACCAGGGCATCGTGGAGATCTGGTACGGCGAGCTCGCCGACCAGAAGCCGCAGATCGACCTCGTGACGGACGCCGTGGCCCGTACGGCCGCGTCCGGCCCGTACAGCGGTGGCAAGCGGCTCTACGGCTACGTCAAGGGCGACCTGATGTGGGTGGGCGAGAAGGCCACCCCCGAGGTCCCGCTGCGGCCGTACATGTCCGCCCACCTGAAGAAGGTCGTCAGCCCCGAGGAGGTCGCCGAGATGGCCCGCGGCCTCGGTGACCTGCCCGACGACGGCATCGCCTTCTTCAAGTAGGCCACGGAGCCCCCGGTACCGCGCCGCGCCCTCCTACACTGGGGGGCGTGGTGAGCACCGACTGGAAGAGCGACCTGCGGCAGCGCGGCTACCGGCTGACGCCCCAGCGCCAGCTTGTCCTGGAGGCGGTGGACGCGCTGGAGCACGCGACGCCGGACGACATCCTGGGGGAGGTCCGCAAGACCGCCTCCGGTGTGAACATCTCCACCGTCTACCGGACGCTGGAGCTCCTGGAGGAGCTGGGCCTGGTCAGCCACGCCCACCTGGGTCACGGCGCGCCGACGTACCACCTCGCCGACCGCCACCACCATCTGCACCTGGTCTGCCGGGACTGCACCGAGGTGATCGAGGCCGACGTGGAGATCGCGGCCGACTTCACCGGCAAGCTCCGCGAGACCTTCGGCTTCGAGACCGACATGAAGCACTTCGCGATCTTCGGCCGGTGCGAGAGCTGCACCCGCAAGGCGGCCGCGGCCGAGTCGTAGGCTGGACGCCATGCAGCGACCTACTCCACCCAGCCCCCTGCTGTCCCTGCCCGGCGCCGTCCCTGCCGAGGGCCGGGACGAAGGCGTCGCGGCGCACTACGGCGACCTGTTCCGCGAGCAGCGCGCGCTCGCCGACGGCAAGGGCCTCGTCGACCTCTCCCACCACGGTGTGATCACCGTCTCCGGCGACGACCGGCTGAGCTGGCTGCACCTGCTGCTCACCCAGCACGTGAGCTCCCTCCCGGCCGGCCAGGCCACCGAGGCGCTGATCCTCTCCGCCAACGGCCACATCGAGCACGCGCTCTACCTCGTCGACGACGGCGAGACGGTCTGGGCGCACGTCGAGCCGGGCACGAGGGAGGACCTCCTCGCCTACCTGGAGTCGATGAAGTTCTTCTACCGGGTCGAGGTCGCCGACCGCACGGACGACTTCGCCGTCGTCCACCTGCCGGCCGGCTCGATCGCCGAGGTCCCGCAGGGCCCGGTCGTACGGGAGACCGCGCACGGCCGCGAGGTGTTCCTGCCCCGCGGCGACCTGGAGTCCTTCGCCGCCGCGCACGGGCCGGCCGCCGGCATCCTCGCGTACGAGGCGCTGCGGATCGAGGAGCACCGGCCGCGGCTCGGCTTCGAGACCGACCACCGGACCATCCCGCACGAGCTGGGCTGGATCGGCAGCGCCGTGCACCTCCAGAAGGGCTGCTACCGCGGTCAGGAGACCGTGGCCCGGGTCCAGAACCTGGGGAAGCCGCCGCGCCGGCTCGTCTTCCTGCACCTGGACGGCAGCGAGGTCCACCTGCCCGGTCACGGCACGCCGCTCCGGCTCGCCTCCGACGGGGCGGACGGCCGTCAGCTGGGCTTCATCACGACCTCGGCCCGCCACCACGAACTGGGTCCGATCGCGCTGGCGATGGTGAAGCGCAACGTTCCCGTGGACGCGAAGCTGCTCGCCGGGGACACGGCGGCGGCGCAGGAGACGGTCGTCGAGCCGTAAGGCGCCCCGTACGGCAGGACGGCGCACGGGGGCGGCCACGACAGGCCCCCGGCGTCAGACCTCCACGATCACCGTGAACGGGCCGTGGTTCGTGAGCGAGACCCGCATGTCCGCTCCGAACCGGCCCGTCTCCACTCGGGCGCCGAGGCCGCGCAGCTGCGCCACCACCTCGTCGACGAGGGGTTCGGCGACGGGGCCGGGCGCGGCCGCGTTCCAGGTCGGACGGCGGCCCTTGCGGGCGTCCCCGTAGAGGGTGAACTGAGAAATCACCAACAAGGGGGCATTCACGTCCGAACAGGATCTCTCCGCCTCCAGGATCCGGACGGACCACAGTTTCCGGGCCAGCTGGGCGGCCTTCTCCGGGGTGTCGTCGTGGGTGACCCCCACCAGCACACACAGACCCTCGCCGACGATCTCGCCGACCGTTTCCCCTGCGACGACGACCTTCGCGCCGTCGACCCTCTGTACCACTGCACGCATACGGACCAACCTACCGACCGACTCGTCTGGGGCCGAACGGGTGCAGAGCGCCTGCACGTGCACGTGCAGAGTGGCACGATGCCTTTCAGGCGGTGCGATGCGCACCGGTCGAGGGGAATCACATGAGTGCATCTGGCGCCGGGCAGACGCCGTCCGGTCCCGTACGGCTGACCCGGATCGGCGCGGCCGTACGACCACCTGTGCAGCGGACGGCCGAGACCGCCCTGCCGGAACGGCCCACACCCGACATCACCGCCCTGCGGCTGACCGAGTTGCGCGCGCTGCGCCGCGACGCGCAGGGCGACGAGGCCGACCTCAGCTACGTCCGCAGGATGCTGCAGGGCCGGATCGACATCCTGCGGGCCGAACTGGCCCGGCGTGCGGATCCCGAGACGCCGGTCCTCGACCGGCTCTCGGAGATCCTCGCGGACGCGCCCTCGCGGCTGCGGACCTCGGCCCGGCACGTGACGCTGTCGACGCCGCGCAGCGAGGAGTACCGGCGGCTGGCGGCCGAGATGCTCTCGGAGGTCGAGCTGTCGGACCTGGCGGCCCGTACGGACGAGGAACTGCACACGGCCATGGGGCGGCTCGCGGGCTACGAGCAGCAGGTCTCCCGGCGGCGTCAGCAGCTGCAGCGGACCGCCGACGACTGCAGCGCGGAGATCGCCCGCAGGTACCGTGAAGGGGAAGCGCAAGTAGACGACCTGCTGATCTGAGGCGATCCCTCCGGGGCGGGTCGCCCGCCCCGGAAGGCCGACCGTCATGTCCATCGCCCTGTCCACGGCTCCGTCCGGGGATCTGTCCTCGGGCCGGTCGCCGGTCCTCGCCGAGGTCGTCCGCTCGGGATTCGTCGAGGGGGTCCACCGGGGTTCGCTGGTGGTGCTGGCGGCCGACGGCTCGGTGGAGCGGGCCTGGGGAGATCCGGCCGCACCCGTCTTCCCGCGGTCCTCGAACAAGCCGATGCAGGCGTCCGCGATGCTGCGGGCCGGCCTGGACCTCGCGGGGGAACGACTGGCGCTGGCGGCGGCGAGCCACTCTGGCGAAACGTTCCACCTCGACCTGGTGCGCATCATGCTCGGCGAGCACGGCCTGACCGAGGACGACCTCCAGACCCCGCCCGACCTGCCGCTGGACCCCGTCGAGGCGGAAAGCTACCTGGCCGGCGGACACGGGCGCGCACGGATCGCCATGAACTGCTCCGGCAAGCACGCGGCGATGCTGGCGGCGTGCGCGCGGAACGGCTGGGACCTCGCCTCGTACCTCGACCCGGACCACCCGCTCCAGGTGCTGGTCCGCGAGGAGGTCGAGTCCGCGGCGGGCGAGCCGGTGGCCGCGCTCGGTACGGACGGCTGCGGGGCTCCCCTGATGGCACTCAGCCTGACGGGCCTGGCGCGGGCCTTCCGCGCCTTCGTCCTCGCCCGGCCGGGAACGCCGCGGCGACGGGTGGCGGACGCGATGCGGGCGCACCCGGAGTACGTCGCGGGCACCCGGCGGCCCGACACCTGGCTGATGCGGGAGATACCGGGAACGCTGTCGAAGATGGGCGCCGAGGCCGTGCAGGCGGTCGCCCTGCCGGACGGCCGCGCCCTCGCCTTCAAGATCGACGACGGTGCCACCCGCGCGCTGGGCCCGGTGCTGGCCCGGACCCTCGCCCTGATGGGTGTGGTGGACCCCGTCCTCGACCGGATCGGCGCCGTGCCCCTGCTGGGCGGTCCGACGGTGGTCGGAGGGATCCGCGCGGCGTTCTGACCGGAGGGTGTCCGCCGGGGTACGCGCGTACCTCGCCGGACCCCGCCGGCGGAAAGTCGCATGCGGGCGGACGGCGGGCCCGCATAACCTCGGGGAATGAGTTCCGAGGTGCGGCCCGTCTCCGAGTCCGAGTACCCCGACTGGCTGCGGGCGCTCCACGCCGGCTTCCTGCGGCCCCCGGTCGTCACCGACGAAGAGGTCGCCGACCGGCTGCCGCACACCGACCTCTCCCGCGTGTACGGCGTCTTCGACCAGGGGAAGGTCGTCGCCACGTTCCGGTCGTTCACCCAGGAACTGAGCACGGTCGGCGGCGGCACGCTCGTCGCCGACGCCGTCAGCGGCGTCACCGTCTCCGCGACCCACCGCCGCCGCGGGCTGCTCAGCCGCATGATGGGGGACGACCTGGCCGCGGCGGCCGAGCGGGGCGACGCGGTCGCGACGCTGATCGCCGCCGAGTACCCGATCTACGGGCGCTTCGGCTTCGGCCCCGCCGCCTGGACCACCGAGTGGACCGTCGACGTCCGGCGCGCCGGGCTCGACCCGCGCCGTTCCGGCCGTCCCGAGGACGGCGGGCGGATCGACTTCGCCGACGGCGAGGAGATCCGCCGGATCGGCCCGCCGCTGCACCGGCGGCTGGCCGGGGTCCGCGCCGGCGTCGTCGGGCGGGACACCCGCGGCTGGGACGCCGTCACCGGACGCTGCTTCCGCAGGGACCCGTGGACCGAGCCCTTCTACGGCGTCTACCGCTCCGAGTCCGGCGAGGTCGAGGGCTATGTCGCCTACACCTGCGACGACCGGTGGGAGGACGGCAAGCAGCCGCTGAACACGGCCACCGTGAAGGACCTGATCGCCGTCACCCCGGCCGCCGAGCGCGCGCTGTGGCGGTTCCTCTGCTCCATCGACTGGGTGACCGGTGTCAGGTCCGGATACCGCGCCCCCGACGACCTCCTCCCGCTCCTGCTGCCCGACCCGCGGGCGGCCAGGGCGACGACGCACGCCGACATGCTCTGGGTCCGGGTCCTCGACGTCGCCAAGGTCCTGGAGACCCGGACGTACGCCGCCGCCGGCAGCCTCGTCCTCGACGTACGGGACACCGGCGGTCCGGCCGGCGGGCGCTACCGGCTCGACGCCTCGCCTCAGGGCGCCTCCTGCACGCGGACCACCGAGTCCGCCGATCTGGCGCTCGACGTCGCCGAGTTGGGCACGCTGTCGCTGGGCGACGAGTCGGTGGTCCGGCTCGCCGACCTGGGCCGGGTCGAGGAGCTCGCCACGGGCGCCGCCGCCCTCGCGGACACCCTGCTGCGGGCGTCCCGCCGGCCCTGGTGCCCCGACGTCTTCTGAGCCGGGACGAGCGAGGGCGGCCGGGGGCCGCCGGCGGACGGACCGGGGTCTGCCGGCGGCCGCCTCACGCGATCGCGGGTGGCACGCTTCCGGGCGCGGTGCGCGCCGGACCTCAGGCCGACCGGCGCTCCGGCCGGGCCTCCTGAAGTGCCGTCAGCAGGTCGCGAACGGCGGGCAGGCTCAGCGAGGACTCCCGTACCGCCGCGTGGATCGAGCGGACCGGCTCCGGGCCCCGGATCTTGCGGACGACCACGTTCGGGTGGCGGCTGCCCAGGCCCATCAGAGGGATCAGGCTGATGCCGAGCCCGGCCGCGACGAAGCCCTGCGCCGCGCCGTACTCCTCGCACTCGACCGCGATGTCCGGGGTGAACCCGGCCGCCGCGCACGCGTCCAGTACCGCGTCGAGACAGGGTCCGGGCCGCTCGCTGCCGACCCAGGGCTCGGTCGCGAGATCGGCCAGCTCGACGGCGCCGCGGCGGCCGGCCAGCGGGTGGCCCTTGGGCAGGACGACCCGATACGGGTCGTCGACCAGCGGGACCAGCCGCAGACCGTCGCCGGACGTGCCCGTTCCGCCGTCCCGCGGCCGGACCAGGAGCGTGAGGTCCGCCTCCGCGTCGGGCGCGCCGTCGGCGATCCTCAGGTCGACCCGGATCCCCGGGTGCTCGGCGCGGAACCGGGCCAGGGCCGGGGCCACGAGGTCGGCCCCCGCCGTGGCGAAGTAGCGGACCGCGATCCGGCCGGTGCGGCCCGCCCGCAGGTCGGCCAGCGCGGTCTCGGCCTCGGCGACCTGGCGGCCGATGACGGCGGCGTACTCGGTGAGCAGCCGCCCGGCGGCGGTCGGCCGCACGCCGCGGCCGAAGCGTTCCAGCAGATCGATGCCCGCCTCCCGCTCCAGCACCGCGATCTGCTGGCTCACGGCCGAGGGGGTGTAGCCGAGGTGCGCGGCGGCGGCGGTGACCGAGCCGCTGGTGACGACGGACCGGAGCACCTGCAGACGTCTCACATCGAGCATGTAGGAGAGCTTAACGCTGGATGCATGATTCTTCGCTTGTCCTGTCAGGTCAGGCGGAGGACGGTGGAGCCATGACATCGGCGACGCGCATGGGCGTGCTGGCCCTGCTCTGGGGCTCGGGCTTTCTCTGGATCAAGATCTCCCTCCAACAGGGCCTGACGCCGGGGTGGATCACCTTCGTCCGGTGTCTCCTCGGGGCGGCGGTGCTCCTCGCGCTCGCGTACGGAGCGGGGCAGCGGCTGCCGCGGGATCGCACGATCTGGCGGCGGCTGGCCGTCGCCGCCTTCTTCTGCAACGCGCTGCCCTTCCTGCTCTTCTCGGTCGGCGAGCAGACCGTCGACAGCGGGGTGGCGGGCGTGCTCAACGCCACCACCCCCCTCTGGGCCCTCCTCATCGGACTGGGGACGGGGACGGACCGGCCGCTCCATCCCGCCCGGCTCGGCGGGCTGGTGCTGGGCTTCGCCGGTGTCCTGCTGATCTTCGCGCCCTGGAGCGCGGGCTCCGGCCTGATGAGTCTCGGCGCGCTCGCCCTGCTCGGTGCCTCCGCGAGCTACGCGGTGGCCTTCGCGTACATGGCCCGCCGGCTCACCGGGCGGGGCACCGCGCCGCTGGCGCTCTCCGCGGCACAGCTGCTCACGGCGACCGGGTTGAGCGTGCCGGCGCTGGCGGCCGGCGGCTCGGTGGGGGTCACCTGGGCGGGAGTGCTCGCGGTCGTCGTCCTCGGCGTCTTCGCGACCGGCCTCACCTTCCATCTGAACTACCGGATGATCGCGGAGGAGGGGCCGACGAGCGCGGCCACCGTCGGCTATCTCCTGCCGGTGGTGTCCGTGGCGCTGGGCGCCCTCGTCCTCGACGAACCCCTGAGCGCTCGGATCGTGACGGGTATGGCGGTCGTACTGGTCGGGGTGGCGCTGACCCGGTGGACGACGGGCGTGGCCGCGGTCGGGGGCGGGGCGGCCGTGCAGGGGGCGGCGCCGGGCCCGGAGGCGGCGGACCCGGTTCCGGAGGGGCACGGTACGGAGGCGCGCGGTACGGAGCGCCCCGCCCGGGAGGTGTCGGCGCCGGCCGCCGCGGAGGAGACCGGCGCGCCCCGCTGAACGGGAGGCCGTGCCGGCCGCGGGCGCCGCGGGCGGTCGCTCAGGCCGGGCCCGACCGGTTGGCGCCCGGGGGCGCGGACGGTGTGGAGTCGGCGTACACCAGGGCCAGTTCGGCACCGAGACGGGCCAGGTGGGCGCGGGCCTCGGGGGGTTCGAGGACCTCGACGCGGGCGCCGAGACCGGCGAGCTGGGCGGCGACCACCTCCGGGGTGGGGCCGTCCACCTCGATGGCCGACCAGCCGTCCTCGTCCCGCCCGGTGTACCGCAGCCGCCCGCCCAGGAGCCGGTCCAGGACGGCTTCCGTGCCGGGCGCGGCGCGGCCCCGCACGGTCGCGGCGACCATCCGGTCCTCCATGCGGGCGGCGAGCCTGCGCCAGGTGGTGGCGAGGTCGAACTCCGCCGGCCGTACGGCCGGTTCGCCCGTCTCCACGACGGAGACGATCCGGCTGACGCGGAAGGTGCGCAGGCCCGCGTCCGTGTCCGCCACCAGGTAGCGGACCCCGGCCTTGGCCGCGACACCCAGTGGGTGCACGGTCCGCTCACGGGGCTCCTCACCCGGGCGGGCGTATCCGATCCGGAGCCGGTGCCCCTCGACCACGGCCCGCTGGAGCGCGGGGAGCCGGGGTTCGCCCGCCTCGGTCCCGGACCAGTCCGTGCCGTCGTCGACCCCGGCCCGGGATGCCGCCTCGGCGCCCTCCCGCAGGGGTGCCGGCAGCGCCCGGACGAGTTTGCGCAGGACGACCCGCAGTTCGGGACTGGTGGCGCTCGGTCCGGCGAGCAGGAACAGTGCGCGGATCTCGCTCTCGGTCAGCCCGCTCAGGTCGGTGCGCGCGCCGCCGACCAGGGCCCACCCGCCGCCACGCCCGGCCTGCGCGTACACCGGGATGCCCGCGGTGGCCAGTGCTTCGAGGTCCCGGCGGGCGGTCCGCTCGGACACCTCCAGTTCGGCGGCCACCTCGGCGGCCGTGACGCGGCCCCGGGTCTGGAGGAAGAGCAGGGCGGCGACGAGTCGGTCGGCTCTCATGTGCGGGATTCTCGCGGAGAAACCGGTCAGAGGATGACCGGTTATGCGAGCAGAGTGCCGTGCATGACCCAGTCGACGACGCGCCACCAGACCGCTTCCCCGTCCGCCCCCGCTTCCCCGTCCGTCCCGTCCGCTCCTGCCGCCGGCTCCGCCTCGCCGTCCGCCGCGGACCCGTTGAGCGCCTTCCTCGGTTCCGTCGCCCTCGCGGTGGCCACGCTGGACGCCGTACGACCCGACCAGTACGACCTTCCGACGCCGTGCGAGGAGTACGACGTGCGGGAGCTGGCCCGGCACATCGTCGCCGTCCTGCGGCGGTTCGCCCTGGTCGGGCGCGGTGGCGACCCGATGACCCTGCCGCACGTCGCGGACGGCTCGTGGCACGAGGCGGCCGACGAGGTGAGGGCGGCCTGGACCGCTGATCCCGGGCTGCTCGACAGGCCGGTGACCCTGCCGTTCGGCACGCTGCCGGGCGCCGCCGCGCTGGTGGCGTACGCGGGCGAGTTCACCGTGCACACCTGGGACGTGGCGGTCGCGACGGGTCAGTCGCCCGCCTGGGATCCGGCTGTCCTGGCGGTGTCGCTGGGTGCGATGGAGCGCGCGCTGCCGGCGGAACGCCGGGGCGAGGGAGTCCCGTTCGGCCCGGTCGTCGAGACCGCCCCCGACGCGCCGGCCGTCGACCGCCTGGTGGCCTGGTACGGACGTCGCCCCTGAGCCGCCGGGTTCCGGACCGCCGGACGACGAGGCCGCTTCGGACCCACCGCGGGGTGGGTCCGAAGCGGCCTCGGCCGCGCGCCGCGGTTCCGGTCCGCGTCGTGGTGCGGGGTCCGGGGCCGCTCAGACGGCGGCCGGGTGGGCCTCGCGCTCGGCGGGAGTGGCCTGCCGCGTCCCTTTCGGGCGGCGCAGGACGGCGAAGGCGACCACCAGCGCGGCGGTGAGGAGGCCGGCGCCGACCCCGAAGGCCAGGTGGAATCCGCCGGTCAGGGCCTCGGCGGCCGGGCGGCCGTCCGCGGTCAGGGACTCGGTGCGGGAGGCGGCCAGTGTGGAGAGGACCGCGACGCCGAGGGCCATGCCGATCTGCTGGGTGGTGTTGAAGAGACCGGAGACCAGGCCCGCGTCCTCCGCCTTCGCGCCGGACATGCCCAGCGAGGTCAGGGCGGGGAGCGCGAGGCCGAAGCCGGCCGCGAGGAGCATCACCGGCAGCAGGTCGGTGAGGTAGTTCGCCTGCGCGGCGCTGCCGGGCACCCGGGTCAGCAGGCCGAGGACGCCGATGAGGAGCACCAGGCCGGCCAGCAGCACGTTGCGTTCGCCGAAGCGGGCGTTGAGGCGGGCCGAGAGGCCCAGCGACACGGCGCCGATGACGGCCGCGGCCGGCAGCATCGCGAGACCGGTCCGGGCCGCGCCGTAGCCGAGCACGTTCTGCAGGTAGAGCGCGACGAGGACCTGGAAGGAGAACAGGGCGGCGACCATCAGCATCTGGACCAGGTTGGCGCCGGAGACACCGCGCGAGCGGAGGATCCGCAGGGGCATCAGCGGGTTCCTCGCCGTGGCCTGGCGGACCAGGAAGCCGGCGATCAGGAGCAGGGCGAGGGCGCCGAGGCCGAGGGTGTGGGCCGAAGCGGCGCCGTACGTCCCGACCTTGACGACCGCGTAGATCCCGATCATGAGACCGGCGGTGACGAGCAGCGCGCCGAGGGCGTCCGCGCCCGCCTTCAGGCCGAGCCCGCGGTCGGCCGGGAGGGCGGGGAGGGCGACGAGCACGGTGGCGATGCCGATCGGCAGGTTGATGAAGAAGATCCAGTTCCAGGCGAGCGCGTCGGTGAGGACGCCGCCCAGGACCTGTCCGATCGACGCGCCGGCGGCGCCCGTGAAGCTGAACACGGCGATGGCCTTGGCCCGTTCGCGCGGCTCGGTGAACAGCGTGACGAGGATGCCGAGGCCCACCGCGGACGCCATCGCGCTGCCGACGCCCTGCAGGAAGCGGGCGGCGATCAGGACCCCGGGGGAGGCGGCGACGCCGGCCAGCAGGGACGCGGCGGTGAAGACCCCCGTCCCCGCGAGGAACATCCGTTTGCGGCCGATCAGGTCGCCGAGGCGGCCGGCGAGCAGGAGCAGCGAGCCGAAGGCGATGAGGTAGGCGTTGACGACCCAGGTCAGACCGGCCGGGGTGAAACCGAGGTCGCTCTGGATGGCCGGCATGGCGACGGTGACGATGCTGCCGTCGAGGATCGTCATCAGCATCCCGGTGGCCAGGACGCCGAGGGCGAGCCGGCGGGAACGGGTCCGGGGGGAGGGTGCGGCGGTGGCGGACATCTCGGCCTCTCCTGTCGTCGGGAGCAACAAGAAAGACCGTAGCAGATAGTTTTGTTGCAGACTATCTTTTACGGATCCTGGGTGGGCGGCCGCGTCGCGCGGCTTCGGGGGCTACCCCTTCTGGCGCGCCCTCCGGGCCGGCCGCGGTCCCTCGACCGGGGTCTCCAGGTGGCCCGTGGCCAGCCGGTCCAGTGCGCGGACCAGGGCCTCGCGCTCGTCGGCGGGCAGCGCCTCGAGGGCCTGCCGATGGACGTCGTCGACGATCTTCTGGCTCTCCGCGGCGACCTTCGC
This sequence comes from Streptomyces sp. NPDC048338, assembly GCF_043201055.1. Lineage (NCBI taxonomy): Bacteria > Bacillati > Actinomycetota > Actinomycetes > Kitasatosporales > Streptomycetaceae > Streptomyces > Streptomyces sp. NPDC048338. The sequence continues at coordinate 62,915 of NZ_JBICYQ010000018.1, forward strand.
CCCCTCCTCGGTCACCGCGATGATCCGCGCGCGCCGGTCGGTGCTGGAGGGCCTGCGCTCCGCGAGGCCGGCCTTCTCCAGGGCGTCGACGGTCACCACCATCGTGGTCTTGTCCATGTCGCCGATCTCGGCCAGCTGGGCCTGCGTGCGCTCCTCCTCCAGGGCGTGGACGAGGACGCAGTGCATCCGCGGGGTCAGTCCGATCTCGCCGAGCCGGGCGCTCATCCGGGTCCGCAGGACATGGCTCGTGTGGTCCAGGAGGAAGGACAGGTCCGGTTCGGTGCGCGTGGGTGCCATGGCGGTCATGCTCGCCAGGGTAACGAAAACCGGTCCGTCGCGGATTATCCGCAAATGGAAGACCGGGGTGGGCGGGGGGCGCTGGTGGGCGCCCCCGCCCGGGCGGGGTGTACGGGTGCGGATCGGGAGGCGGGGTGCGCCGAGCGGGCCGGCCCCCGGGGGTGTGCCGAGCGGGCCGGCCCCCGGGGTGAGGCGGGGGCGGTCCCGGGCGGCGGCTCCTGTCCGGCGGCCCGGATCGGGCGCCCCCGAATCAGTGCGCGTCCGCGAGGCGCAGGGCGAGGCCGTCGAGGACGACCTCCAGGCCGTACGCGAACTTGTCGTCGCGGATCTGCACCGGGTCGATCGCGTGGACCCGCGCGTCCGCGTAGGCGTCGGTGAGGTGGTCGTGCCCGGCCGCGGCCTGCTGGGCGGCCGGCATCAGCCGGGCGATGAAGCCGGCCTCGGTCTCGCCGGAGCGGGCGACCGTGGTGAGCCACGCGGCCTCGGTGGTGCTCATGCCGATGACGTACGACAGCACGGTGTCGATCGCCCGGCTCGGCTCGGGGAAGCCCGCCGAGGTGAACAGCGCGGCCAGCCGCTCGGAGTACGCCATGAGGTTGGGGCCCAGGTAGGCGAGCCCGGCCTGGCCGAGGACCGAGGAGAGCCAGGGGTGGCGGAGGGCCGTCGCGCGGAAGGACCCGGCGGCCTCGGTGGCGGCGGCGCGCCAGTCGGTCCCGCCGGGCGGCGGGACCGTGATCTCCGCCGCGACCTCGTCCACCGCGAGCTCCATCAGCTCGTCCTTGGTGGCCACGTGCCGGTAGAGGGAGGTCGCGCCGGCGTTCAGCCGCGCGCCGAGCTTGCGCATGCTCAGCGCCTCGATGCCGTCGGCGTCCAGCATCACGATCGCCTCGCGGACGATCGACGCCCTGCTGAGCGCGGGCTGGTCGGGCTCGCGCTGCTGCCTCGCCCACACGGACGGGATCGGGTTGCTCTTGGCGGCCATGGACCCTCCTGAGGTTGCGTACAACGTTCGCATCCAGCGTACGGGAAACGAGGCTTGCGTACGGCGCTCGCAGCTGCGTACAGTGTTCGCAACGAAGGAACGACGTACGCAGGTCGAGAGGAAACCCCATGGAAACCCGTAATCCACGCCGCTGGTGGATCCTCGTCGTGCTGTGCCTCAGCACGCTGGTCCTGGTGGTCGACAGCATGGCGCTGACGGTCGCGGTGCCCTCGATGACCGAGGACATCGGCGCGAGCGCCCAGGACATCCAGTGGATCCTCGACTCCTACATCCTGGTGTTCGCCGGCCTGCTGCTGACCTCCGGAAGTCTCGGAGACCGGTTCGGGCGCCGGAAGGTGATGGTCCTCGGCCTGCTGCTGTTCGGGCTGGCCTCGCTGGCGGCGACGGTCTGCACCAGTCCCGCCGAGGTGATCGCGGCACGGATCACGATGGGTGTCGGCGGCGCGCTGATCATGCCCTCGACCCTGTCCATCCTCATCACCGTCTTCGACGAGGACGAGCGGCCCAAGGCGATGGCGGCGTGGGGCTCGGTGTCGATGCTCGGCCTGGTCGGCAGCCCGGTCCTCGGCGGCGTGCTGATCGACCACTTCTCCTGGCACTCGATCTTCTTCATCAACGTCCCGGTCGTCGCCCTGGCCGTCCTCGCCGCGCTCACCCTCATGCCGGAGTCCAAGGGCCCGTGGCAGAAGCCCGACCCGCTCGGCGCGGTGCTCTCCGTGGCCGGCATGACCGCGCTGATCTGGTGGATCATCGAGATCCCGCAGCACGGCGTCCTCGGCGGCCGGTCGGCGATCACCCTCGCCGTCGCCGTGGTCTCCCTGGCCGGCTTCGTGATCTGGGAGAACGTCACCGACGCGCCGATGGTCCCGCTGGTCCTCTTCAAGCACCGCAACTTCAGCGGCGGTTCGCTCTCCCTGACCCTGGTGCAGATCGGCAACGGCGGCCTGCTGCTCGTCCTCACCCAGTACCTGCAGTTCGTCCTCGGCTACTCGCCGATCAAGGCCGGGCTCGCCTTCGTCCCGCTGGCCGTCGCCGCCCTCATCGGCAACGGTGCCGGCGCCGGCCTGGCCGCGAAGATCGGCCACCGCCTCCTGATCCTGGCCGGCATGCTCGTCATGGCCTCGTCCTTCGCCCTGCTGACCACGGTCACCGCCGACTCGGGCTTCACCCTCCCGGCGATCGCGCTCGGTCTGCTCGGCCTCGGTGCCGGCCTCGCGATGCCGGCCGCGGTCGGCGCCCTGATGGGCACGATCCCGGAGGAGAAGGCGGGTGTCGGCTCGGCCCTGAACGACACCATCCAGCAGGCCGGCACCGCGCTCGGCATCGCGATCCTCGGCTCGCTGCTGACCAGCAACTACACCGCCGCGATGCCCGCCGACGCCCCCGAGGCGGCCCGGCGGTCGATCGGCGGGGCGGTCGCCGGCGGCGACCCCGGCCTGGTGGCCGCGGCCCGGGAGGCCTTCGCCTCCTCGATGTCGACCACCTTCACCATCAGCGCCATCGGCGTCCTGGCCGCCGCGGTCCTCGCCGCACTGGTCATGCGCGACAAGAAGCCGGCCCCGACCGCCGAGGAGCCCTCGGCCCACGAGAACACCGAGCTCGTCGCCTGACCCGCCACCTCCGACCCCGTCCCGACGCGGAAGGCCGGCACCCCACCCGGGGCGCCGGCCTTCCGCGCACCGCTTCGCGGGTCTTCTCCACCGCCACCCCGCCGCGAGCTGCGGAAAGGGTGGCCAGGGTCCCGTTAGAGTGATCATCTTCGACCAACTCTGCTTTCTCACCGGGGGAATCATGCGCTTCAAGTACACCGTGGCCACCTGTGCCGCAGCCCTGGCCGCCGTGTTCGGCCCGCTGGCCGCCACGCCCGCCGCGGCCGCCCCGCTCACGACCTCCGACAGCGTGACCGCGACGGACTTCTCGTACTACGGCCGGATGGACATCGGCTGGCGGGGCCGCCCGTACCGTCTCGACCCCATCAACATCACCCTGAAGGACACGGCGACCGACGGCTACGCCATCGGCATCCGCCTCATCACGAACGGCGAGAACGGCCGGATCGAGTGGCGGATGCGGACGATCCCGACGGGCCGGGACACGGCGACCTGGACGACGTACGCGGCGCCCGGCGGCTACATCAGCCTCGCCTACTTCGAGGTCTGCAAGATCAAGGTGAGCACGGGTGTCGTGACGACCTGCCACGCCTCGTCGGTCATGCACGCGCCGTTCGACGACTCCTCGATCTGACCGCACCACCCGCTCCACGACGAAGGGGACGCCCGCTCACCGGGCGTCCCCTTCGCGCGTGCGGCCGTTCCGCGTCTCCCGCTCGCTTCCTCCCTCCCCTTCCGCCCGCCGTCCCGGCCCCGCACGTGGAACGGGGCGGCGGGCGCCGACGCGATGTCGGTGCACGCCGCCCCGGGGGGTCGGACGGGTCGCGGGACGAGGCCCGCACGGTCACGGCGGTCAGCTCGGGTCGCTGTTGAACTTCGAGGTCGACCAGAAGTAGCCGAGCACCGTGAGGCCGACGCACCAGGCGACGGCGATCCAGCCGTTGTTGCCGATCTCGCTGCCGAGCAGCAGGCCGCGCAGGGTCTCGATGGCGGGGGTGAAGGGCTGGTACTCGGCGATCGGCTGGAACCAGCCCGGCATCGAGTCGAGCGGGACGAAGGCGCTGGAGATGAGGGGCAGGAGGATCAGCGGCATCGCGTTGTTGCTGGCGGCCTCGGCGTTGGGGGCGCCCATGCCCATCCCGACGGCGATCCAGGTGAAGGCCAGCGAGACCAGGGCGAGCAGTCCGAACGCCGCGACCCACTCCAGGACGCTCGCATCGGTGGAGCGGAAGCCCATGGCCACCCCGACGGCGCCGACCAGGACGACGCTGATGATCGCCTGCAGCACGCTGCCGACGACGTGCCCGAAGAGCACGGACCCGCGGTGGATGGCCATGGTGCGGAAGCGGGCGATGATGCCCTCGTTCATGTCGGTGGAGACGGAGACGGCCGTGCCGATCGTGGTGGAGCCGATGGTCATGAGCAGGATGCCGGGCACGAGGTAGGCGATGTAGGCGGAGCGGTCTCCGCCGCCGATCCCCGCGCTCATGGTGTCGCCGAAGATGTAGACGAAGAGCAGCAGTAGCATCACCGGGGTGAGCAGCAGGTTCAGCGTGAGGGACGGGTAGCGCCGGGCGTGCAGGAGGTTGCGGCGCAGCATCGTGGCGCTGTCGCGCACGGCGAGGGAGATCCGGGACGGGCGGGCGGGGGCGAGGGCGGTGCTCATCGGACGGTCTCCTTGGACTGGTGGGGGACGGCGGATCCGCCGGTCAGGGCGAAGAACACGTCGTCGAGGTCGGGGGTGTGGACGGTCAGTTCGTCCGCCTCGATGCCGGCGGTGTCGAGCCGGTCGAGGACGGTGCGCAGTTCGCGCTGGCTGCCGTCGCTGGGGATCTGCAGGGACAGCGCGTCGTCGTCGCGGGCCGCCGCCTCGCCCAGCGAGGAGGAGGCGCTCCGGTACGCGGCCGGGTCGGTGAAGCGGAGGCGGATGTGCCCGCCGGGGATGAGCCGCTTCAGTTCCTTGGCGGTGCCTTCGGCGGCGATCCTGCCGTCGTTCAGCACCGCGATGCGGTCGGCGAGTTCGTCGGCCTCCTCCAGGTACTGGGTGGTGAGGAAGACGGTGACTCCGCCGGTGACGAGTTCGCGGATGATCTGCCACATGTTGTGCCGGGAGCGCGGGTCGAGGCCGGTGGTCGGCTCGTCGAGGAAGATGATCCGCGGGTCGCCGACCAGGGTCATGGCGATGTCGAGGCGGCGCTTCATGCCGCCGGAGTAGGTGGACGCGGGCTTCTTGGCGGCCTCGGTGAGGTCGAAGCGCTCCAGGAGTTCGGCGGTGACCCGCCGCCCGTCCCGCTTGGACAGGTGCTGCAGGTCCGCCATGAGGAGCATGTTCTCCTCGCCGGTGATCAGGCCGTCGACGGCGGAGAACTGTCCGGTGACGCCGATCGAGGCGCGCACGGACTGCGGGTCGGTGGCGAGGTCGTGGCCGCCGACGCGGATCGAGCCGCTCGCGGGGTCGGGCGAGATGAGGGTGGAGAGGATCTTGACGGCGGTGGTCTTGCCGGCGCCGTTCGGGCCGAGCAGGGAGAAGATCGTTCCTTCGGCGACGGCGAGGTCGATGCCGTCGAGGACGGTCTTGTCGCCGTAGGACTTGCGCAGTCCGTTCGCCGCGATGGCCAGGTCGGTCATGAGAAGGCTCCTTCGAAGATCAGAGGCTGCGGGCGGTGATGTCGCCGTAGGACGTGGTCGCGTGGATGTTCAGGCCGGCGTCGGTGCCGTCGGTGTTCCTGAGCGCGTTGTCGATCCGGCCGTGGCCGGTGCCCGCGTCCAGGGAGGCGGAGACGCCGCGGGCGGCGCCGACCGAGATGTCGCCCTGCCCGGTGCGGAGCGTCACCGCGCCGCGCAGCGCCTCGGTGATCTGGATGGCACCCCGCTTGGTGCTGATCTCGGCGGGGCCGCCGAGCCGGCCGACCGAGACGTCGCCGTCGAGGGCGGTGAGGCGGGCACTCGCGGCCTCGTCGAGCTTGACGGAGCGGTAGCCGCCCGCGAAGGCGACGTCGCCGAGCCGTCCGACGCCGCGGAACTCGGCGGCGGCCGCCTTCGCCTCGACACGGGAGCCGGTGGGCAGCTGGACGGTCACCTCGATGGCGCCGGAGTGCCCGAGGAGCTTGTTCTTCGCCGGCGGGACCTCGATGCGCAGGACGCCGTCGCCGTAGACGACCTCGGTCTGCTCCGCGACCTTCACGTCCCGGCCCTTCGAGGCGTCGGCGGGCAGGATCTCGACCGTGGTGTCGGCCCGGTCGGCGGCGATGAACCGGATGCGGCCCCCGGGGATGTCGAGGACGGCGGTCACCGGGCTGGGGGTGTCGAACTTCTGCATCGTGATCTCCTGCTTCCGCGTCGTGCGCTGCGTGGTCCCGCGCTCTTTCTGATGACGGAAACGCTACGTTGCATTCAAGGAAGTGGCAACAAGTTCGTTGCGATGTAATGGCATCACTGCAGGTAGACATGGCAAATTCGTTGCAATGGTTCTCATTTCAATGCAACGGTACGCTCATTGTTCATTGCAATGGATAGCGAATGAACGCTACGCGGGGGCGTCGGAGGCCGCCCCGTCGAGGCCGGGGTGCGACGGGACGGGATCCCTGCCGCCGGGAGAAAGGGGCGCGGCGACGGGAGTGCGGGCCGCCCGCGATCGACACCCGCCCCGCTGTGACTGAGCACGATAGGTGTCGTAATTTCGCGTGCCGACCTGGCTTTTCTTGATGCCCTGAGCGCAACATCTGTCGTCGGATTCGCATCGTTCCTGACGTGCTCAGCGCTCTTTGCAGCCAAGTTGTCGCCAACTTCGAAGATCGCCTCCCTGCCAGGAGGCAAGCAGCTTCCCTGGGGGCATGAGCAAAACCGAGGGCGTATCTGGGCCGGCTGGCAATAAGGCTCCGATTCCGTACGAGCTCGGTTCCCTGTGGTCCCACCGGTGTACATGGACGGATCTGCTGGTGCCCGTCTCACTGGATGCGGGGCGGGATGCCCTGGACCTGTCCGACGGCTGGGTGAACCGGTGGACCGCGACGTGGAGGTACGCCGGGGACGAGGTGACGGGCCCGGTACGCCATCTTGGGCAGGTCCCTGTGGCGGGTCGCGGCCCGATGCGGGGTTTCACCTGGCGGCGGGATCAGAGGCATCGGCCTGGCCTGGGACCGTTGCTGGCGACCGGGCGGCTGCACGCATTCGAGAGCCTCGAAGAGGATCAGTTGCTGGTGGCAATGGACTTTGCCGGTGATCTGGTCGAGGTGCTGTCGCAGCCGCTGTGCATTCGGTTTCGCACCGCGGAGAAATGGCGCAAACACACGCCCGATTTCTTCGCGGTCACGAAGACGGGCACCTGGCTGATCGATGTGCGGCCCAGGCCCCTGATCAAGCCCGAGGACCTGCAGGCTTTCGCGGCGGCCGAGGAAGTGGCAGTGGCTTGCGGGTGGCACTACACGGTCGTGGCCGAGTGGCGTCCGCAGGTGCGGTCCACACTCGGCGCGATGTACGGAAGGCGTCGTCCGACGCGTGACGTGCTCGGGGTCCAGGCCGGTTTGCTCGCCCTCGCCGCAGAGGGCGTGACGTTCGGAGAGCTGGCGGCCGCTCAGACGTACTGGCCGGTGGCCCGGGCTCATCTGCTGCACCTGTTGTGGCACCGCAGGCTCGGGATCGACCTTTCTCTTCCGCTGACGGACAGGTCGCGAGTGGTTCTGGCAGGAGGTACCTCATGAACGCGTCAGCAGCCCTGGACCTCTCACCCGGAGCAGGCATTGTGCTCAACGACGTGGAGTGGCTGGTCGAGCGGCAGGAGCCGCATCTGGGGCGGGTCCACCTGGTGCGGGCGGACGGTGATCGTCAGCGGGTGAGCTTCCGCTTCTTGGTCAACGACCCGAATTGCAGACCGTCGTCACGCACGGCTGCGGAAGGAGCGGACCGAGGGCGTCAACCGGCCACATGGAGCGATGTGAAGCCGGAGAAGCGCCCCTTAATGGAACAGCGCTTCGCCCACCTGATGGAGGTGAAGTGCGGCTTTCGCAGCGGTGATCAGTTCCGCCCTGAGCCGGGTGAGCCGCGTCCCGAGTACGACCCGGACCGCACGACGCTGACCGAGCGACGGGTGGCGAAGGCCGCGGAGCTGTCGGCGTTGCGGCCCGAGGAGACCAGACTGCTCTTGGGCGTCGCCCACGTCGGAGTGCGCACGCTTGAACGGTGGGAACGCCGGCGCAGGAAGTACGGCGTCATCGGCTGTGCCGATCACCGGTGGCTGCGGGCCAGCGGAGGACACCCGAGCATCTGCGAAGAAGTCCGTGAGGCGATCTTCGCAGTGAGGCAGGAGACGCTGCACCGCTCCCGGGTGAGCGCGCGAACCCGCGAGATCATGATCCAGCGCTATGTGCGGGAGACCTTCAAGGACGCTGAGATCGAGGTCCCGAGCTATCACACCCTGCTGCGGGTGTGGAAAGAGTGGTTCGGGCCGGGTGGCGCCCGACCGCGGTACCAGCGTTCGGCCGAACTGCCCACCAAGAACGGACATGTGCTCGTGACGCGGCCGGGCCAGGTCGTCGCCCTGGACACAACGATCCTCCCGGTGATGGTCCGCGAGAATGTCTTCGGGGATCCGGTCACTGTCCACCTCACCCTGGCGCTCGACGTATACACCCACTCCATCTGCGCCTTCCGGCTCACGCTTGTGTCGGACTCCTCCGTGGACGTCGCGATGGTCCTGCGGGACGTCATGCTGCCGCTGCCGATGCGGGCGGAGTGGGGCGAGGACATGGAGTGGCCCTACCCGGGGCTGCCGGCCGCAGTGGTCTCCGAGTTCGCAGGGCACAAGGTGGCCGCACTGCCGTTCTTCACTCCCGAGACCATCACCTCCGACCATGGCTCTGTCTACCGCAACCACCATCTCGTGGATGTTCAGGATGCGATGGGATGCCGGATCCTGCCGGCTCGTGTTCTGCGCCCGCAGGACAAGAGCGCGGTGGAGCGTGTCTTTGGCAGCATCCGATCACTGCTGTTCGAGAAGCTGCCCGGCTACACGGGAATCGATGTTGCCGACCGTGGCGCCGACCCGGAGGGCGACGCGGTACTGACCTTCACCGAGATGGAACACTTCATCGCGACCTGGGTCGTGAAGACCTGGCAGAACCGCAGGCTCGCCGAGTTCGCACCCAGCTGGGATCCGGGCGGTGATCACAGCCCCAACACTCTGTTCGCTGCCTCCTTCGCTCAGGAGGGCTTCGACCTGGACATCCCGTCACCGGAGACGTACTACCGCTTTCTGCCCGAGCATCATGTGAAGCGGATCTACCGGCGAGGCGTGAAGGTCAAAGGTCTCTGGTACGACGCCGAGCTGCTGCACCGTCCCGACCGGCAATCGGCGCGAGGCGGCCGGTACAAACAGCAGTGGGTCATTCACCGCGAACCCCGGGACCGGCGGGTGGTGTACTTCCAGGACCCCGACACACACAAGTGGCACGCCCTACGCTGGACGGGCCTGCCGCCGGAGGGCGAGATCCCGGCCTTCGGGGATACCCGGGTTGAAGAACTTCTCAACCGAGTACGAGAAGCAGGACTCAAGCCGCGCTCTGATACCGAGCTCGTTCCGATTCTTCTGGAGATGCTGGGAGCGGTCGATCCGGTCGAGAGCTGGCCGTCCCAGATGACCAAGTCCCAGCGCATGCAGCAGGCGCGGGAGATCGCCCAGGCTCAGGCAGCTGCTGCGGACCGACCACAACCGCAGGAGCGGGGCGAGTCGCCGCTGCTGGCCGCCGTCGGTGTGCCTGAAGCAGAGCTGCCGTTGCGGGAACGGGCCCGGCAGGCCACACGGAGTCTGGACGCCCATCGGCGTCGGCGGCGCGAAGCGGCTGGGCCACCGCGGCCGTCGCAGCCTGCCTCCCTCGGATCGAGCCGCCGCGGCCGCAACCTCTTCGTGATCGCGGACGACGATGACACGCCCGGCGATCCATCCACAGAACTGCAGGGGTCCGGTCCGCAGGCGACGGAGGAGAAGTGAGATGAGCGACCGGTTCCCAGAGGCACCGGACGAGCCCGTGCCGTTCCTACGCTTCGGCCCCCGGCCGGACAGGACCACTTACGAGGGCTGGCAGGAGTTCCGCAGGACACGCGATCTGTTCGTGCCGGTCAAGAAGATCTCCCTGGCCGAGTACCGACTGCTGAGCCCGCGCAGGAGGTCGCTGCACGACCTGCACCGCGCGGCCACACACGTCAACATGCGGATGGAAGAGACTCCGATGAGCGCGGTGGTAACCACGCTGATGCGTTCTCGTATCCAGAACAACGCAATGCGCATCGGCCCGAGCACTCTCGACGGACTGATGATCAACGGCGGTGGTTACCAGGGCAAAACGGAGACTGCCTGTCGGACCGCCGCCGAGTTCGAGGACACCTGGCGCGACCTGTTCGAGCGGTACCCCGCCTACTACCTCGACCCGATGCCTGGGACCCGGGACCTGATCGCACCGGTCGCCTACTGCCAGACCCCGGTCAAAGCGACCCCGATCGGCCTGTGCGAGGCGATTCTCGACTTCTACGGCGCCCCCTACGGCAGGAACCTGCGCGGCATGATCCGCAACGTCCGCGAATCGATCAAAGCGCACGCCACCACCGTCTTGCTGATCGACGACATCACTCGTCTGAAGATGCACCGGGAGGACGACCAGGACACCCTCGACCTGATCCGTGGCCTGATGGACCTGGACGTCACACTCGTCCTCATCGGCGTGAACATCCCTCGCTCCGGATTGCTCAGGGAGGGCTGGCACGACCCCCGCACCAAACAGTGGGTCTACGCCCCACTGAAGAAGGGCAAGAGCTACAACCCCGACGCCTCCACCCAGACGGAACGCCGCTTCGATCTGGTCAACCTTGACCCCTTCGACTACAGCAGCGACGCGGGCATCGCGGCATTCATCGATCATCTCGTCGGCATTGAGAACCAGATCCGGCTCTTCAACGCCGGACCGGGCACGCTGTCCGAAGGCGAGATGCCCGAGTACCTCTACCGCCGGACCCACGGCATCGTTGGTCTGCTGCGGCGGCTGGCCGAGGACGGACTGGTCAAAGCCATGGAGAGTGGCCTGGAGGACCTGACTATCGACCTCCTCGACGAGATCACGATCAATCTGGGCAACGTTCCCGGCAGAGACGACCGGCGGGACGCCGAAGCCGGAGAGATCCCCGACGTCGACACCGCTCCGAAGCGGAAGCCAGGCCCGAGTCCCAGAAGGAGCCGCAACAGCGTCTACGACGACCGAGGCACTCCTTCGGTGGTCGAAGGATGACCCACCGCCGACTGTCACGCAGCCTCGACCCGCTCGGCGACGAGACCCTTGTCGGCTTCCTTCTACGTCTCGCTCGCCACAACGGTACGACCCCGACTCAAATCGCTTTCCGTATGGGGCTGATGGACGAGATGGGCACCGCTCCGGTGGTCGTCTCGCCGTGGCTGCTCGCGGATATGGAAAAGCCACGTCTTGTCCGGGCGGCGCGCGCGGCAGGCCTGACTGTGGCGGAGGCCGGCAAGCTGTTGCTTGCCCCTATGGGCCATCGATATGGCCTCGTGAGCCACCGATATCGGCCGTGGACGAGCCCACAGCAGCTGGGCCGCCCCAACCGCTGGGTCTTCATGCGGAGCTCCCAGTACTGCCCGCCATGCCTCGCAGGTGACGATGGCCCGCTGGGGCGCCTGTACGGGGGCGCCTGGAAACGGGCCTGGCGACTTCCGGTGGTCTTTGCGTGTTCGCGACACCAGCAACTCCTGAGCCGCGCCTGTCCCAAGTGCCGAGCCCCCGCCCAGTTCGCCCCTAACGGCTTGATCGCTCGCCCTGGCACGGAAGATCTCCACCCCACCCAGTGCCGAGCCACGTCTCCCGCACCGCAAACGGGCTCGGGACGACGCTCGGTCTGCGGGACTGACCTCGCCCGTGTTCGCCTTCCCCGCGCGCTGGGTGACGCGGACTCCCTCGGCGTGCTGCTGGCCCTCCAACATCGCTTGGACGTGTTGTTGTCACCTGACGGGCCCCAGAGAGCCAACAGTTGCGGCCAACTCGTGCCTGTTGCTCAGTACTTCATTGACCTGCGTGTCGTGGCAACCCTGGTTCTGGCCTCCTGGCCCGAGGCCAGCGGTTTTGCGGCGACACCCGCCCTGGCCCAGGCCATCGGACGGGAAGCAGAGCAGCGACTTCGCGACAGCCGACGCCGCACGTCAGGCGCATCGAAGAGACCGTATGGGATCAGCTCGCTGCTCTCGCCTCTGGAATCCTCCCTGACCATGGGCGCAGTACTGGGAATCGCCGAACGCATCCTTGACGGCCGCGAGAAGCAATGGACTCGGATGGCTGTGGGCCCGCTCTTCGGCAGCACCCTGGCGCTGCACCGGGATACCTTCCTGGAACTCGCACGCCTTCCCGGCACTTCCTCCGCGCTGCAGGAGGTTCTCGGAGTAGCGAAGGGACCAACGGACAATTCGAGCCCCGAGCCCTACATCCGTGGCCCGCGGAACGGGTGACCATGCGCCCCTTACCACGCAGTCTCGACCCGCTGCCCGATGAGACCCTCACCGGATTCGTCCTCCGGCTCGCCCACAGGCTGGGTACGACACCCGGTGAGATTGCCGCCCGCACAGGGTTGCCCTCTCGTCTGCCCTTGAGTGTTCTTCACCATCTGAACGACGAACACCTCAAAGGCTTCGCCCGCGCCACACAGCTGACGCCTGCCGAGGTGAGCGGCCTGCTTCTCGCCCCGCTCGGAGAGTGCTACGGGCCTCTGAACCCCGAGCTCACCCCACGCCGTACCCCAGCGCGAATGATCTACGACAACCCATGGGTCTTGACCCGCTCTACGCGTTACTGCCCGCAATGCCTCACCGGGGACCGCAGCGCCGTTCAGGATCTCCACGGTGGGGCGTGGAGACGCCTGTGGCGGCTCCCCGTAGCGTTCCTGTGCGTTCAGCACCAACGCCTTCTCGAGAGCCAATGCCCACGCTGCGCAACACCCGCGCAGTTCGCTCCTGCAGCCAACGCCATCGCGCGCTTGTCCGACGACACACTCCACCCATGGCAGTGCCGTTTCACCGACCGGCAGACATCACAGCGATCCGAAGCAACCTGCGCAGCTGACCTGGCCTGGCTGGATCCGCCTTCCATAGCACCTGACGTGGCCACCATGACAGCGCTCCTGCGAGTACAGCGACAGCTCATTGACCTGCTCGTCGCGAGCGGGCCCGGGACCGCGATGAGCGCCGGCACACCGGTACCCGTCCCCCACTATTTCGCCGACCTGCGCGCCATGGTCGCGATGATCTTTCGGTCCTGGCCCGTCGCCCGCGAGCACGCCAGCACACCCTGTCTGGCCGCCGCCATCGATGCGGAGTACGCCTCCCGCGTCTCGCAGGCCGAGCCCCTGCTCAACACTCTGGGCAAGAAGAAGACCTCCAAGCCCTACACCGTGCCGCCCCAAGGGTGCCTGGCCACCGGTGCGGCACTCGACATCGCGGCGGAGCTGCTCGACGCGCACAGTCCGGTCGATGCCCGACATCGGTTAGCGCCGCTCGTTCAACGTCTAAGAGAGGCCGACCTCGGGCTTAGCACCTGGCTTCGTCGCCCTTCTTGGATCTCGGGCTCGCTGAGGCAAGCCGTCATGGATCTTCCGAGGTAGTAGAGCCTGGAGTGTGATCGTGCAGCTGGCGACGAACTAAGCACGGTTCGGACTTGGGACTAGTGAGCGCTCATTGGATCCGATCACCGAGCGTCGGTACTGCGTGCTCGTGACCGCTGCCGGTCCAGCGCCCGAGAACTAGCCAAAGTTCGTAGTGCAGGAGCCACGCCGACGTCCAGGGCAGGATCGTGTCTGCGAGGAACATGTGCTCGCTCCACTCACCGGGCAGATACAGGCATAGGTCGCCGTCGGGGTAGACGTGCGGAAGAGCAGTGGCGTCCGGATGCAGCGCCAGCGGCGGGTCGATGACAGTCACACGTGGCCGGCGCCGGTGTCGGTAGGTGATCCGTACCGTGTAGATCCTGCTCACGGGGGTCGGCTGCAGTGTGAGCGTGCAGACGAGTTCACCGCCTCGTACGGTCCCGCAGGCGTCCGGTATGGCCGCTTTGATCGCGGCCATCTGACGGCCGAGGTTAACTGCGCGCGCTGGGATGCGGGCCATAGAAGGTGTTCGGCTTCCTGAGAGGACCTGAAACGGTCGTAGAGAGCAGCCCAGTGGCGCCCATCCGTTGACCGGTCGGGGCCTTCATACGGGTCCCGTAGCTCGCGAAGGAGCGCATCACCGGGCCGGCTTCGAAGGATTTGATGAGCTGGGAGTAGACCACGTCCAGGCCCTTTGACTCCGACAGGGCCAGATTGTCCATGATTTTATTGATTTCGGTGGACCAGGAGAGGAACGCCTGTCGTCGGTCAGGGTACTCATTCCACTTGTCGGTGAAGTTCTCTTCTTCATGAGCTGGGTTGGGGACCCACCACTGATTGCCGCGCTTCTCGATGAGGCGCGGCATAGCAGCGAGTACGTTGCGCACGGCGGTGAAGAGATCATCCTCGCCGCGGTAGGCGCGGCCGGCCAGTGTGGTCAGGAGGATGGACGGCGGCCGGTTGTCGGTGTCGTCGGCGAAGAAGAGCATGCAGTGCCACTTGAGGATTTGGACAAGTCGCTGCAGGGTGCTGCGGATGTGGTGCTCGGGGACTTTTGCGACGCTGGCGACGAGCCGCTTTTCAAGCAGGGCCTTGGAGAGTTCCGAGCGAGCACGGAACCAGTCCGCGTAGCCGAGGGGATTGCTGTGCTGCCACTTGTGGAGCTTCTTGTCTGTCAGGAGGATTCCGGTCGGCGGGTGATTCTCGTCAGGGATGGCGGGAAGGACGTCGAGGTGAAAGCCGCGGTACCCGAGGGTCCAGCAGCGGCGGCGGGATTCGAGACTTTCGGGGCCGTCGGTGTGGCCTTGGCGCTGCTTCCAGCGTCGGTAGGCGACCAGTTGGTCACCGACTCGCTGCTTGAGTTCCTCCTTCGTCGTGCTCTCCGGTTGCAGAGGGAGCTTGCAGACGAGGTCGATGTCGTACTCGCCGGTCTCGGTGTTGGGGCGCACCACGGTGCCGAGGAGGAAGGACCCCTGAGAGTGAATCTCCCATCCGGGACTGCCGTTTTCGGCGAGCCAGGTTCCCACCTCTCCGTACCGGTCGATCGCGGCGTCGTGGAGGTCGGGGGCGATGTCGAGGACTTCCACAGCGCCGTCGAGCAGCATGGAGAGCATCTTTTCGGGCGAGTCGGTGTTGCCCCGCGTCTGGTGGTACGCGCTCATGTCATCCCTTGCGAGCGGAGTGGAGGGGGACGAAGGCCGGTGCGTGGTGATCGCAGAAGGTTCGGTGGACGGCCGGGGAGACGTCGCGGCTGACGTGGCCGGCCAATCCCGAGAGGGTTTGGATGTCGACGTCGTCCAGGGCGACCGCTCCCGTGGGGACCGTCGGGTTGAGGCGGAGCACGTTCTCCTTGCCGACGAAGTGGCGTACCTGCTTGGCCGCGCTCTCGCTCTGCGCACGCATGAGTACCTCGACCGCATCGCCAGCCCAGGGCAGCAGGCCTCCGCGGTCGAGACGGCGATGGCGGTGACGGACGTCGGTCGTGGTCCCGAGGCTGAATACCCGGATCGTGCTGAGGGGCACAGACAGCGGGCCCACGGCTTCGGTCAGCGCGACCATGGCCGGGTTGTTCGCCCAGACACCGCCGTCAACCAGCCGTGCCCCGTCCAAGGGCATCCCGGGCAGGTAGGTCGGCGCGGCGGAGGTGGCCAGCGCGACATTGACGGCTTTCTCACGCCAGTCGCGCTTAAGGCCAGGAAGGTGTGGGGTTCGGAAGAGGTAGACGTCGTCGGCGGCGATGTTGTAGGAGGTGATCACCAGGCGTTTGGTGCTCTCCCCGAAGGTTCGGTCGCCGAAGACTTCGGTCAGGGCCGCGCGCAAAGGCTCCGTGCTGTACTTCGCGCGCATCAGGTGCCTCAGACCGCGCAGGCGGCTGCGGTCCCGGAAGATGCGCGGTCCATGATCGGTGTAGAACTCCAGGATCTGCTGCGGGGACAGCCCGAGTCCGAGGCCCAGCGCGATGATGCCGCCTGTCGAGGTACCCGCGATCAGGTCAAAGTGATCGGTGATACGGACACCGAGATCGTCTTCGAGGCGTGCCAGGACCGCAGCAGAGAACATGCCACGGAAGCCGCCGCCGTCGAGGGCCAGTATTTGGAAACGCTCCGTCACTCCAACCGCCCCTGCACCATGGGTCCTTCGAAGCTCCGCCAGTCAGGGCCGGATCCCCACCATCGAGAGTACTTAATATCACGACACGCATTTCTGTGCGGGTTTCTGCGAGCGAGTCGTAAGGTCTGTGTCGACCGCGCCCCTGGAGCGTGCGCGGCTTCGTGTCCGCCAAGATGTGGAGACCAAGATCAGACAGGTCAGGCAAGGGGAAAGATGAGCACGCAGGCGTTCGAGCGCTCTCGGCTGCGGACCGCCCGCGAACTGGCCGGGCTGAGCCAGACGCAGCTCGCCCGCGAGAGCGGGCTCACTCCTGCCGCGATCAGCCAGTTCGAGAGCGGCGCTACAAGGCCCAGCCCGGACACAAGCGGTGTCCTGGCAGCCGTCCTCGGGGTGCCTCCGGGGTTCTTCCATGAACCGATGGCTGAGAGTCATGAGGGCTTCTTCCGGTCACTGCGCCGGACCTCGGTGTCCGACCGCCGCCGCGCACGGGCCATCGCTCACGTCGCCCACGACCTGGCCGTCCACGCCTCGTCTGCGGACCGGTTCTCCGTCGGCGACGTGCCGAGGCTCGGCGTCAGCGGACTGCAGGCCGAACGGGCCGAGATCGAGAAGACCGCGGCTCGAGTACGGACGATGTGGGGGCTGCCTTCAGGGCCAATCCCCGACGTAGTGGGACTTCTTGAGACGCACGGGATCGCGGTGATCCGCCTTCCCCTCGGCAACACAGACGTCGACGCCTTCTCTCTGCCGTTCCCCGATCATCCGGTCATTGTCTTGGGCACCGACAAGAACGATCGTGCCCGTTCCCGCTTCGACAGCGCGCACGAACTCGCCCACCTCGTGCTGCATGGCGAGCAGATCTGGGGCGTCAGAGAGGTCGAGACCCAGGCCCACCAGTTCGCGGCGGCTTTCCTCATGCCTGCCGAGGACATCCACGACCAGTTGCCGACCACGGTCGACTGGCCGACCCTGTTCGCGCTCAAGCGGCAGTGGCAGGTGTCCTTGGCCGCTCTGCTCATGCGTGCCCGGACTCTGGGGCGCATGAGCGAAAGCACTTACCTGACTGCCATCAAGGCGGCGTCAGCCCGGGGATGGCGCCGTGTTGAACCGGTCCCGCTCGGCGGGCCGGAGCAGCCGACAAGGCTCCTCGCCTACCTCGCCTCTGCCGACAGCGCCCCGGCGCGGGTTGTCCTACCGTCCCAGGTCGTGGAAAGCCTCCAGATCGCGGCCGCGGCGTGACAGTACCTACTCGTCCGCACAAGTCATCCGTACGCAGCCGCACCCACGCAGTCCTCACCTGAGTGGGCGTCCAACAGTCCGTGGGCTGGCGCCCTATCCGTTACTGCCCCTTGCCGCCGTCCGTGCGTGAGATCTCCGAGGCCTTCTTCTTGTGGCTGAGGGCTTCGGCAATCAGCTCGCGGCACACTTCGATCAGCTCATGCGGTCGGTCACGTACACCTCCCAGACGAACGGCTCGCTCCACAACTGCCTCATCGTCCAGTGAGTCGAGCCAGGTCCTGAGCGTTTCCGCCTCGGAGCCATTCGGGGAAGGAGCGAGGACTTCGACGAGACCGGCCCGGGCCACGACAGCCGACATCCTGGCCCGGGCACGCACAACAGCGGGCGTGCGACCTGCCGTCGCTAGCTCGGCGCGCAGGTCTGCCCGCCCGACCGAGATGTCAAGCTGCGGGGGCAGCGGGCTCACCTCGTAACTTCCGGTGACAAGGATGGGGATAGCTACGGTGCGCACCCACTGCTCAAGAAGCTCCAGTTCATGGGCGGCGATGACCCACACCCCGGTGTGAGGTCGCTGCAGCGAAACTGTCGGTACTACGGAGAAGGGAATGCGGGCACCATGCGGGGCACTGGCAAGTACGTCGCCTTGCCGTAGGGGCAGGCCGTCGCCCGGCTGCGGTCGCGGTTTGAACGGAAGCGCAACATGCAGGTTGCTCTGCGGATTATCTGGGTATACGGCACCGAGCCGGGTCGCTGCGACAGCGGGGGTACGGTGCTTGGCCAGGTTGGTGTGGGCGGCCAAGAGCCGCAGCGGATGCTCATTGGAGTCCCGGCACTGGAACGGCTGCAGTCCCTCAATGCGCTGCGCAAGAGGCGTGCCGACAAGAAGCGGCGGAAGCCGGCGGCGTCGGCCGTCTCGGAACCACTTGGTAAGCGCTCCGGCGTCCGTGACGGCGGGCAACTCGACACCCCGCGCCTCCTCTTCGGTCAAGTACCGCCCGAGGTTGGCCTCAACTTCCGCGTACAGAGTGTGTTCCAACGCAGCCCGCAACTGGGTGAGAGCGTCAGCCACCAGCCGGGTTACTGCTTCTGGGAGAGGTGCAATCGCCTTGACCACCACATCCACCCGGTCACCCGTTACCACCTCAGCGAACGTGATCGGTCCTCGCTCGGTGTAATCATGAGTGAGCCGAAGCACCCGGTCGATCGTGTGATCCACATGGGCCAGCGTCGCGACCACGTGAAGCTGGTGGTCCGGCAGCCAGGAGTGGTCCATGTCGTCAGGGCTCATAGATATGACCCTAGCGATGGGCTCCCCGAGGCTACTGCCAATTATGGCTCGGGCGGTTTCAGTTGTAGTGAGGGTTGGCCATGACCATGGCGCCTCGAACTGTGTCACAAGGCCAAGGAGCACCGTCGCACCCAGTGCACATAGGTTCAAGGCGGTTGCTCGGCGCATGCGCGGCCAGCTGAGGCGCTGCCACACTGCGTGCCCACCGTTCATCGGCGGACATCCCGCGGTCCGTTTCGCCGGCGAGCCGCACCGCTGAGTCGTACGCCGCAAGCTGCTCGCCAATTTCACCAGTCATAGGGAGCGAGGCTACCGAAGTTCCTTCGTTGGGCTGCTCCTCAAGTTGATGGCGTAGCGGTCGGGCTGGCTCCAGCACGCCGATCCGTCGACCGGCTGACTGACCCCATAGCCCCACTCAGGGCGACTGACGCTGAGGTGTGTCAGTCGGTCTGAGCCGCAACCGGCACGATGCGCAGTAGGGCAGCCACCATGGCGATCATCGTCTCAGCCTCGGCTCGGGTGTACGTGAACGCCTTGGTGATCGCATCCTTGTGCATTGCGCCGCTGGCCTGGTCCTCTAGCGCCGCGCGAATCCAAGACCACCGTTCATCCCGGAGGCGCTCACGGGCCTGCTTGTTGCCCGGCCAGGACCATGTGCTGATGTCCCGGATACGTTCTAGCGCTCGGCGGGCCTCAAGGATGGCGCCGTCGACGTCGTTGTTCCCAAGGCGGCGCTGTGCGTCCAGCAGGTACTGGGTGGCCTCCTGGCGAGGCTCGTCATCGGAGGGGAAGGGGATGGACATCTCCACGGCGAGGGTGTTACCGAGCCCTTGAAGCTGTTGGCGCCACCGGCTCTCCGCGACGTCGAGGTACAGGACAGCCGGCGGGCAGCCCGGGTACCCGGTCGCCTGAGGTAGTAGGGCACGCACCTCAACCTCCAGGCGTAGATCGCCGGAGCGGTGCTCTTCCAAGGCCCGAAGCTGTGCGCTGGTGATTATGTACTGCAGGTGTGGCCGCGTGAGCTCGCCCTGTCGGAACGGAACTGTGACCACGGATGAGCCGAGCCAGCCGCGGTGACCGTTGCCGTAGGGTGCGTACAGATCGGTCTCCAGATGCAACACCCGTCCCGCCTCGGTGGCCGCCGGGGCCTGTACCTCCAACTGCAGGCGCAAGCTGTGTGCGCCCAGCGCCTTGAGGACCATGAGGCTGTTGTCCCGGTGTCCGATGGCTATGGACCCGATCGGTTCGTCGAAGCGCAGCTCGTCCATCGCGTCATGCCTCCTGGTAGTTCGCGTGCCCCCGCTCATTCTCGCTTCCGTCCCCTGTCGGAGGACGAGGTTCCCGTGGTTCGTTGCAAGATCTACTAGGTGTCGTAGCGATGCGAGAGCGTGGGCCGATACTGGAGGCACGGAGCTGCTTCGGCGGCACGGGAGCACAGATCGGGCCAGCCTTGGCCTTGCAGCGCATAGCCCGAGACGGGGCAGTACGACACACGTTGCCGGGGCCGGACGGAAGATTTTATCGAGTGGTGTTGTCAGCTGGACGCTGAAACCTTCCGTGCGACGGCTCCGTCGGTGCGAGCGCACCGGCCACCTCAGTGCCCGGTGCGCCTTGGCGCGCGGTTCCCCGCGCGGCGTTGCGGTGGTTAGCGTTTGACGCGGCTACGGACGGCCAGGACCGCGAGCCCAAGGAGAAGGGGTTCGACTAGAGCGTGTCTCTTTGATCGGTTGGTTAGTTAATCGGAT
Source organism: Streptomyces sp. NPDC048338 (assembly GCF_043201055.1). Classification (NCBI taxonomy): domain Bacteria; kingdom Bacillati; phylum Actinomycetota; class Actinomycetes; order Kitasatosporales; family Streptomycetaceae; genus Streptomyces; species Streptomyces sp. NPDC048338. Next base: position 83,336 of record NZ_JBICYQ010000018.1, read on the forward strand.
GTGTCCGTCCGATTGGTGATCACTGATGCGATGTGGGACCGGATCGAGCCGTTGATGCCGGCCGATCCGGTCCGCGGCCGACGGTGGGCCGATCACCGTCGAACCTTGGAAGCCATCGCGTGGAAGTACCGCACCTGCTCGCCCTGGCGGGACCTGCCGGACGAGCTCGGCTCGTTCCAGACCGCCCACAAACGGCTGATCAGGTGGGCCGTGGACGGAACCTGGGAACGCATCCTCGCCGCAGTTCTGTCAGCGGCGGACGGCAACGATGACGTCGGCTGGACCGTGTCGGTGGACTCGACCGTCTGCCGGGCCCACCAGCACGCCGCCGGAGCCAGGAAAAGGGGGCACCAGGCCAGGCCGAACCCGACGACCACGCGCTCGGACGCTCTCGAGGCGGCCTGAGCACGAAAGTCCACCTCGCCAGCGACAGCCATGCACGACCGCTGGCCCTCCGCGTCACCGCAGGTCAGGCGGGCGATGCCCCGGCCTTCGAGGCCGTCATGGCCGCCATCCGTGTGCCGAGAAGGGGACCCGGACGCCCGAAGACCCGACCTGACACCGTCCTGGCGGACCGCGCGTACTCATCCCGCGCGATCCGAAGCCATCTCCGTCGGCGTGGAATCCGCGCTGTCATCCCTCAGCCCTCCGACCAGATCGGCCACCGCCTGCGACGAGGCCGCGCCGGCGGTCGCCCACCCGCTTTCGACGCCTATGCGTACAAGCAGCGCAACGCGGTCGAGCGATGCATCAACCGGCTCAAGCAGTGGCGTGGCCTGGCCATGCGGACGGACAAGCTCGCTATTGCCTATCAGGCCGCACTCCACCTCGCCGCCATCCTCATTTGGACACGCTCAAGCATCCTGGCCCACTTTTGAGTCTGCTGCCAGGCAACCCCGGAGGGGACAGGTCACGCCATCCGTGTCGATGCCATGGCCGTGGCAGACAATGCCGACATGGCTCCTATCTCTGCTGCCTCGCGCCTGGTCGCGGTCGCCGCCCGCGAGGCCCTTCACCCGCTTGGATTGCTTCAGCGTGGGCGGTCGCGCACCTGGATCGACGACCAGGCCTTGTGGCTCGGCGTCGTGGAGTTCCAACCATCGCAGTGGAGCCAAGGATCCTATCTCAACGTCGGCGTGATGTGGCTATGGCGCGATACCGATCACCTGGAATTTCACGTTGGTGGTCGCGAGGTGGAGCACGAGCCGTTCGCGGACGAGGCCCAGTTCGCGCCCCTCGCAACGGGCCTCGCACGCATCGCGGCGGACCGAATCACCATGTTCCGAGGCCAGTTCGACAGTTTGCATCACGTTGCCGAACAACTCGCAGCTACCCCTCCCCGACGCGGGAACCCATGGGACAACTACCACACCGGTATCGCTGCAGGGCTTGGTGGGGACGCCTCTACGGCTCGTGATCGACTCACCCGGGCAACACAGCAATTGTCCAATTGGGACACACCCTGGGCGGCCGATGCTCGCCAAACCGCAATGCAGCTCCGCGACCTGGCAGACGACACCAGAGCCCTCCAGACCTGGGCAGCCAAACGAATCGCCTCGTGCCGGCGGAAGCTGAAACTCGGACCGCCCCCAACTGAGATGCCCAAAGAGCTTTGGCTCCCTTCAACACCACCCAGTCACGGGACTCGAAGCACTGCGACTGATCAAGGAGACACTCCCTAGGCGGGAGGTCATCTCGGTGTAGGTGCCCGCGGTAGTCAGATCCTGGCCGGAGGAGCGGAAGATCACTGAGTTGATCACCACACGTACGGATTTCTCGAAACGCTTGGTGGTGACGCGTTCACTCAACGGGCCGGTTGGGTTGCGCGGGTCGGGTGTATCGGTGATGAGTTTGAGGTTCTGCCCGGCCTTGACCTGCTGGCCGGTGGTTTGCGGTTTCGGTTCGTTGGCGGGCAGGCCCCACAGCATCATTACCGTGATCGTGGCTGCCACGGCGACTACGAGCCAGGCTAGGGCGCGCATAGCGCGAAGCCCGTAGCCCGACAGCGCCCAGTAGACGGTTAGAACCACCCGCTCACCGAAGGGGCGAGTGCTGTCGTGCCGGCGCATCTCGCATTCGCCGTAGTAAAAGTCGGCGGCGTCTGGCTCGTTCTTGCCGTCCTCCAGGGACTTGCGCAGTTGCCGGTACAAGGCGGCCACTGCCGCTGGCTTCAGCTCGGGGGCGCCCTGCGGCGGGGGCGTCCAGCCAAGGGCTGTGACCGGCCCGGAGCGGCGAGCGGTGCGTACCCGCCAGTGATGTTCTTCGGTCAGCGTGTTGCGTCGGCTCCACCGCCAGGGGAATCGCCGACTCCAGCCTGTGGGGGTGGCAGCGAAGGTACACCAGCCGTCCACCTTCATCTGGTCCAGATGCACAGCGCCAGCGAACCTGCACCTCTTCAGATCGATGTCATGCAACGCCAAGTGTGCGGCATCCACCCCACCTACCGACGCCAGGTGCACGCCGGACTTTTCGCCGGATAGCTTTGCCTCCGATAGCGGGATACTCGATCCAGAGCGGAGAAAGGGGCCGGAGCGGGCGGCAACCATAACCGGGTACTCGAAGACCGCATCCTGTAGGTCCAGTTCGGCGTAGCGCAGGTGCAGTGTGGCGGTCGATGTCCATCGTGTGCGCACACAACTCACCTGGCGGGCGGCGATCTCGACCGTCACCGGCTGCTGGAACACTGCGCCATCCAGCACCACCTGCCTTCCGCACACCAGCGGCCCCAAAATTGGTGTCATTTCAAACCGTGCCTCGCTGAACTTGGCGTCGCTGGAGAACGTTGCCCCGTCCAAACCAACAAGACCTTTGAAGGCTGCCGCGTTGAAGTCGGCTTCGCCTTCGAGGGCCGCTTCGCTGAAGTCGGCGTTGCGGAAGAAGGTCGCCCTGCCGAAGCGGGTCTCTCCGGAGAACGTCGTCCTGCTGAACTGAGCCTCTCCGGAGAACGTTGCCGCGCCGAAGCGGGCCTCTTCGGAGAACGTCGTCCTGCTGAACTGAGCCTCTCCGGAGAACGTTGCCGCGCCGAAGCGGGCCTCCCTGGAGAACATTGCTCGGCTGAACTGAGCCGTTTTGGAGAACTTTGCTCCGCCGAAGCGGGCCTGACCGGAGAAGGTCGCCTCGCGGAACCCAGCACCACTAGAGAACATCGCCCCGCTGAACAAGGCTGCGCCGGAAAAGGCCACCTGACCGAATCGGGCGGCACCAACAAACGTCGCCTCCTCGAACCGGGCCTCTCCGGTGAAGGTTGACTCGCTGAATCGTGCGACATCAGTGAACGCCGCCCCCTTAAACGCAGCGGCACGAGCGAAGGTCGCCCCGACGAACCTGGCGACACCAAAGAACATCGCCCCGTCGAACCCTGCGTTGCCGGAGAAGAAGGCCCGATTGAACGGGGCGTCTCCAGAGAAGGTCGCCTCGTCGAACCGGGCGTCGCCAGCGTGGAGCCTGCCGGTGTTGGGGTCAGTTAGGGCGTTGAGTAGCTGACTCAGCAGGCCAGGGGTGAAGGAGGTACCGCGGTGGTCTATGTCGTCGCCGGGCGACAGAGCCGCGAGGTAGGCGGTGCGGTCGGCCTCGGGCAGGTGGGCCAGGCACGCGGTGTGTCCATTTACGTGGATGCCGCGGCAACCGACCGGCTCGGTTGCGGGGGCGGCGCCATGGCCGCAGTGCCGCCACTGTGGCGGAGTCAAGGGCCGAGCGGGGCTTACAGACGTCATGCTTCAAGGACGATCAGCCCGGCCGAGTAGTTGCTTGGCCTCTTGTATCGAGGGGCGCAGGACTGATGTGCCTCTGAAGGCGGCACTGAAGCGAAACGTGCGCTACCGAAGTCCTCGGAGCGATCCGACAGATGTCCTGCAAATACGACACTTATCTTGCTCAGTCACACCCGCCCACCCCGTGACACGGCGCACTATTGCAAGCAGGTGCTTGCAATAGTTAGCGGAGGGTGGCATCGTCGGAGCATGGCATCACTGAACGTCGGCAATCTCGGCGAGTACCTCCGCGAGCAGCGGCGCTCCGCGCAGCTGTCCCTGCGGCAGCTCGCCGATGCCGCCGGGGTGTCGAATCCGTACCTGAGTCAGATCGAACGCGGTCTGCGCAAGCCCAGCGCCGAGGTGCTGCAGCAGGTCGCCAAGGCCCTGCGGATCTCCGCCGAGACGCTGTACGTGCGGGCCGGGATCCTCGACGAGAAGGAGCGGGAGGAGCTGGAGACGCGGGCTGTCATACTCGCCGATCCCTCGATCAACGAGCGGCAGAAGCAGGTGCTGCTCCAGATCTACGACTCCTTCCGCAAGGAGAACGCCGCCGATGCCGCGGCGACGACGGTCACGGATTCCGCCGACGGAGCGACCGGGGCCCACCGGGCCGCCGGCACCTCCGACGCCGTCGACGCCCCCGCACCGCCCGAGGCCGAACGACCCTCGACCTCGACCCAGCCGTAGCTCCAGCAGTCGTCGTCGCAGTACGTACCCATCCGGGAGGACCACACCCATGGCCATCATCGAAGAACTGCGTACCCCCCTCTACTTCGCCGCCGGCACCGCCGACCTCGCCGTCCAGCAGGCCAAGAAGGTGCCCGGGCTGATCGAGCAGATCGCCGCCGAGGCCCCGGCCCGCATCGAGGCCGTGCGCAAGACCGACCCGAAGGCCGTGCAGGAGAAGGTGTCCGCCGGCGCCAAGGAGGCGCAGGCCACCGTCACGTCGAAGCTCGCGGAGGTCGTCGGCACCCTCGACACCGACCTGAAGAAGCTGGGCGAGACCGCCCAGGACCTGGCGCTGCGCGGGGTCGGCGTCGCCGCGGAGTACGCGGTGAAGGCCCGCGAGAAGTACGAGGAGGTCGCCGCGCACGGCGAGGAGGCCGTCCGCGCCTGGCGCGGCGAGGCTGCCGAGGAGCTCACCGAGATCGCCGTCGTGGTCGAGCCGGACGCGGTGAAGGAGCCGGAGACGAAGGCCGCGGCCGAGGAGCCCGCCGCCAAGAAGACGCCCGCCGCGCGCAAGGCGCCCGCCCGCAAGGCGACGGCCAAGAAGACCGCCGACGCCACGGAGCACTAAGGCGGGGCACCAATCGAGGTGCCCGGTGCGTTGTACCGGGTACCTTGACCGCGAGGCGCTCCAACCATTCACGAGGCGGTGCTCAGTATGTTGCGCGACGGGTTCGATTCCATCCTCTCGCTGGTGATCTGGCTGGTCTTCATCGGCTTCGCCGTGGCCTCGTTCGCGATCGCGGCGACCGTGCGCGAGGACGCCTACCGCGCCGCGGAGAAGCAGACCAAGAAGTTCTGGCTGATCCTGCTGGGCATCAACCTCGCCCTGAACCTGCTGCTGCCGGGGATGCTGTTCCTGCAGATCGCGGGCCTCATCGCGGCCATCGTCTTCATGGTGGACGTGCGGCCCGCGGTCCGGCAGATCTCCGGCGGCGGGGGCGGCCGGCGCGGCGGCTCCAGCAGTGACGGACCGTACGGCCCCTACAACGGCGGACGGTAGCCCTTCGCGGTCACGGAGCGCGGGACACCGGCGGACGCCGTCCCCGCCGGCCGCGACACAGGTGGGAAGCAGGGCCCGGGAGTCATCCCCGGGCCCTTTCCAGTGCCAGGACCGCCACGTCGTCGGTCAGTTCCCCGCCGTTCAGCGCGCGCACCTCGGTGACCGCCGCGTCCAGGAGCTCCTCGCCCCGCAGGCCCCCGGCCAGCTGCCGGTTGATCATCTCGACCATCCCGTCCTGGCCGAGCCGCGGCGAGCCGGGGCCCGCCGAGCGGCCCTCGATCAGGCCGTCGGTGTACATCAGCAGGCTCCACGACGCGCCCAGTTCCACCTGCCGCCGCGGCCAGCGGGCGCGCGGCAGCAGCCCGAGGGCCGGGCCGCCGTCCTCGTACGGCAGCAGGCGGGCCGGCCGGTCCTTGCGGGCGATCAGCGGCGCGGGGTGTCCGGCCAGGCACAGGCCCGCACGGCGCCCGTCCGGGGCGATGTCGACCGTGCACAGCGTCGCGAAGATCTCGTCGCTCTCCCGCTCGTGCTCCAGGACCTGCTGCATCGTCGAGAGCAGCTCGTCCCCGCACAGCCCGGCGAAGGTCAGCGCCCGCCACGCGATCCGCAGCTCGACGCCGAGCGCCGCCTCGTCCGGGCCGTGCCCGCAGACGTCGCCGATCATCGCGTGGACCGTGCCGTCCGGGGTGCGGACGGTGTCGTAGAAGTCGCCGCCGAGCAGAGCGCGGGAGCGTCCGGGCCGGTAGCGGGCCGCGAACCGCAGGTCGGAGCCCTCCAGCAGCGGGGTGGGCAGCAGTCCGCGCTCCAGCCGGGCGTTCTCCTGGGCCCGCAGCCGTGACTCGGCCAGCTTGACCTGCACCGCGTCCGCCCGCTTGCGCTCGACCGCGTAGCGGATCGCCCGGCTCAGCAGCCGACCGTCCAGCTCCTCGCGGAAGAGGTGGTCCTGGGCACCGACGCGGACCGCCTCCGCCGCCAACTCGGCGTCGGCCGACGCGGCGAGCGCCAGGACGGCGTGCCGGGGCGCGAGCCGCAGCAGGTGCCGCAGCGGCGCCAGCGGGTCGTCGCCGGCGGCACGCGGCCCGGGCAGCGCGAGGTCGACCAGGACGCAGTGCACGTCGTCGGTGAGCAGCCGCTCGGCCTCGGTGAGGTTGCGGGCGGTGCGGATGCGGACGCGAGTGCCGTCCGCGTCCAGCAGTTCGGGTACGGCAAGGGCACCCGCCGGGTCGTCCTCGACGACCAGGAGGGTGAGGTCGGTGCCTGCCGCGGCGGTGGCAGCGCCGGTCGCCGCAGCAGAGTCGGTTCTCTGTCGCGGTACGGGTACGGACATCGGTCCTGGTTCCTTCCCTCCCCCCGAGGGCGCGGCGGACGCCGAACGACGACCCGCCAGACCGGGACCATAGCGGTACCCCGGCGGGCAGCGGAATGGTGATCACGGTACGGGCATCGGGGAGCGGATGGCATATGCCGCGCATGGGGGCGTTGTTGCCCGCGAAGCCATGACGAACATCACGTGGCGGACCGCCGCCGGCGAGCGTGACGGGGGCCACGGACGCCTCGACCGGAGGCGTTCGGGGAGGTGCGGGGGAGTGAACCGCCTCCCGGACCGGGAGGTCCCGGTCATCACGGACGGGCTGCGGGTCACCGGCGGCCCGTGGCCTTCCGGGTCGCCCGCGGCACGGTGCGGCGCCTGTGGCCCGCGGGACCGCGACCCCGTTGGCCGGGACCCCCGTGACTCCGGTCCCGCCCGCGTCCGTCGGCGCGGACCGCTCCCGTCAGCCGGGGCGGACCACTCCCAGGATCTCCATCGAGCCCGCGCCCGCGATCGTCACGTCCCGGCCCGGGCGCGGCGCGTGCACGATCGCGCCGTCGCCGACGTACATCCCGATGTGGCTGGCGTCCTTGAAGTAGACGATCAGGTCGCCGGGCCGCATGTCCTTGATGTCCACGTGCGGCAGCAGGCGCCACTGCTCCTGCGAGGTGCGCGGGATGGGGCGCCCCGCCGCGATCCAGGCGCTCTGGGTCAGTCCGGAGCAGTCGTACGAGCCCGGGCCCTCGGCGCCCCACACGTACGGCTTGCCGATCTGCGCGGTGGCGAACCTGACCGCCTTCTTGCCCTGCTCGGTCGCCTTGCCGTCCAGGCCCTTGAGGATGCCGGAGTTCAGCCACGCGGTCTGCGCCCGGTACTGGGCCTGCTCCTCGAGCCGGCGGAGGCGGGCGCGCTCCTCGGCGGCCAGCTCGGACTCGAGCTTCTTGGCCGCCTCGATCTTGGCGTCGATGTCCTTCTTGGCCTTGGCCTGCTTGAGGCGGTTGGCCTCCAGCTTGGTCCAGTTGGTGCTGGCGTCGTTGGCGTAGGTGGTGAGTTCGACCTGGGTCTGCGCCATCTCCCCCAGCAGGTCCTTGGTGGCCTTGGCGCCCTGCTGGAGCCGTCCCGCGTGGTCGAGGAAGAGCTGGGGATCGTCGGTGAGGACGAACTGGGCGCCGTCGGGCAGCCCGCCGTTGCGGTACTGGGCGCGGGCGGCCGCGCCCGCCTGGGCCTTGAGGCGGTCGATCTTCTCGCGGCCGGCGACGATCATCTGCGCCAGCTTCACGATCTCGGCCGACTGTTCGTCGGCCTGCTCCTCGGCGAGGTTGTAGGCGTCGGTGGCGGCGGCGGCCTGGCGGTACAGGCCGTCGATCTCGGCGCGGACCTCCTCGAGCGTCTTCTCGGGGAGCCGGGGCGCGGCCTGTGTGGACCCCGGGCGGGGCGCCGGCGGCAGCGGGGCCGCGCTCGCCTGGAGCGTCAGCGCCGGTGAGGCAAGCACCGTCAGGGCGCAGACCACGGTGAGCGTGGCGGTGGTCCAGCGGCGTCGGTTCAAAGCTCCCCCTCGGACGGCCCCATCTGATTTACCGTCAGTAACTTCCTCGTGACCTTGGCGATAGTGCCATGCGAAACGTGAAAGCAACAGGGGAAACCGGGACGTGCGGGCCGGCTTCCCCTCACGGGGACGTGTGATCGACGCGTCACGTTCCCGACGGAGGCCGAATGCACCGGGATGTGACGGGAAGTCCGCTCATCCCGCCGGGGTCAGCGCCTCCCAGCGCACGGTCACCTCGCCCTGGCGCCAGCGCCGGTGGCCGTCCGTCAGCGGCCAGTCCGCCGCCAGATCGTGTACGGCCCGGATCCAGCGCTGCCGTGCGCCGAGCGAGGCGTACGGTGCCGCCGCCGCCCACGCCCGGTCGAAGTCGCGCAGGAACGCGTGCACCGGTTCTCCGGGCACGTTGCGGTGGATGAGGGCCTTCGGCAGCCGTTCCGCGAGGTCGGAGGGGCGCTCCAGCGAGCCGAGCCGGGTCGCGAAGGTCACCGTCCGCGGCCCCGACCGGTCGAGCGCCACCCACACGTGGCGGCGCCCGATCTCGTCGCAGGTCCCCTCGACGAGCAGCCCGCCGGGTGCCAGGCGCCCGCACAGACGCGCCCACACCGCCGCGACCTCGCCCTCGTCGTACTGCCGCAGCACGTTCGCGGCGCGGATCAGCGCGGCCTCGCCGGGCACCGGGACCTCGAAGCCGCCGTGCAGGAAGCGGAGGCCGTCCCGCTCGTAGGGGCGGGCGGCGGCGACCCGGGCGGGCTCGATCTCGATGCCCACGACCTCGGCGCGCGGGTCGGCGGTGCGCAGCCGGGCGAGGAGTTCGACGGCGGTCCAGGGGGCCGCGCCGTAGCCCAGGTCGACGGCGACCGGCGGCGTGGCGGACCGGCGCAGGGCCGGGCCGTGCACGGCGGCGATCCAGCGGTCCATGCGCCGCAGCCGGTTGGGGTTGGTGGTCCCGCGGGTCGTCGTGCCGACGGGGCGGGTGGTGCGCGGGGCCATGGAACGAGCGTAAGCCGTGTGCCACGCCGCATCCGCACGGCAATGAATTGGCAAAACGGAAATGGATGGCGCCATTCCGGTGTTGTGCCGCTTGGAGGGCGCTCTGCGACCTCCTTTTTGCCGTGCCCGCTATGCCCTCGCTCCGAGCGGAAGGACCGTCGACGTGAGCCAGTACGTGTCCCGGCTCGCCGGCTCCCTGGCGACCCCGCCCAGGCTCCGGCTTCCCGGCCGCCACCGGCATCCCCGCCGGGTGGCCATGCTCAGCGTCCACACGTCGCCCCTCCACCAGCCCGGCACGGGCGACGCAGGCGGGATGAACGTCTACATCGTCGAACTGGCCAAACGGCTCGCGGCGATCAACATCGAGGTCGAGATCTTCACCCGGGCCACCACCGGCGGCCTGGCACCCGTCGTCGAACTCGCCCCAGGCGTCCTCGTCCGGCACGTGGACGCCGGACCCTACGAGGGCCTGGCGAAGGAGGAGCTGCCCGCCCAGCTCTGCGCCTTCACGCACGGCGTGATGCAGGCGTGGGCGGGCCACCGCCCCGGCCACTACGACCTCGTGCACTCCCACTACTGGCTCTCTGGCCACGTCGGCTGGCTCGCGGCCGAACGCTGGGGCGTGCCGCTCGTCCACGCCATGCACACCATGGCGAAGGTCAAGAACGCGGCGCTCGCCGACGGCGACACCCCCGAGCCCGCGGCCCGGGTGATCGGCGAGACGCAGATCGTCCGCGCCGCCGACCGGCTGATCGCCAACACCGCGGAGGAGGCCGACGAACTCGTCCGCTTCTACGAGGCCGAGCCCGGCAAGGTCGCCGTCGTCCACCCCGGCGTGAACCTCGACCACTTCCGCCCCGCGGACGGCCGCGCCGCGGCCCGGGCCCGCCTCGGCCTGCCGCCGGACGCCTTCATCCCCGTCTTCGCCGGCCGCATCCAGCCGCTCAAGGCCCCGGACATCCTGCTGCGCGCCGCGGCCCGGCTCCTCGACCGGGATCCCTCGCTGCGCTCGCGGATGGTCGTGCCGGTCGTCGGCGGGCCGAGCGGCAGCGGCCTGGCCAAGCCCGAGGGGCTGCAGAAGCTGGCCGCCCGGCTCGGCATCGCCGACCTCGTCCAGTTCCACCCGCCGGTCGGGCAGGACCGCCTCGCCGACTGGTTCCGGGCGGCGTCGGTCCTGGTCATGCCCTCCTACAGCGAGTCCTTCGGGCTCGTCGCCATCGAGGCGCAGGCCGCCGGCACGCCCGTCGTCGCGGCGGCGGTGGGCGGCCTCCCGGTCGCGGTACGGGACGACACCACCGGCTTCCTGGTCCAGGGGCACGACCCGGCCGACTACGCCCGCGCGCTCGGGCGCTTCGTCGACGATCCGTCCCTGTCCGCCCGGATGGGCGCCGCGGCGGCCCGGCACGCGGAGTCCTTCGGCTGGGACACGGCGGCCTCCGGCACGGCGGACGTCTACACGGCCGCGATGCACGATCATCGCCGTCGCGTACGCTCGCACCATGGCTGAGGACGTGCGGCAGGTCATCGAGGACACCTTCAAGGACGCCGAGCTGGAGTGGGAGTCGCCCGAGCCGGGCTCGTACGTCGTCAAACTCCCCGGCACGCGCAAGCTGTTCACCACGCTCTCGCTGCGTGTGGGCCGTCACTCGCTGTCCCTCAACGCCTTCGTCATCCGCCACCCGGACGAGAACGAGGCGGGCGTCCACCGCTGGCTGCTCGAGCGCAACCTCAAGCTCTACGGAGTGAGTTACGCGGTCGACGGCCTCGGCGACATCTACCTCGCCGGCAAGCTCCCGCTCGCCGCCGTCACCCCGGAGGAGCTGGACCGGCTGCTCGGCTCGGTGCTCGAAGCGGCGGACGGCTCCTTCAACACGCTCCTGGAGCTCGGGTTCGCCGGTGCGATCCGCCGGGAGTACGCATGGCGGGTGTCGCGCGGCGAGTCGACCCGCAACCTCGACGCGTTCACGCATCTGACCCGTCGCCCGGCCCCCGAGAACCCGGCCTCCTGAGCTCCCCCGCCTCGGCGCCGCCGGGGCCCGTCGCGCCCCGGCCGCGCGCCCGCACGCGTACGCGCCTCCGATCGCGGCGCGGGACCCTTCCGCACCTTCACCCCCGGTTCCGATCGCCGCCGCGGTCCGCGACTTCTGCGTGCGCGCACCCTTCCGCACCCGCGCGGGCCGTGCCATGCTCACCGCCGTCGCACACATGAATGCTATTCACATACATGAAAGGCGGCTCATGGGAATCAGCAGACGGGGCTTCCTCGGAGGCGCGGTCGCGGTGGCCGGGGCGACGGCCACGACGGGGTTCGCCCCCGCCGCACCAGCCACCCTCTCCGCGCCCGCCCCGCCCTCCGCCCTGTGGCAGGAGTTCGCCGGGGCGCCGTACACCCACCCCCAGATCCCCTACGTCGGCCGCGCCGGTGCGCGGCTCGGCGCCACCCGGCTCGCCCGCCCCCGCGTCGTGGCGAACGTCCTCGACCACGGAGCGACCCCCGACGGCTCGACCGACTCGGCCCCGGCCATCGACCGCGCCCTCGCCGCGGCGGGGGAGCGGGGCGGCGGCACGGTCCTCGTCCCGCCCGGCACGTACCGGATCGACGGTCTGATCCACATCGGCCACAGCGGGGTCGTGCTGCGCGGCGCCGGCTCCGGCCGCACCACACTGCGCGCCACCAGGAGCCTCACCGAGCTCGTCGGCCCGTACGGCTCCCGCTACGGCGGCGACAAGTCCTCCTGGTCCTGGGCCGGCGGACTGATCTGGCTCAGCCCGCGCGCCCGCCACGCCTCCCTCCTCGCCGCGATACGGGAACGGTCCTGGCCCTTCGAGGGCTGGACCGGCAACCGGCGCGACGAGTGGACCTCCCTCACGACCGTCCGCCCGGCCCGCCGCGGCGACTGGTCCGTGACCGTCGAGGACGCCTCCGCACTGCACCGCGGGCAGTTGGTGCTGCTCCGCCTCGCGGACGACGCGGACCACACGCTCCTGGAGCACATGGCGGGCGACGGCCCGGGCGCCCGGGCGTACGTCTGGGACGACAAGACCAAGCTCACCAGCTACGTCCCCCACGAATGGCCGGTGCGGATCACCCGGGTCCAGGGGCGCCGGGTCACCCTCGAACGCCCGCTGCCCCTCGACGTCCGCCCGGAGTGGGACCCGCGCCTGACCACGCACGTGGCGGCGCTGACCGGGTCGGGCGTGGAGGGGATCACGCTGGAGGCCGTCGAGACGCCGCAGTCCCCGCACCTGCTGGACAAGGGCTTCAACGGTGTGACCTTCCAGTGCGCGTACGACTGCTGGGCGGACGACGTCGTCGTCCGGAACGTCGACAACGGCTTCGGCCTCGTCGCCGCATCCGCCTGCACGCTGCGGCGCACCCGGGTGGAGGGCCGCGGCTCGCACCACCCGTACTTCTGCCGCGAGGGGTCGCACGACAACCTCGTGGAGGACTTCCGCATCGCGGCCCGCACGGTCCCGGCGCCGCCCGGCACCCAGCTCCACGGCATCAACGTCGAGGGCCTGTCCAGCCACAACGTCTGGTCGCGCGGAGTGATGGAGACCGGCACCTTCGACACGCACCGGGGCATGCCCTTCGGCAACGTGCGGACGGAGATCACCGTGGAGAACGACGGGCGGCACGGTGGCGACGCCTCGGCGGGACCGCTCTACGGCGCCCGCTTCACCCACTGGAACGTGACCGTCACCAACGGGCGGGCCGGTCTCGTCCGGATCGACACGATCGCGCCGTACAGCGCGACGGTCGGCATCAGCGAGGTACGGGAGTTCGACCAGATCGACGTCCCCGACTTCGCGGGCGACCTCCACACGCGCCTGGAGGCGTACGGGGCTCCGGGGGCGGTGCGCCCCCGGAACCTGTACGAGGCCCAGCGGAAGGTCCGGCGCCGACCGGAGGTCAGGCGCTGACGGCGGGTCCGGGCGGGTCGGCGGGCGCGCCCTGTCCGGCCGTCCGCCCGGCCTCGGCGGTGCGGACCGGTTCGGCGCCGGCGAGGGCGGGCTCGGGGAGGGTGGTGCCGGCGGCGGGCTCGGGGACGGGCAGGCCGGACACGGCCGGCTCGACCGGCTGCGCGGGTTCGGCCGAGGGCGCGGAATCGGCGGCCCCGGTGGCGGGGGCGGCCTTCGCCCCGGCCGGAGCGTCGTCCGCGAGGGCCCTGCGCAGCCGGGTCAGGTAGCCGACCGCCGAGACGGCGCCGATCACGGCGCAGGCCGCCCAGAGGACATCGGGGCCGGGCCCGTCGACGACCCAGCCGGCGAGGATCGGGGCGACGAACCCCGCCACGGCCCAGGACATGCCCATCACGCCCTGGTAGCGGCCCCGGGCGTGCTCCGGGGCGAGCTTGGCGGTGGCGGCGGCGTTCGTCGGGACGTGGACCATCTCGCCGACGGTCCAGACGACGACGGTCACGGCGAAGGCCACCGGGCTGCCGGCGAGCGCGGTGGCGCCGGTGCCGACGGCGAACAGCAGCGAGGAGACCGCGAGCAGCGCGGCCGGCGACCGCTTGTCGGTGACCTTGTTGACCAGCAGCTGGAAGCCGACGATCACGACGCCGTTGACCGCGATCACCGCGCCGTACGAGGCGGTGGACAGGCCCTGCCCGGCCATGGTGAGCGGCAGGCCGATCCACGGGGCGGTGAAGACCAGGCAGACCAGGAGGTTGAGCAGGACCAGCGTGCGGAAGGGCGCGTCGCGCAGGACGTCGAGGACGCTGACGCGGTCCTCCGTGACGACCTCGCCGGCGGGGTCGCGGCGTGCTTCGGGCCGGGTCTCCGGGAGGCGGAGGAAGACGATCAGGGCGCACAGGGCGGTGGCGGCGGCGTCGACGACGAACAGCGTGCGGTAGCCGAGGAAGACCGCGGCGCCGCCGCCGAACGCGGCGATGGCGAAGCCGAGGTTCAGGGCCCAGTAGTTGAGCGCGTAGGCCCGGCGCAGGTCGGACTCGGGGACCATGTCCGCGATGGTGGCGTTGATGGACGGCCGGACGCCCTGCATGGCGACGCCCATCAGGAGGACGACGGCGGCGATGGCCCAGGCGTCGCGCACGACGGCGAGCGCGGCGGCGCAGGTCGCGGCGGCCAGGTGCATCGTGACCATGGTGGGGCGCCGGCCCCAGCGGTCGGTGAGCATGCCGCCGAGGGGGGAGCCCGCGACACCGCCGAGGCCGTGGAGGGCCACGACGAGTCCGGCGAACCAGGCCGAGTGGCCGAGCTCCTGGGTGAGGTAGAGGGACAGGAAGGTGAGGACGAAGGCGCCCGTCCGGTTGACCAGGGTGGACAACCAGAGCCACCAGAAGCCACCCGGAAGGCCGGAGACGGTCGCGCGAGCTGATCGTCTGAGCGAGTCGATGGACATGTGTGGCCGGCCCCTAGCGTGTGTAAGTCCCTCTGACGGTTCTCGTAACTTACGCATCTCAGGTGTCGGACGCCAGCGAATTGACGGTGGGCGTCAAGCGTCAGGCGTCGATTAGGCTCGGGCGCATGGCCGACGCACCGTACAAGCTGATCCTCCTCCGCCACGGCGAGAGCGAGTGGAACGCCAAGAACCTGTTCACCGGCTGGGTGGACGTCAACCTCACCGAGAAGGGCGAGAAGGAGGCGGTCCGCGGCGGTGAGCTGCTCAAGGACGCCGGCCTGCTGCCCGACGTACTGCACACCTCGCTCCAGAAGCGCGCCATCCGCACCGCGCAGCTCGCGCTGGAGTCCGCGGACCGCCACTGGATCCCGGTCCACCGCAGCTGGCGCCTGAACGAGCGCCACTACGGCGCCCTCCAGGGCAAGGACAAGGCGCAGACGCTCGCCGAGTTCGGCGAGGAGCAGTTCATGCTCTGGCGCCGCTCGTACGACACCCCGCCGCCGCCGCTCGAGGACGGCACGGAGTTCTCGCAGTCCGACGACCCCCGCTACGCCACCATCCCGCCGGAGCTGCGCCCGCGGACGGAGTGCCTGAAGGACGTCGTCGACCGCATGCTGCCGTACTGGTACGACGGCATCGTCCCGGACCTGCTGGCCGGCCGCACGGTCCTGATCGCGGCCCACGGCAACAGCCTGCGCGCCCTGGTCAAGCACCTGGACGGCATCTCCGACGAGGCGATCGCGGGCCTGAACATCCCGACGGGCATCCCGCTGGCCTACGAGCTGGACGAGAACTTCAAGCCCCTCAAGCCGGGCGGCACCTACCTGGACCCCGAGGCGGCGGCCGCGGCGATCGAGGCCGTGAAGAACCAGGGCAAGAAGAAGTAGGAATAGTGATCATGCCCCTGACCTGCGCACACGGCGCAGATCGGGGGCATTTTCGCGCTCTGGGCCCACGCTGGGCCCTCAGCCCGGAGAGCCGTCAGGCCTCGGGGCCCTGCCGAGCGCGTGCCGTGCGCGGTCCCGGCTCTTCGGCGGGGCGAACACCGGCTGACTCAGGCTCAGCTTGAGCCGCTGCACGACGTGCAGCGTGCCGTTGTCGAAGTGGCCGGCCCTCGCGCTCCGACGGTCCCCAGGACGGTGGTGGGCGCCAGGGGTCGCCCGCCCGAAGGGCGGTGCTTGATGGCGGTGAAGCCGTCATCCGGGGACGGGCTTGACTCTCGGGTAACGCGAGACGGCACAGTCAATGCCGTGGACAGGAGAAACCTGCTGCCGATCGGGCAGTTCTCGCAGGCCAGCGGCCTCTCGATCACCGCGCTTCGGCACTACGACGCCAGTGGAGTGCTGGTGCCGGCGTTCGTCGATCCGGTGAGCGGCTACCGGTACTTCCGGCGTGACCAGGTGCGTACGGCGCAGTCGATCAGGGCGCTGCGGCAGCTGGACATCCCGGTCGAGGAGGTGCGCCAGCTGCTCGGCGGCGGCGAGGAGGGGCTCGCCGCCGCCCTGCAGGCGCATCTGCGTGCGGCCGAGCGGCGGCTGGAGGGGCAGCGCTCCGTGGTCCACAGCCTGTTGAGCCGACTGACCGAAGGAGCAGAGATGACCCACCGCGTCACCGTCCGCCAAGGCGCCGCCGAACGGATCCTCGTCCGCGGGGCGACCCTGGACAACTCCGGGCTCGACGCCTTCCTCCGCGGCGCGTACCAGGAGATGTACGAGGTCGCCGGCCGCGGCCCGCTCACCTTCACCGGGCCCGCTTTCGTCCGCTTCCACGGGGTGTGCGACGAGGAGAACGCGACGCTCGTCGAGGCGTGCCTGCCGTTCTGGGAGGACGGCGCGCAGCCCACGGACCTGCCCGAGGGCATGACCGTGCGCGAGCTGCCCGAGAACACCCTCGCCTGCACGGAGGTCGAGGGCGTGGCCGCCGCGTTCCCGCAGATCCTCGGCGCGTACGACACCGTCGCCGACTGGATCACCGAGCACGGCTTCGCCTTCGCGGGCCCGGCCCGGATGGTCTACCGCCGGTGGACCGGGACACCGGACCACCCGGACAACCGCCTGGAGATCGCCTGGCCGATCGACGAGCCTGCCGACGACTAGCGCCGGCGGCTACGGCAGGCCCCGAGCCGGGCCCTCTCTGGGCCCTCCGAGGGCGACCAACAGCAACCGACAACGACCGCTCGACCGCGGGTCACTTGAGGTGCGTGATCCTCTGACCAGGGGCGGAAGATGGGCCCTTCAGACCCAGGGAAAGAAGTGGTCGTAGACGCGATCATGGCCCTCACCTGCGGATTTCCGTGGGTGGGGGCCATTTGCGTGCGGTTGCTGATGGATCACTCTTGCATGTCGGGGGCCTCTGCTTCCTCATTCAGCTGCTCCCAAATCCTTCTGGTGGCCAGGGTGTCGGGGTGGTCCCCGCCCACGACCTGCTGCTGCCGGTCGAGGGTTTCTGCGGAGAGGGTGCGGGCTTGCTCCAGCTGTCCCAGCTCCGACAGATAGGCAGCCAGGTTGGAGGCGGTGTTCAAGGTGTCGGGGTGGTCCTCGCCCAGCACCCGCCGCCTGCGGGCGAGAGTGTCTTCGCCGAGGTCGCGGGCTTCCTCCAGCTGTCCCAGCGCCGCCAGATTGGCGGCGAGGTTGGAGGCGGTGGTCAGGGTGTTGGGGTGGTCCTTTCCCAGCGCCCGCCACCTGCGGGCGAGCGTGTCCGCAGTGAGGGTGCGGGCTTCCTCTGCCTGTCCCAGCGCCGCCAGATCGGCGGCGAGGTTGGAGGCGGTGTTCAAGGTGTCGGGGTGGTCCTCGCCCAGCATTCGCCGCCTGTGGGCGAGGGTCTCTTCGCCGAGGTCGCGGGCTTCCTCCAGCTGTCCCAGCGCCGCCAGATAGGTGGCCAGGTTGGAGGCGGTGCTCAGGGTATGGGGGTGGTCCTCCCCGAGCATCCGCTGCTGCCGGTGGAGGGTGTCTGCGGTGAGGGTGTGGGCTTCCTCCAGCTGTCCCAGCGCAGCCAGCCGGATGGCGAGGTTGGAGGCGGTGCCCAGGGTGTCGGGGTGGTCCTCGCCCAGCACCCGCTGCCTGCGGGTGAGGATGTCCTGGTCCAGGGCGCGGGCACCCGCATGGTCCTGCGTGTCGGAACGGGCGCGGGCGAGGTATTGGGCGGTCCACAGCGCGCCTTCGTGGTCGGGGCCGAGTTGCCGGGACCAGGTGTCGTGCAGCTGCTGGAGGCGGCCTTTGGCGGCGTGGGCCTGGCCGCGGTCGATCAGGTACCAGCAGGCGTTGCGCACCACGTCCCGACCTGCCTCGGTGGTGATGAGCGCCGGGTCCACGGCGAGGAGGTGGGGCAGGAGTACCCGCCAGCCTGGCCACGTCGAGGGAAGGCCGACGTCTCCGGGGTTGGCTGCGGCAAGCAGTGCTTCGGCGTCCGTGCCCGCTTGCCGGCGTTGGTCGGGGGTGAGTTGGTCGCGCAGGACGGTCTGGGTGAGGCGGTGGACCTGGAGCGTGCCGTCCTGGGCCCGGGCCAGGCTGTGCCGGGTGATGGCCCGCAGGGTTGCCGTGCCGGTCAGGCGGGTGGCCAGGGCGCCGGTCAGGGGTGTGGACGCATGGTCGGGGAGGTGGCCGGCGCAGGTGGTGACGGGGAAGGGTTCGGGAGCCAGCAGGCTCAGGGCGGACAGCAGTGCGGCCGCGCCGGGGTGGTCGGATTCCACGCGGGTGGCGGTCAGACGGACCTGCGCGGCCAGCGAGACGGGATAGCCGGTGGGGCGGCCCTCGGCGAGGACCTCGGCGGTGCTCCGGGCCAGTTCGGCGGCCAGGTCGGCGGCGGACAGGCCGTCGGTGAGCAGGGTGGCGGCCTGGGCCAGGGCGAGCGGAAGGTCGTCGAGGGTGTGGGCGAGGTCGTCGGCGTCGGACTCGTCCAGGACGGCGCCGTGGGAGTGGAGCAGGGCGAGGGATTCGGTACGGGTGAAGACGTCGACGTTCAGCGGGCTGGCGTGGGCGTGCCAGTGAGGGGTGCGGGAGGTGATGAGCACATGGCCGCCGCCGCCCGGCAGAAAGGGGGCCAGGGCCGCGGGGTCTTCGATGTTGTCGAAGACCAGCAGCCAGCGGGACCGGCTCCGCAGCTCGCCAAGCAGTGTCTCCACGGCGTCCGCGGTGGGCGCGCCGGCGGGCGCGGCGCCGATGCGGGTGGCGAGTTGGGCGAGCTGGTCGGGGATGAGGGCGGGGTCCTCGGCGGCGATCCACCAGGCGAGTTCGTACTCGCCGGCGAAGCGGTGGGCGTATTCGACGGCGAGCTGGGTCTTGCCCACCCCGCCGCGTCCGTGCAGCGCGCGGACGGCCACCCGACTTGTGGTCGCCAATGTCTGGCGCAGCCGGACCAGGAGGGTGTCCCGGCCGGTGAAGGAGGCGTTGCGGGCGGGCAGGTTCCACACCCGTGGCAGCGATCCGGGCAGGCGGGGCCCACCGCCACCCAGCTGCCGTGGCATCTCGGGAAAGGCCGGCGCGACCGTGGGACGACGTGGGCCGTCGACCGCCCCCAACAGCGCCTGGCGGGCGGCCTCCTCACCCATGCCGAAGAGGTCGCGGGTGAGGAGTGCGCGCAGGATCGCCGGCGAGTCGACCTCGGCCACGCGGACGGGGGTGATCTTCTCCCTCATCGCCACGACGGCGGTCCACTCGGGCGTGGTGAACCGGTCCGGTTCGAAGTAGGCCGGGGAGAACAGCGCGAGAAAACGCCCCCGTTCCAGCGCGTCGTTCATCTTCAGGACGAAGTTGTCACCCGCACCCCAGTCCCAGTAGTCCAACTCCACCTGGAAACCGGCGTCGAGCAACTGCCAGGCCGTCCATTCCGCCCAGGCCCGGTCCGCCCCCGCGTGGCTGATGAACCACGCCCCGCCCGGCGCATCGACGCCGCTCATCCTCATCCCCCGAGTCCAGCCGCCGCTTTGAACTCTTGAGCCTAGAACGCCTCACCCGCAGCCGACCGGCGTTCTCCCGCACGAGGCACGGACAGGATCCGGGGCCGTCCGCGGGCCATCGGCAGAAGCCCCCTCCCCTTTTTGCCGATTACGGCGGGGGAGGGGGCTTCCGAACGCCTGGGCGGGGTACCCGCCCCGGGTCGAGGGCGCGCGGCGGCACGTTTCGTCGCCGGTGGGGCGGGGGTTTGCGCGGTCCGGGGGCAAGCTCGGCGACCCGTCAGGTCGTCTTCCTGTGCGAGGGCTTCGCATATGTGCGAAGAAACGCGCAGAACAGTCGTTACCCGGATGTATCCGGCGTTTGGCTGAATGCGCCGGGTGGTGCGACCGGTGGCGCGCCGGAGCCGGTAAGGGCTTGCTGGTGATCCTGGAACGGGTCGGTGTAGCTGTCAGTGAATGTCAGGGCCACGCCCGTCACCCATACGTGTCCGATGCAGGCGACAGTTACGGAAATGTCCGTACTACGTAACGGGCCCCGGCCGGCCCGACGGACGGCCCGGGGAGGCCGCAGAGTTTGGGTCCTCGGCCCACACCGGACCGAGACCCGCACCGCCCTCACCAGCCTGTATCGGCTTGTGGGGCACTGTTCTTGAGGGGACATCACCCATGTCTGCTTCTTCGACCGCCCGCCGCGTCGCGGCGACCGCCCTCGCCGCCGGCGCCATCGTCTCCGCCGTCGCCCTGCCGGCCGCCGCCCATGACGGCGACCGTCACCGCCACCAGCCGCGGGTCGAGATCAGCCGCGTCCAGGCCGACAGCCCCGGACGTGACAACCGGTCCAACCGGTCGCTGAACGGCGAATGGGTCGAGATCACCAACAACTCCCGCCACGGGGTGAACCTCCGCGGCTGGACCCTGCGGGACAAGGACGGCAACCGCTACCGCTTCAACGACTTCCGTCTCTCCGGCCACGCCACCGTCCGGGTCCACACCGGTGTCGGCCGCGACACCCGCACCGATGTCTTCCAGGACCGCCGCGACTACGTGTGGGACGACCGTGCCGACAAGGCGACCCTGCGCGACGAGCACGGCCGCACCGTGGACACCAAGTCCTGGAACAACCGCCACCACCACCGTCGCTGACCCCTTCTCCTCGACGACCTCGTACCTCCCTTGACCGGGAAGCGCTGATCCGGACGGCGCCCGACGAAAGCCCCCCATCCGCCGACACGGCGGGTGGGGGGCTTTCGTCGTGCCGCCGCCCGCGGAGTCGTGAGTGCGTACGAAGCCCCTCCTCGCGCTCGAGGCGGGAGAAGGGGCCGAGGGAGGGGGAGGGGAGGCTAGTTGTGTCCGCGAGGCGCGTGGCCGGCGGGGTTCTGGTTCTCGGTCTCCTGGGTCAGTGAGCTGCCCTGGCAGCTCGGCTGCTGGCCGCCGGGCTGGTGGCCGCCGTTGTTGGTGCAGGAGATGTCCACCGGCGCGATCTTGGCGTCCGCGATCGAGGCGCCGCCGAGACCGAGTGCGAAGGCTGCCGCCGTGGCGGCGAGCGCGGCACCGATCCTCTTCGTCGTCGTCGTTCTGGTCATGTCGTCCTCGGCTCCTCGGGTGCGGTACCCGCTGCCCACGCTTCTCGCGCCGCGCTCCACCTGTCAAGCCATTCAGGTCAAGTCTGGCGTTACGGATGAACCGGTTGGTATCGCCGTTCGCGGACCGTCGCCACCGAGGGGCGAACAATTGCCTGGGCGGTCGACACGAACGGTCGATATCGTCCCGCGCATGACTTCCACACTCCGCCTGGAGAAGATCACGCCCGCCAACGTGGGCGCCGCCCTGGAACTGCGGGTCCGGCCCGATCAGGAGAAGAACGTCGCTCCGGTGGTGAAGTCGCTCGCCGAGGCGTACGCGTACGGCTCCACCGCCTGGCCGCGGCTGATCTTCGACGGCGACGAGCTCGTGGGCTTCGTCATGGCCTTCGTCGACATCACGTGGGACGCCGAGAAGGACCCCGACGACCGGCGCAGCGGTCTGTGGCGGCTCAACATCGCGGCCAGCCGGCAGGGCCGCGGGTACGGGCGCTTCGCCGTCGACGCGGTCCGGGAGGAGATCGTCCGCACCGGCGGCGACAGGATGTACGTCACCTGGGAGCCGGGGGAGCAGGGGCCCGGGGACTTCTACCTGAAGCTCGGATTCCGCACGACCGGCGAATCCTCCAGTGGCCAGACGGTCGGCGTCCTCGACCTGACCTGACCTGACCTGGCCCGACCTGAACCCACTGACCCGACCCGACCCGGCCCGAGCGGAAGAAGGGCCCCGCCCGGTTCGTCAGATACCCGGGCGGAGCCCTTCCGTCCTTGTGCCGCTCCGGGATCTAGCCGGAGCAGCCCCCGCACTGGCACGGCGCGCCGGACTGGCAGCCGCAGCCGCAGCCCGAGCCGCACCCGCAGGCGCCGAGAACGGGCAGGTGCACCGGGTCGCGCGGCTCCTGCCGGGGGTCTGTGGTCGGGGATTCGGCCATGGGTCCCTCCTCGAAGGCGTAGGTCGCCTCTTCCCATTGCATGCCCATCGAACCGGGCGCATCAACGGCGCACTGAGGTGCGACCCCGTCCCCGCGTCGCCTCGGGCGCCCTGCGGCGGCCGGGAAGCGGGCCGGGAGACGGCCGGGAGACGGGCTGGGAAACGCTCCGGGTGCCGGCCCGGATACA
Source organism: Streptomyces sp. NPDC048338 (assembly GCF_043201055.1). Taxonomy (NCBI): domain Bacteria; kingdom Bacillati; phylum Actinomycetota; class Actinomycetes; order Kitasatosporales; family Streptomycetaceae; genus Streptomyces; species Streptomyces sp. NPDC048338. The sequence goes on from NZ_JBICYQ010000018.1 coordinate 105,620, forward strand.
ACCCGAGCCGGCACCCCTGACCCCGGGAGCCCGCCCGGCTCCCCCGTGCCGTTACGCGCCCTCGACCGGGGCGTCCGACTGCTGCAGCTCGTCCGCGTGCTCGCCCGTCACCAGGTACACCACGCGCTTCGCGACCGACACCGCGTGGTCGGCGAACCGCTCGTAGTAGCGGCCCAGCAGCGTCACGTCCACGGCCGTCTCGATGCCGTGCTTCCAGCGGTCGTCCATCAGGTGCTGGAAAAGCGTCCGGTGCAGCAGGTCCATCTCGTCGTCGTCCTGCTCCAGCTGGAGCGCCAGGTCGACGTCCTTCGTGATGATGACCTCCGCCGCCTTCGCCATCAGGCGCTGCGCCAGCTGCCCCATCTCCAGGATCGTGGCGTGCAGGTCCCGCGGCACGGCTGTGTCCGGGAAGCGCAGCCGCGCGAGCTTCGCGACGTGCTGGGCCAGGTCGCCCGACCGCTCCAGGTCGGCGCTCATCCGCAGCGAGGTGACCACGATCCGCAGGTCCGTCGCCACCGGCTGCTGCCGTGCGAGCAGGGCTATCGCCCGGGCCTCCAGGTCGTGCTGGAGGTCGTCGACCTTCTGGTCGGCCGCGATGACGCTCTCGGCGAGCTTCAGGTCCGCGTCGAGCATCGCCGTCGTGGCGCGTCCGATCGCCGACCCGACGAGCCGGGCCATCTCGACCAGGCTCTCTCCGATCGAGTCGAGTTCCTCGTGGTACGCGTCCCGCATGGGTGTCCCTCTTTCTCCGCGGCAGTCCTGGGTCCGGGTGGGGCTCGGACCCCACGCTCCCACGTTCGGACCCCTACGCGTCCGGCTCCTCCCGCTCATGTGAACCGGCCCTTTCCCCCCGGTGAACTCTGGGCGACGCGCGCCGCCCCTTCCCTCAGGTCAAATGAACCGGCACCGTCCCCACGGTGAACTCTGGGCGACGACTGTTCGAGCAGCCACTCGGACGGCTGGGAGAGTGTCCCTCAGCCCGCATAACCTGGATGGCATGGACGTGAACGCGGCGGTCGCCGCATTGGCTGCGATCGCCGGGGTGTGCACCGGCGTGATCGCCATGCTGGCGTTCCGCTGGAGCGAACGCGACCAGGCGCGACCCACCCGGACCTCCCTGCACACCGACGCCGTTCTGCCGCCCGGAGTGGACACGGTGCTGTCCGTACTGCGCTCCTCCGCGGTGGTGCTCGACGAGAGCGACTCGGTGGTCAAGGCCAGCTCGGCGGCGTACGCCCTCGGCCTGGTCCGCGGCGGGAAGCTGGCCGTCGAGCCGATGCTCAACATGGCCCGGGACACCCGCCGTGACGGGGAGATACGCCAGGTCGAGCTGGATCTGCCACGGCGCGGCACCAGCCGGGTCGAAGCACTCGCGGTCTCCGCCCGGGTGGCGCCCCTCGGCTCCCGCCTGGTGCTGCTGCTGGTGGAGGACCTGACCGAGGCCCGCCGCATCGAGGCGGTACGGCGCGACTTCGTCGCCAACGTCAGCCACGAGCTCAAGACCCCGACCGGCGCGCTGTCCCTGCTCTCCGAGGCCGTCATGGACGCCTCGGACGACCCCGAGGCGGTCACCCGTTTCGCCGGCCGGATGCAGATCGAGGCGACCCGCCTGACCAACCTCGTACAGGAGCTCATCGACCTCTCGCGGGTGCAGAACGACGACCCGCTGGAGGACTCGGAGCCGGTACGGGTCGACGAGCTGGTCGCCGAGGCCATCGACCGCTCCCGCCACACGGCCTCCACCAAACAGATCACCATGGCCTCCGGCGGCACCGCGGACCTGCGCGTCTGGGGCAGCCGCGGCCAGCTCGCCGCAGCCCTCGGCAATCTCGTCGAGAACGCCGTCAACTACTCTCCGGCCCACACCCGCGTGGGCGTCGCGGCCCGCAGGATCGCCGCACCCGGCGGCGACCTGATCGAGATAGCCGTCACCGACCAGGGCATCGGCATCCCCGACAAGGACAAGGAGCGCATCTTCGAGCGCTTCTACCGCGTCGACCCGGCCCGCTCCCGCGCCACGGGCGGTACGGGCCTCGGCCTGGCCATCGTCAAGCACGTGGCCGCCTCGCACGGCGGCGAGGTCACCGTCTGGAGCACCGAAGGCCAGGGCTCCACCTTCACCCTGAGGCTGCCCGAGGCGGGCTCCGCACGGGACCGCCGCGAGCCCGACTCACCCACCCCCGATCTCATGACCGAACCGCTCCCTGCCCCGGAGGTCCTTCCGTGACCCGAGTGCTCGTCGTCGAGGATGAGGAATCCTTCAGCGACGCCCTGTCGTACATGCTCCGCAAGGAAGGCTTCGAGGTCGCGGTCGCCGCGACCGGGCCCGACGGACTCGACGAGTTCGAGCGCAACGGAGCGGACCTCGTCCTCCTCGACCTGATGCTGCCGGGTCTGCCCGGTACCGAGGTGTGCCGCCAGCTGCGCGGCCGCTCGAACGTCCCGGTGATCATGGTGACCGCCAAGGACAGCGAGATCGACAAGGTCGTCGGCCTGGAGATAGGAGCCGACGACTACGTGACCAAGCCGTTCTCCTCGCGGGAGCTGGTCGCGCGCATCCGCGCCGTCCTGCGCCGCCGCGGCGAGCCGGAGGAGGTCACCCCGGCGGCCCTGGAGGCCGGCCCGGTCCGGATGGACGTGGACCGGCACGTCGTCACGGTCTCCGGCGGCAAGGTCGATCTCCCGCTGAAGGAGTTCGACCTGCTGGAGATGCTGCTGCGGAACGCGGGCCGCGTGCTGACCCGCATGCAGCTCATCGACCGGGTCTGGGGCGCGGACTACGTCGGCGACACCAAGACCCTCGACGTCCACGTCAAGCGCCTGCGGGCGAAGATCGAGCCCGACCCGGGCGCGCCGCGCTACCTGGTCACGGTCCGCGGACTCGGCTACAAGTTCGAGCCGTAGACCCGGCGCCGCCACGGACGCACGAAGAAGGGGCGCCCCACCGGAGGAATCCGGTGGGGCGCCCCTTCTTCGTGCGTGACTCAGTGGCCGGCCGCGTGGCTGGCCTCGCCCGACGGCTCGCCGGACGGGGAGCCCGAAGGCGTGCCGGACGGCGTGCCCGAGGGGGTGCCCGACGGCGTGCCGGTCGGCGCGGTGACCGGCGGCTTCGGGAGCTCGCTCGGGCCGTACTCCTTGAAGTAGCTGGTCGCGGGCACGACGAAGGCGTTCAGAGCCACCGCGCCGGTCTGGCTCAGCTTGAAGACGACCGGCTGCGAGTCGCCGTCCTTCACGGCCTCGTGGCCGTTCTCGATCACGGCGGAGGCGTTGCCCTCGCCGCCGAGGAGGACGGAGCCGCCCGCGGGGATCGTGATCGGGCCGGCGCCTTCGGCGGCCTTGAGCTTCACCGTCGCCGCAGAGCCCGGCAGGGTGATCGCGTCGAGGGTCTGCTGGGTGCTGCCGTTGTTGAAGACCATGGCCGAGACGACGGCCGGACCCGCGGTGGTGAGCCCGGGCTGCGTGATGACCACGGCGTTCTGGACCTTGATGTCCTCGACGGTGACGGCGGCGTTGTCGGGCCGCACCTCGAGGGTCTGCGCGTCATTGCCCGCGCCACACGCGGACAGTGCGGCGATCGAGAACACGATGGCGGTAGCGGCGAGGGCGCCGCGTCGAAGGCTGCGGCTCACGGCGGCGGCATCTCCTAGGACGTACGGACAGACAGTGGACTGCCTGCTGCGCGGGCCCGGGGACCGGCAGCGGACGGAGGTCGAGCTAAGGGTGTGTCAGCGCGCTTAGGTTACCGAGCCGCACTCTCCGTCCCGCACCCGACCCGCCCCTTCGAGCCCCGTCCTGCTCGCTCGGGACCCTCCGGATGGCCGGATACGACCCATTGACCTGTCGTTCACAAAACCGCCTTGATCAATTCGGCGGCCGTCCGCGCATTCCACCACCGGCATCCCCGGAAAATCCCGCTCGGCTCACCCGTTGATCAATTCGGGATTCGATCCGTCTTGCATCCGTACGAGTGACCGATCCTCGAACGGAGTACCTGGAGATGCCCGTCGCGAAACCGGCAAAACGGGACATCCTCCCTCTCGTCAGGGTGTCCGGACGGGTGTAACGTGCGCGTTTCTCTGCGTTCACGCAGCGGCTCCGACCTGCGAATACCGCCTTCCGGAAGCTCTCCGCAGCACGATCGTGTCGCTGTTGTCAAGCCCCGAGATATGCCCTGACCTGCGAAAACGCCATTCAGAAGAAGCCGTATCCGTGTTACCCTGGATAGCCACGGAAGGGGTACCTGTCACATGACGTTCAAGGTTGGCGACACCGTGGTCTATCCCCATCACGGGGCCGCGCTGATCGAGGCCATCGAAACTCGCCAGATCAAAGGCGTGGACAAGACCTACTTGGTGCTCAAGGTCGCCCAGGGCGACCTGACGGTTCGTGTGCCGGCGGACAATGCGGAGTTCGTCGGTGTTCGCGATGTTGTCGGTCAGGATGGGCTGGACCGGGTCTTCGAGGTGCTGCGTGCACCGTACGCCGAAGAGCCCACCAACTGGTCCCGTCGCTACAAGGCGAACCTCGAGAAGCTCGCCTCCGGCGATGTCATCAAGGTCGCCGAAGTAGTGCGTGACCTGTGGCGCCGGGAGCGGGAGCGCGGTCTCTCCGCAGGCGAGAAGCGCATGCTCGCCAAGGCGCGGCAGATCCTGGTGAGCGAGCTCGCGCTCGCGGAGAACACCAACGAGGACAAGGCCGAGGCTCTCCTCGACGAGGTCCTCGCGTCCTGATCAAGAAGCGATGCCGCGGTGCCCGCTGACGTGCTGTGAAGATCACAGTGCCGTCGCCGGGCGCTGCGGCATGTCCGCGTCTCTTCGTCGCCCGGCGTGCCGGTGACCCATGTCGCCGCCGCCGAAGCCGGTCGATCCCGGCACCGACCTCACCGTCGGTGCCGACGTAACCCAGTCCCCTGATCCCCGTCCCCTCGCGCCGTCGTCCCTGTGTCCGCGCGGTACGCCTCCGACCGTCGTCACGGAAAGGGCCCGGTCGAGGCGTCGCGTCGGTGCCCCCCGGCCCATGGCCGGGGTTGCCCTGAGGGCCATACCCATGTCGGCCGAGGAAACAAACCTGCCGGAGTGGAACCGATGACAGACCAGACGCGTCCCGCGCGAACCGCCGTGGTGATCCCCGCGGCGGGCCGGGGCGTACGGCTCGGCCCGGGCGCCCCCAAGGCGCTCCGCACGCTGAACGGCACCCCCATGCTCATCCACGCCGTCCGGGCGATGGCCGCCTCCCGCGCCGTCTCCCTGGTCGTCGTGGTGGCGCCCTCCGACGGTGCCGCGGAGGTCAAGAACCTCCTCGACGCCCACGCCCTGCCCGAACGGACCGACTACCTCGTCGTCCCCGGCGGCGAGACCCGCCAGGAGTCCGTGCGCCTCGGCCTCGAAGCACTCCCCGAGGGCATCACCACCGTCCTCGTCCACGACGCGGCCCGCCCGCTCGTGCCCGTCGACACGGTCGACGCCGTCGTCGAGGCCGTCCGCGACGGCGCCGTCGCCGTCGTCCCCGCCCTGCCGGTGGCCGACACCGTCAAGGAGGTCGAACCCGCCGAGGAGAAGGGCCGGCCCGAACAGGTCGTCGCCACCCCCGAGCGCTCCCGGCTGCGCGCCGTGCAGACCCCGCAGGGCTTCGACCACGACACGCTCGTCAACGCCCACGCCACCATCGCCCTCACCGGCGACGGCGCCACCGACGACGCCGGCATGGTCGAACGCCTCGGCGCCCCCGTCGTGGTCGTCCCCGGCCACGAAGAGGCGTTCAAGGTGACCCGCCCCCTCGACCTCGTCCTCGCCGAGGCCGTACTCGCCCGCAGGAGGGCCAACGATGGCTTCTGAGCCGACGCCGACGCCGACGCCGACACCGCACGTGCCGCCGCTGCCGCGCACCGGCATCGGCACCGACGTCCACGCCTTCGAGCAGGGCCGCCCCCTGTGGTGCGCCGGCCTCCTCTGGGAGGACTCCGACAGCGACGGGTACGGCCTCGCCGGCCACTCGGACGGCGACGTCGCCGCCCACGCCGCCTGCGACGCCCTGTTCTCCGCCGCCGGCATCGGCGACCTCGGCGCCCACTTCGGCACCTCCCGCCCCGAGTGGTCCGGCGCCTCCGGCGTCACCCTGCTCACCGAGGCCGCCCGCATCGTCCGCGCCGAGGGCTACGAGATCGGCAACGTCGCCGTCCAGGTGATCGGCGTCCGCCCCAAGGTCGGCAAGCGCCGCGACGAGGCCCAGAAGGTCCTGAGCGAGGCGATCGGCGCCCCGGTCTCCGTCTCCGGCACCACCACCGACGGCCTCGGCCTCACCGGTCGCGCCGAAGGACTCGCCGCCCTCGCCACCGCCCTCGTGGTCCGCGTCGGCTAGGTCCTGTCCGGGCGATCGCCGAAGTACCGCCCGCCCGGCGCCGCGACGGACCGTGGCGCGGATCGTGGCGCGGACCCCCGAAGGGGAACCGCGCCACGGAGCCGTACGGGCACGCCCGCGCCGCGTCCCGGCCCGCCCACCGCGAAAAAGACCGCCCGGGGCCGGGAATCGGTCGCGGGGCACTACCACACGCCCACTACCCTGGTGTGGTGACCATTCGCCTGTACGACACCAACGCCCGGCAGATCCGTGACTTCAACCCCCTCACACCGGGCTGTGTCTCGATCTACCTCTGTGGTGCCACCGTCCAGGCGGCCCCGCACATCGGCCACATCCGCTCGGGGCTGAACTTCGACATCATGCGCCGCTGGTTCGAGTACCGCGGCTACGACGTCACGTTCATCCGCAACGTCACCGACATCGACGACAAGATCATCGCCAAGGCCGCCGACCAGGGCCGCCCCTGGTGGTCCATCGGCTACGAGAACGAGCGCGCCTTCAACGACGGCTACGACGCCCTCGGTTGCCTGCCGCCCACCTACGAGCCGCGCGCCACCGGGCACGTCCCCGAGATGATCGAGATGATGCGCGGCCTCATCGAGCGCGGCCACGCCTACGAGGCCGACGGCAGCGTCTACTTCGACGTGCGCTCCTTCCCGGGCTACCTCGAACTCTCCAACCAGGACATCGACGACCTGCGCCAGCCCGACGAGGGCGTCGCCGGCAAGCGAGACCCGCGCGACTTCGCCATGTGGAAGGCCACCAAGCCGGGCGAGCCCGACTGGGAGACCCCCTGGGGCCGCGGCCGCCCCGGCTGGCACCTGGAGTGCTCGGCCATGGCCCACAAGTACCTGGGCTCCGCCTTCGACATCCACGGCGGCGGCCTCGACCTGATCTTCCCCCACCACGAGAACGAGATCGCCCAGGCCAAGGCCTTCGGCGACGCCTTCGCCTCGTACTGGGTGCACAACGCCTGGGTCACCATGAGCGGCGAGAAGATGTCGAAGTCGCTCGGCAACTCGGTCCTCGTGTCCGAGATGGTCAAGAACTGGCGCCCCATCGTCCTGCGCTACTACCTCGGCACCCCGCACTACCGCTCGATGATCGAGTACAGCGAGGACTCCCTGCGCGAGGCCGAGTCCGCGTTCGCGCGGATCGAGGGCTTCGTCCAGCGCGTCACCGAGAAGGCCGGCAAGACCGTCGCGCCCGCCGCCGACGTGCCCCCCGCCTTCGCCGAGGCCATGGACGACGACCTCGGCGTGCCGCACGCGCTCGCGATCATCCACACCACCGTCCGGCAGGGCAACAGCGCCCTCGCCGCCGACGACAAGGACGAGGCCATCGCCCGCCTCGCCGAGGTCCGCGCCATGCTCGGCGTCCTGGGCCTGGACCCCCTCGACCCCCACTGGGCCGAGGAGACCGACCGCGGCGAGGAACTCCACGGCGTCGTCGACACCCTCGTACGCCTCGTGCTCCAGCAGCGCGAGTCGGCCCGGGAACGCAAGGACTGGACGACCGCCGACGCCATCCGCGACCAGCTCACGCAGTCCGGCCTCGCCATCGAGGACAGCCCGGACGGCCCCCGCTGGACGCTGGGCAACCGCTGATGATGTGCCGCTCGGGGAGCCGGGCGGCACACTTCACTTACAGACCTATGTACGCAACACCGAGGATTAGGTAGTCATGGCCGGGAACAGCCAGCGCAGGAACCGCCGCACGTCCAACAAGAAGGGCGCGACGGTCGGCAGCGGTGGCCAGCGGCGCAAGGGCCTCGAGGGCAAGGGCCCCACGCCGCCCGCCTCCGCCCGCAAGGGTCACAAGAAGAACCGCGTCGCCAACGCCCAGGCCAAGCACGCCGCCGCCCGCCGCCCCGCACCCCGCCGCGGCGGCCCCAAGGGCACCTCCGAGATGGTCGTCGGCCGCAACCCGGTCTTCGAGGCGCTCCGCGACGGCGTGCCCGCCACCACGCTCTTCGTCCAGCAGTACATCGACAACGACGAGCGCGTCCGCGACGTCCTCAAGCTCGCCGGCGACCGCGGCAACATCAACCTGATGGAAGCCCCCCGCGCCGAGCTCGACCGGATGACCAACGGGCTCAACCACCAGGGCCTCGTCCTCCAGGTCCCGCCGTACGAGTACGCGCACCCCGAGGACCTCACCGCCGCCGCGTACGAGAACCACGAGGACCCGCTGATCGTCGCCCTCGACGGCGTCACCGACCCGCGCAACCTCGGCGCCATCGTCCGCTCCGTCTCCGCCTTCGGCGGCCACGGCGTCGTCGTCCCCGAGCGCCGCGCCGCCGGCATGACCGCCGGCGCCTGGAAGTCCTCCGCCGGCACCGCCGCGCGCACCCCCGTCTCCCGCGTCACCAACCTGACCCGGGCCCTCGAGGGCTACCAGAAGGAAGGCCTGACCGTCGTCGGCCTCGCCGCCGACGGCGAACACACCGTCGAGGACCTCGAAGCGCTCGACGGCCCCGTCGTCATCGTCATCGGCAGCGAGGGCAAGGGCCTCGGCCGCCTCGTCGGCGAGACCTGCGACTACCGCGTCCGGATCTCCATGCCCGGTGGCGCCGAGTCGCTGAACGCCGGCGTCGCCGCGGGCATCGTCCTCTACGAGGTCGCCCGCCGCCGCGCCCGCTGACGCACCCCCGCGCGCCCCGCGCACACGCCGTACCGGAACGGGCCCAGCTCCCTGAGCTGGGCCCTTTCCCACAACGGGCGATCTTGACGGGTCTCGGACATTCCGAGTCCGTCAAGGCAGTGTCCTAACCCCGCGTCACTCGGTTAGATGAGTGTGGACACCAGAACGCCCCGGCCGGGGTTCGACGATCAGCCCGCGCTGAGCATGCTCAAAGTGGATTCCGATCCCGCGCAGGTCATCGTGAACCACGCCAGCTTCCGTGTGCGGCTCGCACCGGCCCACCAGCCGAAGTTCGCAGCCGCCCCCCGGATCTCCAGCCTCGGCGGAGCCCCCGCGGGCGCAGCCGCGGGCCGCCGCCGCCCCGTCGTGTGGACCGGAAAGTCCGCGCCCGGCGACCCCGGCGCGACCGGACTGCTCCAGGCCATGCGCGAGTCCTCCGTCTCCACCCTGGAGCCCCCCGGCCGCCTCGACGCGGGCGCCACCCAGGCCATCCCGCGCATCGACGACACCATGCCCACCCCCGTCGTCCCCGCCGACGCCCCACCGCTGCTGCCCCCGATGCGGCGCGCCGAAGGCGCCTACGACCACGCCTACGAGTCCCCGTACGACACCTCCCGCGATCGCCACCGCGCCGACGACGGCGTCGCCGACCGCGACGGCGAAGGCCGACGCGGCAGGCCGCCCCGCCACGGCGCCGGCTGGGCCGAGAGCGCCGCCACCGCGGGCGTCCGCCACGCCTACTACCCCGGGCGCCGGATGAACCTCGGAGTGGTGCTGCTCCCGCTCCGCCTTCTCCTCGGCTTCATCTGCATCTACGCCGGCATGGGCAAGCTCTGCGACCCCGTCTACTTCGACGGCGGCGAGCGCGGCTCCATGGTCAAGTGGCTCAACTCGCTCCACCCCTGGGCCCTCGCCGAGCCCCTGCGCGACTTCGCCCTCCAGCACCCCGTCGGCGCCGGCCTGACCGTCGCCTTCCTCCAGGTCGTCGTCGGCGTCCTCACCGTCCTCGGCCTCTGGCAGCGTGTCGCCGCCGTCGTCGGCGCCCTGCTCTCCGCCGCGATGATCCTCACCGTCAGCTGGAAGAGCGTCCCCGTCTACGACGCGCCCGACATCATCTTCCTCGCCGCCTGGTCCCCGCTGGTCATCGCCGGCGCCCCCGTCTACTCCATCGACGGACGCCTCGCCGGCGAAGCCTGGCGCACCCTCGGCCCCCGCTCCGAGATCTGGGACCTGCGCCGCCGGGTCCTGCGCCGGGGCACCGTCGTCGCCGCGGTCGTCGTCGGCCTCACGCTCCTCGCCGGCTCCATGCTCGGCGGAGCCGTACGCTCCACCGAGATGGTCACCGTCCCCGGCCCCGACGACGACCCGATGAACCACCTGCCCGGCCGGGGCCTCCCCCAGGAGCCCGGTACGAGCACCCCGTCCCGCTCCGCCACCACCAAGCCCAAGCCCTCCGAGTCCGCCGGCGCCGACGGCAAGCGCGACGAGGAGAAGAAGACGGCCGAACCCAGCGAGACCGTCCGCGAGACCGGCCGGATCCGGGAGAGCCGCCCCACGGCCACCCGTGGCTCCGACAGCAGCCCCACCCAGTCCCGGCCGGCGCCCCCGCCGTCCACGGGCTCCGGCTCGGGCGGCACGAGCGGCGGATCGAGCAGCGGCGGCAGCTCCGGTGGCAGCGACGGCGGCTCCACCGACGGCGGGTCCACCGACGGAGGCAACCGCAACCCCATCGGCGGCCTGCTGGGCTGACCCTCCCCGACAGACGCCGAAGGGCGGCACCGCGCGGAAGCGGTGCCGCCCTTCGGCGTCTGTCGTGTCGGCGTGGAACGGCCGCCGCGGCGGCCTGCGGGGTCGCCCCGGGCCGGTGAGGCTCCCGGCGGCCCTCCGACCGCCCGGGCGACCCGGCGCGGCGCTTCCGGCCCGTCTCCGCCCCCGGGACCCGGCGAGGCGCTCCTGGGGCCGCCGGGATGCCCCGGGGCTGTCAGGTGCCCTGGGAGGCCAGCTCCTTCGCCGCCTCGGTCAGGTCCTTCGCGGTGTCGATCGCCCGCCAGTAGGCCCCCTGGGGCAGCGGGAAGCCGGCCAGACGGCGCTCCCGGGCCAGGCGGGGGAACGTGGTCCGCTCGTGGTCGCCCCGGTCGGGCAGGAGGTCCGTGAAGGCGGCGGAGAAGACGTACACGCCGGCGTTGATCAGATACGGCGACGGCGGCGACTCGATGAAGTCGGTGATGTGCCCGAAGGTGTCGGTCTCGACGGCGCCCCACGGGATGCGGGGGCGGGCCAGGGCGAGGGTCGCCGTGGCGTCCCGCTCGTCGTGGAACGAGGCCATCTCACGCAGGGAGAACCGGGTCCAGATGTCGCCGTTCGTGGCGTACCAGGGCCGTCCGGGCTCGGGCAGGTGCGCGGCGGCGTACTTCAGCCCGCCGCCGCGGCCCAGCGGCTCCGGCTCGACGACGGTCGTCACCCGGAGGGGCAGGGCGGCCTGCTTCAGCCAGTCCTGGAGCACCTCGGCCAGATGACCGCAGGAGACCACGGCGTCCGTCACGCCCTCGGAGGCGAGCCAGGACAGCTGATGGCCGATGATCGGGGTCCCGGTGCCCGGGATCTCGACCATCGGCTTGGGGCGGTCGTCGGTGTACGGGCGCAGGCGCGAGCCCTGGCCACCCGCCAGGATCACGGCCTGCGTCGGGGAGGTCTGCATACCGCGAACGATAGGCGCACTCCCTGGGGCCGATCGGGTCGACCGGCGTGGCGGCGCTCAGCTCGCGTACATCACACCGGTCGCGAACGAGGTGTCGCAGACCGGGCGGGAGAAGGACTGGGCGCGGGCGGGGCCGTAGTGCTGCACGGCGGCGCGGCCGAGGGCCTTGGCGATGGACATGCAGTGCTTGGCGAGCGACGGGCGGTTCTCGACCTCGCGCTGGAGGTGGGTGAGAGCCGTTCCGGGGTCCTTCTCCTGAAGCTCTGCGAGGAGCCGGTCGCGCAGAATATCCTGCGGGGCACGGGACTTGGCGGGGACGGAGACGTCCTCGGAGGATGCGGTGAGCATCTGGGTCCCGGAGCTCTGGCCGGCCCACGGAACGGCGGACACCGCGAGCGTTCCGGAGAGCACCAGGACGACGGGCAGGACGAGTGCGAGAGAGCGGCCGATACGGCGGGCAGTGTGCGTCACGCAGGCGAGCGTAGCGGGCGGTGATGATATGGCGACATTTAGTCACTCTCGCGAGGGATGGTTCGAAGCGTCTTTTCGAATCCCGTGTTGACGCCGGGACGGAAGTGGCGCCCGAATTGCCCGTAGTGTCGGGGTATTTGTCGACATAGGCGCGACGCGCCGACGGTGTACGCGAACGGCCTCGCATCGGCAACCGATGCGAGGCCGTACGGCGGTGGCTTCCGGGTCAGCCGGAGAGGCGCTCGCCCGTCGAGGTGGAGAAGACGTGCAGCTCGTCGGCGCGCGGCACCACGTGCAGCACGGAGCCCTTCTGCGGCACGGCGCGGCCGCCGACGCGGACGACCAGGTCCTTGTCCTCGCCGCCGACGCGCGCGGAGCCGTAGACGTAACCGTCGGCGCCGAGCTCCTCGACGACGTTCACGGAGACGGCCAGGCCGGCGTCGCTGTCGGCGCCCGAGACGTCGAAGTGCTCGGGGCGGATGCCGACGGTCACCGTCGTGTCGCCCTTGGCGGACGCGGCGGACAGCGCCTCGCGGGAGACCGGCACGACGCTGTTGCCGAACCGCACGCCACCGTCGGTGATCGGGACCTCGACCAGGTTCATGGCCGGGGAGCCGATGAAGCCGGCGACGAAGAGGTTGGCGGGACGGTCGTACATGTTGCGCGGCGAGTCGACCTGCTGGAGCAGACCGTCCTTGAGCACGGCGACACGGTCGCCCATGGTCAGGGCCTCGACCTGGTCGTGGGTCACGTACACCGTCGTGATGCCGAGCCGCCGCTGCAGGCTCGCGATCTGCGTACGGGTGGAGACGCGGAGCTTGGCGTCGAGGTTCGACAGCGGCTCGTCCATGAGGAACACCTGCGGCTCACGCACGATGGCGCGGCCCATCGCGACACGCTGGCGCTGACCGCCGGAGAGCGCCTTGGGCTTGCGGTCCAGGTACGGCGTGAGGTCGAGGATCTTCGCGGCCTCTTCGACCTTGGCGCGGATCTCGCTCTTGTTGACGCCGGCGATCTTGAGCGCGAAGCCCATGTTGTCGGCGACCGTCATGTGCGGGTACAGCGCGTAGTTCTGGAACACCATCGCGATGTCCCGGTCCTTGGGCGGCAGGTGGGTGACGTCACGGTCACCGATGCGGATGGAGCCGCCGTTGACGTCCTCCAGGCCGGCGAGCATGCGCAGGGAGGTGGACTTGCCGCAGCCGGAGGGACCGACGAGGACGAGGAACTCGCCGTCGGCGATCTCGATCTCGAGCTGGTCGACGGCGGGCTTGTCGGAACCCGGGTAGAGCCGGGTCGCCTTGTCGAAAGTGACGGAGGCCATGGTGATGTGTCCCTTCACCGGCAGGAACGTGCCGGACGATCCGAGTGGAAGGAAGGATGGGTCTAGTCCACCGGAGTGAACCTCGGGTGACGCTACCTGGCGAGGGCTGATCTGTCAGTAGTCGAAGGCCAGTGATATTTCCGACCGGTGCGCGACGGTCGTTGGATACACTGCAGTCGCTGCCTCCTTAGCTCAGCTGGCCAGAGCACCGCTCTTGTAAAGCGGGGGTCGTCGGTTCGAACCCGACAGGGGGCTCAAGGCAAAGGGCCAGCGCAGGGGGACTTTTCCCCGGCGCTGGCCCTCTCGCATGATCACGGCCGTGCCACCTACGTGCCAGAAGGCGGGGGATTCCCGTCCTTCCGGGCCTGGCGGATCATCTCCCCGAGCTTCCCCGCGATGTGCTGATCACGGTCGCTCGTCATGTGCTGATAGATCAGTGCGGCCCGGGTCGTGCTGTGGCCCATCCGCGTCATCAGCTCCCGCGTGCTGGCCCCGGCGCTGGAGGCCAGGGTGTTCCCGGTGTGGCGGAGATCGTGGAAGTGCACGTCCCCAGAGACGCCGGCCTTCGTGCGGGCAGCGGTCCAGTCGTCCCGGAAGTTGCTCCGGCGGAGAAGCCCACCGCGGGGACCCTGGAACAGGTGGCCGTCCTGCCCGGCGCCGGCGAAGTGCTCCAGGTGGTGAGCGAGCTCGGGGACGAGCTCGGCCGGGAAGGCGACCGGCCGGACACCGGCAGCGGACTTCGGAGCCTTGTCGGCCAGCGTGCCGTTCTGCAGCTCGGACTGGGCACGTCGGACCAGGACCACGGAGCGGGTCAGATCAAGGTCCCGACGACGCAACGAAGCCAGCTCGCCGAAGCGGAGCGTGGTGAACGCGGCGAGGAGGACGAGCGCCCGATGGTGCGGTCGGATGGCGTCGGCCACGGCGTACACCTCGGCCACGGTGAGGACGGGACGCTCCGGGACGTCGTAGCGATCGGCGCCCTTGATCCGGCACGGGTTGCGACGGATCAGCTCGTCGTCCACCGCCGTGTTCAGGATCGCGCGGAGCAGTTGGTACGCCTTGACCACGGTCGGCTCTCCCACGCCGTCCTCCAGGAGGGCGGTCCGCCAGGCTCGTACGCGGGGTGTGGTGATGGCGGCGAGCGTCCCGGCGCCGAAAGTCGGCTTGATGTGCAGCCGGATGACGCTCTCGTTCCGTTCCCGGGTGCGGTCCTCCAGCTTGCGGTGCTTCAACCAGTCGTCCGCGTAGGGTCCGAAGGCGACTTTGCCCGCGTCGGGGGCCTGGTAGGTGCCCCGGATGATCTCCGCCTCGATTGTGGTCAGCCATATGAGGGCGTCGGTCTTCGTGTCGAAGGTGTGCGGTGCGGACTTGGTCTCGCCAGACAGCGGGTCGCGGTAGCGAGCCTGCCAGCGGCCGGACGCGAGCTGTCGCACAGTGCCGAACCGGCGGCGCTGGCCCTTGCGGTTCGCCATCAGGCCACCTTTCCGTAGCGACGCTCGACGGGCTGCACGGTGTGGGTCTCGATGTACGCCTCGATCGCGGGCTCCGGGATGCGGACGTGCCGGCCGACCTTGACGAAGGTGATGCGCCGTTCCTCGATCAGGCGTCGAGGAAACCGGACTGAGGTGCCGAGGAGTTCGGCGACCTGTTCGACGGTGAGCAGACGCGCGGACATGGTCACCACTCCTCTTCGGTGGACGCTTCGAGCTGGGCGCGGATCTCGCGGGCGTGTTCGCGGTTGTGCTGGATGTCGCGGCGGATGTTGGCGGCGAGCCAGGACTCGCCGGGGGTGGCGCCGTGTCCGGCGTAGCTCCAGTGGGCGACGACGAGGACGGTGGCTTCCGGGTGTTCGTCGGGGTCGGGAAGGCCCAGGGCGGTGCGCTGCTGGGCGGCGCGGTAGTCGGCGCGGACCTGGCGTAAGGCGCCGAGGGTGGTGGAGTAGCGGCGGGATTTGGTGGAGAAGTGGCCGCGGAAGCCGAGCATGTGGGCCCAGGCGCGGAGTCGTCGGTCCGGGTATGCCGGATCGAGGTCCATGCAGGCTTCCATGAGGCGCCGGGGGTGGTCGGGGACGCCCAGGAGGATCAGGGCTTCCTTGTTGCCCACCCGGTGGTCCACGGACCCGGTGGTCTCGGCTGCCTTGGTGGCGTACTTGGCGACGTAGGCGGCCACGGCCTGTTCGGTGAGGTCTTCGCCCTGGCCGAAGGCGCCGATGGGCTGGATATCGAGCTGACTCCCCCATGCCAACTCCACGTCCTGGTTCACGCCGTACTCAGGCGCGGCGGGCAGGGTGACCTGGACGCGGGCGGCGGCGGCCCGGATGGCGCCGGTGAGGAGTTCGAGGGTGGCCCAGGCCGGGGGCGGGGTGTGGGGGCCGTCTGGTCCGTCGAATCGGATGACGGCGTGGAAGTGGACGGCGCCGCGCTTCTGGTACTCGGCGACCTTGCCGAACGAGACGCGGGACTGTTCGCGGGCGGCTTTCTGTGTGAGGCCGGCGCGGGCTGCGATTTCGCGGCGGAGGTAGATCGTGAAGTAGCGCCACAGCTCTGAGGCGTGGTTGTTCCACAGCACCGCGCCCGCGTAGTCGTACGTCTCGGGATCGAGTGGAGTGCCGAGTTCGGGCGCGTCCTCCTGGTGCTGCTTCCCGCAGCGGCACGGCCGGGTGCCGGGCCGGTTGTGGACCGGGCCGAAGGACGGGGCGGTGAGGGTGACGAAGACGCGAGGGTGGTCGCGGATTGTGTCGGGGATGCCCTTGTCGGGGTTGCCGACAAGCCCGGCGCGGATCAGGTGGTACGTGTCTCCGGCGTAGGTCCAGGCGCAGGCGGGGCAGCGGGAGGCGCGGCGGTTGCCGCAGGCGACCCGCAGGACCCCGCCGGGTTCGGTGTCGGTTGAGTAGGTGTGGAGCACGGTCTTCGTGGCCGGGTCGAGGAGCTTGGTGCCGCCGGAGAGGCGGATGGGGGCGGCGCACCCTCCGGTGCGGCGGAGCTGTTCGGTGAGGCGGTCGAAGCCGGGGGACCCGGCCACCCGGAGCAGATCGCTCAGGGTGGCCGGGTCCAGGCCCGCCGCGGTGGCGGTGTCGGTCAACGTGGTCACTTCCCGTGCGCGGTGAGGGTGTCGAGAGCGGCGGCGGCTTCGGTCGCGGCAGCTGCGAGGGCACGCAGGGACTCGGCGGAGCCGGGAGAGGCGAGGAACGCGATTTCGATCGCTTCGCCCTCGACCCGGAGGCTGACGAAGGGGCGGGAGCTGTCGGCGAAGCGGGTGACACGGCAGCGGGTCTCCGGCGTCAGGTGTCCAGAGATGGAGAGATGGTTCATGCCGGTCACCGCCCGGCCGACGCGAGCGGGGCCGACGTGGTGCGGGTGCCGGTGCCCTTGCAGACCGGGCAGGTGGCCGGGAGGGTGCGGCGCCGGCCGTCCGGGGTGGTGGTGCCGGTGGTGATGTGGACGACGGGGAAGCCGTCGCAGTGGGAGCAGACGCGCGGGGTCGGGGCCTGGGGCATCATGGGTTTCCCTTTCGGGTCCGTTAGATCTGAAGTGGGTTGAGGCGCCCCGGGGCGGCGGAAGTTTGGCGACCGAGGCCGCTCCGGGGGCCGCTCAGTGTGTGTTGCGCCTGCCGTGGCCCTTGGCCGCGTACATCGACGCGTCAGCGGCCGAGAGGGCGTCGGTGAGGGTCGGGATCGGCAGGTCATCGGCAGAGCAGTGGCCGACCGAAGCCGAGACCCGCAGAACGTGGCCGTTGTGGGTGACCGGCTGATCCAGGGCGGACCAGAGGCCGAAGAGGTTGGCGGCGCCGAGATTGGTGATGATGGCCGCGAACTCGTCTCCGCCGAGGCGGGCGGCGATGCCGTGGTGTCCGCACCAGTTGCTCAGCCGTCGTGCGGTGGCGGTGAGGACCGCGTCCCCGGCGGCGTGGCCGTGGGTGTCGTTGATGGTCTTGAAGTTGTCCAGGTCGACCAGGAGCACGAGCGCTCCCGGGTGCCTGGCGATGAGACGTTCGGCGCGGGCGGTCCATCCGGCGCGGGTGTGAAGGCCGGTCAGCGGGTCTCGGCGGGCGGTGGCCAGGCGGCGCCAGAGCAGTCCGCCATGCAGGGCCCACCCGAGGGTCGGTAAGCCCGCGGCTGCAATCGTGTACGTGTCCATGAAGGTCAGCGGCCCTTCTGCATGTCGCGGACGAGCAACCGCAGCACGACCGCGATCAGGGCGACGGAGACGCCGGTGATGGCGACCGCGAGGAGCAGCGAGACCAGGACGGCTCCGACGACCAGGACCACCCCGCCACCGCCGGCGGCGAGGGCGATCGCGCTGCCGGGGGTGAGTTGGACCGTGGAGCGGGGCGTGGCGACCGGCACCGGGGCGGGGGTGTGGTCGTGGTGGCAGGCCGTCGACTCGACGGCGGTCGCGGGGGCGGTGGGCTGGAGGAGCGGGGTGGTGTTGCCGGTCGGGAGCGGGTTGACCGGGACGCGCGGTCGGAGCATGGCGGTTCTCCCTACTGGTTGATGGTGTTGTCGATGAGCGGGGCGACGAGACTGTCGGCGAGGAGGTAGCCGCCGAGGAGGATCACGACGACGAGCCACCAGGGCGGGCGGATGAGCTTGATACCGAGGGCGCCGACGACGATCAGGGCGAGCCAGAGCGGAACGTCCATGACGGGTCTCCCTTGTCAGCGGGGGTTGCAGCGGTGGGTGCGAGCGGCGAGTTCGGCAGCGGCGCGGGTGAAGTAGTCGGCGGAGAAGTCACAGCCGGGGGCGGAGCACACGGCGGTGTGCTTGCTACGGCCGCGGCCGTCGTGGTGGGTGCCGACGCGGACCGGGCCGAAGCGGGCGACGTTGTAGAAGCGGTTCGGACGCACGGGTCTCTCCTTTCGGATCAGGTGAGTTGGAAGGCGATCGAGTCCGCGAGAGCGGGCGGGATGCCGAGTCGGCTGCGCAGAGTCTCGGCATCGATCGGGGCGCCGGTCTGGGCATGGTGGGCGTCCGCGATCTTCCGGGCGTGGTCGAGCAGCGCGGGCGGAACCGGCACGGCGGG
Organism: Streptomyces sp. NPDC048338; assembly: GCF_043201055.1. Classification (NCBI taxonomy): domain Bacteria; kingdom Bacillati; phylum Actinomycetota; class Actinomycetes; order Kitasatosporales; family Streptomycetaceae; genus Streptomyces; species Streptomyces sp. NPDC048338. The sequence goes on from NZ_JBICYQ010000018.1 coordinate 124,134, forward strand.
AGCAGAGGACGCGGGCTCCGGCAGAGCGGGCGGTCCCTCCTCGAATTCGGGAGTGGCCGGCGGCAGCTCGGGTGCTGGTTCCGGAGCGCGCTCCACGGTCAGCTCCGGCTCGGGTTCCTCTACGGGCTCGGGTTCCGGCTTTGGTGCTGGGGTGTGTGCGTGGGCGAGGAGCGTGCCGCCGAGGAACGCGAGCGCGGGCCATCCGGCGACGAGGATCCGCAGCCAGGGTGGGACGTTGTTCATGTCGAGCATTCCGGCGGTGGCGACGTTGGCGCCGAGCGATGCGACGAGGGCGATGGCGAACCAGAGCCAGGCATCGTGGTTGCCCCCGTCCGCGCGCATCCGGCGCCAGGCGGCGACCAGCAGCAGGTCGACACTGACCGGGTAGGCCCAGGCCTTCCAGCCGTCCTGTCCGGCAGCCTGCGCCAGGTCGTGCAGGTGGGAGAACGACAGAGCCCCGGCGATGACGGCCTGGATCAGCACGGCGTCGAAGCGGAGGGTACGGAACACGGTTCACCTCCTTTCAGGCATGGCAGGGGTAGGGACCTGGCGCGAGGAGGTCACGCCAACCCGTGAGAGTGGAGGGTCAGTCGGTTGCCGGGGCCGGCTTGAACAGCGGCATCGGCGGAATGGGCTTGCCCGCGACCAGCTGCACCGGCCGATAGGTCGCCAGGCGCGGAAGAGCCGGGGTCAGGTGCGCGAACCGGGCGCAGGTCGCCGCGGCGTCGGCCGCGCTCAACTCGGGGGTACGGATGCGGGACCAGCCGCCGGAGGAGTCGCCGGCCACCGCGACACCGGGCCGGTCGGGAGGGATCGTCGTCACGGCGACCACTGCGTCGGGGGCGATGTCGCCCAGGCCCATGTCTGCGGTCTGCTTGTCGTTGACCCGGTGGACGACACGGCCGGTGAGCTGAGCGCGGAGCGTGGTGGCGCCCTTGCCGAGATCGGATCCGAACCGCTGGCCGCAGACTTCCAGGAAGATGCCGGACGCGCGGGCCAGCTGCCCAAGGCGGATCATCTGCGTGACCATACGGTCCCGACGTTCCTCGTCCTTCTTCGCTGTGATGAGGAACAGCTCCGCGACCTCGTCCACCAGGAGCACGACCGGCACCGGCCGCACCTGCTCGGGCAGAGCCCACACATCGGCAACGCCGTACTTGCTGAGCAGGTCGAAGCGGTTTTCCATCTCCTCCACCAGCGCATCCAGGAGCCCTGACGCTTCCTCGGGCGTGGTCGCGAGAGCCGACAGCCGGGGTGCGTATCCGCGCTGCTCGACACCGCGCTTGCAGTCGATCCCGACCAGGGCGACCCGGAGCCGGGCGAGACCGGCGATCAGGTTGCGCTGGTACATGGACTTGCCCGACTGATTGGCGCCGAGCGTCAGCGCGTGAGGGACCTTCAGGTAGTCCCGGACGAACGCCGTGCCGTCCTGCCGGAGCGCGACCGGAACCGTCATCGGTCCGGAAGGAACACGGCGCGGCATCTTCACCCGCCGCAAGACGTCATAGCCAGTCATCCTCAGCTCGACGAACCCCGGCTTGGTCTCCACCACGTTGACCGAGTGCACACCCCAGGCGTGCCGCAGCCGCTCGGACGCCGCGACCACATCGGCGGGCTCAAGACCGGCCGGGAGACGCAGCGTGACCCGCATCCCGGTCGCAGAACCCCGAACCCGCCGGATCTTCGGCGGCACCGGCTGAACGTCGCTGCGACGGGCGACCGTGCGGACCATGAACGCCCGCAGACGCGACGGCTGCACCGTCAGCCCGCACACGTCCATCGTGGAGCGGTACGTCATCGCGAACCGCACCTGCGTCAACGGCAGTCCCACCAGCGACCAGAACACGCGCGGCGCGCGGACCTTTGCGTAGCCGAGGCCACCGGCAGCACCGGCCAGAGGGAGGCCAACCTCCCATAACGTCGACAGGTCGGTCATGCTCAGACCCCGGCCGTGAGCGCGACCGCGCGGAACGAGATGCCGTGCCGGGCCTGACCGTTGAAGTTGTTCTCCCAGTCCCGCGCCTTGAGCCCGATCACCGACACCGGCATGCCCGGCGTCAGCCCGTCGGGGAGACCGGTCTCGGGCACGGTGACCTGATAGAGGTTGCCCTCACCCTCGTCCGAGATCAGCAGGCCCACCGTGGACAGGGCAGCACCGGTCTCCCGGTCCATGGCGCGCTCACCGGTCTGCTTGCTCACGAGCTTCGGCGTGGGAGCGGTCGCGACGAACACCACGGCAGTCGAAAGGTCGATCTTGAAGGACGGCATGTTCACTCTCCCGGTAAGGGGGGCTTAACAGCCCGAGCGTTGAACCCCCACTGCGTTAAGGGGGGGTTACCACCCAAGATGCACGCGACTGGTGCGAGGTGTCAACCCCCCCTTAGCATGTTGGGTATGAACACAGTCCCCCGTCCGGTTCCGCGAGGTGCTCGCCGTGATTGACGAAGTGCGGCGCGTCGCCGCCATGCAAGATCACGCGCTCCGCGTGAAGGCCGCCGTGGACCTGATGGGGGAGCTCCAAGCCGCCGTTGTTGAGACCTCACGCATGCGCAAGGAGAGCATCGCTTGGCTCCGCGATCACGGGCACTCGATGGCGGACGTAGCGAAGCTGATGGGCGTCAGCCGCGCACGCGTGGCCCAGCTCCGAGACGCCGGCCCACCGCCGGAACGAGCGTTCCTCGGCACCCAGGATGTACAGGTACTCGTCCCCATGCGTCCGGGAGAGCGGGACTACGTGGCGCTCGAAGACAGCTCCACGGGCCAGAAGCTGCTGGTACTGGCCCATCAGCTCCAGCTCGAAGGGGACCTGGGCTACATCCCGACCTCAGGCGAGATCGACCTCAACCGCGATGACCTCATCGTCGTCTGCGGACCCAAGACCTCGCCCGTCACCGCCGAGGCTCTGGGCAACGACCCGAGGTTGGCATTCGAGACCCTGCCCGACGGGCGCTGGGCCCTGATCGAGCGGGAAAGCGGCACGGTTCACACCTCCCCGAGCGACAGCCCCGAAGCCCCGACGCCCACGGACATCGCCTATCTCGGCCGACTGCCCAGACCTGACGGGCAGGGCACGTTCCTCCTCATCGCGGGCGTTCACGCTGTGGGCTCGTTGGGCGTGGCCCACTTCCTCGCCGAGAACGTTGCCAGCCTTTACAAGGAGGCGGGTACCGCCCCGTTCTCCATGGTGGTCACCGCGGACTACGAGCCGGATACCAAGGCGATCACCGGAAGTCGAGCCCTGAGCGACGTACTGATCCACGAGACCGTCTAACGTGCGCGTACGCCAAGTCAGTTGCGCGCGACCCCATGGGGCCAACGAGGACTTTGTACTGTCCAGTCCCACTGTTGTGGTGGTGTTGGACGGCGCCGGCATGGCGCCCGGCATGGAGTCGGGATGCAGTCACGGAGTCGCCTGGTACGTGGAGCAGTTGGGCACCCGCCTCCACGCCGAGGCCGCCCGGCGGGAGTCTCCGCTCGCCGAGTGCCTGGCCGTGGCGATCGAATTTACGGCTGGTCTGCATCGAGACACCTGCGCAGTCGATGATCCGCTCTCGCCGTCGGCGACGGTGGCCATTGCTCGGGTGCGAGGTGATCTCTTCGAATGGCTAGTCCTCGGGGACTGCACGCTCCTGGTGAACAACAGCGGCATCGTTACGGCCACGACAGACGACCGTCTTGCCCTCGTGGCATCGCAAGCCCGCGAGGCTCTGGCAGCCACGACTCCTGGATCTGCGGCACAGAGAGCAGCCCATCAGGCCCTCGTCAGTGAGGAACGCGGTCTGCGCAACACACCCGGCGGGTACTGGGTGGCAGCGGCCGACCCGGCAGCAGCAAGCCAGGCTCTCACCGGCGTCGAGAGCGCATCCGATATCCAGGCAGCAGCGCTGCTGACCGACGGCGCGGCGCGACTCGTGACCACGTTCGACGCGACGGACTGGCGGGGCTGTCTGGATCAACTCACCCGCAACGGCCCCGACGACATGATCCGGCACGTCCGCGAAGCGGAGCGATCCGACCCCGACCTCAGCCGATGGCCCCGGAGCAAGCAGCACGACGACGCGACGATCGCGTACATCTGCCTATAGGGGAGCTGTTACAAGTTTCTCTACCTCATCAAGCACCCGGCTGCGCTCCGCTCCGCCGGGCGGGCTTCCCGGCTCCGCTCGGGGCGCCGCTCCTGCCTTCGGCCCGCTCCGCCCCCGCTGCGCCGACGCCCGCCCCTGCGAGTGGGATAGGCCCAAGGGCATGAGCCCGAGCCCCAACGGCCGCGGTTCCATCTGTCACCGACATGCCTCCGGCGGGGGCCTCAGGCTCCGGGATGGCGGGGGCACCGTACGCGGGTGCCGGCCGGTGGGGTGTGGCGGTGGAGGACTCCCATCCCGTCTGCCATCGACCCAGGACAAGCCGAGCAGACACGGCACCGGGCGTCCAGGTCGTTCGTACAGTGGCGCGCTCCACCTGGACGCCCGGCACCGCGCCCGCTCCACATGCGTGTGGGTCGACGGCAGACGGGATGGGAGTTGGGTGGGAGGTCTGGCTGTAGGTGGGCGTATGGTCCGGTCGCATTCCCAGGCAGCGAACCTGGCTATTGGACCAGGGAGAGGCGAGGACGGCCCTCACTCGCTGCTAGGTCGGAGCGCGCTGTGGATGTGCCCGGGTTGCCCTTACGTGCGGTAACGATCAGGCCGAAGACCCAACTGCTGAGCTCTTCTGGCGAGACATGCAGCTCGCTGGCAACGTGCTGGAGCGTCACACCCTTGGACTTCATGGCGGTAAACACCTTGTCGAGCAGTTGAGATCTCTCGCGGCCGGCCATGCCGGACGGTTCACTCTTTCGATAGCCCAGCTTGCCCAGCTCGATGCAGGTACGGCGGTAGTGCCAGTCCGACAGCATGCCGAGGTCATGCAGTCGATAGGTAAGTGCGAGAGCAGCGACCTTCCAGATCCTCTTGCCTTGGATGATCTGCTGGACCAAGGGAGCCTTCGGCATGTGCTCCAGGACGCTGCGGCGTGGCATGAGGAAGGCGCTGGCGAAAGCATTCGCTTCCTGCTCAGCCTGCGGGCCTGCCAAGGACCGGTCTTCTCCATGCAGAACTAGGTGCCCCAGCTCGTGCGCGGCGTCGAACCTGCCTCGCTCTGGTGTCTTCAAGGTGTTGAGGAAGACGAAGGGCGTGCCGTCGCGCCACATCGCAAAGGCATCGACGTCCGCGTACTCGGGTGGCAGAGAGAACACGCGCACGCCTCGAGCTTCGAGGAGATGCACCATGTTGCTGATCGGCGCTGTGCCTAGTCCCCAGCGAGCACGAAGCATCTCGGCCGCGGTTTCGGGGTCTGGCCTGCCCAGGGTTGGGATGTCGTGGGCAGGCAAGCGGAAACGATCTTCAATCCACCCGTGCAGCTCCAGTGCGAGACGGCTGGACCACAACGCGGCATCTCGCGGACCCGCTGCCAGCTTGCTGCGGGCGCGGAAGGACACGGCATCCAGGGGGATGGACTCCAAGTCCGGTTGGAAGAAGAACGACTCGGGGAAGTCGAGGGCGGCAGCAAGTCTCGCGAGGGTTTCAGGCGTGGGCTCAGTACGGCCTCGCTCATAGTTCGAGAGGCTCTGCACACTCACCTCGACGCGCGTTGAAAGCTCAGCGAGAGTAAGACCGCGTCGCTTCCGGGCAGTGGTGATGCGCGAGGATGTGATCATGGCTCCTCGTCATCCTAGGCACCGTTGGACCTTGCTGTTTTAGCGCTCTTCCACGGAAACTTCGAAGTCACCGGTGGTCTCGCCAGCGTAGTCGTTCACACTTTCGAACTCGACGGGGGGGAGCAGGATCCGGCGCTGGTACCGGTCGATCTTCCCTCCATAGCCCACTCTGTCCGGAAGTGACAGCTCGCTGCGAACGGTGACCACTCCCGTCTTTCGGGCCTCGTGTCGATGAGTCAACAGGTACCACGTGACCATCTGTGAGTACGCGTCGACATCCTCCTGTGTCATGTCTGGCGCGGCGAATTCAGGCTCCTCGAAGGGCAACTGCAGATCCTGGTTGCGGGCGACGGCGCGCTCCTTGGTCACGCCGGCCGGACGCTTGCTTCGCGGGTGAGGGAAGCCGGGGATGCCAGTCCGGGCATCTCCGAGTAGGACCCCGATTCCCACCGTCTTGTCTTGGTTGACGATGAGGGGCGCCTGGAGCGGGTTGTACGGTTCCCAGCCCAGTTCGGTTCGCAGGCTGTATCGGAGCTCCCGGACGCGGGTGAAGTAGTCCTGAGAGCCTGGAGCGTTCTTCGCGTCGTCCTTCGTCTTGCCGGTCCGTCGCGCTTGTTCGCTCATTCGGAGGGTTTGCTCGATGTACTTCCATCGAAGGCCCAGGTCGGCGAGCTGGCTCTCGTATCCGCCCGACTCCTCGATCGGCGCCGAGAGGAAGTTGTCGATCATGAAACCCCCAAGCTCTTATAGTTATCCCCCCTCGGATGAGGGAGGATTTTTACAAGAGTAGCGCCTGACGCTGACACACAGTGCGCTTACAGCAACGGAGTTGACGGGCAAGGTGATCGCGGTGTGCCCGTCCTGCTCGTTGAGCGCCCATCGTGCGGAATAGGTGACAGGGCGGGAAGGCGGGACCGTGCCACATCTGTGCCAGATCGCGCGGGGAGCTGCGGGGAAAGGGAGATGCCAGCGGGACCTGGACTCCGGATCACCTCCTCACACGTCTGCGCAGGTCAGGTGCAGGTCGACCTTCCCTCTCTTGTAAAGCGGGGGTCGTCGGTTCGAACCCGACAGGGGGCTCCACGGAACTCGTGTCCCGGACCGCCCAGGTCCGGGACACTCGTGCGTCACCCGGCGGTCAGCGGCCCGAGAGGCGGTCGGCCAGGGTGGCGATGCGGTCCGTCGTCGCCGTGTGGGTCGTCGCCTCGCGGCGGTCGGCCGTGCGATAGGCCGCGTACATCGCCTGGACGCCGAGCCAGCGCAGCGGTTCCGGCTCCCACTTGCGGACCTTGTGGTCGACCCAGGGGAGTGTCGTCAGTTCGGTGGGGCCCGACTGGCCCGAGTCCTGCTGGATCAGGTCGCGGAGGGTGCGGGCCGCGAGGTTCGTCGTGGCGACGCCCGAGCCGACGTAGCCGCCGGCCCAGCCGAGGCCCGTGGAGCGGTCCAGGGTGACGGTGGCGCACCAGTCGCGGGGGACGCCGAGGACGCCGGACCAGGCGTGGGCGATGCCGAGGCCGGCGAGGGACGGGAAGAAGCGGATGAGGATCTCGCGGAGGGCTTCGACGGTCTGCGGCTGGGTGCGGCCGTCGTTGTCGGTCCTGGAGCCGTAGCGGTAGGGGACGCCCCGGCCGCCGAGGGCGATGCGGCCGTCCGCGGTGCGCTGGGCGTACATGTAGGCGTGGGCCATGTCGCCGAGGGTTTCGAGGCCGTTCCAGCCGATGGTGTCCCACTGGGCGTCGGTGAGGGGCTCGGTGGCGATCATGGAGGAGTTCATGGGGAGCCAGGTGCGGCGCTGGCCGGCGAGGGAGGCCGTGAAGCCTTCGGTGCAGCGCAGGACGTAGGGCGCGCGGACGGTGCCGTACGGGGTGATCGCGTGCTTGGGCTTGATCTCCGTGACGGGGGTGGACTCGTGGACGGTGACGCCGAGGGCTTCGACGGCCGCGGCGAGGCCCTGGACGAGCTTGACGGGGTGGAGGCGGGCGCCGTGCGGGGTCCAGGTGGAGCCGACGGCGCCGGCGACGCGGATGCGGCCGGCGGTCTCGCGGGCTCCGTAGATTTCGCGGTCCTTCTCGCCGAAGGCGAGTTCGACGGCGTGGAAGTCCTTGAGGCGGGAGAGCTGGGCGGGGGTGTGGGCGACTTCGAGGACGCCGCCGCGGTGGATGTCGGCGTCGATGTTCTCGGTCCGGCAGACGTCGATGACCTCGTCGACGGTGGCGTTCATGGCCTGTTGGAGGCGGACGGCGGCCTCGTGGCCGTGGAGTGCGGCGTAGCGGTCGCGGCCGGCGATGCCGTTGTAGAGCCAGCCGCCGTTGCGTCCCGAGGCGCCGTAGCCGCAGAACTTGGCTTCGAGGACGGTGATGTTGAGGAAGGGGACGGCCTTCTTGAGGTAGTAGGCGGTCCAGAGGCCGGTGTAGCCGCCGCCGACGATGCAGACGTCGGCGGTGGTGTCTCCGGGCAGCGGTTCGCGGGGGGCCGGGGCGCCTTCCTGCGCGTACCAGAACGAGATGCCGCCGTTGACCGTGCTGCTCATGGTGTCCTCTGTCCCTGTGGGGCCTCTGGGGTGCGTGGGCCGGAGGTTACTGGATGGGCGCGGGGCGTGGGCCTGCGGATTTCGTTGGATCTCGGCGCCGGGTGGTGCCGATACTCGGTCCGTGATCCATATTCCGGAGGAACTGTCCGCTTCCCAGATCCGGTTCAACGGGGAGGCCGGTCGTGCGTTCGTCGCGGCGCTGCCTGGCCGCGCGGAGCTCTTTCTCGATCGATGGGGGCTGCGGGTGACGGGGCCTTCGATGTACGGGGCCGCGTCGCTGGTGCTGCCGGTGGTCCGGGCCGACGGGAGCGCCGCCGCGCTGAAGCTGCAGCTGCTGGACAAGGAGAGCGAGGGCGAGGCGACGGCGTTGCGGGTGTGGGGCGGCCGGGGTGCGGTGCGGCTGCTGGCGGAGGATCCGGCGACGGGCACGCTGCTGCTGGAGCGCTTGGACGAGTCGAGGCATCTGTCGGCGCTGGGCGCGGATCCCGCGGGTGCGTGGGAGGCTGTGGGGATCCTGGCGGAGCTGCTGGCGCGTCTGGTGGCCGTTCCGGCGCCGCCGGGGCTCCGGGGGCTCGGGGAGATCGCGGCCGGGATGCTGGCGGAGGTGCCGGGGGCGGTCGCGCGGCTGGGTGCGGAGGACGCACGGCTGGTGCGGGACTGCGCGGCGGCGCTGCGGGAGGTCGCGGGGGAGCCGGGGGACCGGTTGCTGCACTGGGATCTGCACTACGACAACGTGCTGGCGGCGGGGCGTGAGCCGTGGCTGGCGATCGATCCGAAGCCGCTGGCCGGTGATCCGGGGTTCGATCTGTTTCCGGCGCTGACGAATCTGTTCGATCCGGATCCTGCGGTGACGTGCCGGCGTTTCGATCTGCTGACGGAGGTCGTCGGGCTGGACCGGGAGCGGGCGCGGGCCTGGACGCTGGGGCGGGTGCTGCAGAACGCCCTGTGGGACGTGGCGGACGGGGAGGGGGCGCTGGACGCGGACCAGGTGTCCATCGCCCGGACGCTGCTTTCTCGTGCGCGGTGATCCGGTGCAGGCTGGGAGCATGATTCGTGCCGCCACTCCCGCCGATGTCCCCGTGCTCCACGCGATGGTCCGTGAGCTGGCCGACTACGAGAAGGCGTTGCACGAGGTGCGGGCGACGCCGGAGCAGTTGCGCGAGGCGTTGTTCGGGGAGCGCCCGGCGGTGTTCGCGCACATCGCGGAGACGGACGAGGGCGAGGTCGTGGGCTTCAGCCTGTGGTTCCTGAGTTTCTCGACGTGGCGTGGGGTGCACGGGATCCATCTGGAGGATCTGTACGTCCGGCCGGGGGTGCGGGGCGGCGGCTACGGCAAGGCACTGCTGCGGGAGTTGGCGCGGACGTGCGTGGAGCGGGGTTACGAGCGCCTGGAGTGGTCGGTGCTGCGGTGGAACGCTCCGTCGATCGCGTTCTACGAGTCGCTGGGCGCGCGGCCTCAGGAGGAGTGGGAGGTCTACCGGCTGACCGACGGGGCGTTGGCGGCGTTCGGCTCGGAGGGGTAGGCGCAACGGCGGGCGCGGTGGCGGATGGGGGCGGCCGGGCGCGCCGCGGCCGCCGGGTTCGGGGCGCGCGGGCATCGGCGCCGCCGGGTTCGTTCCGTGGGCCGGTGCCGGTGCCGGTGCCGGTGCCGTTGCCGTTGCCGTTCCGGGCGGGTCGCCTACGGGACGAGGACGACCTTGCCGACGGTGCCCCGGTTCTCCAGGGCACGGTGGGCGGCGGCGGCTTCGGCCAGGGGGAAGCGGTGGACGGCGGGGCGGAGGCGGCCGGCGGCCGCTTCGGCGAGGGAGGCGAGTTCGAGGGCGCGGATGTCGCCGCCGGCCTTCTGGATCATGACGGGGCCGAGGACGCCCTCCGAGGTGATGCCGCGGGCGGCGAGTTCCTCCTCGGTGAAGCCGAGGGGTTCGCCGTCGTGGATGCCCTGGCCCGACCAGCCGAAGACGAGGTGCTGTCCGCCCTTGCCGAGGAGGTCGACGGCGGCGCGGCCGGTGTCGCCTCCGACGGAGTCGAAGACGACGGTGGCGTCCTTGCCGAGGGTGTCGAGGTGGGCGCGGACCTGTGCGGACCAGTCGGGCCGGGTGTAGTCGACGGCGAGGTCGGCGCCGTTCTCCCGGACGCGGGCGACCTTCTCGGGTCCGCCGGCGAGGCCGATGACGGTGGCCCCGGCGTTCTTCGCGTACTGGACGAGGAGGGTGCCGATGCCGCCCGCGGCGGCGGGGACGACGGCGACGGATTCGGGGCCGAGGGTGGTGAACTGGAGGATGCCGAGGGTCGTGCGGCCGGTGCCGACCATGGCGACGGCCTCCGCCTCGCCGAGGGTGTCGGGCAGGGCGTGGAGCCGGGTGGCGTCGACGACGGCGAGTTCGGCGTAGCCGCCGGGGGCGAGGCCGAGGTGGGCGACGACGCGTCGGCCGAGCCAGCTCGGGTCGGTGCCTTCGCCGAGGGCGTCGACGGTGCCGGCGACCTCGCGGCCCGGGATGGTGGGGAGTTCGGCGGGGGCGGGGAAGGGGCCGGTCATGCCCTCGCGCAGGGCGGTGTCGAGGAGGTGGACACCGGCCGCGGCGACCGCGATCCGGACCTGGCCGGGGCCGGGTACGGGATCGGCGGTCTCCTCGTGGACGAGGTTCTCGGCGGGGCCGAAGGCGTGGAGGCGGATGGCGTGCATGGCGGGCTCCCCTGTTCCGGTGGTGCTGTGGTCCGTCGGTGAGCCCAGCTTTCAATCTCAAGCGCGCTTGAGGTCAAGGCGGTGGGCGCGCAGGGCCAGGGACACCGCTTCGACGGCGCTGGTGAAGGAGACCTCGGACAGCACGCCGGGTGCGGCGACCTGGTCGCCGACGAGGTAGACCCCGTCGCCGCGGTCGATCGCGGGGCGGTCGCGCCAGGTGGTGCCGGGGCGGTCGACGGCTCCGGTACGGCCGGTGCTGACGGCCTCGCGGCGCCAGAGGGTGCGCTCGCGCCAGCGGGGGAAGGCGAGGTCGAGGAGGCGTTCGGCGTGGGCGACGCCGTCGGCCTTGGACTGGCCGGGGGCGATGGGGAGTTGGGCTTGGAGGAGCTGTTGGCCGGCCGGGGCGAGGGAGGGGTCCTGGGCGGTGAAGCGCTCGATCCAGCCGGGGGCGTCCAGGTCGGAGACGACGAAGGGATCGCCGGCGCGGGTGCGCAGGGCGAGGTCGAACAGGACGGTGCGGCCGCTGTCCCAGGTCAGGCCGGGGTCGCCGAGGAGGCGGGCGGCCGCGGGCAGGGAGGTGGCGACGACGACGGGGCCGTCGGCGAGCGGCAGCGTGTCCACGCGGGAGGAGGTCTTGATGCGTACGCCGAGGTCCCAGGCGCGTGCGGCCATCCGGTCCACGAGCTGGCCCCAGCCGCCGCGGAGGTAGTGGGCCTCGGGCGGCAGGGCGGCGGCGCGGTGCAGGCGCTCCTGGACGAAGCGGGCGGAGAGCGAGCCGGGGTCGTGGTGGAAGAGGGCGACGGCGCTGAAGGCGGCGGCGGTGCGGGCGGCGGTGGGGCCGGCGACGCGGGTGGCCCAGGTGAGGAAGTCGGTGCCGACGGGAGCCTGGTCGGCCGTACAAAGGGTGTGACGCAGGAAGCCGAGCGGCGGGGTGCGGCGCAGGGCCCCGGCGCGGTGGAAGCGGAAGCGGGCCGCTTCGCGGAGGGGCAGTGGCGCGAGCGGGCCGAGGAGGTCGCGCTGCTTCAGCCAGGTCCAGTGCGGTCCGCCGCGGTAGAGGGCGTGCGGCCCCTCGTTGGTGCGGTACGGGCCCTCGGCGGTGCGGGCCCGGCCGCCGAGGGTGTGGTGGGCCTCGTGGAGGGTGACCCTGGACCCTGCCTCGGCCGCGGTGATTGCCGCCGTGAGTCCGGCGAACCCGCCTCCGACGACGGTGATGTGCTTCATGTGCCGCTCCCTGGTGTCGGTCTCACACGGGGGACGGTGGCGGTGGCCCGGTTCGTGACATCGGGGCGCTGTCGGTGGCGCACCTCACAATGAGGGCATGGTGGCGAGGAAGAAGAAGGTGGCGGTCGTGCGGCGGCCGGAGGTGCGGCTGCCGCCGCTGACGGCGTACGAGGGCGCGTTGGAGCCGGACGGGGACTACGACGGGCTGGAGTTCGCCGGGCTCGACCTGTCGGAGCAGGACGGGCCGGGGGCGCGGTTCCTGGACTGCGCGGTGCGCGAGTGCGCCGTGGACGGGACGCGGCTCACCGGCGCGCGGGTGCTGGATTCGGTGCTCACCGGGATCCGCGGGGTGGGAACGGATCTGGTGGGGGCGTCGCTGCGTGACGTCGAGATCGTCGACGCGCGGCTCGGTGGGGCGCAGCTGCACGGGGCGGTGCTGGAGCGGGTGCTGGTGCGGGGCGGGAAGATCGACTACCTGAACCTGCGGGCGGCGAAGCTGAAGGACGTCGTCTTCGAGGGGTGCGTGCTGAGCGAGCCGGACTTCGGCGGCGCGTCGCTGGAGCGGGTGGAGTTCCGCGACTGCGTCCTGACGGGGGTGGACCTCGGCGCGGCCCGGCTGAAGGACGTGGATCTGCGGACGGTGCAGCGGCTGGAGATCGCGCGCGGGGTGGACTCGCTGGCGGGCGCGGTGATCAGTACGGCTCAGCTGCTGGACCTGGCGCCGGTGTTCGCGGCGCAGCTGGGGGTGCGGGTGGAGGACTGACCGGGTGACCGGTGCGGGGCCGGTGTCCGAGTCGCCGCCTGCCGCCCGGTCCGAGCGGACCGGACGAACGCGGCGACCCCTGATCCTTCCGAGCCGGGCTTCGGGGAAGCCCGGCCGGCGGCGCGCCGCGACGTCCACGATCGCGTGGCGCGGGTACGCCGGAGGCCCGCCGGACCTCCGTCGGGGGGTGCGGTACCGGCTGCCGTGCTCGGGGATCGCCCGGACCCGCCCGGACCGGACCCGCCCGGACCCGTCCTGACCGGACTGCCGGACTAGGCGATGCGGGGGAAGCGGGCCTGGAGGTCCCAGATCGTGGGGTTGTCGCCGAGGCCCTCGTGCATGTCGGTGAGGTCGGCGATCAGGTCGTGCAGGAAGTCGCGTGCCTCGCGGCGCAGTTCGGCGTGGCCGAAGGTGAGCGGGGCCTCGTCGCCCGGCATCCAGTCGGCCTCGACGTCCACCCAGCCGAAACGGCGCTCGAAGTGCATGAGGTCGGAGGACTCGGTGAAGTCGAGCTCGGCGTACTGCGGCTTCGAGGCCCGGCTGCCGCGCGGGTCGCGGTCGAGCCGCTCGACGATGTCGCACAGCGCCCACGCGAAGTCGAGGACCGGCACCCATCCCCAGGCTGTGGACACCTCGCGGTCGGCCTTGGGGTCGGCGAGGTAGACGTCTCCGCAGAAGAGGTCGTGGCGCAGGGCGTGGACGTCCGCGCGGCGGTAGTCGGTCTGCGGGGGATCGGGGAAGCGTCGGGAGAGGGAGTAGCCGATGTCGAGCACGGATCGATGGTCCCACGGCGGGCGGAGGGCGACCTCCGCCCGCCCGGGGATCCCGGCCCGGGCGGCACGGTGCGGAGACCTGCCCGGCCGAGCTCCCGCCCGCCCGGACCCGGCCCGGCCGCCGCCCCCCGCCCCGCTCCCAGTTCAGCTTCAGCCGCGCGTGCGGGCGTGCAGGGTGCGGGCCACCCGCGGGCCCAGCCAGCGCTTGAGGCGGCGCAGCGGCTCCAGCTGGTCGGCCGCCTTGTCGATCCGGTAGTACAGCTGCGGCGGGATGTGCGGGAGCAGCGGGGAGTGCCGCTGGCCGAGGAGCGCGAACATCTGGACCGGGGCCAGCCGCATGTAGCGCGGCAGGTTCTCGTACCAGCGGGCGCTGTAGCGGGCCGCGCTCTGCGCGGAGAGGAGTTCGGCGCGGCGGCGGCGCCCGTAGCGGCTCAGGGCCGTGTCGAGGTCCGCGGTGTCCTCGCGCAGTGCCTCGGCGAGGGCGAGGGCGTCCTCCAGGGCCAGCGTGGTGCCCGCGCCGATCGAGTAGTGCGTGGTGTGGGCGGCGTCGCCGAGCAGCACCAGGTTGCCGTGGTGCCAGGAGCGGTTCGTCAGCGTGCGGAAGTTCAGCCACTGCGCGCTGCCGCCGGCCTGCGCGCGGCCGATCAGCTCGTGGCCCTCCAGGAGGCCGACGAAGAGCTTCTCGAGCAGCGCCAGGCTGTCCGCCTCGTCGAGCCGGTCGAGTCCGAGCCCGGTCCAGGTCTCCGGCGAGCACTCCACGACGCAGGTCGACTGCTCTCCGCTGAAGCCGTAGGCGTAGCACCAGATCCAGCCGTGGTCCGTCTCCACGAAGGAGAAGGTGAAGGAGTCGAAGACCTTGGTGGTGCCGAGCCAGATGTACTGGTTGCGGCCGAGGACGGTCTCCGAGCCGAAGTGGGCGGCGTGGCGCTCGCGCAGCACGCTGTTCACCCCGTCGCCCGCGACGACCAGGTCGGCGTCGGCGAGCTCGTCGGCCGGGTCGGTGATCTCGTGCTCGAACTCGACCCGTACGCCCAGGGATTCGGCCCGCTCGGTGAGCAGGGCCAGCATGGTGCGGCGGCCGATGCCGAAGCCCGCGTCGCCGCGGTGCACCGTGCGTTCCTCGCGGACGATGGCGACGCCGTCGGTCCAGGTGACCGACGCCGCGCTGATCGCCTCGGCGGACTCCGGGTCGCCGTCCCGCAGCTTGTCGAGCAGTCCGGCCCAGTAGGTGACGCCCCAGCCGTAGGTGGAGCCGGCCGGGTTTTTCTCGTAGACGGTGATCTCGTGGGACGGGTCCTGCCGCTTCATCAGGATCGCGAAGTACAGGCCCGCGGGCCCGCCTCCGACGCAGGCGATCTTCACGCGCGCTCCACGGGGGTGTTACACCTTGCGATGGACAGGCAACGCAGGGTAGCAGCGCGAGAGGGGTCAGGGGAGCAGGCGCTGTTCCTTGGCCACCGCGACGGCGCCGGCGCGGGTGTCGACGCCGAGCTTGGCGTAGATGCGGCCGAGGTGGGTCTTCACGGTCGCCTCGCTGATGAACAGCGCGCGGGCGATCTCCCGGTTGCCGAGGCCGTGCGCGAGCTGGCCGAGGATGTCCCGTTCGCGGTCGGTGAGGGCCGGCCGGGCAGCGCCGCGCATCCGGTCCATGACCCGGCTGGCGACCGGCGGGGACAGGGTGGTGCGGCCCTGGGCGGCGGAGTGGATCGCGGCGAACAGCTCCTCGGGGCGTTCGGCCTTCAGCAGGTAGCCGGTGGCGCCCGCCTCGATGGCGCGGGTGATGTCCGCGTCCGTGTCGTAGGTGGTGAGGACGAGGACGTGCACGTCGGGGGAGGTGATGCGGCGGGTCGCCTCCACCCCGTCGATGCCCGCGCCCAGCTGGAGGTCCATCAGCACGACGTCGGGGCGCAGCTTGGCGGCCATCGCGACCGCCTCCTCGCCGCTGCCCGCCTCGCCGACGACCTCGATGTCCGGTTCGCTGCCGAGCAGCGCGAGCAGCCCGGCGCGGACGACGGCGTGGTCGTCGCAGAGCAGGATCCGTACCGTCACGGAGCGGCCTCCAGGGGGATCGCGGCCGAGAGCACGGTGCCCTCGCCGGGGGTGGACTCGATGGTGAGGGTGCCGCCGAGCTGCCGGGCCCGTACCCGCATCGCGGGCAGGCCGTGACCGCGCACGCCCCGGGCACCGCCCGCCTCGCCCGGCGTGTCGGGGCCGCGGGCGGCCCCGGGGTCGAAGCCGCGGCCGTCGTCGGCGATGTCGAGGACGACCTGGTCGTCGAGGTAGGTCAGGGTCAGCGCGGCGGACGCGGCGCCGGCGTGCTCGCGGACGTTGGCGAGGGCGCCCTGGGCGATCCGCAGCAGCGCGGACTGCACCCGGTCGGGCAGTGGCACCGGAGCGCCGTCGACCCGGAACGCGGCGGACTCCCGGTCCGCGAGCGCGCGCAGCGCCTGCTCCAGACCGCCGCCCTCGGCGAGGTCGGCGGGCGCGAGGTCGTGGACGAAGCGCCGGGCCTCGGCCAGGTTGCGCTCGGCGATCGACTCGGCGGTACGGACGTGACGGCGGGCGGTCGCCGGGTCGCCGTCCCAGGTGCGGTCGGCTGCCTGGAGCAGCATCTGCTGGCTGGACAGGCCCTGGGCGAGGGTGTCGTGGATCTCCATCGACAGGCGCTGGCGTTCGGCGAGCGTGCCCTCGCGGCGTTCGGTGGCGGCCAGTTCGCGCCGGGTGCGGATCAGGTCGTCGATCAGCGCCCGCTGGCGGTCGGCCTGGCGCTGCGCGTGGACGAAGACCGCGGTGGCGATCGCGGCGACGGCCGGCGGGGCGACGATCAGGTTCGGGTCCCAGCCGCCGTGCGAGAGCTGGACCTGCGCGGTCACGACGAAGACGGTGAGCAGCGTGACCAGGACCAGGGCGGCGCGCGGCGGCAGGGTGCGCAGCCCGGTGTAGAAGAGCGGCACGGCGCACCAGGCGAAGCTGGGCGCGAGGACGACCAGGACCATCCAGACGGCGACGACGGTGAAGAGCCAGGCGATCCGGCGCGGGGTGGCACGGGTGCCGAGGACCGGTCCCAGGAGGTAGAGGGCGGCGAGCGCGCCGGACAGCGCGACGATCCAGGGGCTGCGGTCCTCCCACGGGTGACGTAGCAGGAACCGCGCGAGGGACGCGCCCAGGAGGAGGAAGAAGGCGACGTGCATGACCCGCGCCAGCCAGCGGGCGTCCGGGTCCTGCTCCATCACGTGCCCTTCGAGAACGGTCCTGACCTGGGTGTACGTATCCATGGTGGCCCTGGTGGACCACGTGGGCATCAACCGATCGGCTGACAGGCGTGTCGCCCGTACCGCGCGGCGGAGGCATCCGCTCCGTCGACCGTGGGGGTCCGGAACCGGCCGGAGGATCGATGGCAGAGCGAAGGAACCCCCGAAGCCCAGCCTGGAGGAACACCCATGAAGAAGATCCTGATCGGTGCCGCCACCGCCGCCGTCGTCGCCGCCGGTACCTTCGGCGCCGTCTCCGCCAACGCCTCCGCCCCGGCCGCCGCGCCCGCCGCCGCCGTCAAGGCCGACGCCGCGAACAGGAACCTGCAGCAGTCCACGCACCTGACGATCGAGGCCGCGACGAAGGCCGCGCAGGCCACCCTCGACGCCGCCGAGGACGCCGGCCAGCGGGTGTCCGTCGCCGTCGTCGACCGCAACGGCAACACCGTCGTCACCCTCCGCGGCGACGGCGCCGGCCCGCAGTCCTACGAGTCGGCCGAGCGCAAGGCGTTCACCGCGGTCTCCTGGAACGCGCCGACCTCGGTGCTGGCCGGCCGCCTCGCCCAGGCGCCCAACCTGAAGGACATCCCCGGCACCCTCTTCCTCGCCGGTGGCGCCCCCGTCACCGCCAAGGGCGCCCCGATCGCCGGCATCGGCGTCGCGGGTGCGCCGAGCGGCGACCTGGACGAGAAGTTCGCGCAGGCGGGCGTCGCGGCCCTGGACCAGTAGGCGCCAGGGGTGCTCGTCACCCCTGCCCGCCGGTGGCGCCCCGGATCCCCGCCGGGCGCCACCGGGCACGTGGGCCGCACGGCACCGGGCGGCCGCTTCCCGCGCGCGGCGCCCCGGCCCGTACCGCCTTCACCACCCGGCCCGTACCGCCGTCACCACCTCGGCCCGGACCCTCTCCACCACCCCGGCGCCCCGGCCCGTACCGCCGTCACCGCCCCGCGCGCGGAGCCGGCACCTCCGTTCGTACACGGACGTCGGCGCCGCGCCGGCGCCCAGGTCGCTGCATAGGATCGGTGGGTGAGACACCGAAGCCGAGCCCGCATCGCCCCGTTCGCCGCGGCGGCGGCCCTGCTGCTCCCGCTCGCCGGCTGCACCGGCGCGGAGGACGGGCACGGCGACGGGCACGGCACCCCGGGCGCCGCGGGACTGCGCGACCCGTACTTCCCGCGCATCGGCAACGGCGGCTACGACGTCCGGCACTACGCGCTGACCCTCGACTACGACCCCGCGCGCAACCATCTCGACGCCACCGCCGAGATCACCGCCCGCGCCACCCAGGACCTCAGCGCCTTCAACCTCGACCTGACCGGTCTCACCGTGCGCCGCGCCACCGTCGACGGCGTCGAGGCCGCCGCCGACCGGGCCGGCGACGAACTGACCCTCCGGCCCCGCGACGGCATCGACCGGGGCAAGGTCTTCCGGACCGTCGTCACGTACTCCGGCACCCCGCGGAAGATGACCGACGCGGACGGCTCCGCCGAGGGCTGGCTGAAGACGAAGGACGGGGCGCTCGCGCTCGGCGAACCGATCGGCTCCATGGCCTGGTTCCCCGGCAACCACCATCCCTCCGACAAGGCGACCTACGACATCACCCTCACCGTCCCCGAGGGGCTGCGGGCCTTCTCCAACGGCGTGCGGACCTCGGAGCGGACCGTGGACGGCCGCACCACCGCCGTCTGGCACTCGGCGCAGCCGATGGCGAGCTACCTCGCGACGGTGGCCGTCGGCCGCTGGACGACGACGACCTCGACGACCCCCTCCGGCATCCCCGTGCTGACCGCCGCCGACCCCGCGGTCGCCGCCGGGAGCGCCGAACTCATGGGCCGCATCCCCGAACTCCTCGCCTGGGAGCAGGAGAACTTCGGCCCGTACCCGTTCTCGTCGACCGGCGCGATCGTCGAGCAGGACGGTGACGCCGGCTACGCCCTGGAGACCCAGACCCGGCCGGTCTTCCCGCAGGGCTCCTTCGACGTCGGGACGCTGGTCCACGAGATGGCGCACCAGTGGTACGGCAACTCCGTCTCGCCCGCCACCTGGAAGGACATGTGGCTGAACGAGAGCTTCGCGACGTACGCGGAGTGGCTGTACGGGGAGGACTTCGAGGACACCCCGGCCCAGCGCAGCTTCGAGAAGGCCTTCGCCGAGGACGCGAACTGGGCCTTCCCGCCCGCCGAGCCGCCGACGGCAGGCGACCTTTTCGCGCCGCCCGTGTACCAGCGGGGCGCGATGGTCCTGCACAAGATCCGGCAGACGGTCGGGGACGACGCGTTCTACGAGATCCTCGCGGGCTGGCCCGCGAAGCACCGGCACGGCAACGCCTCCACCGAGGACTTCACGACCTACGTGGAGGACGTGGCGGGGGAGGACCTGAGCGATCTGTGGGACGTGTGGCTGTACGGGGACGACAAGCCGGACAAGCCGTAGGAGCCCGGGCGGCGTGGACCCCGGCCGTCAGAGCGCCTTGCGCAGCACGACGCAGGGACGGCCGTGCGCGAGGTCCCGGCGCCGGTCGGTCTGCCGGTAGCCGAGGGAGGTCCAGAAGGCGAGGGCCCGGGGGTTGTTCTCCAGGACGGCGAGGCACAGGCCCGTGCGGCCGGCGGCGCGGAAGCGGTCCTCGACGAAGGCGGCGAGCCGGCTGCCGTGACCGCTGCGGTGGGTGCGGGCGTCGACCATCAGGAGCCCGATCCACGGGTCCGTCCGGGCGGGGTCGGGGTGCGTGGCGAGGGTGACGGCGATCCCGACGAGGCGGCCCTCGGAGCGGGCGAGCAGGACCTCGGTGCCGGGCTGCGCGAGCTCGTCGGCCAGGGAGGCGGCGACCTGCTCGGGGCGGATGTCGTCGGGGTCCGGGAAGTCCCCGCTGAGCTCCTGGAACGCGCGGTTCGACACGTAGAGCGCGGTGAGTTCGGTGAGCAGCGGGCCGGGGAGGGCGTGGTCCTCGCCGGGGGTGAGCGCTTCGACGATCATCCGGGACAGGGTAGGGCCCCGGCGCTCCCGCCGGGGCCCTCCTCCTGCCGTTGGTGCGTCGCGGCGGACGGCGTCGAGCCGCCGCCCGCCGCTCGACGCCCGACGCCCGACGTCAGGAGTCGGGCGTCGGCCGCGCGACCCGTGGGCCGCGGGACGCGTGCGTCAGATGCTGACGCCGAAGTCGCGGGCGATACCCTCGAGGCCGGCGGCGTAGCCCTGGCCGACCGCGCGGAACTTCCACTCCGCGCCGTTGCGGTAGAGCTCGCCGAAGACCATGGCGGTCTCGACGGCGGCGTCCTCGGAGAGGTCGTAGCGCGCGATCTCGGCGCCGCCGGCCTGGTTGACGATGCGGATGTAGGCGTTGCGGACCTGGCCGAAGTTCTGCGAGCGGTTGACCGCGTCGTAGATGGAGACCGGGAAGACGATCTTGTCGACGGTCGCGGGGAGGCCGGCCAGGTTGACGTTGATCTGCTCGTCGTCGCCGCCGCCCTCGCCGGTGCGGTTGTCACCGGTGTGGACGATCGTCTGGTCCGGCGTCGACTTGTTGTTGAAGAAGACGAAGTGCGCGTCGGAGGCGACCTTGCCCGCCGCGTCCACGCCGATCGCGGAGGCGTCGAGGTCGAAGTCCGTGCCGGTGGTCGTGCGGACGTCCCAGCCGAGGCCCACGGTGACGGCGGTCAGGCCCGGAGCCTCCTTGGTCAGCGAGACATTGCCGCCCTTGGACAGGCTTACAGCCATGGGAAGTCCCTTTCTTCGTGTTCTTCATGCTTCGTGACGGGTGGTGCCGTCACACGGGATAACGCGGACGGTGCCGCGCCGGTTCCATCCGGAGGGCACGGCATGAAAAGAGGATGACGTGAGGGACCCGCCACGGGGAACATGGATGACATGTCCGGTACCGAAGTACGGGGGCCCGGCGCGCGCCCCCCGGGGAAGCACCTCATCCGCGGCTCCGTCTCGCTGCCCGAGGCCGAGCTCATGTGGCGTTTCTCGCGGTCGTCGGGGCCGGGCGGGCAGCACGTGAACACGAGCGACTCGCAGGTGGAGCTCCGCTTCGACCTGGCGCGTACGGAGGCGCTGCCGGAGGTCTGGAAGGCGCGGGCGCTGGAGCGGCTGGCGTCACGGCTGGTCGGCGGGGTGCTGACGGTCCGGGCGTCGGACCACCGTTCGCAGTGGCGCAACCGCGAGACGGCGGCGGTCCGGCTCGCCGCGCTCCTGGCGGAGGCCACGGCCCCGCCCCCCAAGCCCCGGCGTGCGACGAAGATCCCGCGCGGGATCAACGAACGCCGGCTGCGCGTGAAGAAGCAGCGTGCGGAGACGAAGCGGGGCCGCCAGGGCCGCGACTGGTCCTGACCCGGTCCGCCGCGGGCCCGCCGAGTCCCGCACCGGGGCCCGTCCCGGCCTCAGCCCAGCCGGCGGTACTTGCCGCGGAAGTACGCGAGCGGGCTGGCCTCCGAGGAGGGAAGCGCGGCCGTCAGGACGCGGGCGACGACCAGGGTGTGGTCGCCGGCGACCACCCGGGACTCCGTACGGCACTCCAGGGTGGCCAGCGCCCCGCCGATCAGGGGCGCGCCGCTCTCCTCGCCCCGGGTGTACGCGACGTCCTCGAAGAGGAGGCGGTCGCTGATCCGGCCCTTCATCGCGAAGCGGCCCGCGATGTGCCGCTGGCTCTCCGTGAGGACCGACACCGCCCAGACCGGGACCTCGGCCAGCAGGTCGTCCATGCGGGAGTCGTTGCGGAGGCTGACCAGGACCAGCGGCGGGTCCAGGGAGACCGAGAGGAACGCGGTCGCCGTCATGCCGACGTCCTCGCCGCGCGGGCCGTCGTCCGGGTCGTGGGCCGTCACCAGCACCACGCCCGCCGCGAGGCGGGACATCGCCGCCCGGAACTCGTCGTTGCTCACCCCCTCAGCATGAGGGATGGCCAGATCCGAGACGGGGGGCGAGGTGGGGAGGGTCTTCTGCAGCACATTCGCACGCTAGTCCGCCGCCCGTGCGCGCCGCATCGGGCCGTGGGACCAGCCCGGGCCCCTCGCGGGTCCTAGGACCCGCCCCGGGACCGTCCCGTTCCGGGCGCCCCCGGACACCTCCTCGGGCGCCTGTTCCGCGCCCCCGCAACCCCACACCACCCTTTGTGACTTGAGTCACAGAGCCCAGTATTTGTTGACCCTGTGTACCGGGTGCACAGCTCGCTGTGATTCAGTGGCGGAGACAATGCAGCACGAGTGCCGATGAGAACCCTGGAGTTGCTGTCGAGGTCTCGGGGAGAGCGAGCGATGGAGACCGAGTCGGAGCCCTACGTCCGTCTTGCGACTCTGCGGCAGCTGCATCAGGTCGTCGCCGACCTCAATACAGCCCGCAGCCTGGCGGACACCCTGCAGACCGTCGCCGACGGCATCGTGGCCGGCCTCAACTATGAGCTGGCCTGCGTCAACCTCGTGCGCCCCGACGGAGACCTCGTCGTCGCCGCCTTCGCCGGCAGCCCCGCCGCCGAAGCCCTGATCACCGGACGCGTCGGCTCCCGCGCCTCCTGGGAACGCCGCCTGTCGATGGGCGTCGCCTGGGGCGACCTGCGCTTCATACCCCACACCGAGGGCTGGGTCCTGATCGAGGACGACGTCCCGCAGTGGCACACCGAGGGCCCCGCCCCCCGCTTCGAGGACGAGTGGCACCCGCACGACCGCCTCTACGCCCCCATGTACGCCTCCGGCTCCGGCCGCGAGCTCCTCGGCGTGATCTCCGTCGACCGCCCCCGCAACGGCAGGCACCCCGGCCCCTGGGGCCAGGAAGCCCTCCAGATGTACGCCTCCCAGTCGGCGATCGCGATCAGCAACGCCCGACTGCGGGCCAACATGCAGCGTGCCCTCGT
The DNA here is from genome assembly GCF_043201055.1 of Streptomyces sp. NPDC048338. NCBI lineage: Bacteria > Bacillati > Actinomycetota > Actinomycetes > Kitasatosporales > Streptomycetaceae > Streptomyces > Streptomyces sp. NPDC048338. Next base: position 146,892 of record NZ_JBICYQ010000018.1, read on the forward strand.
CCGCCTGGAGCGCGAACAGCAGGCCCTGCGCGCCAGCGAGGAATCCTTCCGGCAGGCCTTCGAGTACGCCCCCTCCGGCATGGCCATCGCCGAGATGGGCGGCGACCAGCACGGCCGCCTGCTCCGCACCAACGACGCCCTCTGCCGGCTCCTCGGCCGCCCGGCGTCGATCATGCGCCGCTACTCCTTCGCCGACCTGGTCCACCCCGAGGACATCGGGACCCTGCTGCGGACCTCCGCCGAAGGCGGGCGCGCCGAGCTGCGCCTCGGCCGCCGCGACGGCACCTTCGTCTGGGTCTCCCTGCGCAACTCCGTCGTCGCCGACACCGCCGACGGCCCCCGCTTCCTGCTCACCCACGTCGAGGACATCGAGGAGCGCAAGCGCCACGAGCTCCAGCTCGCCCACCGCGCCTCGCACGACGCCCTCACCGGACTGCCCAACAGCGCCGAGCTGCGCTCCCGGCTCAGCGCCCGGATCTGCGAGCGCCCGAACGCCGCCCGGGCCACCGAGGCGGAGAACCTCGACGCCGGATACGACGCGCCCTACGGCCACGAGCACGGATTCGGATTCGGGGCGGCGGCCGGGGCGGGCGGCCCGTACGACCACCACGTCCACATCGTCGCCCCCTCCGGCGGCGAGGTCGACGACGGCACCAAGGGGCTCGCCGTCCTCTTCTGCGACCTCGACGGCTTCAAGTCGATCAACGACCGCTTCGGCCACCACACCGGTGACGCCGTCCTCATCGAGGTCGCCCGCCGCCTCACCACCGGCGTGCGCGACGGCGACACCGTCGCCCGGCTCGGCGGAGACGAGTTCGTCGTCCTCGCCGACGGCCTCGGCGCGGCGGACGCCGCCGACCTGGCCGTACGCCTGCGGAACGCGATCATCCCGCCGATCCGGGTCGACGGGCGGGCCGTCCGGGTGGGGGCGAGTTTCGGCATCGGCTGGGCCGAGTGCGGAATGACCGTCGAAGAGGTCCTGAACTCCGCCGACCAGCGGATGTACATCGAGAAGCGCTCCCGCTCCAAGCTCCACCGCCGCGCCGGATAGCGCGCCGATCCGGGCCCGGATGTCAAGGACCGGATCGTCCGCTTCCCCGTTCGGGGTAGGCTCGGCCGGTCGGCGACGGCTGGCGAGCATGGATAGGAGTGACCCGGATGGCTGCCGGTAACGACGGCGCGAACACGCCCGAGAACGACGATCCGTTCGGCTACCTGTACGCGGACGGCCAGGCGGCGGGCGCCCAGCACCCCGGCCAGGCCGGCGGCTACGGCTACCCCGGACCGGCCGCGCAGCCGGGTGTCCCCAGAACGTCGTACAACCAGGTCAGGACGGTCGGCGAGCGCCAGTACGGCGGCGGTCAGCCGGGCGCCCACGTGCCGCAGCAGGCGAACTACGGCGGCCAGCAGCAGTACGGCCAGTCGAACGCCCCGTACGCGGCGCCCGAGACCTACCCCGGCGGCGAGCGGACCCGCCAGGCCCCGCTGCCGCCCCAGCGCGGCCGCGGCCCCAACACCAAGGGGCTGCTGATCGGCGCGATCGCGGTCGTCGCGGTCGTCGTGATCGGCATCACCGCCGCCGTCATCAACAACAGCGGTGGCGACGAGGACAACGGCGGCGTCGCGGGCGGCAAGCCGAGCGACGGTTCGTCGCAGGTCACGGAGACCCCGAGCACCCAGCCCAGCGCGAAGCCCAGCCAGGCGGAGCTGCCCCAGCAGGACGCGGCCACCCTCAAGCTGGGCGGCACGGCGCTCCTCGCCAAGGACATCAAGGGCGCGGAGGGCGCGGACGGCGCCTACGTGACCGGCTTCAACGCCGTCGGGTCCTCCGTGACCTGGCAGGCCGACGTCGCCGAGGCGGGGAAGTACCGCCTGTACGTCCGCTACGCGATCCCGGCCGTGGACGCCAACGCGACCCTGGTCGTCAACGACAAGGCGAACAGCTCCCCGATCGGGCTCAAGAACTTCATCCACTCCACGGACCCGAACCTGGAGAAGAACTGGCAGACCACCTGGGCGCCGGTGACCCTCAAGGAGGGCACGAACACGATCAAGCTGGCGTGTGAGCAGGGCAACCAGTGCGACGCGGTCTTCGACTGGCTGAAGATCACGCCGGAGTCGGGCGCCTGACGGGCGCCCCGCCGGCTTCCGTCCGACGATCGGCCCCCCGGAACACGGTTCCGCGGGGGCCTTCGTCATGTGGTCTTCCTCATGCGGTCGCCGGTCGCCGGTCGCCGGTCGCCGGTCGCCGGTCGCGGGTCGCCCCGCCCGCCGGGTGCGGGCGCGGCCCGTCAGGAGCCGGCAGCCACCGCACCGGGGCCGCCCCCGCGGGTCATGCCGCCGCGGCCTGCTCCGTCACCGTGACGCGGGGCAGTATCTCCTCGTACGCGCCCCGGTCGAACTCGCCCGCGACCGGCGACAGGACCGTCGCCGCCGACAGCGCCACCGCGCGCGCCAGCCGTTCCGGCCAGTCGAGGCCGTCGACCAGCCCGGAGAGCAGACCCGCGACGGCCGAGTCGCCCGCGCCGGTGGGATTGCCCTTCACCGCGGCCGGGGGCGCCGCCCGCCACAGGCCGTCCCCGGTGGCCGCGAGCATGCCGTCGGGGCCGAGCGAGGACACCACCGCGTGCGCTCCGCGGCGGCGGGCGTCGCGGGTGGCCCGGTGCGGTTCGCGCGAGCCGGTGAGCGCCGCGAGCTCGTCGGCGTTCGGCTTGACCAGGTCGGGGCGGGCGGCGATGCCGCGCCGCAGCGGTTCGCCGCTGGTGTCGAGGAGGACCGGGACGCCGGCGCCGCGGGCGAGGCGGACGAGTTCCGCGTACGCGCCGACGTGGATGCCGGGCGGCAGGCTGCCGCACAGGGCGACCGCCGAGGCGCCGGTGAGCAGCTGCGCGTAGCGGCCGGTGAGGACCGACCACTCGGTGGCGGTGATGGTGGGCCCCGGCTCGTTGAGCTGGGTGGTGTCGCCGGACGCGGTGTCGACGATGGCGACGGTGCGGCGGGTGGGTCCGGCGATCGGGACGAGTTCGTCGCGGACCCGGCCGCCGGCGAGGTGGGCCCGGAGCATCTCGCCGGTGGGGCCGCCCGCGAAGCCGGTGACGACCGTCTCGTGACCGAGGGCGCCGAGGACGCGGGCGACGTTGAGGCCCTTGCCGCCGGGGCGCTCGATGACCTGGGTGACGCGGTGCGAGGCGTGCGGGGTCAGGGCGGGCACCCGGTACGTGAGATCCAGTGCCGTGTTGAGGGTGACCGTGAGAATCACCTGTTCACCCCCCGTACGCCGTGTCAAACGCCTGCCGTTCGCGCCCTGATCATGCCAAACGGAAGGCGGTAGGCCCAGTCCTCGGGCCCACCGCCTTTCGTTCGGCTTGAAACAATTCGTGCCAAAATCAGCCCACTTGGGGTTCAACCACCCAGGCGCCCTTGCGCATGACGCCCTTGAGGTCGAAGTTCCCGTCGAGGACCACCAGGTCGGCGTCCTTGCCGGGCTCCAGCGAGCCGACCCTGTCGTCGACGCCGAGCAGGCGCGCGGGGTTCGCGGAGATGGCCGCCACGACGGATTCGACCGGCAGGCCGTCGATGGTGACCGCCCGCTTGAAGGCCCGGTCCAGGGTGAGGGTCGAGCCGGCGATGGAGCCGCCCTCGACGAGCCGTGCGACCCCGTCCTTCACCTCGACGGCCATCGGGCCGAGGGAGTAACGCCCGTCGCCGAAGCCCGCCGCGTCCATCGCGTCGGTGATGAACGCGACGCGACCCGCGCCCGCGTGATGGAACGCCAGCTCCAGCGCCGCGGGGTGCAGGTGCGTGCCGTCGTTGATGAGCTCGACCGTGATCCGCTCGTCCTCCAGGAGCGCGGCGATCGGGCCGGGCGCGCGGTGGCCGAGGGCGGGCATCGCGTTGAAGAGGTGGGTCGCCACGGTCGCGCCCGCGTCGATGGCCGCCTGCGTCTGCTCGTACGTCGCGTCGGTGTGGCCGATGGCGGCGATCACGCCGTGCTCGGCGAGCAGCCGTACGGAGTCGATGCCGCCCGGCAGCTCGGTCGCGAGCGTCACCATCCGGGCCTGGCCGCGGGCCGCGTCGATCAGCTTGCGCACCTCGGCCGGGTCGGGGTAGCGCAGCAGCGTCTCGTCGTGGGCGCCCTTGCGGCACGGCGAGATGAAGGGGCCCTCGAAGTGCAGGCCGGCGATCTCGCCCTGCTCCGCCAGTTCGGAGAGCAGGCCGGCCCGGCGGCCGAGGAAGTCCATGTCGCCCGTGACGAAGGAGGCGACGACGGTGGTGGTGCCGTGCAGGCGGTGGGTGTGGACGCCGTGGAGGACCTCGTCGACCGTGCCCGAGGTGAAGGAGGTGCCGCCGCCGCCGTGGTTGTGCATGTCGACGAAGCCGGGGACGACCCAGTGGCCGCTCAGGTCGACGGAGGGCGTCTCGGCGGGGGCGCTGCCCGCGATGCGGCCGTTCTCGACGATCACGCGTCCGTTCTCGACGATCCCGGTCGGCAGCACCACGCGGGCGCCGGCGAGAACCTTGCGATCGGCCATCAGGCGGATACCTCCGAGTCGGACTCGTTGTGGGTGGAGCGCTGGTGGGCGGACCCCTCGGCGAGGGGGCCCCGGTCGGCGAGCAGGTCCCAGGCGAGCAGGCCCGCGCCGAGGCAGCCGGCGGTGTCCCCGAGGGCCGCCGGCACGATGGCGGGCAGCTTCTGGAAGGTGACGCGTTCCTCCACCGCGGCCCGCAGGGGTGTGAACAAGGTTTCCCCGGCCTCGGCGAGACCGCCACCGATGATGAGCGTGCGGGGGTCCAGCAGGGTGAGGGCGGTGACCAGTCCGTCGGCGAGCGCGTCGACGGCGTCCTGCCACACCCGTACGGCGGTCGCGTCGCCGGACTCGACCGCCTTGGCGCAGTCGGCGGCGTCCGCCTCGGGGTCACCGGATGCCTCGGCCCAGGCGAGGGAGACGGCGGAGGCGGAGGCGTAGCGCTCCAGGCAGCCGCGCTGGCCGCAGCCGCAGTCGGTGCCGCCGGGGCGCACGACGATGTGGCCGATCTCGCCGGCGTAGCCGTGGGCGCCGGCCTCGATGGCGCCGCCGATGCCGATGGCACCGGCGATGCCCGTGCCGAGGGGCACGAAGAGGAAGCGGTCGGCGCCGTTGCCCGCGCCGATCCGGCCCTCGGCGAGGCCGCCGGTGCGGACGTCGTGGCCGAGGGCCACGGGTGCTCCGTCGAGGCGGTCGCTGAGCAGGGCGCGCAGAGGGACGTCCCGCCAGCCGAGGTTGGCGGCGTAGACGGCGATGCCGTTCTCGGCGTCGACGATGCCGGGGACGGCGACTCCCGCGGCGGCGGCGGGCCGGCCGTACCGCTCCAGGCCGTGGGCCCGCAGCTCCGCCGCGAAGCCGAGGATCGTCTCCACCACGGCCTCGGGGCCGCGCTCGCGCCCGGTGGCGCGGCGTGCCTCGTGGAGCAGTGTGCCGTCCGCCCCGACCAGGGCGGCCTTCATGCCGGTGCCGCCCACATCGAGGGCGATGACGTGTCTCACGCGGGACAGTCTCGCGCGTGAACCGCAAAAAGGTCTAGTCCACTGGGCGAAGATTGTTGCGCGAGCATACAAATTCATGCGGAGCGGGGCTCGCCGAGGGGCGGCCGGCGGCGCCGACCCGCCGGTCGGGCGCCTGCTTCCGTATGTGCGCGCGTTGCGAAAGCGATACCCGAGTGGTGTAGACCTCATGCCTTTTTTCGGGAGAAGATCGCACCTCGATGACGAGCAGAGGGTGGGGCAGAGCTGTGCAGCGGCGATACCTTGGACTGACCGCGACCGTCGCCGCACTCGGCCTGAGCGCCGTGCTGTCCGGCTGCGGTCTCATCGACAGCGGCGAGGCCGCCGGCGACGTGACCCTCAAGCTCGTCGCCGCCGACTACGACCTCAACGGCGGCGACACCACCAAGCAGTACTGGGCCGGACTCGCCAGGGCGTACGAGGCCAAGCACCCCGGCGTGAAGATCGATGTCCGGGTCGAGTCCTGGGACGACATCGACCGCAAGGTCGCCGAGATGGTCGCCGCGGACGACGCCCCCGACATCGCCCAGATCGGCGGCTACGCCGACTACGCGGACGCCGGCGAGCTGTACTCGGCGGACGAACTGCTCTCCATCCCCGTCCAGGCGAACTTCCTCGCCCCGCTCGTCGACGCCGGCGAGATGAAGCGCATCCAGTACGGCATGCCGTTCGTCGCCTCCACCCGCCTGCTCTTCTACAACCGGACCCTCTTCGACAAGGCCGGCATCACCGAGCCCCCGGCGACCTGGGCCGAACTCGCCGCCGACGCCGAGAAGCTGAAGGACGACGACGTCCCGTACCCCTTCGCGCTGCCGCTCGGCCCGGAGGAGGCGCAGGCCGAGTCGATGATGTGGATGCTCAGCGGTGGCGCGGGCTACACCGACCTCACCGACCACTACAAGATCGACTCCGAGCAGAACGTCCACACCTTCGAGTGGCTCAAGGAGAACCTGGTCGAGAAGGACCTGACCGGTCCGATCGCCCCCGCCAAGCTGAACCGCAAGCAGGCGTTCGCCGCCTTCACCCGCGGCGAGGTCGGCATGCTCAACGGCCACCCCTCGCTGATGCAGGAGGCCGAGAAGAAGGGCGTCAAGGTCGGCAAGGTCGCGCTGCCCGGCATCGAGGGGAAGTCCAAGGCGTCCATGGGCGTCGCCGACTGGATCATGGGCTTCAAGCAGCACGGTCACCGCAAGGAGATCGGCAACTTCCTGAACTTCGTCTTCAGCGACGAGAACGTCCTGAAGTTCGCGGGTGACAACGATCTGCTGCCCGTCACCGTCAGCGCGTCCGCGGCGATGCAGGAGTCCCCCGAGCACGAGAGCCTGCGGGAGTTCCTGAAGGAGTTGCCGGACTCGCAGCTCCCGCCGGTCGGCAAGACCTCCTGGGCGAAGGTCAGCGACAGCGTCAAGAAGAACATCGGCAAGGCCGTCGCGCCGGGGCACAGCCCCTCCGAGGTCCTCGGGAAGATCGCGCAGGACGCGTCGACGGCGGAGAGCGCGGAGTAGCGGCGGCCCTGCCCCTCCCCGGGCCGGACGGTCCCGTCCCGGGGGCCTGGACCCCTGCGGGTCCCGGTCCCGCGACCGGGGGAGCCGGGCCGGGCGGCGACCGCATAAGTTGGGTCGTATGACCATCGATGACGGAGCCGAGCCCGGCGGCCTCGGAGAGCGCGAGCGCGCCGTCCTCGCCGTGGAACGCCGCTCCTGGCCCGGCCCCGGCGCCAAGGAAAGGGCCGTGCGCGAACAGCTCGGCCTGTCGCCCACGCGCTACTACCAGCTCCTCAACGCCCTCCTGGACGACCCGCGCGCCCTGGCCCACGATCCGGTGACCGTCAACCGCCTGCGCCGGGTCCGCGCGGAGAAGGAGCAGCGCCGCTGAGCCGGCGGACCGGACCCCGCCGGAAGCCCGCGGCTCTTGCCGACACCGTCGCCGCGGGCGCGCTCCCTCGGTAGGGTCGTCGTATGGTCAGCCTTCCGCACCCGACCACACCCGCCGGCCGCGACGGCCTCGCCGCGCTCCTCGCGCGGCCCGAGAAAGCCGTCGTCGCCCTCGACTTCGACGGGACGCTCGCTGAGATCGTCCCCGACCCCGAGCAGGCCCGCGCCCACCCCGGCGCCGTGCCCGCCCTCTCCGCCCTGGCCCCCCGCGTCGCCTCCGTCGCGGTGGTCACCGGCCGCCCCGCGGGCGTGGCGGTGCGCTACGGCGGTTTCGCCGGGGTCCCCGGACTGGAACACCTCGTGGTCCTCGGCCACTACGGCGCCGAACGCTGGGACGCCGTCACGGGCACCGTCCACGCCTCCGCCCCGCACCCCGGGGTGGCCGCCGTCCGCGCCGAACTCCCCGGCTTCCTGGACGGGATCGGCGCCTGGCCCGGCACCTGGATCGAGGAGAAGGGACGCGCCGTCGCCGTCCACACCCGCCGCTCCACCGACCCGCAGGCCGCGTTCGAGGCGCTCAAGGCCCCGCTCGGCGACCTCGCCGCCCAGCACGGCCTGGTCCTCGAACCCGGCCGCATGGTGCTGGAACTGCGCCCCCCGGGCATGGACAAGGGCGTGGCCCTCGCGGAGTACGTCCGTGAGGTGGGCGCCGAGTCCGTCCTGTACGCGGGCGACGACCTCGGTGACCTGCCGGCCTACGCGGCCGTGGAGAAGCTCCGCTCGAACGGCACGCCCGGCCTGCTGGTCTGCAGCGGCTCGGCGGAGGTCCCGGAACTGTCCGAGCGCGCCGACCTCTCGGTCCCCGGCCCGGCGGCCGTCGTCGGCTTCCTGACGGACCTCGCGCAGGCGGTCCGGGACGCCGGCTGAGCACCCGGCTCACACCGGCCGCCCGGGCTCACCGGGCGGCCGGTGGTGTCCTGTCGATCAGGTCGCCGGACAGGATCGGCAAGGCAGGCCCTAGGCCCGCAGCGCCTCCAGTTGCGTCAGGAACCACTGCTGCGGCGGCAGGGCCGTCGCGGCGGCGGCCAGGCGCTTGGTGCGCTCCGCCCGCTCAGGACCGCCCATCGTCAGGGCCTCGTGCAGGGCGTGCGCCGTGCCCGTCACGTCGTACGGGTTGACCGTGATCGCGTCCTCGCCCAGCTCCTCGTGCGCGCCCGCCTCCCGGGACAGGACCAGCGCGCAGCCCTCGTCGGAGACGACCGGGACCTCCTTCGCGACCAGGTTCATGCCGTCCCGGATGGGGTTGACCAGGGCCACGTCCGCCAGGCGGTACGCGGCGAGCGAGCGGGCGAAGTCGTCCTTCACGTGCAGGACGACCGGGGTCCAGTCGTCCGTCCCGTACCGGGCGTTGACCACGGCGGCGACCCGGCCGACCTCCTCGGTGTATTCGCGGTAGACCGCCAGGTCCTGCCGGGAGGGGTAGGCGAAGGCCACGTGCACCACCCGGCCGTGCCACTCGGGATGCTCCTCCAGGAGGGTCCGGTAGGCGTGCATACCCCGCACGATGTTCTTCGACAGCTCCGTCCGGTCCACCCGGAGGATCACCCGGCGACCGGGTCCGACCTGCTCCCGCAGTGCCGCGAGGCGTTCCTCGACGTCCGGACGCCGGGACCGCTCCCGCAGGAAGTCCGCGTCCGCGCCGAGCCCGTACACCCCGAGCCGCGTGTCACCCGTGCCGCCCACCTCCGCCGCGCAGCAGGCCGCGAAGGCGTCCGCCCAGCGCCGGGTCAGGAAGCCCAGCCGGTCGGCGCCCAGCATCCCTCGCAGGAGCTGCCGCGCGATGTCGTCCGGCAGCATCCGGAAGTACTCCGGCGGCGCCCAGGGCGTGTGCGAGAAGTGCCCGATGCGCAGGTCGGGGCGGAGTTCGCGGAGCATCCCCGGCACCAGCGCCAGGTGGTAGTCCTGCACCAGGACGCAGGCGCCGTCGTCCGCCTCGTCCGCCAGTGCCCGGGCGAAGGCACGGTTGTACGTCTCGTACGCCGCCCACCGGCGCCGGAACTCCGCGTCGAAGACCGGCTCCAGCGGGGTCTGGTAGAGCATGTGGTGGACGAACCAGAGCACCGAGTTCGCGATGCCGTTGTACGCGTCGGCGTGGACGTCGGGGTCGATGTCGAGCATGCGTACACCCGGCTCGCCGATCCCGCGCCGGACCGCCTCCCGGTCGCCGTCGCCGAGTGCCGCGCACACCCACACGCTGTCCTCGGACGACACGGCGCTCAGCCCGGAGACCAGGCCGCCACCGCCCCGCCGGGCGTCGAGCGTGCCGTCCTCGCCCACGGCGTACGAGACAGGTCCTCGGTTGGAAGCCACCAGCACAGAAGCCATGTGGCGAACCTAGCCCGTCCCGGAAACGCTCAAACGTACGTATACAAGACAGCCGCGTTCGGCCACGGTCAGTGATCGCCGCGCTCGCGCAGGGCCGCGCGTGCCACCGCGCCCGTCGCCGCCAGGGCCAGGACGAGACCGCCGAGCAGCCACAGCCGGGGGTCGCCGGCCCCGGTCCCCGGCATCCGGCCGCGGGACCCGTGCGCGGCGACCGGTGCCCGCCCGGGGGTCCGCTCCGCGAGACGGGCCCCCGGCTGCCGGTCGTCCCCGGCGGGCCCGGCCGCGGAGTCGGCAGGCGTCGGGGGCGCGTCCGCGGAGACCACGGACGGCCCGGCGGCGGGCACCACCGCGTCCGCGGCGGCGGGACCGGTCACGGCGAGGAGGAGTGCGGCCGCCGTCAGCACGCCGGCCGCCGCCGTTCTGCCCAGGGGAGAGGTGCGTCGCATAACAGCGAAATGTAGGCAAAAACGATCATCGGGTGGCGTTACGCCACGCGGCGCTGCGCGTACTCCGCGATCTCGACCATCGGAGGACGCTCCTCCGTGTCCACCGGGTACGTCCGCGGCACGAAGCTCCCGCGCGCGCCCGGCCCGTCGCCCCCCTCGGCCCGCTCGAACTGCGTCAGCCAGGGCCGCACCAGATGCCCGCGGGACAGCCGCAGCTGCGCCGTCCGGTAGATCGCCGCCGCCATCCGGCCGAGAGCCTGCTCGTCCTGGTGACGGTGCTTGCGCACCCCCACGTCGACCTGGGCGAGCGCGTCCAGGCCCGCCGCATGCAGCGCGTCGACCAGCAGCCCCAGCTCCACGCCGTAGCCGACCGGGAAGGGCAGCCGCTCCAGCAGCGAGCGCCGCACCGCGTACTCGCCGCCCAGTGGCTGCACGAAGCCGGCCAGCCGCGGCCAGTGCAGGTTCAGCAGCGGGCGGGCCACCAGCTCGGTCACCCGGCCCCCCTGGCCGGGCGCGTCCCCGAGCGGCCGGTCGTACATCGCCTTGACGAAGTCGACGCCCGGATCGGTCAGGAGCGGGCCGACGATCCCCGAGACGAAGTCCGCCGAGAAGTCCCGCAGATCGGCGTCCACGAAGCAGACGACGTCCCCGTCCGTCGCCATCAGGGACCGCCACAGCACCTCGCCCTTGCCGGGCAGGGCGGGTATCCGCGGCAGGATCGCGTCCCGCGCCACGACCCGGGCCCCGGCCGCCGCCGCCACCTCGGCCGTGCGGTCGGTGGACCCCGAGTCGACCACCACCAGCTCGTCCACGAGCGGGACCGCCCGCGACATCAGCTCCCGCCGGATCACCGCGACGATGTCCCCGACCGTCGCCTCCTCGTTCAGCGCGGGCAGCACGACGCTGACCCGCGTGCCCCGCTTCGCGGCCAGGAGCTGCTCCAGCGGACGGTCTGTCACGGACCAGGACCGCCGGGCCAGCCAGCGCTCCACTTCATCCAGCACGTCCGTTACTCCCCAGTTGCCGTTTGTGTGATCCATCTCGCGGTTCGGACGACTATCTCAACAGTCCGCGCCTTCGGTTACAGTCTTGAACAACGCCGAGGTCCGACGCACGTCGGGGTGCCGTCGGCGTCCACACAACCGCACCACCCAATCGAATACCGCTCATCCAGAGGGGCAGAGGGAAACGGCCCGTTGAAGCCCCGGCAACCCTCCAGTCGGTCTCGTCCGCAGTCGTCGCACTGCGCCCGCGAGGCTCCCGGCTAGGGAAGGTGCCAAATCCGTCTCATGGCGACGTCCGCCATGGGAAAGATGAGGAGAAAGGGCCTCGCCTCCATGGCTGTACAGACTGTTTCCACCGCTTCCACGGTCGACCTCGGTCCCGCTTCCGGGCTTTCCTGTCGGGAATGTGGCGAAGTTTTCCCCCTCGGCCCGATTTTCGCCTGTGAGCTGTGTTTCGGCCCCCTCGAAGTCGCGTACGACCTCCCCGTCGGCGACCCCGAATCGCTGCGCAAGCGGATCGAGGCCGGCCCCGCCAACATCTGGCGCTACGCCCCGCTGCTGCCCGTCCCGGCCGACGTCGCAGAGAAGCCGAACCTGAACCCCGGCTGGACCAAGCTCGTCCAGGCCGACAACCTCGCCCGCGAGCTCGGTGTCGAGCCCGGCAAGCTCTTCGTCAAGGACGACTCCGGCAACCCGACGCACTCCTTCAAGGACCGCGTCGTCGCCCAGGCCCTCGAGGCCGCCCGCGCCTTCGGCTTCACCACCCTGTCCTGCTCCTCCACCGGCAACCTGGCCGGCGCCGTCGGCGCCGCCGCCGCGCGCGCCGGCTTCCGCTCCTGCGTGTTCATCCCGCACGACCTGGAGCAGGGCAAGGTCGTCATGGCCGCGGTGTACGGCGGCGACCTCGTCGGCATCGAGGGCAACTACGACGACGTCAACCGCTTCTGCTCCGAGCTCATCGGCGACCCCCTCGGCGAGGGCTGGGGCTTCGTCAACGTCAACCTGCGCCCGTACTACGGCGAGGGCTCCAAGACGCTCGCCTACGAGATCTGCGAGCAGCTCGGCTGGCGGCTGCCCGACCAGATCGTCATCCCGATCGCCTCCGGCTCCCAGCTCACGAAGATCGACAAGGGCCTGCAGGAGCTCGTGAAGCTCGGCCTCGTCGAGGACCGGCCCTACAAGATCTTCGGCGCCCAGGCGGAGGGCTGCTCCCCGGTGTCGGCGGCCTTCAAGGCCGGCCACGACGTCGTGCGCCCGCAGAAGCCGAACACGATCGCCAAGTCCCTGGCGATCGGAAACCCGGCCGACGGCCCCTACGTCCTGGACATCGCGCGCCGCACGGGCGGCGCGGTGGAGGACGTGAACGACGAGCAGGTCGTCGACGCGATCAAGCTGCTCGCGCAGACCGAGGGCATCTTCGCCGAGACGGCGGGCGGCGTGACGGTCGGCGTCACGAAGAAGCTGATCGAGGCGGGCCTCATCGACCCGAGCCTGACCACCGTCGTCCTGAACACCGGTGACGGACTCAAGACCCTGGACGCGGTGGCCGATACCTCCCAGGCGACCGCCACCATCCGCCCGAGCCTGGACGCGTTCCGCGACGCCGGCCTGGCCCACTGACCACCCCCGTCACGGAAGGCAGCACCCCCATGAGCGTCAAGGTCCGCATCCCCACCATCCTCCGCACCTACACGGGCGGTCAGGCCGAGGTTCCGGCGGAGGGCACCACCCTCTCCGAGGTCATCGCCGACCTGGAGAAGAACCACACGGGCATCGCGGCCCGCGTCCTGGACGACCAGGGCAAGCTGCGCCGCTTCGTGAACGTGTACGTCAACGACGACGACGTGCGCTTCGAGCAGGGCCTCGAGACGGCGACGCCGGACGGCGCCGGCGTGTCCATCATCCCGGCCGTCGCCGGGGGCTGCTGAGCCCCGGGGTTACCCGCAGTCACCTGAATTGCCCCTTCCGTCGAGAAACGGAGGGGGCAATTCTGCATGGTTGAACGAGATAGAGTTGGGGAAGTCCCCTCCGCTGCTCATGCCAGGCGCATATGAGAATGCGCCCGGACCTGACAAGAAGCAGCCAAAGTGTTCGAGTCTTGTGTACCTTCTGCGCACTTTGCCGGGCCCGACTTGCCCCGTAATTCAGCAAATTCTCCGCAATTCTCCTTTCCTGCATGCCCAGAATTCTCGTCCGATTGACCTGTTGCAGAGGGCAGTTGGGCAGATACATTCAGCCGCGGTCGACGCGTTCCGGCGCAGGGTCTGACCCGGGGTCGCGAAGTGCGGTCCCGCGCAAGGGCCAGTAATAGGGGAGTTAGGCATGGCTCAGGGCACCGTCAAGTGGTTCAACGCGGAGAAGGGCTACGGCTTCATCGCGGTCGACGGTGGTGCGGATGTATTCGTCCACTACAGCGCGATCCAGATGGACGGCTACCGCACCCTTGAAGAGGGTCAGCGAGTCGAGTTCGAGATCTCGCAGGGCCAGAAGGGTCCGCAGGCGGACATGGTCAAGCTCGCCGTCTGAACGCGGCGCGATCGGCCACCACATACGCACTCACGCCGAGAGGTCCGCATCCTGACCGGATGCGGACCTCTCGTGCGTCTCCGCGACACCCCGCGCGGCGTCCGGCCTCCCTCGCCGCGCCGGAACCGCGCCGACGCGCCGCCCGTGCGCGCCCGTCGCGCCCCGCCGTGCGGCCCGATCCCCGAGAGGCGCTTGCACTCGCATGGGTCGAGTGCTAATCATTGGCGTTAGCACTCTGAAGGTGAGAGTGCTTACGAGGATCGGGCAGACGAGGCCCGCTGGCCAGGTGGGGCAAGGAACCGCCGGGCACGCAGGCCGTCCGTCGCGGGCGTCGGCGCGGTCCTGGAGCGTTATCCACCCCATGTCCGGGAGGACCACTTCACATGGCCAAGATCATCGCGTTCGACGAGGAGGCCCGGCGCGGTCTCGAGCGCGGCATGAACCAGCTCGCTGACGCCGTCAAGGTCACCCTCGGCCCGAAGGGTCGCAACGTCGTCCTCGAGAAGAAGTGGGGCGCCCCCACGATCACCAACGATGGTGTCTCCATCGCCAAGGAGATCGAGCTCGAGGACCCGTACGAGAAGATCGGCGCCGAGCTGGTCAAGGAAGTCGCCAAGAAGACGGACGACGTCGCCGGTGACGGTACGACCACCGCGACCGTCCTCGCCCAGGCGCTCGTCCGCGAAGGCCTGCGCAACGTCGCCGCCGGCGCCAACCCGATGGCCCTCAAGCGCGGCATCGAGAAGGCCGTCGAGGCCGTCTCCGCCGCCCTGCTCGAGCAGGCCAAGGATGTCGAGACCAAGGAGCAGATCGCTTCCACGGCCTCCATCTCCGCCGCCGACACCCAGATCGGCGAGCTCATCGCCGAGGCCATGGACAAGGTCGGCAAGGAAGGCGTCATCACCGTCGAGGAGTCCCAGACCTTCGGTCTGGAGCTGGAGCTCACCGAGGGTATGCGCTTCGACAAGGGCTACATCTCGGCGTACTTCGCCACCGACATGGAGCGTATGGAGGCGTCCCTGGACGACCCGTACATCCTGATCGTCAACTCCAAGATCTCCTCCGTGAAGGACCTGCTCCCGCTCCTGGAGAAGGTCATGCAGTCGGGCAAGCCCCTGCTGATCATCGCCGAGGACGTCGAGGGCGAGGCCCTGTCGACCCTGGTCGTCAACAAGATCCGCGGCACCTTCAAGTCCGTCGCGGTCAAGGCCCCGGGCTTCGGCGACCGCCGCAAGGCCATGCTGAACGACATCGCCATCCTCACGGGCGGCACGGTCATCTCCGAGGAGGTCGGTCTCAAGCTCGAGAACGCCGGCCTGGACCTGCTGGGCCGCGCCCGCAAGGTCGTCATCACCAAGGACGAGACCACGATCGTCGACGGCTCCGGCGAGAGCGACCAGGTTGCCGGTCGCGTCAACCAGATCCGTGCCGAGATCGAGAACTCCGACTCGGACTACGACCGCGAGAAGCTCCAGGAGCGCCTCGCGAAGCTGGCCGGCGGCGTGGCCGTCATCAAGGCCGGCGCCGCGACCGAGGTCGAGCTCAAGGAGCGCAAGCACCGCATCGAGGACGCCGTGCGCAACGCCAAGGCGGCCGTCGAGGAGGGCATCGTCGCCGGTGGTGGCGTGGCCCTGCTGCAGGCCTCCTCGGTCTTCGAGAAGCTCGAGGGCGACCTCACGGGCGACGAGGCCACGGGTGCCGCGATCGTGAAGCTGGCCCTCGAGGCCCCGCTGAAGCAGATCGCCGTCAACGCCGGCCTCGAGGGCGGCGTCGTGGCGGAGAAGGTCCGCAACCTGCCCGTCGGCCACGGCCTCAACGCCGCGACCAACGAGTACGTCGACCTCATCGCCGAGGGCATCATCGACCCGGCGAAGGTCACGCGCTCCGCGCTGCAGAACGCCGCGTCGATCGCCGCGCTGTTCCTCACCACCGAGGCCGTCATCGCCGACAAGCCGGAGAAGGCCGCTGCCGGCGCTCCGGGCGGCATGCCGGGCGGTGACATGGACTTCTGAGCCCCGGCTCGGTAGTTCCTCGCTGAACGCGAAAGAGGGCTGCATCCCCGTCACGGGGGTGCAGCCCTCTCGCGTTGCCGCCCGAGGTCAGCGCACGTCGATCCAGTCCTCGCCGCCGAACGCCTGGAAGTGCGTCCCGTCACCGTAGTAGCGGACCGTGTACCAGCCGTCGACGGACGCCGTGGTCTTCAGGGAGACCGCGCCGTTCGAAGCCGACGTGCCGGACGCCACCTTCTTCCAGGTGCTCTGCCCCCACGGCCGGAACCACACGCTCACCGGCTGGGCCCCGAGAGCCCGCCAGCCACTGCTGTCGTGCTGGAGCGAAGCCGTCACCGTGATCGTCGCGCCCTTGCGGACCGGCTCCGGAGCCGCGTTCACGCTCTGCACCCGGGTCGGCGTGCGGACGATGTAGAACGGCTTGCTCACGGACTCCGCGTACTGGTCCGAGATCAGGTGCCTGACCCGGAACCAGCCGCCCGTGTTCCACGCGCCGATGCCGAAGGGCACCCGGACCGAGGAGTAGAAGTCGGTCGAACCGATCTTCTTCCAGCCGGTCCGCCCGTCGGGCGACTGCTCCAGCACCACCGTCTGGTTCGACGAGATGCCCGACCAGCGCTCGTACGTCGAACGGAACGTTCCCCACACCGTCAGGCGCGCGTCGGTCGCGAGCGAGTAGTTCAGGACGTCCGTACGCGAGTCCAGCGGCATCACCAGACGGCCCTGCACCGGCGAGAACGCCTGGAACAGGTCGGCCGACGAGACGGTCCAGCCCTCCGCGTTCGGGCCCGGAGCGGCGACCAGCTTCGCCGTGAAGTTGCCCTCCGCGTCGGTCCGCACCGTCTGCGGGAACGGCGTGGCCTCGTGGTAGTAGTCGTGCGGCGCGCCCAGAACCACCCGCACCGGCTGGTCGGCCAGCGGGGCACCACCGTTCTCCGGGTCGGTGACCCGGCCGGTGATCGTGACGACCTCACCGCTGACCGCACGGGTCTTGTCGGCGGAGGCGGTCACCGTCATCTTGCGGGCCTGCCACTCCGAGAACCACCGCCAGTCGTAGGTGCTGCCGTGCACCTCGGAGCTGTCCTCGCTGAACGTGGCCTTGTACGACTCGTACTGCCGCGTCGCCGGGATCGGGTCGCCGGAGAACTCGCCGCCGTCCGTCGTGACCGCGGACAGCACCGGGCCCTCGTCCGGCGTCGAGCGCTGGTACGAGACCGAACGGCCCGGCAGCGGAACCACGTCACCCGAACCGGGCTGGACACCCGTCAGCTTGCCCTGCGGGCGGATGTTCGGGTCGTTCCAGCCGGGCACGCCGACGGCGAAGGTGAGCAGCGGCCGCAGCGTGAAGTCCAGCGTGCCCGCGTTCGTGCGGGTCACCGTGTTGCCCAGCGAGTCCGTGGCCGTCACGTCGATCGCGTACTTGCCGAGCGCCGGGATGGTCCCGCCGTCCTCGGCCAGCTTGAGCGTGGCCTCCGAGGGAAGGGCGAACGTGCCCTTCGTCTGCTCGACGAGCGCCGGCACGTCGGCGAGGACGGTGTCGCCCTGCCGGACCTTCGCGGACACCGAGGTGACGGCCGCCTGCGGCGCGTCCGTCCACGCGGTCACCCGGAAGACACCGCGCTGGTCGGCGTCCGTGACGGCCCGCCCGATGCCCACGGGGGCCGGCGCACCGGGCGTCTCGTCGGCGAGGGCCGGAGCGGCCCCCGCGCCGATGGCGAGCGCGGTGACGAGGGAGACGGCGGAGAACCGCAGGTCAGAGCGCATCGACATAGATGGTCCTCGACTCGCTGTAGAAGTAACCGGACTTGGACTGCAGGAACAGGGCCCACGTGCCGTCGCCGTAATTGGTGGTGCTGAAGCTGAAGTTGCCGTAGCTGTTCGTCGCCACGTCCTTCTTGGCCCAGTACCAGTTCGGGTCGCCCTTGGGCTTGAAGACCAGCGTCAGCTTGGCGCCCGGCATGGCCTTCCAGACCCCGTTGACCTTCTGCTGCACGAGACCCTTGACCGTCATCTGCGTGTTCGTCCGCGGCCGCGACGGGCTGATCGTGACGTTGACGATCCGGGTCGGGTTGCGGGCGAGACGCACCGGGGTGCTCGTCTTCGAGACGAAGCGGTCGGTCTCCGGGTGGTAGATCCGGTAGAGGCCGTCGGTGTAGCCCCAGACGTCGAACGAGTAGGTGCAGTAGTCGCTGACCGGAGCGGACTTCAGCTGGCCCCAGGTGCGCCCGTTGTCCAGCGACACCTGGAGCGCGACCCAGTCGCGCTTGGTGGCGCAGTAGGTGGTGCCGTCACCCAGCTGCCCGTAGGCGGTGACCTTGCCGAACTCGTCCAGGCTCATCCGGTACTGGGTGTACGAGAACTGCTGCGGGACCGCGATGGCGGCCACGTCGTACGGACGGTCGTTGCCCTTGCCGTAGTAGACGGAAGGACGCAGCCCGGTGTAGACGGCGCCGGTCGTGTACTGGACCCGCGCCTGATAGGTGAAGGAACCGTCGGGCAGCGAGGTGCCGGAGCCGATCTCGTTGCGCAGCGCGGTGTCGTACGACAGCGGCTCGCTGCCGGTGGAGACCACCGGGGCGCCCGCGAACGACTGCCAGCCGTCCCTGGTCAGCCGCTCGACCCGTCCGGTCCCCCGGACGTCGGTGCCCGCGAGGACACGGAACCTGTCGGTGTCCGAGGTGATCCGGTACGTCAGCTTCTCCACGCCCACGGCGGGGAGTTGACGCGCGGCGTCGGGGTCGACACCGGTGGCCGGGTCGACCACCGCGGTACCGCCGGTGATCTCGGCGTCCGGCGTGAACGGCAGCGAGAACGCGCCGTCGGTGCCGGTGGTGGCGAGGGCCGTGGTGGTCCTCGCCGCGGAGTAGGCGTCGCGCAGGTTCAGCGTGACCCTCACCGAGGTGCCCTCGGCGGCGGGCGTACGCTCCCCGGTCGCCGGGTTCCAGGTGGTGGCCGTGCCGGACAGGACGACGTCCCGCCGGTCGTAGCTGGTGGCCTTGCGGTCGAAGGCGACCGCGCCGACGCCGGTGTGCAGCTTGTAGCCGAACGTGCCGCCGGTCCAGCGCTCGACGACACCGCCGGGCAGACGGAATTCCACCGCCAGCGGGTAGTCGCCGAACGCGGTGCCCTCCGGGAGCCGGATCGGCGCGTCGGTGGTCCAGGCGTTGGAGTCCGTCGAGGTCAGCTCGTCGGTCGAGGCGAGGACCGGGGCGTCGGGGGCGGTGGAGGCGAGCACGCTCACCTTCACCCAGAGCGCGTAGCTCGGGAGCCCCAGGGTGAGCCGGCCGTCGTCCTGGGTCACGGTCTGGCTGACGGTCGCCGCGTACGCGGACGGGGCCGCGACGACGGCGGGCAGGGTGACACCTGCCGAAAGTGCGAAGACTGCCGCCGCGCGCACGAAGGCGCGCGGAAGCGTGCGCGTAGAGCGCATCAAAGGGACCCCCCACAGGTCAGAAGGCGGCGCATGGTGAACCGCAGCCGCGTGACTGCACGATAGCGCCTTCGGGTTGAACGTGTTCACTGGGTTTCGCCGAGGTGATTCCGGCGCCGCGAGGGGTGATCCTGGGAGGGGGACGACCGGGTGGGGGGACGGGCTGGACGGGAGCGTTCCATGATCACTCTGCTGACGACACCGGCGGACCGGGAACTGGTCGTCACCCGCACCTTCGACGCCCCGGTCGGACGCGTCTGGGAGGCGTGGACACGGCCCGAACACGTACGCCGGTGGTACGGGGCCGCCGGGCTGACCACCACGGTCTGCGACATCGACCTGCGGGCGGGCGGGGCCTGGCGCTGGGGACAGACCGCGCCGGACGGGCAGCAGATCGTCTTCTCCGGCACGTACGAGGAGGTCGTCCCGGCCGAACGCCTCGTCTACACGGAGAACTTCGAGCAGATGCCGGACGCGGACCCGGTCCTGGTCACACTCGCCTTCGACGCGACACCCGATGGGGGCACGGCACTGACGAGCACCTCGTACTGGCCGACGACGGAGATCCGGGACCAGGCGCTCGCGGCGGGCATGGAGACGGGGGTGAGGGAGGAGTACGACCGTCTGGCGGGGTACTTGGCGGGGATGTGAGGGGGGTGGGGGGGTGGGGGGGCGGGGCTTGGGGGGGGCGGGGCTTGGGGGGTGCTGGTCTTGGGCGCTTGGGGCTGGGCGGTCTTGGGTGGCTTCTGGTGGTTGGCCGCCCTCTCTCCGAGTGTGGCAGCCGGGTCCGTGCCCTCAAGGGCGCTCCTCGTTCCTCGTCGCGTCGCTGCGCGAT